>NZ_JBIVKJ010000008.1:0-98107 GCF_044750705.1 Kitasatospora sp. NPDC088783
ACCACCCCAGACCGTTCATCTGGACCAAGACCGCCGACGAAATCCTCGACAAGGTCGCTGCCTACTGCCACCGAATCTCCGACTCAGGACACTAGGAGCTGTCCTGGCGATCATGCTATGTCGATGGGTACGGACGATATGTCGATCGCGAGGTAGCCCGAGTCGGTTCCTGCGATGAGCAGTCCGCGGAGTTCCGTGAGTGTGTGGACCCGGTCTGCCAGAGGCAGCGTGTGTGCTGCTGTGTTAGCGGGGTTCCAGATCCGCACCGTTTGGTCGTCGCCGGCGGTGGCGAGGCGGGTGGTGCCGTCGGGCGCGGTGAACGCCGCCACCGCGTTCACCCTGCCGGTGTGGCCGGTCAGGTGCTCACCGACCTGGGCGCCGGTGGCAGGGTTCCAGATCCGCACCGCCCGGTCGTCGCTGGCGGTGGTGGCGAGGCGGGTGGTGCCGTCGGGCGCGGTGAACGCCGCCACCGCGTTCACCCTGCCGGTGTGGCCGGTCAAGGGCTGGCCGACTTGGGTGTCGGTAGCAGGGTCCCAGACTCGAACTGTCCGGTCGTCGCTGGTGGTGGCGAGGCGGGGGGTGCCGTCAGGTGCGGTGAACGCCGCAATCGCCGTTATGAACCTCGTGTGGCCTTTGAGTGCCAAGCCTTCCGGGGCGTGGGTGGCAGGATTCCAGATCCGCACTGCTTCGCTGTGGGTGGTGGTGGCGAGGCGGGGGGTGCCGTCGGGTGCGGTGAACGCCGCCACCGGCGTCGTCCAGCCGGTGGATCTGGCGAGGGGCTCGCCGTCCTGGGTGCCGGTGGCGGGGTTCCAGATCCGCACCGTCTGGTCGTTGCTGGTGGTGGCGAGGCGGGGGGTGCCGTCGGGCGCGGTGAACGCCGCCACAGCAGTCACATCGCTGGTGTGGCCGATCAGGGATTCGCCGTCCTGGGTGCCGGTGGCGGGGTCCCAGACCCGCACCGTCTGGTCCTCGCCGGCCGTGGCCAGGCGGGGAGTGCCATCGGGCGCGGTGAACGCCGCCACCGCCCTCACCGTGCCGGTATGGCCGACGTACGGCTCGCCGACCCGGGTAATGGTGGCGGGGCCCCAGACCCGTACCGTCTGGTCCTCGCCGGCGGTGGCCAGGCGGGGGGTGCCGTCGGGCGCGGTGAAGGTTGCCATTCTCACCCAGCCGAAATGGCCGGTCAGGAACTCCACGTCCTGGGTGCCGGTGGCGGGGTCCCAGATCCGCACTGTCTCTTCGTTGCTGGTGGTGGCCAGGCGGGGAGTGCCGTCGGGTGCGGTGAACGCCGTCATCGCATACACCCTGCCGGTGTGGCCGGCCAGGGGCTCGCCGACCTGGGCATGGGTGGTGGGGTCCCAGATCCGCATCGTCCCGTCGATGCCGGCGGTGGCCAGGCGGGGGGTGCCGTCGGGCGCGGTGAACGCCGCCACCGCCGCCACCTCGCCGGTGTGGCCGGTGAGGAACTCCACGACTTGGGTGCCGGTGGTGGGGTCCCAGATCCGCATCGTCCCGTCGCTGGCGGCGGTGGCCAGGCGGGGGGTGCCGTCGGGCGCGGTGAACGCCATCACCCCGTTGGTGTGGCCGGTGAGGAACTCCACGACTTGGGTGCCGGTGGTGGGGTCCCAGATCCGCATCGTCCTGCCGTTGCCGACGGTGGCGAGGCGGGGGGTGCCGTCGGGCGCGGTGAATGCCGCCACCGCCCTTATCCCGCCGGTGTCGCCGGTGAAGGGTGGGCCGTCCTGGATACCGGTGGCGGGGTTCCAGATCCTTACCGGCGCGACCAGGCCGGTGGTGGCGAGGCGGGGGGTGCCGTCGGGCGCGGTGAACGCCGTCACCGTATTCACCCAGCCGGTGTGGTCGACGAGGGGCTCACCGGCCTGTGTCCCGGTGGTGGGGTCCCAGACTCGCACCGTTCGGTCGTTGCCGACGGTGGCGAGGCGGGGGGTGCCGTCGGGCGCGGTGAACGCCTCAACCGCCCTTATCCCGCCGGTGTGGCCGGTGAGTTCGAGGTGGAGCTGGCGGCGGCGGACGGTGCCGGTGGTGAGGGTGGGGGGCCAGGTTTGGAGGCTGCTGTGGGTTTCAGGTGGAGGCGGGGTGCCTTGGATGTAGGTGGTGCCGAGTCGGCGCCACCATCGCCGCCAGGCGAGTGTGTCGTGGTCCGGTGGGTCGGTGTCGGTCTGCTGGGCGTGGTGCTGGAGGAGGATGGTGCCGGCGAGGGCGGGTGGCAGGTCGTTGGGGTCGAGGCTTCCGTGGAAGGCGTTGGTGATGATGGTGGTGAGGTCGAGGGTGTCGAGGACGTCGACGTGGTCGGCGAGGGTGTGCAGGGCTCCGGCGGTGTGGCCGAGGCGTGCGTGGGTGGTGAGGTGGCGGCGGGTGTAGGAGTTGACGTCCTGGGGCCGCGGGGTGGTGCCGTGGGACATGAGGGTTTGGTGGGTGTGGGCAGTGAGGGCGCGGGTGATGTGGGCGTGGGCGGTGGGGGTGTGGGCTGCGGTGGTGAAGTGTTCGGTGAAGGTGCGGTGTGCGAGGCGGTAGACGCTCTGGCCGCTTTCGTGGTCGAGGGCGAGGTAGGGGGCGGCGTCGCGGACCAGAGGGGCGATGGCGGCATGGGTGTCGCCCGCGTCGGGGGTGAGGGCGTCGGCGGCGGTGGCCCAGATGCCGTCCTGGTCGGGTAGGCCGCGGCCTTGGGCGAGGCCGAGGGCGCGCAGGAGGGGGGTGTAGCGGGCATCGGTGCGGTCAAGGCGCTGGAGGGCGTAGGTGAAGAGCTGGCGGTGGGTGCGGCCGATCAAGGGGGTGGGGTCGGTGAGGAGGTCGGGGTCGGCGAGGATTTCGTGGGCGGCGAGGCGGACGTAGAGGAAGTGCTGGGGTTCGGCGCTGCCGTGCTGGTTGTCGGTGACCAGGCGGTGCACGGCGTCGGCGATGGCCGCCTCGTCGGCGTGGAGGGTGCCGCGGCGTTTGGCGGCGTGGAGTTTGGCGTTCAGGTATCCGGCCAGGGCCTCCGGGTCCTGGGTGACCTCGACACGCTGCGGGCCGGCCGCTTGGGGGGTGCCGGTTGCGGCCGGGTGGGGGTGGAGGGCGTCGAGGAGGTCGGTGTCGGTCGGGGTGGGCTGGTCGGGGCCTTCGCGGGTGGAGCGGCGGGTGCCGACCATGATGCGGACCTGGGGGAGGGCGGCGAGGGGGCGCAGGATCTGGTCGGCGATGACGAGGGGTTGGTCGGCTTCGTCGAGGGCGTCGAGCAGCAGGGTCAGCGGCTTGTCGCGGGCGCGCAGTGCGGCCAGGAGGCGGGTGGTGAGATCGGCGGGGGGACGGCCTTCGGTGGCCTGCTGGGCGAGGTCGGGCAGGCCGGCTGCCGCTGCGATGAGGTGGAAGGTTCGGGCGGGGGTGAGGCCGGCGAGGTGAGCGGTGAGGTCGAAGGGGTCGTCGGGGCGGGGAGTGCCGGGCGGCAGAGGGGTGAGGTGGCCGTGGCGGGTGAGGATGTCGTATAGGCGGGTGTTGGTGTGCAGCAGGACGTGGCCCAGGAGCGCGGATTTGCCGGCGCCGGCGGGGCCGGTGACGATGAGGGTGCCGTGGGTGGCGGTGGCCAGCCAGCGCAGGATCTGGTCGCGTTGCAGGCTGCGGCCGTGGAAGTACCAGGCGAGTTCGCCGAGTTCGGCGCCGGATGCTTTGGGCAGGAAGTGGCGCTGTTCGTCGGCGGGGAGCTGGTCGATGACGGCTTGGAGTTCGGCGATCTGGTCCAAGGGAGCGGAGATCGCGGCCGCGGCGTTCGCGCTCTGGTTGACGAGTTGGTCGCGGTGGTCGTCGAGGGTGAGGTCGTCGACGAAGCCGCCCAGTTCGGTGGCCAGGTGGCGTCCGAGGGTGAGCAGGCCGATGGCGGGCTGGGCGGGGAAGGTGACGTGCAGGGCCCTGCGGAGGGCGCGGGTGAGGGTGCCGAGTTCGGCGGGGCCCTGGGCGGCGGTGGACAGCAGCAGGTAGCGGTCGGCGCCGCGGTGGTGGGTGAAGAGTTCGAGGTGGACTGCTCTGGCGAAGTCTTGGGAGAAGCAGGCGTCCAGGACGACGATCGCCCAGGTGTCGGCGTTGTCGGGGTGGAGCTGGCGGCTGCCGATGGCCTGCGCGATGTCGGCGGGTGTGACGCCGTTGGTGATCGGCGCGGGTGTGCGGTGGTGGGCGAGGTGGCCGGCGCTGCCGTGGCCGACCCAGTACAGCACCGTGTTCCGGCCGGGCGGGTGCGTCGGGTCGGACCAGAGGGCCAGACGGTCTTCGACGGCCTGCCGGTCGCGCTTGTCGGCCGGCACCGCCCACGCGGTGGTGCGCGCGCGGTAGGGGGCGAGGAGGTCGGCGATCTCCCGTACGTGCCGCTCGGTGTCCAGGTCGGGCAAGTAGGGGTGCTGGTAGGCGGTGAAGTTGACCGGGAACAGCTCGACGCCGCCCCCGGGAAGCGGTTCGGGCTCCTGGGGGCTGGTGTCGCCGTGGGTCGGGTGCGGCGGCGGGGCGGGGGTGTTGGGATCGGCCATGGCAGGTCAGTGGGTCTCAGGCGTCGGGTTCGGTGACGAGGACGAGCTGGGTGAGGGGGGTGTGGCGGCCAGTGTCCAGGACCACCCGGTACAGGTCCGGGACCTCAGCGGTGAAATGGGCCGACAGGGCGCCGTCGGCCCGCTCCGGGTCCCGGCGCAGGGTCATGGGGTGGCCGGGGCGGCCGGTGGTGGCGGAGTGCACGCTCAACGTGACGCCGGCCGGGGAGTCCAGGCCGGTGGCGGTGAGGGTGAGCGGCACCCCGAGGACTCCGCCGAGCTCGGGGGTCTGCAGGCCGGGTCCGGTGCCGTCACCGCCGAGGTGCACGCCTTGGGGGCGTTCCAGGGCGATGCGGCGGATCTGCCGCAGTACCTCGTCGTGGCGCATCAGGGTGCCGTGCTGGCCGTAGACGTAGGTGACGGCCTCGGTGCCGGTACGGGCGGAGGGCAGGTGGACGGTGCCGTCGCCGGAGGCGTCGCGGCGGGCCGGGATGCCGGTGGTCGGATCGCGGACCAGTTCGCCGTCCTCCTCGACGTCGAAGGCGTGCCGGCGACCCGCGACGACGGCCGCACCGCCCGCCCGCTGTTCTTCGAGGGTCTGGACGGTGGGCTGGGCCTCGCCGATGACCGCTCGGTGCCCCGGTAGGACGAACCCTTCCCAGCGATGGCGTGCGTGCCCGTCCAGGGAGCGGGCGGCCAGATCCGCATCGCCGCCGAACCGGGCTACGTCCGCTGGGGTCAGGCGCTCCACGTCCAGGCCCAGGTCCAGGCAGCGGTAGCCGGGCAGCAGGTCGTGAACGCCGGGCAAGGTCGCCGCCATCTCCTGCACCCGTCGCACCAACCGGTTCGGCTTCGCCTGAGCATGCAGAAGGTTCAGGGCCAAGACGGACTTCGCCGAACCGAGGAACGGCGTACCGACGGTGACCACGGCCCGGGTGTCGGCCGCGAGTTCCGGGTCCTGTTCCAGTGCGGCCCGCACCACCAGCCCGCCCATCGAGTGCGCCACGAATACCAGCCGCGGCCGGCTCCCGCCCGCCGCCGCCCATTCGGGTGCGGCGGCGACCCGCTGACGCCACCGCTCCAGATGCGCGTTGGCCGCGCGGGCCAGCAGCGCGCCGTTATAGGACACCGCCAGGCGCCAGTCGTAGGGGAAGGGCACCACCGCCTCCGGCGCCGTCGTGACCTGCCGCAGAGCCGTGACCGCGTCGGTGTAGGGGTCGAGACCCTCGAAGACGGGTAGCCACCACGGCCTGGCCAGTAGAGCGGTCGCCCGGACGCGGGTCAGCGGCGCCCGCCGGGCCGTGTCCGCATCAGCTTCCTGTTCCTGGGCCTCCGCGCGCAGGGCGGTGAACAGGGCGTCACCGCTCAGCGCACCGGTCAGCGTCGCGAGGTCGACACCCCACAGAGGGCGGCCCGTCGCCGCGTCCTCCAGGACACTGCCCATGATCCCCGGGACCACCACGCACGCATCCCGGGTCCGGTCGCCGAACACCGGCACCACCCCCGTGAACGCCGCCCCGCGCCCCCACCCGTCAGCCCCCACCATCCCCATGCCGTCCGACGATAGAGCAGCACACCCGTCCGAACCCGGGCTTCCACAAAGAATCCCGCCGTCCGGCCGCTCTGCGTTGCGGCGACTCCCTCGCCGGCTCGCCACCCGGGGAGCCGGCCCGAGGCGTTGACAGTGCTGTGGAATACAGGGGTGAGCTGACCAATGCCCAGTGGGAGCGGATCGAGCCGCTGCTGCCGGTGAGCAGCGGGCGGTGCGGGCGGTGGCGCGATCACCGGCAGGTGGTGAACGGGGTGCTGCACCGCATCCGCACCGGTGTTCCGTGGCGGGACCTCCCCGAGCGGTACGGCCCGTGGAAGACCGCGCACGAGAGGCACAGGCGCTGGTCGGCGGACGGTACGTGGCAACTGCTCCTGGAGCGGATCCAGGCCCAGGAGGACGCTTCCGGAAGCATCGACTGGGACATCTCGGTCGACTCGATGGTCGTACGCGCGCGCCACCATGCCGCAGGCGCCCGGCGCACTCCGCCGTCTGTACCAGGGACAGGCCGCACCGGCCGGGCCACGGTCGAGCGGCCGGCGGGAGGCGGCGGAGCTGCGGGCGAGGCGCTCGGCCGCTCGCGCGGCGGCTTCACAACTAAGATCCACCTGAGCGCCGACGGCCACTGCCGAATCCTCTTGCTGGTCATCACACCGGGGCAGCGCGCCGACTGCACCCAGTTCGAGCCGGTCATGGAAAAGATCCGCGTCCCGAGGCTCACCACTGGCAGACCTCGCACCACGCCGGACAGCGTCAGCGCCGACAAGGGCTACTCCAACCGACGTGCACGCCACTACCTGCGCAGACGCGGCATCCGGCACGTCATTCCGGAAAAGGCTGACCAAGCAGCCAACCGGAGCCGAAGCGGCAGTGCCGGTGGTCGGCCGCCAGGCTTCGACCACGACCGCTACAAGAAACGCAACACCGTCGAACGAGCGATCAACAGGCTCAAGGCTTTCCGCGCCGTCGCCGCGAGGTTCGACAAACGCGCCTACGTCTACCTTGGCACTATCACCGCGGCAGCCCTCATCATCTGGCTCCGCCCGTGATCGCCAGGACAGTGCCTAGCGGGAGCCTAGGCGGGCGGCGGCGAGCAGGGCCCGGCGAGGGCCACGGCGACCAGGGCGCGCAGGGCGGGGGCGGTCTGGGTGAGCGGGAGGGTCGACTCGTCCGCGAAGAGTTCGAGCAGCCAGCCGCCGGCCGGGTTGCTGCCGCCGGCGGCGGCCATCGCCCGGTAGCCGGAGACCACCATGACCGCCTCCTCGGCGGCGTCGTTGCCGGGCGTGCCGACCCGCAGGGTGAAGGAGCCGCCGGTGACGGCGCGCGAGGTGAGGGGGTAGTGGCGGAGGTCGAAGACCGCGTCGGGGGCCTCGATCTGGGCCCGCTGGGTCTGGGCCCGGGCGGAGGCCGGGCCGCCGGTCATCCGGTAGACCGCGTGCCGGGCGGTGCGCATCAGGCAGGAGCCGGGCGGGACGTAGGAGATCCACCAGCCGACGGCGTTGAGCAGCCGGGAGGCGGTCTCGGCGACCAGCGCGAGCCGCCCGAGGGTGTCGGCCGGGTGCGTCGGGCCGCCCTGGTCGAGCGAGCCGAGGACGGCGGCGAGCAGCTGCCCGGGGTCGGCGCTGTGCGCGGCGCCGCGGAAGCGGCGGCGCTCCCCGCCGGTCCGCCCGGCGGGGGCCTTGCGCTGCTGCTGCGGGTCGGCGGCGTCGGCGAGCAGCACCGTCGGGTCGGGGGCGTACGCGGGGCCGTGGCTGCGGCCGGCCACCACGGGGTGGGCGGCCCGCCCGGCCTTGGCCCGGTACTGGGCGGCGTCGGCGAGCCGGAACAGCCGGTCGGGGGTGGTGACCGGGCCGATCGAGTCGCCGGTGGAGGCGATGCCGCAGGCGACGCCCTCACCGTCGGTCAACTCCAGGGCGCGGACGCAGAGTTCCTCGGCGACGGCGACCACCTCGTCGGCCGACTGGCCCTCGGCGAGCAGGCAGAACTCGTCGCCGCCGAGCCGGGCGGCCAGGCTGCCGGGGAGCTTCGCGGCGGACAGCGAGAGCTGGTGGGCGAAGCGTTCGAGCAGGCGGTCGCCCATCTCGTGGCCGAGCTGGTCGTTGACCCGCTTGAGCCCGTTGACGTCGCAGACCACCAGGGAGACCACCGCGCCGTCCCGGGTGTGGGCCTTGAGCGCCTCGTCGAGGCGGGCGTCGACGGCGCGGCGGTTGGCCAGGCCGGTGAGTGCGTCGGTGAAGGCGAGGCGGCGCAGGTCGGCGACCCGCTCGGTCTGGGCCAGCCCGGCCGAGACCTGGGCGGCCAGCAGGGTGGCGTACTCGGCGTCCGGGTCGGTGAAGACCGGCATGCCGGTGCCGCGGGCCAGGTAGAGCTCGCCCCAGGCCTGGCCGTGCAGGACGATCGGCGCGACCAGGCAGCAGCCGCGCCCGCGCCGCCGCAGTCCGGCCGCGCGCTGGCGGCAGAAGGCGCCGGAGCCGGGGGGCCGGTGGCCGGTGTGCGGGCCGACGTCCTCGGCGGTCTGGATCCAGGCGCGCGGCAGCCGGCCGGTGCTCCAGTGCTCCTCCAGGTAGGTGACGATCTCCGGGAAGTCGGCGACGGGGTACGACTCGTCCTCGGGCAACTCCTCCTCGCCGGGGGCGAGTTCGCCGTGGTTGACCAGCACCCGCAGCCGCCCGGACTCGCGGTCCCAGACCGAGACGGCGGCCATCGTGGCGCCGAGCGCGGAGACGGCCCGGGCGGCGGCGGCCCGGACCGCCTCCAGCGGGGTCAGCGCGCCCGCCATGTCCTGGGCGAGTTCCACCACGGCCTGCAGCCGCAGGTCGGGGGCCGCCGCCTCGAACGAGGCCTGCTCGTCCATGGTCGCCTCGCTCACCGTTGACCTCTCCCTACCCGTGGGGCACTTCTACCCAGACTAGGGCGGTACGCACCGTTTGCGCCCGAGGCTCGAACCTCAGTCGGCGGCGGGCACCCGGGTGAGCAGCCAGGGCTCGACCAGGCCGAGGCCGCGGACCGGGCGGCGCCACATCGGCTGGAGGTGGAAGCGGTGGCCCGGGCCGGGCGCGGTCTCGGGCAGGTGCGCGGTGCCGTTCTGTTCGAGCGCGGCGGCGAGTTCGCCGTCGACCAGGACGGCGTCCTTGGGGGCGATCGAGGTGAGCCGGGAGGCCAGGTTGACGGTGGTGCCGAAGACGTCGCCCATCCGCGAGGTGACGGTGCCGAAGGCCATGCCGACCCGCAGCGCGGGCATGTTGTCCTCCTTGGCGAGCGTCTCGACCAGGGAGAGGGCGATCTCGGCGACGGTGGCCGGGTCCTCGGAGACGAACAGGATCTCGTCGCCGAGCGTCTTGACCACCCGGCCGCCCTGCCCGGCGATCAGGTCGGAGCAGGTGTTCTCGAAGCCCTCGACGAGTTCGCCGAGCTCCTCCTCCTCCAGCCGGCGGGAGAGCCGGGTGAAGCCGACCAGGTCGGCGAAGGCGACGGCGAGCCGCCCGGAGGTGACCTCGTGGTCCTCGGCGGAGGCGACCACCCGGCCGGTGACGGCGGCGAGCTGGCGGCGCCAGACGTACACCAGGAACTGCTCCAGCTCGGGCAGCAGCAGCTCGACCAGCGGGTAGGCGACGTCGGAGCGGGTCATCCCGGGTTCGACGGGCTGGGTGAGGTTGTCCAGGAAGGTGTCCATCTGCCAGCCGGCCAGCCGGGCGGTGGTCTGGCCGGTGGAGCGGGCGACCTGGATCGCCATCGGTTCGCTGAGCAGCCCGGACTCGATCAGGCCGGCCAGCCGGCGCAGCGCGATCACGTCGTTGTCGGTGAGGGCGCGGGACTGGCCGATGTCGGGGAAGCCCATGGCGCGCCAGAACCGGGTGGCGAGGTCCATCGGGACCTCCGCGGCGCGGGCGGCCTGGTACGGGGTGTACTTGCGCGGCGCGTCGAGGATCAGCCGCTCCAGGTCGGTGGCGACGGTGGTCTCGTCCGTCGCGCCGTTGCCGGAGCCCGTCGTGGCGCCGCCGTTGTCTGTCACCGGTCCGTCCCCGTGCGGCCAGCCGCACTTGTGTCTTGCCGTCCTTGAGGTGCGGGCACGCGACCACCGCGGGGGTAGTGGCGAGCCTCACACCGCTGCCAGGTGGAATGTTCGCACGGAATCGCGTAATCCGGAGCATCCGCCCGGCAGCCGGGCGGACGGTCCCGCAGGGTGAGACCGCCGCGCCCGGCCCCGGCTCAACCCCGCGGGCGCACGTGCACCACGTCCCCGGCGGCCACCGGGTGCCGGACCCCGTCGGGGGTGCGGACCACCAGGCGGCCGTCGCCGTCCACCGCGACGGCCTCGCCGAGCAGTTCGCGCTCCCCGGGCAGCTGGACCCTCACCGGCCGGTTCAGCGTGGTGCAGCGGGCGGTGTACGCGGGCAGCAGGCCGCTGGCGTGCGGGTCGCCGGCGGCGGCCGTCCACTCGCCGTACAGCTCGGCGAACTCGCGCAGCACGCCGCGCAGCAGGGTCGACCGGTCGGTGGTGCCGGCGCCGGCCAGCGCCAGCGAGGTCGCGGTGGGGACGGGCAGCTCGTCCGCGCGCAGCGAGACGTTCAGGCCGATCCCGGCGACCACCGCGCCGCCGGACAGCTCGGTGAGGATGCCGCCGAGCTTGCGCTCCCGCCCGTCGACGACGGTCTGCAGGTCGTTGGGCCACTTCAGGCCGGTGCGCAGGTCGGCGACCCGGTCGAGGGTGGCGGAGACCGCGGTGCCGACCAGGATCGGCAGCCAGCCGTAGCGCTCCGCCGGCACCCCCCGCGGGCGCAGCAGCACCGACAGGAACAGCCCGGAGCGGGCCGGGGCGGTCCAGCGGCGGTCCAGCCGGCCGCGGCCGGCGTGCTGCGACTCGGCGACCAGGACGGCGCCCTCGGGCGCGCCCGCCGCGGCCCGGGCGGCGAGGTCGGCGTTGGTGGAGCCGGTCTCGCTCACCACATCGAGTGAGGTCCACAGCGCCCCGGGACGCACCAGGTCGAGCCGCAGGGCCCGCTCGTCCAGCGGCGGACGCTCCAGGTCGGTCCACGGGGAGGGGCCGTCGTGGCCGAAGCCGCGCAGGCCGGAGCGGCGGGGGCGAGGGCGGTCGGGAGTGGTCACCGGGCCAGCCTAGATCGGTTCCGGGACGACGCACGCCGCATCATCGTCCCGCAGAACGGGCAGGGGGAGCGATGTGTCGATGGCCATAACCCCGCGCCCGCCCGCGCTGGTTACGCTACTGCACGGTAGACCGCAGCGCCGCCCTGCCCGCAACCCTCACGCGCCGGGCCGGCGGCCGAGGACGCAGGGAGAGCCACCGGACATGACCCAGGCACCGCAGGACCCGCACACCACCGCCGGGAAGCTCGCCGACCTGCGCCGGCGGATCGACGAGGCGGTGCACTCCGGCTCGGCCGCGGCCGTGGAGAAGCAGCACGCCAAGGGCAAGCTGACGGCCCGTGAGCGGATCGCGGAGCTGCTGGACGAGGACTCCTTCGTGGAGTTCGACGAGTTCGCCCGGCACCGCTCCACCAACTTCGGCCAGGAGAAGAACCGCCCGTACGGCGACGGCGTGGTGACCGGCTACGGCACCGTGGACGGCCGCCAGGTCGCGGTGTTCGCCCAGGACTTCACGGTCTTCGGCGGCTCGCTCGGCGAGGTGTTCGGCGAGAAGATCGTCAAGGTGATGGACTTCGCGCTGAAGACCGGCTGTCCGATGATCGGGATCAACGACTCCGGCGGCGCCCGGATCCAGGAGGGCGTGGTCTCGCTCGGCCTGTACGGCGAGATCTTCCGGCGCAACGTGCACGCCTCCGGCGTGATCCCGCAGATCTCGCTGATCATGGGCCCGTGCGCGGGCGGCGCGGTCTACTCCCCCGCGGTGACCGACTTCGTGGTGATGGCCGACCAGACCTCGCACATGTTCATCACCGGGCCGGACGTGATCAGGACGGTCACCGGCGAGAGCGTCGACATGGAGGAGCTGGGCGGCGCCCGCACCCACAACACCAAGTCCGGCAACGCGCACTACCTGGCCGCCGACGAGAAGGAGGCCGTCGAGTACGTCAAGAGCCTGCTCTCGTACCTGCCCTCCAACAACCTCTCCGACCCGCCGGCCTACCCCGAGCGGGCCGACCTGGAGATCACCGCGGCGGACCTCGAACTCGACACCATCGTCCCGGACTCGGCGAACCAGCCGTACGACATCCGCCGGGTGATCGAGCACGTCCTGGACGACGGCGACTTCCTGGAGGTCCAGCCGCTGTACGCGGGCAACATCGTGATCGGCTTCGGCCGGGTCGAGGGCCACCCGGTCGGCGTGGTCGGCAACCAGCCGATGGACCTGGCCGGCTGCCTGGACATCGCCGCCAGCGAGAAGGCCGCCCGCTTCGTGCGCACCTGCGACGCCTTCAACATCCCGGTGCTGACCTTCGTCGACGTGCCCGGCTTCCTGCCCGGCACCGGCCAGGAGTGGGACGGCATCATCCGGCGCGGCGCCAAGCTGATCTTCGCCTACGCGGAGGCCACCGTGCCGCTGATCACCGTCATCACCCGCAAGGCGTTCGGCGGCGCGTACGACGTGATGGGCTCCAAGCACCTGGGCGCCGACATCAACCTGGCCTGGCCGACCGCCCAGATCGCCGTGATGGGCGCGCAGGGCGCGGTCAACATCCTGCACCGCCGCGAGATCGCCGCCGCCGAGGCCGAGGGCCTCGGCGAGGAGCGCCGCGCCGAACTCCTCGCCTCCTACGAGGACACCCTGCTCAACCCGTACCTGGCCGCCGAGCGCGGCTACGTCGACGCGGTCATCGCCCCCAGCGAGACCCGGCGGCACATCGTCCGCGGCCTGCGGGCGCTGCGCGGCAAGCGGGAGTCGCTGCCGCCCAAGAAGCACGGCAACATCCCGCTCTGACCACCGAAGGGAAACCCGCGCGATGAGCCCCATTCAGGTGCTGCACGGCCAGCCGACCCCCGAGGAGCTGGCCACCGTCCTGGCGGTGGTCCAATCCCGGGCCGCGACCGGGGCCGCCGCCGCCCCGGCCGCCGGCCCGGCCACCGCCTGGACCACCCGCACCCCCCGCCCCCTGCCCGCCCCGGGCCCGCACGCCTGGCGCACCAGCCTCTGGCCCCGGTGAACCGGGGCGCCGGGCGCGGCGGAGTGAGTACGGATACTCAGGCGCCGCGCCCGGCGCGCGTTGCAGGGTGGTGGGGTGCTCTGGTCAGACCCCCGCGACGAGCCGTCGCAAGAGGCCCGCGAGGTGCTGTGCCGGCTGCGGCGGACGGCGCTGGTGCTCGCGCTGCTGGCGCTCGCGGGGGCGGCCCTGGTGCTGCTGTAGGGGGGCCGGTGCCGTGGCGGGGCGGTACTAGGCTGGGGCCATGACCGCTCGCCGCCCGCTGGTTCTCGCGTCCGCCTCCCCCGCCCGGCTGGGCCTGCTGCGGCAGGCGGGCCTCGACCCGCTGGTGCGGGTGAGCGGGGTGGACGAGGACGCGCTGAGCGCCGCGACGCCGGGCGAGCTGGCGCTGGTGCTGGCGGTGGCCAAGGCGGAGAAGGTCGCGGGCGAGCTGGCCGCCGAGCCGGGCGAGCCGCCGCTGGTGGTCGGGTGCGACTCGGTGCTGGAGCTGGACGGCGCCGCGCTGGGCAAGCCGGCCGACCCGGCGGAGGCGCTGGCGCGCTGGCGGTCGATGCGCGGGCGCGCGGGCGTGCTGCGCACCGGCCACTGCGTGATCGACACCGCGACCGGGCGGCGGGCGGCCGAGACCGCCTCCACCACCGTCCGGTTCGGGACGCCGGACGACGCCGAGGTCGCCGCGTACGTCGCCTCCGGCGAACCGCTGCACGTGGCCGGGGCGTTCACCCTGGACGGCCGGTCGGCACCGTTCGTGGAGGGGATCGACGGCGACCCCGGCAACGTGATCGGCCTGTCGCTGCCGCTGCTGCGCCGCCTGCTCGCCGAGCTGGACGTGCGGATCACCGACCTCTGGGCCTGAGCGGCCGCCGACCCGTCGGACCGCCGGCCCGTCAACCCGTCGCGGGGGCGTGCCGGCCCAGGTAGGCGAGCACGTCGGGCAGCGCGCCGTCCTGGAGCAGCAGGGCGCCGTGGCGGGAGCCCGGGTAGATCCTGAGCTGCTTGTCCTCGCCGGCGGAGGCGTCGTAGAGGGTCTGCGCGCTGGCGTCGAACGGGGAGTCGCCCCGTTCGGCGGCGAAGTAGGTCGGCGCCTTGACCGCCTTGACCGCGAGCGCCGCGTTGAACAGCGGGTACACCTCGGGCGAGCTGAGCGAGACCACGGCCTTCACCGGCAGCGGGTTGTCGTCGAGCCGGGCGGCGACCAGCGAGGCGGCGGCGCCCTTGGAGGCGCCGACCAGGGCGACCGCGCCGACGCCCTTGCCCCGGTAGTACCGTTCGGCGGCCTTGATGCCCTCGGTGACGTCACCCGTGCAGGTGAAGGCGAAGACCGCGTAGCCGGCCCGGGTGAACGCGTCGAGGGCCGGCACCCACTCGCAGAGCGAGCCGTCGGCCTGGTGCGAGAAGACCACGCCGACCCGGGCCCGTCCGGCGTCGGAGTCCCGGTAGTAGGCGTCCAGGTCGGTGCCGCCGGCGGTGCCGGCGTCGAGGGTGAGGGCGCCCTCGGCGGCCTGGTCCCGGGTGAGGCAGCCGTAGGTGCGGGCGGTGGCGCCGGGCGCCGGGTCGGCCTTCCCGCCCCCGTCGCCGCCGGAGCCGGAGCAGGCGGTGAGCAGCAGCGCGGTCGCGGCCAGCGCGGTGGACAGCATGGGACGCTTCACGTTTCCCCCGTGAATCGTGCGAGTGGTGCGCGGTCGCTGCGACGGTAGGGAGCGGCCCGATCCGGGTCAATGGTCTGAACCATTCCGTTATCCCGGGGCCGGAACCGGAGCACTCCGGTCCGCTTCCCGGGTGCGGAATCGGACAGAACCGGGCCCGTACATCTGTTGCAGAGTTCCACCCCCTCCCCCGCCGGGCGCCGTTAGGCTGACGCAGCCGGACCGGAAAGGGGCGACGAGGAGCGGAAGATGACCGATGGGATGCTCAACGTCGTTCTGGGACTGGTCGCTTCGGCGATCAGTGCCGGGCTGGGCTGGCTGGCCCAGTCGCTGCGCCGGCGGCGCCGGCTGGAACGGCAGCGGGCGTTCTTCGGCCTGCCGGCCGGCGGCGAGGCGCTGCTGGTGGTCAACCGCCAGGCGTCGGCGCCGGACCCGATGAGCGTGGCGCGCGACGACGCGTACGCCCTGATGGAGCTGGCCGCGCTGGTGCGCGAGTGCGGGGCCCGCGCCACCCTGGCCGGGCACGACGAGGTCCGGCAGGGGCTGGGCGACAAGGCCGAGTTCTGCGTGGGCGGGCCGGCCGGCAACCGGCGGACCGCGGCCCACCTGGCGTCCTGGCTGCCGGGCGTGTCGTTCGCCGAACCGCCCGCCGGGGCCGGGCACCCGGTGCACACCCTGCGGGTCGGCCCGCGGGAGTTCCGGTTCCTGACCTCCACCGAGCAGCCAGGCCAGCGGGCGTACGCGCTGCTGGCCCGGGTGCACCTGCGCGAGGGCGGCCGTCCGGTGTTCGTGATAGCCGGGCAGACCGCGGTCTCCAACCGGGCCGCGGTCCGCTACCTGGCCGCGCACCACCGCGCGCTGGCCCGCGAGCACGGCCGGGACGGCGCGTTCGCGGTGGTGCTCCGGGTGGTGAACGCCCGGGCCTACGGGCCGGACGTGGTGGAGTTCGAGGCGGACGTGACGGGCGCGGCGGCCACCCGCCCGGAACCGGCGGCGGCCTGAGCCGAGCCCCGGTGTGGCGAAGACCACCCCGGCCCGCCGGGTGCTCCGGCCCTCCGGCGCACCACCGCCCCGGGCCCGCTGCCTGCGGCGCGCCGCCAACGGCCGCCGCCCGTACGGGAGTACGGCAACCGAGCGTGTGAGCACGCTCACCACCAGGGACTACTCGCCGGTAGCACCCTCCAATCCATAGACTCGACGAGGTTCGAGAAGGGAGCCACAGTGCGCAAGGTGCTCATCGCCAACCGCGGAGAAATCGCCGTCCGCGTCGCCCGGGCCTGCCGGGACGCGGGTATCGCCAGCGTCGCCGTGTACGCGGAGCCTGACCGGGACGCGCTGCACGTCCGGGCCGCCGACGAGGCGTACGCGCTGGGCGGCGACACCCCCGCCACCAGCTACCTCGACATCGCCAAGGTGCTCAAGGCCGCCGCCGACTCGGGCGCGGACGCGATCCACCCCGGGTACGGCTTCCTGTCGGAGAACGCCGAGTTCGCGCAGGCCGTCCTCGACGCCGGCCTGACCTGGATCGGCCCGCCGCCGCAGGCCATCCGCGACCTGGGCGACAAGGTCACCGCCCGGCACGTCGCCCAGCGCGCCGGCGCCCCGCTGGTGGCCGGCACCGCCGACCCGGTCTCCGGCGCCGACGAGGTCGTCGCGTTCGCCACCGAGCACGGCCTGCCGGTCGCCATCAAGGCGGCGTTCGGCGGCGGCGGCCGCGGCCTGAAGGTCGCCCGCACGCTGGAGGAGATCCCCGAGCTGTACGACTCGGCGGTCCGCGAGGCGGTCGCCGCGTTCGGCCGCGGCGAGTGCTTCGTCGAGCAGTACCTCGACAAGCCGCGGCACGTCGAGACCCAGTGCCTGGCCGACCAGCACGGCAACGTCGTGGTGGTCTCCACCCGCGACTGCTCGCTCCAGCGCCGGCACCAGAAGCTGGTCGAGGAGGCCCCCGCGCCGTTCCTCACCCCCGAGCAGAACGCCGAGCTGTACCGCGCCTCCAAGGCGATCCTGCGCGAGGCGGGCTACGTCGGCGCCGGCACCTGCGAGTTCCTGGTCTCCCAGGACGGCCTGATCTCCTTCCTGGAGGTCAACACCCGCCTCCAGGTCGAGCACCCGGTCTCCGAGGAGGTCACCGGCCTCGACCTGGTCCGCGAGATGTTCCGGATCGCCGACGGCGAGGAGCTCGGCTACGACGACCCCGAGGTCCGCGGCCACTCCTTCGAGTTCCGGATCAACGGCGAGGACCCGGGCCGCGGCTTCCTGCCCGCCCCCGGCACCGTCACGCTGTTCGCCCCGCCGTCCGGTCCGGGCGTCCGGCTCGACGCCGGCGTCGAGTCCGGCTCGGTGATCGGCCCCGCCTGGGACTCCCTGCTGGCCAAGCTGATCGTCTCGGGCGCCGACCGCAAGCAGGCCCTCCAGCGCGCCAAGCGCGCCCTGGAGGAGTTCAAGGTCGAGGGCATGGCCACCGCCATCCCGTTCCACCAGGTCGTGGTGACCGACCCGGCGTTCGCCCCCGAGGTGCACGGCTCGGACGGCCCGTTCACGGTCTTCACCCGGTGGATCGAGACCGAGTTCGACAACACCATCGCGCCGTTCGCGGGCGCGGGCCCCGACGGCGAGGAGCCCGAGGGCCGCGAGACCGTGGTGGTCGAGGTCGGCGGCAAGCGGATCGAGGTCTCGCTGCCGTCCTCGCTCGGCGTCGCCGCGGCCCCGGCCGCCGGTGCGGGCGCGGCCAAGGCCAAGCGCCGGGTCGGCGCCAAGAAGGCCGCCGCGGCGGTCTCCGGCGACACCCTGGCCTCGCCGATGCAGGGCACCATCGTCAAGGTCGCCGTCGAGGAGGGCCAGGTGGTCGCCGCGGGCGAGCTGATCGTGGTCCTGGAGGCCATGAAGATGGAGCAGCCGCTGAACGCCCACAAGGCGGGCACGATCGTCGGCCTCAAGGCCGAGGTCGGCGGCTCGGTCTCCAGCGGCGCCGCGCTCTGCGAGATCAAGGACGTCTGACCCGCCGACAGCACCGACGGCACCCTCCGAGGGGGCGGGAGTCTCAGGACTCCCGCCCCTCCGGGCTGTCCGGGCCCTCCGGGCTGCCCGGCTCCTCCGGGCTATCCGGCCGCGCCGAGCACCAGTTCCTCGACGCCGCACAGGAAGCCCGCCATCTGCGCGCGGCTCAGCAGCGCGCCGTCCGCCACCATCCGCAGCTCGACCGCTCCGGGCAACGCCACCACGTCGACCGCGACGGACACCCCCGGGCGGGCCGGGAAGTCGTCCGGGAAGCTCAACTCCCGCTCCCCCGCACCCCCCTGGCCCGGCGCGTCGGCCATCAGCGCGGCCAGCGGGTCCCGGGTGTCGTTCCAGAACACCGAGTGGTCGGCCAACTCGACGCCCGCCGCCCGCAGTCCGTCCAGGTCCGCGTCCAGCCGCGGCTTGTCGTAGCCGGAGTGCCGGTAGGCGGTGAGCGCCGGGCCGTGGGCGCGGCGGACCGTCTCGGCGAAGTCCGCGGCGATCTCCGGCAGGTGGAACAGGCCCTCCTGGGCGAGCGTGGTGACGGCCTCGGCGGCCTGCTCGGTGAACCGGTTGCCGACCACCACCTGGCACAGGAACTCGCGCTGCCCGCCCAGCCGCCCCAGCTCGGTCGCGGCGGCGGCCAGCAGCACCGTGGCGTCGCCGGTGCGCAGCCGGGCGGCGGCCTCCGGGAGGGCGACGGCCAGCGCCGGGGAGCGCAGCACCGCGTACGGGAAGGTCCGCTCCGGGTCGGGCGCGGCGGCCGGGCGGGGCAGCAGGGCGCGCGGGCCGGCGGTCAGCTTCTCCCGCCAGTGCCGGCGGGCGGCGGCGTCCCGGCGGCGGCCGCGCGCGGTGGCCTGCTCGGCGGCCTCCTCCAGCGGCTGGGCGAACTCCCGCTCGGCGCGCAGGTCCCGGGCGCTGCGCCCGGCGGCCAGCAGCATCAGGTCGCGGACGGTGCGGCGCATCCCCCAGCCGTCCGAGGCGGTGTGCGAGAGCACCAGGACGGTCTGCCGGACCAGGCCGTCGACCAGCACCAGGCCGATCCGCACCGGCCACTCGCGGGCCGGGTCGAAGGGCCGCCGGGCGTACTCGGCGAGCAGTTCCCCGGCCGCGGCGGCGGCCCGCTCGGGCGTCTCCCGGTGCAGCAGCGCCACCGGGAGGGTGCCGTCGGCGTCCACCAGCTGGACCAGGTCGCCGTCCTCCTCGACCAGCCGGGTGCGCAACGCGTCGTGCAGGTGCAGCAGTTCGGTGTAGGCGCGGAGCACCACGGCCGGCTCCGCGCCGGGCTCGACGGGGGCGGCCAGCCGCAGGTTGTAGCGGGGCGCCTCGGTGCCGAGCCGGACCAGGGCGGAGTGGATGGCGCGCTGTCCCCAGGTCGCGGGGCCGCGCCCGCCGCGCGCCTCACGCACCGTCAGTTCTGTTGTGCGGTCGAGTGTTTCGCTCGCTGCGTCCATGGGCGCAGACGCTACAAGCGGGTCGGCCGCGGCGGCCAGGGATCGGCCGCGGGCGGGCCGGAACCGGTCAGTGCGGCCGTCCGCGGCGGGGGTGGCGCTCCGGTGCCGGCGTGACCGGTGCCCCGTGCGGCGGGGCCGGTGCGCCCCGCTCAGCGGATCCGTTCGGCCAGCCGGGCGGCGGGCGGCAGGGCGCCGCCGTGCGGCGCTCCACCGTGCGGGGCGGGGCGGCGCTGGCCGGGCAGCGGGCTGCCGGGGGCCAGGCCGGGCTGCGGCGGGACCGGGCGGCGGGCGGGCTGCTGGTGCCCGGCGGTCTCGGCGGTCAGGCCGAGCGAGGCCACCGAGACCTGCACCCCGCAGTCGGCGAGCGCGTGCTGCTCGCGGGAGGTGAGGTCCTCCAGCAGGGTGCGCTCGTCGGTGACCAGCCGGGTGATCGCCTCGGTGGCGACGGTCTGGAACATGCTGTCCGCGCCGAGCTTGGTGTGGTCGGCCAGCACGATCACCTCGTTGGCGGCCTGCACCAGCGCCCGGTCCACCGAGGCGGAGAGCATGTTGGCGGTGGACAGGCCGCGTTCGGCGGTCAGGCCGCTGCCGGAGATGAAGGCCTTGGTGACCCGCAGCCCGGCCAGCGACTGCTCGGCGCCGCTGCCCACCAGGGCGTAGTTGGAGCCGCGCAGGGTGCCGCCGGTCATCACCACCTCCACCCGGTTGGCGTGCGCCAGCGCCTGGGCGACCAGCAGCGAGTTGGTGACCACCGTCAGGCCGGGCACCCGGGCCAGCCGGCGGGCCAGCTCCTGGGTGGTCGTCCCGGCGCCGACCACGATGGCGTCGCCCTCCTCGACCAGGTCCGCGGCGAGGTCGGCGATGGCGCTCTTCTCGGCGGTGGCGAGGTGGGTCTTCTGCGGGTAGCCCGGGTCCCGGCTGAACCCGCCGGGCAGCACCGCGCCGCCGTGTCGGCGGTCGAGCAGCCCTTCGGACTCCAGCGCCCGGACGTCCCGGCGCACGGTGACTTCGGAGGTCTGGACGACGCGGGCCAGCTCACGGAGCGACACGGCTCCGTTGGCGCGCACCATCTCTAGGATCAACTGGCGACGTTCTGCTGCAAACACAGGACCGACGGTAACCCGAGTGACCGTCTGCTTTCAGGCGTTTGCACCTGGTAACGGGATTTGCTCACCTCGGAACGGCGCACGACCGTACAATGCGCGCTCCTCCGCCCGGGTGAGCCGGACGGTGCGCGCCCGGCTCACTCCCGCGGCCCCCCGCGCTCCTGGTCGCCCCGGGCCACCGGGGCCCGCGGGCGGCCCGCGGACGTCAGGAGCCGGCGCCCTCGCGCTTGCGGATGTGCAGCTGGCGGGCCGCCTCGGCGGTCGAACCGGACAGCGACGGGTACACCGTGAAGGCGCTCGCGACCTGCTCCACCGTCAGGTTGTTGTCCACCGCCAGCGAGATCGAGTGGATCAGCTCGGAGGCGCGCGGGGCGACCACCACGCCGCCGACCACGATGCCGGTGCCGGGGCGGGCGAACAGCTTCACGAAGCCGTCCCGGATGCCCTGCATCTTGGCCCGCGGGTTGCCGCGCAGCGGGAGCTTGACCTCGACGGCGTCCATCTTCCCGCAGGACACGTCGGCGTGGGTGTAGCCGACGGTGGCGATCTCCGGGTCGGTGAACACGTTGGAGGCGACGGTCTTCAGGTTCAGCGGCTGCACCGCGTCGCCGAGCGCGTGGTACATCGCGATCCGGCCCTGCATGGCGGCCACCGAGGCCAGCATGAAGACGCCGGTGCAGTCGCCGGCCGCGTACACGCCGGGGGCGGAGGTGCGGGAGACCCGGTCCACCTTGATCTGGCCCCAGTCGTTGACCGCGACGCCGGCCTCCTCCAGGCCCAGGTCCGCGGTGTTGGGGATCGAGCCGACCGCCATCAGGCAGTGCGTGCCGGTGATCACCTTGCCGTCGGCGAGGGTCACCTCGACCCGGTCGCCCACCCGCTTGGCGCTCTCGGCCCGGGAGCGGCTCATCACGTTCATGCCGCGGCGGCGGAACACGTCCTCCAGCACCTCGGCCGCGTCCGGGTCCTCGCCCGGGAGCACCCGGTCGCGCGAGGAGACCAGCGTGACGTTCGAGCCGAGCGCCTGGTACGCACCGGCGAACTCGGCGCCGGTGACGCCGGAGCCGACCACGATCAGCTCGCGCGGCAGCTCCTCCAGGTCGTACACCTGCGTCCAGGCCAGGATCCGCTCGCCGTCCGGCTGCGCGTCGGGCAGCTCGCGCGGGCGGACGCCGGTGGCGATCAGCACCGCGTCGGCGCGCACCGACTCGGTGCCGCCGTCGGCCAGTTCGACCAGCACCTCGCGGGAGCCGTCGATCGCCTGGCCGCCGCCGCCCAGCCGGCCGCGACCGCGCAGCACGGTGACGCCGGCCCGGGTGACCGCCTGGGTGATGTCGTGCGACTGGGCGATCGCCAGCCGCTTGACGCGCCGGTTGACCTTGCCGAGGTCGACGCCGACCACCCGGGCCGGGTCGGCCGGGTCCGCCGTGCCGTCCGCGACCAGGATGCCCAGTTCCTCGTAGGAGCTGTCGAAGCTGGTCATCACCTCGGCGGTGGCGATCAGCGTCTTGGACGGCACGCAGTCCGTCAGCACCGCCGATCCGCCCAGACCGTCGCGGTCGACGACGGTCACCTCCGCGCCGAGCTGGGCGGCCACGAGGGCCGCCTCGTATCCGCCTGGTCCGCCACCGATGATCACGATCCGAGTCACGTGCCCCATTCTCCCGCATGCCGGAACCGATTCCACGCCGGGGCCGTTGTTGTTCCCCTCTCACTCGCCTCCCGGCCGCCTTCCGGCCGTCTCCCGCCCTCCCTCCCGTCCCCTCCGCCTCCCGTCCCCCGCCCGCCTCACGGGATCGGCCGGTCCGCCAGACCGGAGGCCCCCACCGACGGCCCGCCGGACACCGTGCGGGCGCCCTCGCCGGTCCCAGGTGCTGCCGTCGGTCTGCGCGCCGCGACGATCGCGCCGGTGGGCGTCGGGTTGCCGCCGCCGGCCGTGGTGACCGCGACCGCGAGCAGCACCGCCGCCACGGCCGGTCCGCCCACCGCCACCGGTGGTCGTCGCACCGGGACGCCCCCGTCCGGCGCGCACCCCGCCCCCGGTCCGGCGGGTCCGCCCGCGGGGCCCCCTCCACCGCGGGCCCGCCCCCGGCGCGCAGCCCGGCGGGCCGTCCGGCTCCCGTAGGCTGGCGCCATGTCGCTCTACGCCGCCTACGCCACCAACCTCGACGCCCGGCAGATGTCCCGCCGTGCCCCGCACTCCCCGCTGCGCGGCACCGGCTGGCTGCCCGGCTGGCGGCTGACCTTCGGCGGTGAACAGCTCGGCTGGGAGGGCTCGCTGGCCACCGTGGTGGAGGACGAGAAGGAGCAGGTCTTCGTCTCGCTCTACGACGTCGCCCCGATGGACGAGGAGGGCCTGGACCGCTGGGAGGGCGTGCAGCTCGGCATCTACCGCAAGGTGAAGCTGCGGGCCCAGACCCTGGACGGCGAGGTCGCGGTCTGGACGTACGTGCTCAACGACTACGAGGGCGGACTGCCGGCCGCCCGCTACCTGGGCCTGATCGCGGACGCGGCGGAGAGCGCCGGCGCCCCCGACGACTACGTCCTGGACCTGCGCCGCCGGCCCTGCTGAGGCCGTCCGCCTCCCGCACCGCCGCTTTTCCCGTTCCCGCCCTCCCCTTGCCCCGCGCTTTCCCCGCCGTCCCCCAGCTTTCTCCCCGGCTTTCTCCCGGGTGCTTTCCCTCCCCCGCTCCGTACTTTCCTCCCGGTCGACGTCCCCGGCCGGGGAGGAATCCTGTCGTTCCACGCAATCCGGGTAACGATCCGGCATGCCCTGGGCGTGCTGTCTACGCGCGTAGGCAGATGTGACCTATCCTCGACCGTGTGAACGCATCTCCTCAGACGGTCGTCTCCGCCGACCCCTACGCCGCTGCCCGGGCCGCCGCCGACCGGCTGCGCGAACTCACCGGCGCCGAGCGCCACGACGTCGCCCTGGTGATGGGCTCCGGCTGGGTGCCGGCCGCCGACGCCCTGGGCGAGACACTCGCGGAATTCCCGGTCACCGACCTGCCCGGCTTCCCCGCCCCCGCGGTGGCCGGCCACGCCGGGACCATCCGCTCGGTGCGGATTCCCGGCGGCGGCGAGCGCCGCGCACTGGTCTTCCTCGGCCGCAACCACTACTACGAGGGCCACGGCGTGGCCACCGTGGTGCACGGCGTGCGCACCGCCGCCGCGGCCGGCTGCCGCACCGTCGTGCTCACCAACGGCTGCGGCGGCCTGCGCCAGGGCTGGGTCCCCGGGCAGCCCGTGCTGATCAGCGACCACATCAACCTGACCGCGGACTCCCCGATCGTCGGCGCCAACTTCGTCGACCTCACCGACCTGTACTCCAAGCGCCTGCGCGCCCTGTGCCGCGAGGTCGACCCGACCCTCGACGAGGCCGTGTACGTGCAGTTCCGCGGCCCGCACTACGAGACCCCGGCCGAGGTCAACATGGCCCGGGTGATCGGCGGCGAACTGGTCGGCATGTCCACCACCCTGGAGGCCATCGCCGCCCGCGAGGCCGGCGCCGAGGTGCTCGGCATCTCGCTGGTCACCAACCTGGCCGCGGGCATCACCGGCGAACCCCTCAACCACGCCGAGGTGCTGGAGGCCGGCCGGGCCTCCGCCGAGCGGATGGGCACCCTGCTGGCGAAGGTCCTGGAGCGGATCTGACACCCCGGCGGGAGCCCGACTCCCGCCCCGCACGGCAGTTCTGACGGAGAATCGGGAACCGTGACGGCGAGCAGCACACGACGGCGGACCGGCCCCGACCCCACGGGACCGGTCCGCCGTCGCGGCTCCGGCACCGCAGCCCCGCCCGGCCGCCGCAGGCCCACACCGCCACGCACCACCTCTCGCACCTCCCTCCTCGCACTTCCCTCCTCTTCTCCTCTCCTCTCTCGTCCTCTCGTCCTCCACACCCAGGGAGCGGGCCGCATGCCGAAGGCACCCACCACCGACCTCTTCGACCGGGCCCGCGCCTGGCTGGCCGAGGACCCCGACCCGCAGACCCGCGCGGAGCTGACCGCGCTGCTGGCCGCCGCCGAGGGGCCGGAGGCCGAGTCCGAGGAGCGGATCGCCTGGTCCCGGCTGGCCGAACGCTTCGCCGGGCGCCTGCAGTTCGGCACTGCCGGGCTGCGCGGTGAGCTGGGCGCCGGGCCGATGCGGATGAACCGCGCCGTGGTGATCCGGGCCGCCGCCGGCCTGGCCGCGTACGTCCGGAAGAACCCGGCGCTCGGCGACCTGGTGGTGATCGGCTACGACGCCCGCCACAAGTCGTACGACTTCGCGCTCGACACCGCCGCCGTGGTGGTGGGCGCCGGGCTGCGCGCCGCGCTGCTGCCCCGCGCGCTGCCGACGCCCGTCCTGGCGTTCGCGATCCGGCACCTGGGCGCGGCGGCCGGCGTGGTGGTCACCGCCAGCCACAACCCGCCGCAGGACAACGGCTACAAGGTGTACCTGGGCGACGGTTCGCAGATCGTCCCGCCCGCGGACGCCGAGATCGCCGCCGAGATCGACGCGCTGGGCGCGCTCGCCGACGTCCCGCGCGCCGAGTCCGGCTGGGAGGTGCTCGGCGACGACGTCCTCGCCGCCTACCTCGCCCGCGCCGCCGCCGTCCTCGACCCGGCCGGGCCGCGCGACCTGGCCACCGTCTACACCCCGCTGCACGGCGTGGGCCGCGACGTGCTGCTCGCCGCGTTCGCCACCGCCGGGTTCCCGGCGCCGACCCTGGTCGCCGAACAGGCCGAGCCGGACCCGGACTTCCCCACCGTCGCGTTCCCCAACCCGGAGGAGCCGGGCGCGATGGACCTCGCCTTCGCCACCGCCCGCGCGGCCCGCCCGGACCTGGTCATCGCCAACGACCCGGACGCCGACCGCTGCGCCGTCGCCGTCCCCACCGCCGACGGCGACTGGCGGATGCTGCGCGGCGACGAGGTCGGCGCCCTGCTCGGCGCGGCCCTCGCCGCCAAGACCACCGACGGGGTGTTCGCCACCACCATCGTCTCCTCCACCCTGCTCGGCAGGATCGCCGCCGCGGCCGGGCTGGGCTACGCCGAGACGCTCACCGGCTTCAAGTGGATCGCCCGCGCCGAGGACATCCGCTACGGCTACGAGGAGGCCCTCGGCTACTGCGTCGACCCGGACGGCGTCCGCGACAAGGACGGCATCACCGCCGCCCTCCAGATCGCCGAACTCGCCGCCGGGCTCAAGCGCGACGGCCGCACCCTCACCGACCTCCTCGACGACCTCGCCCTCACCCACGGCCTGCACGCCACCGACCAGCTCTCCGTCCGGGTCGACGACCTCACCGTCATCACCGACGCGATGTCCGCCCTCCGCGACAAGCCCCCGGTCGAACTCGCCGGCCTCACCGTCACCCGCGCCGACGACCTCACCACCGGCACCCCCGACCTCCCCCCCACCGACGGCCTCCGCTACCACCTCGACGGCCCCGCCATCACCTCGGCCCGCATCGTGGTCCGCCCCTCCGGCACCGAGCCCAAGCTCAAGTGCTACCTCGAAGCCGTCCTCCCCGTCCCCACCCCGGCCGACCTCCCGGCCGCCCGCCGCCGCGCCCAGGCGCTGCTGGACGCCCTCAAGCAGGACTTCGCGACGGCGGCGGGCCTCGCCTGACCACGCCTCAACTCCCCCGAGGGGCCCGGACGGTGATGTCCGGGCCCCTCCGGCGTTCCACCCGACCGCCGGCACTACGATCGGTCCGCACCCGCACGGCCCGCCGCCCCGGAGCGTGGCCGCGAAGCCGCGGGGCCACGGAGAAGGGGAACGCCGATGGAACCGCTCTTCGCCGACGAACCAGAGCCGGACGACGTCGACCGGCGACAGTCCGCGCTCCTCGACGCCGTCCGCCGCGGCGGGACCGTCGACACCCCGGACGCCGACCTGTGGCGGGTCGACTGGGTGACCGGCGTCGACCTGGACCCCCGGATGGTGTGGCAACTCCGGGTCGGCCCCGTGGTGGCCACCGCCTGGGGCGAGATCGACGGCCGACCGCTGCTCGCCACCGCCGTCGAGATCGAGGAACGGCCACCGGCCGAGCAGAAGCAGCGGCGGCACCGGCTGGAGGTCCGGGACGTGCTGTCCGGCCGGGTCCGTACGGTGGACTGCGAAGTACCCGTCCGCGTCCTGGCATTCGCGCCCGACGCGTCGGAGCCGCTGCTGATCTCCGGACACGAGGACGACAGGGTGCGGATCTGGGAGTTCCCGGACCTCACGCACCGGCGGACGCTCGACGTCGAAGGACAGCCACACGCCCTGGAAGTCCTCGGCTCCGGTCGCGGCATCCGTCTGTTGATCCGCAGTGGTCAGGGCCACCTCGGGCAGTGGGACCTGTCGACCGGCGCACCACTCCTCCTCCCGCACCTGCCGCCCGTCTACGGGATCGGTGTCGGCACCCTCACGGACGGAACGGTCGTGCTGCCCACCGAGAAGGCGGCCCTGCTGTGGAACCCGGATGACAACCGCGTACGGGAGCTCCCGGTTCCCGGCGGACTGCGACCGGTCCGAGGCGGAACCTCGTGGCGATCGGCAGGTCGGGACATGCTGACCGTCATCGACACGTATGCCACCCTCGCCAGCATCGACCTGACGTCCGGTCAGCACACGCTGCTCACGGCCCACTCGGACACCTTGGCAGACGGGCTGATGGCGGCCGTGGGACGGCCTGGCCCGTTCAGCAACCCGACCGTGACGGGGTCCACCCTCGCGGTACCGGTGAGGTGGCAGGTCCACCTCTGGGACGCACACACCATGCGCCCGCTCGGGGCACCTCTCACCGGCCCCGTCGCGCAGGCAGCCGCAGAGGCCGTCCGCTGGCAGGGGCGCGACCTCCTGCTGACCTCCTCCCAGCAGGACGGCGTGGTCGCGCTCTGGGACCTCGCCGTCCCGGTTGACCGCGAACCCGGCCACCGCCAGCGGCTGGCGGCCGTCACCGTCACCGAGCCGGACGGAGTGGTGGTCAGCGCCGACGAGGGCGGAACCCTGGTGGCGCGACACGCCGCCGACGGCACCCTGCTCGCACCGCCCCTCGCCACGGACGTCAAGATCACCAAGGCCCTGGCCACCTGGACCGACGGCAGCCACCTGCACGCCGCCACCGGTTCCGGGCGCCTCCGCGCCGGCGATCCGCTCCTGTACCGCTGGAATCTGACTGCGGGCGGCCCCTCAGGTGCGCCAGTCCGGACCGACAACTCCTTCATCCACTGGATCGCTCATCAGCGCCTGCGCATCGGCGATGCACTGATCGTCCATGGGTACGAGGACATCTCGCTCGTGAACCCTTCCGACGGAGCGATCCTGGCCACCATCAACGACGCCGTCGGACGGCTCTCCACCGGATTCGCCGTCGGCGCGGTCGATGGACGCGCGACCGCCGCGCTGTCGCCCCACCAGGAGCCGATCCGGCTTTACGACCTGGACGACCCGTCATCCGAACCGACGGTCGTACGAGGCACCGAGGGTCACCCGGCACTGGCACTCCTCGACGGCCGGCTCGTCACCGTCCGCACCGAACGTCCGACCCCTGACGGTGCCACCACCCTCCGTACCTGGCACCCCAGCGGCAGACCCGCGGGCCCGGAGATCGACGGCCCGGCCCCCGTCACCGCCGTGGCAGGCCGCACCTGGCCCGAGTTGTACGTGGCCCGCGCCGACCGCACCCTCACCGTCGTCGACCTGCGCACCGGCGAGCTGCTGGCCCGCCCACTCCTGCTGCCCGGACCGGCCAGCTGCCTCGCAGCCACTGCCGACGGAGGCATCGTGGTCGGATTCGGCCATGACGTCGCGCTCGTGCGTCCACCGGTCCGGGGACGCCGCTGAGAAGACCGGGGCCGTTGTCGGCCACCGTGATCACGCCGTTCGCATCCGCGTCGAACTGCCCGGCCGAGTACACGGGTTGGTTGTCGGAGGGTGGGGGTGTGACCGGCGCGCCCCTTGATCCGGGGTGCCACTCGGTCGGACAGGGCGTGGCATGCCGCCGACACGCCTGCACCGCCCTGGGGGCGGCGCCTCGAACGGGGCCGCTGCCCCAGGGGAGTCACACGCCGGTCTCCGTCAGTCCGGCAGCCGGAGCAGGATCGGCTTGCCGTCCAGATCCGGTTGCAGGGAACCGAACCCGGTCGGTGAGGCGGACACGAGGGGTCGGCCGTTCCAAGGGGCCACCACCACCCGCCCGAAATAGGAGGAGAACCACTCCGCCGGGGGTTCGTCGAAGGCGATCGCGCCGCTGAGCACCCCTCTCAAGAGCCAGCCCGGCCCCTCGCACCCGAGGAAGCAGACGGCGGTCATCTTTCGACGGTCCGATGCGGTCTCCACCTCGATCTCGCACCGCAGTTCCGCACCGAAGCGTCCGTCCCGTTCCAGGAACCTGTTCTTCGGGTTGAAAGTGTTCGACAACAGCTTCTTGCGGGTCCGGTCCCACGCGCCGGATCGCATCGCGTGGAACGCTTGCAACTGCAGGGCGCAGGAATCCCGCAGCACAGTGGCCGCCACGAGGTCGGAAGACGCCCTCATGGTACCGAGCTGAACCTCGATGCCGTCCTCGTCGGGAATCAGCAACCCGCCGAGATCGATGAGTCGTGTCGACTGCCAACCGTTCTCACGCACGTCCCAGGGCCCGGTGTCGACCCCCCTCACCATCGAACGGTGCGGATCACCGGTCCGCCAGGGTTCTCCGGGAACCTCCTCGACAGAACTACGGGTGTCACCCATTCCATCCCTTTCTGACGATCATCCGCAGCCGTTCCCACGCGGTCGGCGCTGAATGCTTCCTGTGCTTACTCGGACTCGGCGACTTGGCGACTTGGCGACTTGCGAGGTGTTCGGCGTCGAGTCCGGACGGACCCGGGCGTGCCCGCGCTACCGGTCCGCCCGGTACGCCGCCACCACCGTGGGCAGGAGGCCCGGGAAGCGCTGTTCCAGGTCGGCCGCGCGGAGGGTGGTGAGGCGGCGGTTGGCCTCCTCGCGGTGGCGGATCACGCCCGCTTCGCGGAGGACCTTGAAGTGGTGGCTGAGGGTGGAGGGGGCGACGTCGACCGGGAAGGTGCCGCAGGCGCGTTCGGGTTCGTCGCTGAGGGTCTCCACGATGGTCATCCGGGTCGGGTCGGAGAGGGCGTGCAGGACGTCCAGCAGGTCGATGTCGTCGGTGGCGGGGTAGTGGGGCGCCTCGCGGCGGCGGGCGGCACGGGGCACGGGGTCTCCTCCGGCGATGTTCGACAGGTGTCGAAGTTTCGTGGTACCAGTGGTAGTAATTCGACGTTCGTAGAACATCGTAACTGCGACCGCTCCAGGGGGACCACCATGCGCGCACTCGTCATGACCGAAGCCGGCGGCGCCGAGCACAGCCACGTCCGCGAGCTCGAAGCGCCGCGGCCCGGCCCGGGGCAGGTCGCGATCGGGGTCGCCTACGCCGGGCTCAACTTCGTGGACGTGATGGCCCGCCGCGGCGACGCCGGCTACACCGCCGCCTGGCCCCACCACCCCGGCCGGGAGGTGGCCGGCACCGTGCTGGCCCTCGGCGAGGGCGTCACCGGGCCCGCCGTCGGCACCCCCGTGGTGGCCGCCACCCGCGGCGGCGGCCTCGCCGAGGTCGTGGTCGCCGACGCGGAGCTCACCGTCCCCGTCCCGGACGGCGTGCCGCTGGACGTCGCCGCCACCGCGCCCCTCGGCCTGGCCACCGCGCTGCTGCTGCTCACCGACGCCGGACGCTTCGCCCCCGGCGAGAGCGTCCTGGTCCACTCGGCGGGCGGCGGCATCGGCACCGCCGTCGCCCGTCTGCTGCCGCTGCTCGGCGGCGGGCGCCTGCTGGGCACCGTCGGCCGCCCGGAGAAGGCCGCGGGCGCCCGGCGGCACGGCTACGAGGCGGTGCACGTCCGGGGCGCGGGCCTCGCCGAGGAGGTGCGGGCGGCGAACGGCGGGCGCGGCGTCGACCTCGTTCTCGATCCGCTGGGGGCCACCGCGCTCGACCTCGACCTCGACCTGCTCGCACCGGGCGGCCGGATCGTCCTGTTCGGCAACGCGAGCGGGGCGGGCCCCGCGCCGCTGCCGCCGCTCACCCGGCTGCTGGGGGCCAACGCCACGCTCACCGGGTTCAGCCACGGCGGGCTGCTCGTCCAGGCCCCCGCGAAGGTCGCCGGCGCCGTCCGCCGCGCCCTCGACCTGCTGGCCACCGGGGCGCTCGCCACGCCGGTGACGGTCCTCCCGGACCTCGTCGACGTCCCCGCCGCCCACGACCTGCTGGCCGCCGGGCGCGGCGAGGGCAAGTACGTCGTCGCGCTGAATCCCTGACCGGAGAGCCCCGGGAAGCCCGGGCCTCCGCGCTCAGGTCGCCGCGATCACCGTGACCAGCGCGACCAGGCCCGCCAGGGTCGGGGCGATGACCCACCAGCACCAGGTGGTCCGCAGTTCGCCGGCCGCCGAGGGCTTGTGGGCGTTGCGCTCGGCCTGCTCCTGGAGGGTGGTGACCACGGCGTCGGACCAGGCGCGGGTGGGGTCGAGCCGGTCCGGGCGGGCGGTCTTGCCGGCGGGCCGGGCCGGGAGGTGCGGGTCGCCCGCGGCGGCGGCGCGGCCGGCCCGGCGGGTGGCCTTCTTGCGCTGGCGGATCGAGACCGGGATCGCCCAGACCTGGAACTTGCGTCCGGCGGCGAAGAGTTCGACCGAGTAGCCGGCCTTGAGCCCCTCGACCGTGGCCCAGGGCGCGACGATCGTGCGCAGCGGGTTGCGGACGAGCAGCCGACGGTCGTTGGCGCGCACCACCGGCCGCAGGGTGTAGGCGATCACCGGGAAGGCGAAGACGGGCGCGGCGGCGAGGGCGACCCACGGGGTCGAGCCGGTGCCGGACACCACGGCGTCGATGATCAGCCAGGCGGCGACGGCGAGCATCATGACGCCCGCGATGACGCTGGGGACGGAGCGGTACACGCGGTCGGCGTACACGGGCTCGTCGGCGGCGGAACCCTGGTGGGGTGTCCGGTCGGATTCGGTCATGCCGTCGATTCTGCCCCAGGCCCGCGGCCGTCCCCAATGGCGACCCGGGCACGGGACGGTCACGAATGACCGCCCCGTGCAAGTCCCACGAAAGCCCCGCGACGACCCCGCGAAAGCCCCGGGACGACACCGCGACGCCCCCGCCGACCCCGCCGCCGCCCGCGTCAGCCGGTGCGCCGCCGCAGGGTGGCGGCGGCGAGGCCGAGCGCCAGCAGCGCGCTCCCGGCCACCACGGCGAGGTCGGCCAGGACGCGCCCGCTCACGCCGCCGTGCGCCGCGGTGCGGCCCATCGCGTCGACGGCGTAGGAGAGCGGCAGCACGTCGGAGACCCAGCGCAGCACGGGCGCCATCCCGGCGCGGGGCACGAACAGCCCGCAGAGCAGGAGCTGGGGCAGCAGGACCGCGGGCAGGAACTGGACGGCCTGGAACTCGGTGGCGGCGAACGCGGAGACCAGCAGGCCGAGCGCCGTGCCGAGCAGCCCGTCGGCGACCGCGACGGCGAACAGCATCCAGGTCGGCCCGGCGACGTCGAGGCCGAGCACGCCGAGGGTGAGGGCGGAGGCGAGCGCGGCCTGGACCAGGGCGACGGCGCCGAAGGCGAGCGCGTAGCCGAGCAGCAGGTCGGGCTTGCCGAGCGGCATGGTGAGCAGGCGCTCCAGGGTGCCGCCGGTGCGTTCGCGGAGCATCGCGACCGAGGTGACCAGGAACATCACCAGCAGCGGGAAGACGCCGAGCAGCTCGGGGCCGATCCGGTCGAAGGTGCCGGGCTGCCCGTCGTACATGTACCTGAGCAGGACGAGCAGCAGGCAGGGCACCAGCAGCAGCATGGCCGCGGTGCGCGGGTCGTGCCGCAGCTGGGCCAGCACGCGGCCGGCGGTGGCGAGGGTGCGGCGGGCGGCGGGGTTCACCGGGGGTCCTCCGGTCCGGTCCGGACGAGGGTGAGGAAGGCGTTCTCGACGTCGGCCGTGCCGGTGGCGGCGAGCAGCGCGGCGGGGGTGTCGTGGGCGAGCAGGCGGCCCTCGCGCATCAGCAGCAGGCGGTCGCAGCGGGTGGCCTCGTCCATGACGTGGCTGGAGACCAGCAGGGTGGCGCCGTCCGCGGCGAGGCCCTGGAACAGCTCCCACAGCTCCTGCCGCAGGACGGGGTCGAGGCCGACGGTGGGCTCGTCCAGGACCAGCAGTTCGGGGCGGCCGAGCAGCGCGGCGGCGAGCGAGACCCGGGCGCGCTGGCCGCCGGAGAGCCGGGCGGCGGGGGTGCGGCGGTGGGCGTCCAGGCCGACCCGGGCGATCACCCGGGCCGGGTCGCCGGGCGGGGCGCCGAGGACGGCGGCGAAGTAGTCGAGGTTCTCCCCGACCGTCAGGTCGCCGTACACGGACGGGGCCTGGGTGACGTACCCGACCCGGTCCCGCAGCGCGGCGGACCCGGCCGGGCGGCCGAGCACCGTGACCGTCCCGGCAGCGGTGCGCTGCACGCCGACGACGCTGCGCAGCAGGGTGGTCTTCCCGCAGCCGCTGGGCCCGAGCAGCCCGGTGACGCTGCCGCGGGCGACCTCCAGGTCCAGTCCCGGCAGCACGGTGGCCGCGCCGCGGCGCACCACCAGCCCCTCGACCCTGATCGCGGGGCCGTCGACCGGCCCCGCCAGAGAATTCATCATGTGATGAGTTTCCTGTCGCGCACCATCCCCGTCAAGCCCCCGTCAAGCCCCGTCAAGCCCTCGCGGAGGCCCCGCCCACCGGCCCCCGCCCGGCACCCGGGGAACGGCCGCTCCCCGCCCCCGCCCGCCGCGACGGCGCCCGGAACGGACCGCGCGCTCCCCCCTTGACAGCCCACCGATAAGCGGTACGGCCGGGACACCCCGGTTCGGTACGATTGCGTCGGCCGGACGGCAGCCGAAACGCCCCGCACCGGCCCCTCTGAACCCGTCCGCGGCCGCGCTCCCGGCGCGCCCGCCGGAGAGCATGGGAGTCCCCCAGGATGACTCGGCAGTTGATCACCAGCGCGCTTCCCTACATCAACGGGATCAAGCACCTGGGCAACATGGTCGGGTCGATGCTCCCGGCGGACGTCTACTCCCGGTACCTGCGCCAGCGCGGCCACGAGGTGCTGTACATCTGCGCGACCGACGAGCACGGCACCCCCGCCGAGCTGGCCGCCCAGGAGGCCGGGCTGCCGGTGGCCGAGTTCTGCGCCCGGGCGCACGACCAGCAGAAGGCGATCTACGACGGCTTCCAGCTGTCCTTCGACTACTTCGGCCGCTCCTCCTCGCCGCAGAACCGCGAGATCACCCAGGAGATCGCCCGCGAGCTGCACGCCAACGGCTTCATCGAGGAGCGGGCGATCCGCCAGGTGTACTCGGTGGCCGACGGCCGCTTCCTGCCGGACCGCTACATCGTCGGCACCTGCCCGCACTGCGGCTACGACAAGGCCCGCGGCGACCAGTGCGAGAACTGCACCCGCGTGCTGGACCCGACCGACCTGCTGGAGCCGCGCTCGGCGATCAGCGGCAGCTCCGAGCTGGAGGTGCGCGAGACCAAGCACCTGTTCCTGCTCCAGTCGAAGCTGACCGACGAGGTGGAGTCCTGGATCGCCGCCAACGGCGACAACTGGCCGGTGCTGGCCTCCTCGATCGCCCGCAAGTGGCTGACCGAGGGCCTCCAGGACCGCGCGATCACCCGCGACCTGGAGTGGGGCGTCCCCGTCCCGGCCGACGTGTGGCCCGAACTGGCCGCCGAGGGCAAGGTGTTCTACGTCTGGTTCGACGCCCCGATCGAGTACATCGGCGCCACCAAGGAGTGGGCGGACGCCACCGGCGGCGACTGGCGCTCCTGGTGGTACGAGGCGGACGACACCGTCCGGTACACCGAGTTCATGGCCAAGGACAACGTCCCGTTCCACACCGTGATGTTCCCGGCCACCATCCTCGGCTCGCGCAAGCCGTGGAAGAAGGTCGACTACGTCAAGGCGTTCAACTGGCTGACGTACTACGGCGGGAAGTTCTCCACCAGCCAGAAGCTCGGCATCTTCACCGACGTCGCGCTCGAACTGCTGCCGGCCGACTACTGGCGCTACTACCTGATGGCGAACGCCCCGGAGTCCGACGACTCCAGCTTCACCTGGGACCTGTTCGCGGCCACCGTCAACAAGGACCTCGCCGACACCCTGGGCAACTTCGTCAACCGGGTGCTCTCCTTCAGCCGCAAGCGCTTCGGCGACGAGGTCCCGGCCGGCGCGGCGAACGGCGCGGCGGAGGAGCAGCTGGGCGGGCAGATCGCCGAGCTGCTGGCCGAGTACGAGGCCCAGCTCGACGCGCTGAACTTCCGCAAGGCCGCGCAGGCGCTGCGCGCGCTCTGGTCGGCGGGCAACGCGTACCTGGACGTCACCGCGCCCTGGACGGAGATCAAGACCGACCCGGAGGCGGCCGCCCGCACCCTGCGCACCGCGATCAACCTGATCCACCTGTACGCGGTGGTCTCCGAGCCGTTCATCCCGGCCGCGGCCAAGGCGGTCCGGGAGTCCTTCGCGCTGGACGGCGACACCCGCACCTGGGTGTCCGCGGACGAGGCCCGCGCGCTGTCGCTCGTCCCGGCCGGGACGGGCTTCACCGTCCCGCCGGTGCTGTTCGCCAAGATCACCGACGAGGACCTGGCCGCCTGGACCGAGCGCTTCGGCGGCCAGGCGTAGCCTTCCTCAGCCCGTCAGGTACCCCTGGACGGTGCGGCCCAGCAGCGGGGCCAGCACCTCCGGGGGTGCCGAGGCGAGCGGCTCGACCGCGATCACGTACCGGGCCACCGCCAGGCCGACGACCTGCGCCATCACCAGTTCGACCCGCAGCTCCGGCTCCGGCACGTCGAGCCGGTCCGCGACCCGGGCGACCAGCTCGGTCACCATGAAGCCGCGCATCAGCGCCGCGACCTCCTCGCTGGCGGCGGCCGTCCGCACCAGCGCCAGCAGCCGCTCCCGCACGGCCGGCTGCTCCCAGAGCGCCAGCACGAAGCCCGCCACCCGCTCGCCGACCGTCGCCGGGTCGCCCGCGAACACCTGCTCCACCACCGTGCGCGGGTCGAACGGGAACTCCAGCGCCGCCGCGAACAGCCGGTCCTTGCTGCCGAAGTAGTGGTGCAGCAGCGCCGGGTCCACCCCCGCGGCCCGGGCGATCGCCCGCATGCTGGCCTTCTGGTAGCCGCGCGCCGCGAACTCCGTCCGGGCCGCCGCCAGCACCGCCCCCCGGGTGTCCTCGCCCCCGGGCCGCCGCCCCCGCGCCTTCGTGCCGCCGTCCATCCCGCCATTGTCCCCGGGGCGGCGCGGGGCCGGGGACGCCGCCCGCGCCGGGAGCGGGCAGATTTCGGTCAGGACTCGAAACCGACCCGCCCTACCGCCTGCCTACGCGCGTAGATATGCTGCTCTGGTGACTATGTCCACTCTTGCAGCCAACGCCCCCGGCGCCGCGGGCGGCGGTCTCGCGGACGTCGCGGCGTCCGAGGCCACCCTGCGCCGTTTCCTGCACGGCCTGCCCGGGGTCGATCAGGTCGGCCTGGAGTCGCGGGCGGCGAGCCTCGGCACGCGGTCGATCAAGACCACCGCCAAGGCGCTCGCCATCGACCTCGCCATCTCGATGATCGACCTGACCACCCTGGAGGGCGCGGACACCGTCGGCAAGGTCCGCTCGCTGTGCGCGAAGGGCCTCAGCCCGGACCCGTCCGACCGCTCCGCCCCGCGGGTCGCGGCGATCTGCGTGTACCCGGACATGGTGGCCACCGCGAAGGAGGCGCTGCGCGGCAGCGGCGTCCAGGTCGCCTCGGTGGCCACCGCCTTCCCGTCCGGCCGGGCCGGCCTGCCGGTGAAGCTGGCGGACACCGCGGAGGCGGTCGCCGCCGGCGCGGACGAGATCGACATGGTGATCGACCGGGGCGCCTTCCTCTCCGGCCGCTACCTGGAGGTCTTCGAGACGATCCGCGCGGTCAAGGCGGCCTGCGCGCGCCCGGACGGCGGCGCGGCCCACCTCAAGGTGATCTTCGAGACCGGCGAGCTGCAGACGTACGACAACGTCCGCCGGGCGTCCTGGCTGGCGATGATCGCCGGCGCGGACTTCATCAAGACCTCCACCGGCAAGGTCGCGGTGAACGCGACCCCGCCGGTGACGCTGCTGATGCTGGAGGCGGTGCGGGACTTCCGCGCGGCGACCGGCGTGCAGATCGGCGTGAAGCCGGCCGGCGGCATCCGCACCACCAAGGACGCGATGAAGTACCTGGTGATGGTGAACGAGACGCTCGGCGACGACTGGCTGAGCCCGCACTGGTTCCGGTTCGGCGCCTCCAGCCTGCTGAACGACCTGCTGATGCAGCGCCAGAAGCTGAGCACCGGCCGGTACTCCGGTCCCGACTACGTGACGGTGGACTGAGGACGATGTCGAAGACCAAGAAGACCGAGAAGCCCGGGGCCACGCCCGGAACCGCGAACCCGGCGGCCTCGAACCCGGCGACCGCAGCCGCGACCGGGACCGAGCGGCCGCCCGCCCGCCGCTCCGGCCTGTTCGCGTACGCCCCGGCCCCCGAGTCCCCGGCCGCCGCGGGTGAGATCGCCACCGGCTACGGCCACTTCATCGGCGGCGAGTTCGTCGACTCCTCCGGCTCGGAGGCGCTGAAGACCGTCAACCCGGCGACCGAGCAGGTGCTGGCCGAGTTCGCCCAGGGCACCCCGGAGGACGTGGACCGCGCGGTCGCGGCCGCCCGCAAGGCGTTCGCCGACTGGTCGGCGCTGCCGGGCAGCGAGCGCGCCAAGTACCTGTTCCGGATCGCCCGGATCATCCAGGAGCGCAGCCGCGAACTGGCGGTGCTGGAGACGATCGACAACGGCAAGCCGATCCGCGAGACCCGCGACGTCGACCTGCCGCTGGTCGCCGCGCACTTCTTCTACTACGCGGGCTGGGCCGACAAGCTCGACCACGCGGGCTGGGGCCGCAACCCGCGCCCGCTGGGCGTGGCCGCGCAGGTCATCCCGTGGAACTTCCCGCTGCTGATGCTGGCCTGGAAGGTCGCCCCGGCGCTGGCCACCGGCAACACGGTGGTGCTGAAGCCGGCCGAGACCACCCCGCTGACCGCGCTGCGCTTCGCCGAGATCTGCCGCCAGGCGGGCCTGCCGAAGGGCGTGGTGAACATCGTCACCGGCGACGGCCGCACCGGCGCCGCGCTGACCGCGCACGAGGGCGTCGACAAGGTCGCCTTCACCGGTTCCACCCCGGTGGGCCGGGCGATCGCCAAGCAGGTCGCGGGCACCCGCAAGAAGCTCTCGCTGGAGCTCGGCGGCAAGGCCGCCAACATCGTGTTCGACGACGCGCCGCTGGACCAGGCGGTCGAGGGCATCGTCGACGGCATCTTCTTCAACCAGGGCCACGTGTGCTGCGCGGGCAGCCGCCTGCTGGTGCAGGAGTCGGTGCAGGACGAGCTGCTGGACGCGCTCAAGCGCCGGATGGGCACCCTGCGGGTCGGCGACCCGCTGGACAAGAACACCGACGTCGGCGCGATCAACTCGGCCGAGCAGCTGGCCCGGATCACCGAGCTGGCCGCGGCGGGCGAGCAGGAGGGCGCCGAGCGCTGGGCCCCGGAGTGCGAACTCCCGGGCGCGGGCTACTGGTTCCGCCCGACCCTGTTCACCGGCGTCTCGCAGGCCCACCGGATCGCCCGCGAGGAGGTCTTCGGCCCGGTGCTGTCGGTGCTGACCTTCCGCACCCCCGCGGAGGCGGTGGAGAAGGCCAACAACACCCCGTACGGCCTGTCCGCCGGCATCTGGACGGAGAAGGGCTCGCGCATCCTGTGGATGGCGAACCGGCTCCGGGCGGGCGTGGTGTGGGCGAACACCTTCAACAAGTTCGACCCGACCTCGCCGTTCGGCGGGTACAAGGAGTCCGGTTACGGCCGCGAGGGCGGCCGCCACGGTCTGGAGGCGTACCTCGATGTCTGAGCAGACTGTCCGACTGGACATCTTCAAGACCTACAAGCTGTACGTCGGCGGGAAGTTCCCGCGCTCGGAGAGCGGGCGGGTGTACGAGGTGACGGACACGGAGGGCACCTGGCTGGCGAACGCGCCGCTGGGCACCCGCAAGGACGCCCGGGACGCCGTGCTGGCGGCCCGCGCGGCGGTGAAGGGCTGGTCGGGCACCACGGCGTACAACCGCGGGCAGGTGCTGTACCGGGTGGCCGAGATGCTGGAGGGCCGCCGGGAGCAGTTCGCCGCCGAGGTGGCGGCGGCCGAGGGCGTGAGCGCCGGGCGGGCGGCGGCGCTGGTGGGCGCGGCGGTCGACCGCTGGGTCTGGTACGCGGGCTGGACCGACAAGGTCGCGCAGATCGCGGGCGGCGCCAACCCGGTGGCCGGGCCGTTCTTCAACCTGTCCACCCCGGAGCCGACCGGCGTGGTCGGCGTCCTGGCGCCGCAGGCCGGCACCGGCTTCTCGCTGCTGGGCCTGGTCTCGGTGATCGCCCCGGCGATCGCCACCGGCAACACCGTGGTGGTCGCGGCGGCCGAGCGGGCCCCGCTGCCGGCGCTGTCGCTGGGCGAGGTGCTGGCCACCTCGGACGTGCCGGGCGGCGTGGTCAACCTGCTCTCCGGCCGCACCGCGGACCTCGCCCCGACGCTGGCCTCCCACCAGGACGTCAACGCGCTCGACCTGGCCGGGGCGATCGCCCCGGACGGGCCCGGCGCGGCGGCGGCGCTGGAGGAGTCGGCGGCGGATACATTGAAGCGAGTGGTCCGACCGGCCGCCGACCCGTCCGCCGAGGACTGGACGGCCGAGCCCGGCACCGGGCGGCTGCTCTCCTTCCTGGAGACGAAGACGGTCTGGCACCCGATGGGCATCTAGCCCCCGGCCGACCGGCCAACTCCACACAGACCGGCCGTCCTCAGCGCCCTACCCCCCCCCGGGGCCCGGGCGGCCGTGACGGGCCCGCACTTCTCCCCCCCTGGTGCGGGCCCGTCCCCATGCCCGCACGCTGCGTGACGGGGCCGACCGGTGGGTTCCGAGCTGCCCCTCCCATGCCTCAGACTGGTTTCCCGTGAGTGACACCCCGCTGAACCGCCGCCCGATATCCCGCGTCATCCTGCTGTCGGGCCCCTCGGGGTCGGGGAAGTCCTCGCTGGCCGAGCGCAGCGGGCTCCCGGTCCTGCAACTGGACGACTTCTACAAGGACGGCGACGACCCGACGCTGCCGCAGCTGCCGGACGGCGGCGGGACGGACTGGGACTCGCCGCTGTCCTGGCACGAGGAGCAGGCGCTGGCGGCGATCCGGGCGCTGGTCTTCGAGGGCCGGGCCGAGGTGCCGGTGTACTCGATCCCGGACAACGGCCGGGCGGGCAGCCGCCTGCTGGAGCTGGACGGCGCGGCGGGCTTCGTGGCGGAGGGGATCTTCGCCGCCGAGCTGGTGCGCCGGTGCGCGGCCGAGGGCCTGCTGGGCGACGCGCTGTGCCTGCGCAACAAGCCGGCCACGACGGCCTGGCGGCGGTTCCGGCGGGACGTCCGGGAGGGCCGCAAGTCGGTGCCGTACCTGGTGCGCCGGGGCCTGCGGCTGATGCGGGCCGAGCGCGGCATCGTGGCCCGGCAGGTGGAGCTGGGCTCGTACGCCTGCTCGGGCGTGGAGGCGGGCCGGCGGATCGCCGCGGTGGCCCGGCAGCTGCCCGCCGAACTGGTCTGAGCGGCGGGGACGACGGGGACGGACGGGAGCGGGCGGGGCCCCGGTGCCGTTTCCCCCGCACCGGGGCCCCGCCCGTTCCGTCCGGGTCCGGGACCTCCCCCCGCGGCCGTCTCCCCCGAGTCGGCCGCCGCGTCCCGTGCCCTTCCCCCCTGTTCCCCCCCTCTTTTCCCCCCGCTGCCCGTCCCCCGACGGGAGTCCTGTGCGCCGTGCGCGGCTCAGCTACCGGCGCGGCTCAGGCGACCAGCTCGCCGAAGGCGTGCACGGTGTCGCCGGAGCGGTTGAGCTGCTCGTCCTCGCGCATCCGGCGCAGCGCGCGCCAGATGGAGCTCTTCACGGTGCCGACGCTGATGCCGAGGATGTCGGCGATCTCCGGGTCGGTGCGGCCCTCGTAGTAGCGCAGCACGAGCATGGTGCGCTGGTTCTCGGGCAGCTTGGCGAGCGCCTGCCAGAGCACGGCGCGCAGCTCGGTGCCGCCCATCGCGTCGGTGTCGCCGGCGTGCTCGGGGAGCTCCTCGGTCGGGTACTCGTTGATCTTGCGACGGCGCCAGGCGGAGATGTGCAGGTTGGTCATGGTGCGGCGGAGGTACCCGCCGACGGCGGCCTTGTCGGTGATCCGGCCCCAGGCGCGGTAGGTGGAGAAGAGCGCGCTCTGCAGCAGGTCCTCGGCCTCGTGGCGGTCGCCGGTGAGGTGGTAGGCGGTGGCGTACAGGGAGGCGCGGCGCTCGCGGACGTACGCGGTGAACTCGGCGATGTCGCGCGCCTCGTCCGCCGCGGCGGCCGGGTGCTCCCCCTGCGCGCCCCCCTGGTCGGCCTGCTCACCCCGGAAGGTCTGCGGCGCGAGCCGCAGCGTCCGGCCCGCCACCGGGTTCCCGGTCCGGTGGTGGACGGTGTCCCCGCTCCTGGTCCCCACGACCGGGCGACGGGTCCCGGCGTTGTGCGCGCACCCCCGGACGAGCACGGTGCCGGCGTTCTCCTCCTCGTGCCGAGGCCGGTTGGCGCCGAGGACGGCGGAACGCGGCCCGGCGTTTCGGGTCGTCAGCGTTGCGGTCATCGGGCACCCCCATGGTCGGTACGAGCGGATCTGCGCCGCCGCGGCTCCGGGCGTCGGCCCGGCGCCGTTCTGCGGCGACGAGGAAAATCCTGCCGTCCGCGCGTCATGGCGGTGTCCGCCGACTGTCACAGGGCTGTCACAAGGAGGGCGGTCCGTGACGGTCGGGTGCCCCGCCGATCCGGACGCCGGAGCCGCGCGGTCCGGTTCCCGGTGCGCCGGGGGTCACCCGGGTGGGTGCTTCCGGAGGCGGGGTGGGACACAATGACCCCCGTGTCTTTCCTGCTTCTGATCGAGGACGACGACGCCATTCGCACCGGCCTCGAACTCGCCCTCACCCGCCAGGGTCACCGGGTGGCCGCCGCCGCGTCCGGCGAGGACGGCCTGCGCCTGTTCAAGGAGCAGCGCCCGGACCTGATCGTGCTCGACGTGATGCTGCCCGGCATCGACGGCTTCGAGGTGTGCCGGCGCATCCGCCGCACCGACCAGCTGCCGATCATCCTGCTGACCGCGCGCTCCGACGACATCGACGTGGTGGTCGGCCTGGAGTCCGGCGCCGACGACTACGTGGTGAAGCCGGTGCAGCCCCGGGTGCTGGACGCCCGGATCCGCGCGGTGCTGCGCCGCGGCGAGCGGGAGAACTCGGACTCGGCGGCGTACGGCGGCCTGGTGATCGACCGTTCCGCGATGACCGTCACCAAGGACGGCCAGGACCTCCAGCTGACCCCGACCGAGCTGCGGCTGCTGCTGGAGCTGAGCCGCCGCCCCGGGCAGGCGCTCTCCCGCCAGCAGCTGCTGCGGCTGGTGTGGGAGCACGACTACCTGGGCGACTCCCGGCTGGTGGACGCCTGCGTGCAGCGGCTGCGGGCGAAGGTCGAGGACGTGCCGTCCGCGCCGACCCTGATCCGGACCGTCCGCGGCGTCGGCTACCGTCTCGACCCGCCCGCGTGACACTTCCCCTCCGACTGGTGAGCCCTTCTTGACCGACCATCAGACCGCGCCGCGCCGGGCCCGTTCGGCGTCCTGGCGGCGGCTCAGTTCGCTGCGGGTCCGGCTGATCGCGGTGTTCGCCGCGGTCGCGCTGGTCACCGCCGTCTCCGCGTCCGGCATCGCCTACTGGCTGAACCGCGACGCGGTGCTCAAGCGCGCCCAGGACACCGCGCTGAACGACTTCCGCGGTTCGCTGACCCGGAACGTCTCCCAGCTGCCGCTGCACCCGTCCTGCGCGGACCTGCGGGCGCTGGCGGTGCAGGTGGCCAGCTCCGGGCTGGCGTACGACGTGGTGGTGGTGGACGACTCGGTGCCGGACTGCACCGCGTCCTCCGACCCGATCGCGTTCGGCGTCCGCCAGGTGCCGGCCGCGCTGCTCACCGCGGTGAACAAGCCGCGCGAGACCGGACCCGGCAACCCGTACCCGTACCACCTGTACTGGCAGCGGGTGAACCTGGCCGGGCCGTACGTGGTCGGCGGGACGAAGGTGGTGCCGGGCGGGCCGACCGCCTACATGTTCAAGTCGCTGCAGAACGAGCGGGCCGACCTGAACACCCTGGGCGTCTCGCTGGCGATCGCCACCCTGCTGGCCCTGGTCGGCTCGGCGCTGCTCGCCCAGGCCGCCTCGGCGACCGTGCTGCGGCCGGTGCGCCGGCTCGGGGACGCCGCCCGGCGGCTCGGCGAGGGCGAGCTGGACACCCGGCTCGACGTCGAGGGCAACGACGAACTCGCCGACCTGGCACGGACGTTCAACCGCACCGCGGAATCGCTGTCGGAGCAGGTCGCGGAGCTGAGCGCGCGCGAGGCGCAGTCCCGCCGGTTCGTCGCCGACATGTCGCACGAACTGCGCACCCCGCTGACCGCGATGACCGCCGTCACCGACATCCTGGAGGACGAGGCCGACGTCCTCGACCCGATGATCGAGCCGGCCGTGCGGATCGTGGTCTCCGAGACCCGCCGGCTCTCCGGCCTGGTGGAGAACCTGATGGAGGTGACCCGGTTCGACGCGGGCACCGCCAAGCTGGTCGCCGACGAGGTCGACATGGCCGACCTGATCATGTCCTGCATCGACGGCCGGGCCTGGTACGACGCGGTCGAACTGGACGCGCCGCGCGGCATCCTGGCCGTGGTCGACCCGCGCCGCCTGGACGTGGTGTTCGCCAACCTGATCGGCAACGCGCTCAAGCACGGCGGCTCCCCGGTGAAGGTGAGGGTCCGCCAGGACGACGAGGCGCACACCGTGGTGGTGTCGGTCTCCGACGGCGGCCCCGGCATCCCGGAGGACGTGCTGCCGCACGTCTTCGACCGCTTCTACAAGGCCGACAAGGGCCGGGCCCGCTCCGAGGGCAGCGGCCTGGGCCTGTCCATCGCCGAGGCCAACGCCCGGATCCACGGCGGCGACATCACCGCCGCCAACAACCCGGACGGCCCCGGCGCGGTCTTCACCCTCACCCTGCCGCTCACCCAGCCGCCCGCCCCCGGGCCGGAGGACCTGCGATGACCGCCCGCCGACTCCCGCTCCTGGCGCTCGGCGCCCTGCTCGCCACCGCCCTGCTGACCGGCTGCGGCATCCGCCCCATCGCCGTCCCGGTCGACGCCGGCGCCCCGGCCAGCCGCACCGCCTGCCCGAACGAGGTCACCGTCCCCCTCGCCCCGGACAGCGCCGTCCCGTCCCCCGCGCCCGCCGCCTCCGGGCCCGGCACCGCCAAGCCCACCGCCTCCGGGCCCACCCGGAGCGCCTCCCCGGCCCCCGCCGCCACGGCCACCCCCAGCAGCGCGTTCGTCGCCCCGTCCCCGAGCCACTGCCCCTGACCGCGGCGGCGCCGGGGGCCCGGCGGGGGCGGCGGGAGCGACGCGCGGGGGCGCGGCCGGACGGGGGACGGCCGGGCCGCGGGGAACCGGGCCGGACGGAAGCTGCGTCCCCGGTAGTGTGCCCACCACCGCACCGAGCGACCGCGTGACCGCCGACGACCGCCCGACCCGCCGACCGACGAGCGGCCGGGCCGGTACCGGACCGGCGGCGCCGTACCGGTCGCGGACGGCGGCCCGGCTGCTGCTGGGCCTGCACCTGCTGCTGCTCGGCTGGCTCTGCCTGCGGCCGGTCCCGGGCGACTGGACCAGCCCGCCCAACCTCAGCCCGTTCGCCTCGGTGCACCAGGCGCTCTCCCTCGGCGCGCCCGCCGCCGCCCGCCGGATCGGCTCCGGGGTGCTGCCGCTGGCCCCGGTCGGGGTGCTGCTGCCGCTGGCGGTGGGCTCGCCGCTGCGCTCCCGGCTGCTGTCCTTCCTGCGCACCGCGGGCGCCGCCGCGCTGCTCGGCACCGCCCTGGAGATCCTGGGGGGCTGGGCGCCCGGCCGCGTCCTGGACGTGGACGACGTACTGCTCGGCACCGCGGGCGCGGCGCTGGCCCACCTGCTGCTGATGCCGCCGCTGCGCGCCCTGGACCGCCGCCGCTCCGCCGGGACGTGGATCGAGGCCCCGGCGGACGGGGACGCCCCCCACCCGGCGGCGACCGCTCCGGCGGTTCCGGCGGTTCCGACGGTTCCGACGACCGAACGCGCGGCGGGCCGGGACCGGACGCGTCCGCGCCCCGCCCCGGCCCCCGGGCTGCCGGTGCTCCGCTCCCCGGCCGCGCCGCGGGGCTGAGCCGTCGGCCGGGTCAGCCCGCCGCGGTCTTGAGCGCGTCCAGGTCGACGATCTGGTCGGCCGCCGGGACGGCCGCCCGCACCGGCGCGTCGAAGTCGCTGAACTGCATGCTGCCGGTCTCGCCGCTGACCATGGACAGCAGGTGGGCCTCGCCCTCGTTGGCGATGGCGACCTCCAGCGGGTCGCCGCTCTCCTTGCTCTTCACCCGGAGGACGACCGCCTCGACGCCGCCGACCTGCTTGGTGCCGCCTTTGGTGCCGTCGTTCTCCGGCGTGCCGTCGTCGTTCAGGCCGGCCTTCTTGAGCAGTTGCAGGGACATGTCGCAGAACTCGCCGAAGCCGTCGGCCAGGTCGCCGGTCTTGCTGGAGGTCAGCCACTTGCCGGCGATCAGGTTGGCGACCGAGGTGTTGGCGCCGGGGACGACCACCTTGATGAAGTCGGCGTCCGGCTTGAGCCACACCTTCCCGCCGGTGCGCAGGATCTCCGCCTTGCCCTTGTCCTTGATGGCGATGGTGCCGGCGCAGTTCCCCTCGGAGTCGGAGGCGACGTCACCGCTGATGTCGCCGTCCGAGTCCTGCACCTGGAAGTCGGCCTTGACGCTCTTGAGCTTCGCGTTCGCGGCCCGCATCCGGTCCAGGATCTGCTCCACCGACAGCGCCTCCAGCCCGCCGCCCGCCGCCGACTTCGAGGCTGCGGCGGAGGCGGCCGCAGTGGTGGCGGCGGTGGGCGCGGCGTCGCCCTTCTTGGTCCCGTCGGAACCGCAGGCCGCCAGGCCGGTGACACCGAGGGCGGAGAGGACGGTGACGGCCAGCAGCCGGTTCGCACGCATCAGAGCTTTTTCCTGTTTCCTGGTTTCCTACGACGATCGGAGGCGCGAGTCTTCCAGCGGCCCGGGACGCTTCCGGCACCGCCTCCACCGCCTTTACCCCTCCTTTGCTGATCATTTCCCCGGAAAAAAATCCGGCGGACAAACTCAGGGAGGACCCGGAGCCGACCCCGAGACCGGCCTCCTCCCGGACGGGGGCCGCACCAGGGTCCGGATCGGCTTCCCGGTGGACGCGAAAGCGCAGGTCACGGCGGCAGGATGGAGTCATCGCCCCGGCCGGACGGACCGGTCGGGCCCACTCCTCGGAGGAGACGATGAGCAGCCTCGCCCGTCCCCGTCACCACCGCGTCATCGCCGGCGTCTGCGCCGGGCTGGCCCAGCGCTTCGGGCTGACCCCGTGGACGGTCCGGATCATCTTCCTGGTGTCCTGCCTGCTGCCCGGCCCGCAGTTCCTGGTCTACCTGGCGCTGTGGCTGCTGCTCCCCCAGGAGCCGTGAGCCGCCCGCGGCGCGGGGAGCCCGCGCCCGGCACGCACGAACGGAGGGGCCGCCCCCAGCGGGGCGGCCCCTCCGTTCGTGCGTGCGGCGGGTGTCAGCCGCCCAGGCCCGGCAGGCCGGGCAGGCCGGGGGCGCCGCCGCCGGTCGGGGACAGGCTGGTCAGGGTGCCGACCACTCCGCCGACCGGGGTCTTGGCCAGGCCCTGGCCGCCGGGGACGGAGTCCAGGCCGCCGACCCGGTTGGCCGCCGTCGGGGCGCCCTGCTCCTGGTCGACGCCGCCCGGGCCGGTCTGCTCGGCGACCGGCGGGGCCTGCTCCTCGACGGGGGCGGCGGCCGGGGCGCCGGCGGCCGGGTTGAGGGTGCCGGTCACCGTGCCGAGCTGGTCGCCGCCGGGGAGCTTGCTCACCGCGCCGGTGGCCGCGCCGGTCACGCCGGGGTTGGTGAGCGCGCTGGTCGGCAGTCCGAGGCCGCCGGGGGCGACCGGCGCGGCGGCGGCGGAGCCCGCGGCGGCGGCGGCGAAGGCGACGCCGAGCGCGGCGGCGCCGGCGGCCTTGAGAGTGGCCTGCTTCATGTGTGCGTCCTCAGTCCTGGTCGGGCCGGTGCGCGGCGGACGCCCGGGGTTGGGGACGTCGCCGTCACACCGAGTCAGCAGTGACCGGCCCACCGTAGTGAGAAGGCCGCCCCGCAGCCAAAGCCCGTCCACTCCGGAGAGTGATAAGTCGGACCATCCCTCCGGAGCGCGGCACCGCGCATCGGCCGTGGATCGGCCGCGCATCGGCTGCGGATCGGCCGCGGGTCAGCCGCGCGGGCCGAACAGCCACTCCGCCTTCAGCCCCGCGTAACCGGGCTTGATCACGTCGTTGATCATCGCCAGCCGCTCGTCGAACGGCAGGAACGCCGACTTCATCGCGTTGACGGTGAACCACTCCAGGTCCGCCAGGGTGTACCCGAACGCGTCCACCAGGTGCGCGAACTCGCGGCTCATCGAGGTGCCGCTCATCAGCCGGTTGTCGGTGTTGACGGTGACCCGGAACTTCAGCCGGGTCAGCAGCCCGATCGGGTGCTCCGCGTACGAGGCCGCCGCGCCGGTCTGCAGGTTCGAGGTCGGACACATCTCCAGCGGGATCCGCTTGTCGCGGACGTACGCGGCCAGCCGGCCCAGCTGCACCCGGCCGTCCTCGCCGACCGTGAGGTCGTCCACGATCCGCACGCCGTGGCCGAGCCGGTCCGCGCCGCAGCACTGCAGCGCCTCCCAGATCGACGGCAGGCCGAACGCCTCGCCCGCGTGGATGGTGAAGTGGTTGTTCTCGCCCTTGAGGTAGTCGAACGCCGCCTGGTGCCGGGTCGGCGGGTGGCCCGCCTCGGCGCCCGCGATGTCGAACCCGACCACGCCGTGGTCCCGGTAGCGGTTGGCCAGCTCGGCGATCTCCTGTGAGCGGGCGGCGTGCCGCATCGCGGTCAGCAGCGTCCCGACCCGGATCCGGTGCCCGCGGGCCCGGGCGTTCGCCTCGCCGGTCCGGAAGCCCTCGTTGACGGCCTCCACCACCTCGTCCAGGCTCAGCCCGGCCTCCAGGTGCTGCTCCGGCGCGTACCGCACCTCGGCGTACACCACGCCGTCCGCGGCCAGGTCCTCCGCGCAGTCCGCCGCCACCCGGACCAGCGCCGCCCGGGTCTGCATCACCGCGCAGGTGTGCGCGAAGGTCTCCAGGTACCGCTCCAGCGACCCCGAGTCGGCGGCCTCCCGGAACCACGTCCCGAGCTCCTTCGGGTCGGTGGTCGGCAGCCCCCGGTAGCCGCAGTCGGCGGCCAGTTCGACGATCGTCTCCGGCCGCAGTCCACCGTCCAGGTGGTCGTGCAGCAGCACCTTCGGCGCCCGGACGATCTGCTCGGACGTGGGAACGCGCGGGGCCGTGCCCGCGAACGCGGTGATCTGCTTCTCCATCGCAGGAGCATACCTCCTACGCGCGTAGATTGCCTACCGCGAAGCCCGCGGGGCGCACGTCCGGGGGCCCGGCGGGGCGTGGGGGCCGCGTCAGGCGAACTCCCCCCCGTCGCGCCGCCCGGCGCGCCCTAGTCGTGCGCCAGGATGCTCCCCCGGCGCGAGAGCACGAAGTCGCGGAAGGCCGCGGCCGGCGGCGTGAGCGGGCGGGCCGCGAGCCAGGCCAGGCCGATGGCGCGGCGGGTGCGGGGGGCGGTGACCTCCAGTTCGACGACGCCGGGGCGGGGGACCAGCGCGGGCGGCAGCAGGGCGACGCCGAGGCCCGCGGCGACCAGGCCGCGCAGGGTCTCCACCTCCTCGCCCTCGAAGGCGATCCGCGGGGCGAACCCGGCCTCGGCGCAGAAGCCCTCCATGATGTGGCGCAGCCCGTACCCCTCCTCGACCGTCACCCAGGGCTCGTCCGCGACCTCGGCCAGCCGGATCCGGCGGCGGGCCGCGAGGCGGTGGTCGGCCGGGACGGTCAGGAACAGCCGCTGCTCGTCCAGCGGGCGGGCCACCAGGTCGGGGTCGTCCGGGAGCGGGGAGACCAGGCAGAGGTCGAGCTCGCCCGCCCGCAGGCGCTCCAGCATCGCGGCGACGTAGTCCTGCACCAGCTGGAAGCGCACCCGCGGGTGTCCGGCCCGGAAGCCGCGCAGCAGGGCGGGGACGGCGTCCGTCCCCATGGTGTGCAGGAAGCCGAAGGCGACCCGTCCGGCCGCCGGGTCGGCCTCCGCGCGGGCCGCCTCGACGCCGCGCTCGACCTCGGCGAGGGCCCGTTCGACGGCGTCCAGCAGGATCCGGCCGGAGCGGGTGAGCCGGACGGCGCGGCCCTGCCGGGCGAACAGGTCGACGCCGAGGTCGGCCTCCAGCCGGGCGACGGCCCGCGACAGGGTGGGCTGCGGCATGCCGAGCAGCTGGGCGGCCCGGGTGACGTGCTCCAGCCGGGCGACCGCCGCGAACTCCGCCAACTGCGGTGCGAGCAGCGTCACATCGGCGTCGGGGCCGAGTTCGGCGGGACGGACCGGCCCGGAGCTGCTCTGATGCGCCATGGCATGGATCATCGCGCATTGATGCATTGGACGCATCAACCGGCCCGGTCCTAGCGTCGACGCCATGCAGCCCGCCAGTACCGAGGCGTCCGCGCCCGTCCCCACCAGCACCCCCGCCGATCTGCGCCTGCGCCCCGGCAGCCGGGACTTCCGCCGCGCCAACCTCGCCCTGTTCGCGGCGGGCGTGGCCACCTTCGTCCTGCTGTACTCCACCCAGGGCCTGCTGCCGATCCTCTCCGCCGACCTCGGCCTGACCCCCGGCCAGGCCAGCTGGACGGCCTCCGCCTCCACCCTCGGACTCGCCCTCGCCCTGCTCCCGGCCAGCGCGCTGTCCGACCGGTACGGGCGCACCGCCGTGATGACGGCCTCCACGCTGGCCGCCGCGCTGCTCGCGGTGGCCCTGCCGTTCGCCCCGGACCTCACCACGCTGGTGGTGCTGCGCGCCGTCCAGGGCGCGGCGCTGGCCGGGCTGCCCGCCACCGCGATGGCCTATCTCGCGGAGGAGGTGCACCCGGCGGCGCTGGCCTCCGCGATGGGGCTGTACGTGGCGGGCAACTCGATCGGCGGGATGGGCGGCCGGCTGGTCTCCGGCTGGGCCGCGGCCGCCTGGGGCTGGCGCTGGGGGCTGGCCGTCTCGGCCGTCCTGGCGCTGCTCGCGGTGCTGGCCTTCCGCGCGCTGATCCCGCGGGCCCGGCACTTCCGCCGGGCGCCGGTGGACGCCCGGGCGCTGGCCGCGACCGTCGCCGGGCACCTGCGCGACCCGCTGCTGCTGCGGCTGTACGCGCTCGGCATGCTGTTCATGGCCGTCTTCGGCGCGGTCTACAACACGGTCGGGTACCGGCTCACCGCCGCGCCCTTCCACCTCCCGCAGTCGGTGGCCGCCTCGATCTTCGTGGTCTACCTGGTCGGCACCGCGTCCTCCGCCTCGGCCGGCCGCCTGACCGCCCGCTGCGGCCGCCGCGGCACCCTCTACCTGGCGATCTCCACCACCACGGCGGGCCTGCTGCTCTCGCTCGCGGACTCGCTGCCCTGCGCGGTCCTCGGCCTGGTCCTGATCACCGCCGGCTTCTTCGCCGGCCACGCCACCGCCTCCTCCGCCGTCGGCCGCACCGCCACCACCGGCCGCGCCCAGGCCTCCGCGCTCTACCTGATCGCCTACTACCTGGGCAACAGCCTCGGCGGCACCCTGGGCGCCGACGCCTACCACTCCACCGGCTGGTCCGGCACCGCGGCCGTCGCCCTCACCGCGATGGCCTGCGCGGCCGGCGTCACCCTCTACGCCACCCGCCGCGCCCACGCGGCCCGCCGGGCGGGAGCCGTCACTACACTTCGGGCATGAGCATCGACCCCGCCGTGTTCGCCATGCTCCGTGAGATCGCCGACCAGTTGCCGCAGACTCCGGGGATGGGGAAGATCGAGATCGCGGACGGCACGGTCGTGGTGATGATGTCGCCGGTGAAGCGGCACGAACTCGCGGTGATCCGCATCGCCCAGCAGCTCAACGGGCAGCTTCCGCAGACCCACCCCGGTTACATCGCCCACGGTGGCGCCGACTTGGCCGACCCCGCCCACGGGCGCCTCCGCAACCCCGACCTCATGGTCTTCCCGGAGGCGGCGCTGGACGACGAGGCTCCGGCGTTCCTGCCCCACGAGATCCTGCTCGTCGTCGAGATCGTCTCGACATCCAACTCCGAGACCGATTATCACGCCAAGGTCGCCGACTACGCCGCCATGGGCATTCCGCTCTACCTCCTGGTCGACCCCCGCCTGGGCACCGGGATCGTCCACTCCGAACCGAACTACACCCGCCGTACCGACTTCGCCTTCGGCGACGTGATCACCGTCGGCCCCTGGACGCTCGACACCGGCGTCCTGCGCACGTACGCCGGGTAGCCGGGCCGGGCCGGTGGACGCGGGGGGTTGCCGGGGGCGGCGGGCGGCGTGACGCTGGAGGCGGTCTGAAGATTCGCGCGCGTCCGGTCGGCCGCGGGTCCGCGTGCCGCGCCGCCGGTCGGCCGCAGGACGCCCGCCCGACAGTGGGATGTGGGTGACCCCCATGATCGATGCCAGAACCCATGCCGCCGCGCTGGCCGAGCACCGGGAGGGCCTGGCCGCCGCGCAGGTCGACCCCGCGCTGCGCCCGGCCCTGGACGAGCTGCTCGCCGAGGTGGCCGACCACCCCGCGGACGCCGCCCTGGGCAGCCTGCTGGACCACCTGCTCCAGCACGCCCAGTCGGACGGCCTGGAACTCGACCTGCTCGCCGAGGCCGCCGCGATGTGGACCGAGGGGGTGGACCTCTACACGGAGATCGGCGCGGTGCGCGCCGACATCGAGGCCGCCCTCGCCGACCCGGCGCACCCGGACGCGGCGGCGAAGTACTGCGGGGCCACGGTGCGCCTGCGGAAGCTGGGCGAGCGGGTGCACGGCAAGCACCTGGAGATCCAGGACCTGGGCCGGCGGCTCGCCGAGATGCGGCACGTGCCGGAGCACCCGCGGCAGGGCGACCTCCCGCTGGACGCCTGGGGCTGGGGCGACGTCTTCCTGGCCCGGCGCACCGACGCCTTCGTCCGCGCGGCCTTCGCGGCGGCGGACACCCCCGCCACCCGGGCGACGGCCTTCGGCGTCCTGTCCGGCCACGCGGCGAACGCCGCCGGCTCGGCCTACCTGGGCAAGGTCGTCGGCGGGCCCCGGCGCAGCCACCGGTTCCGGGACCGGATCGCCCGCCACACCGTCGGCTGCTACCTGGCCCAACTGCGGCCGGAGGCCGGGGACTTCCGCCGGCTCGCGGCCACCCTCCGGTACGACGCGTCCCCCGGGGCCCGGCTCCCGGACGAGGCGGCGGCGTTCCTGACCGAGGTGCTCGAACGGACCTACGACCTCGGCGCGACGGCGCCGCCGCCGGACCTCGGGCTCGGGTACCGGCGCCTGGTGCGGCAGTTGGAGCTGCTCGGCACGTTCCGGCAGCCGCCCCGGCCGAAGCTCCCCGCCCCGGTGTTCGTCCGGCGGCTGTGGGCCGACCCGGCGAACCCGCCGGTCCCGGTGGTGACGACCGAGACGGCCACCCCGCCCGCCGTCGCCGACTCCGGGCTCGGCCCGGCCACGTACTCGGGGCCGGCGGTGCCCCCGTACCAGCGCCCGCCGTCCGCGACGGACAGCACCCGGGACAGCGACAACCAGTGCGGCAGCTTCTGGCTGGGCGTGCTGGGGTTCATCGCCTTCGTCGGGACGCTGGGCGGCGTGTGCTGGGAGCAGTGGGGGAACGGCACCTCGTGCACCTTCTGGGACAAGCACGTGTCGGACAACTTCCGGCACGCGTTCGAGACCAGCCTCAGCCCGGAGGAGCAGGCCGCCCTCGCCTCGCAGTACCAGCCGCTCACCTCGGAGGAGTTCGCCCGGGGCGCCGACCTGCCCCAGCTCACCCAGCTGGTGGGCCTGTTGTTCGACTTCCAGGCCCGGCTGTGGGAGGGCCTGCGGAAGGCGGGCGGCTACCTGGCCGGGTGCGGGGTGGCGGCGCCGGACGGGCGGCTGCGCTACCCGCTGTACCGGCAGTTCCTCGCGGTGCCGTCGAGCGGTGACAACATCACCCCGCGCCGCCCCGAGGCCGATCCGGTGGCGGTGTTCTACCGCTACCCGCTGACCCCGCTGGAGGAGCCGTCCGACGGCGGCGGCGGGCTGCCGGTCGGCACCGACCCCGGCTGGCTGCTGCGGGAGTCCACCGCCGCGGTGACCGCGCTGTGGACCGGGATCGCCGAGGGCGCCTCCGGCGAGGCCAACCCGGACCTGGACGCCGACCGGTTCCGCCGCTACGACTGCTGGGCGGCCGGCGGGTCGATCGACGACGACCCGGTGGACGTCCGGGTCCTCGACTACGACGAGACGTGAGGAGGCCGGCCATGCCCGCGCGCAACGACGGCCGCGACCGGGAGGGGACCACCGACGACCGGCCGTACCTGTTCGTCCACAGCTACCCGCCGCCGGTCCTGCCGGCCGGGTCCTTCCCGGTCGACAGCGGCGTGCGGCCGGTGCCGCCGGAGGTCTGCTGGTACCTGTGCTCCGGCATCCAGCCGCTCACCGCCTTCCAGCCCGGGGAGGACCTGACCGTGCAGGTGACGGTCGGGAACTGGCAGGGCGGCAACAGCGAGTCGATCGCCTACCTGGGGCTGTGGTGGTCGCCCCCGGTCAGCGGCCCGCTCGTCCCGGACGCCGACAAGTTCCTCGGCCTCACCACCGTGGTGGTGCCGCCGCACGGCGGGCAGGTGGTCTCCGACCCGCTGACCGGGCGCATCCCCGCGGACGCCGGCGACCACGTCTGCCTGCTGGCCCAGGTCCGGCACCCGCTCGACCCGCCGGGCACGAACGTGGCCGACCCGGTCAACGACCGGCACTGGGCGCAGCACAACCTCGTCGTGCTGCCGTCCGGCGGTGCCGGGACCCTCCCGTTCCTGGCGTCCAACCCGCTGGCGGAGGAGGCCGAGTACCTGATCAGCGTGGGTCCCGTCCCGCCGCTGCGGTGGCCGGGCTTCCGGCTGGACGGGGGCCCGGAGCCGGTGGGGGCCGAGGCCGGGCCGATCGTGCTCACCGGCCCGGACGGGCAGGAACTGGCGCGCGACGAGGGCGAGTTGTCCTGCGCCCTCGTCCTGGACGGCGGGGAGCGGCGGCGGCTGGAGGTCACGGTCGAGCCGGCCGGGGCGGTGGCGGCCGGGACGTTCGCGCCGTTCGAGGTCGTCCAGTACCGGATCGGCGCGGAGGTCCCGGCCGGCGGGATCGGCCTCGCGTTCACCGGCCGCTGAGCGGCCGGTGAACGCGGGTCCGGTCCCGCCGGCCCCCCGGCCGCGGCGGTCAGCCGATCCGGTCCAGGACGATCGGGGCCGGGGTGAACGCGGTGCCGGCCGGGGCGACGGTGACGGCGTCGGCCAGGGCCTCCAGGGCGTAGGGGAAGCGCTCGGGGGTGTCGGTGTGCAGGGTGAGCAGGGGCTGGCCGGCGGTGACGGGGTCGCCGGGCTTGGCGTGGAGTTCGACGCCGGCGCCGGCCTGGACCGGGTCCTCCTTGCGGGCGCGGCCGGCGCCGAGGCGCCAGGCGGCGACGCCGACGGCGTAGGCGTCGAGGGCGGTGAGGACGCCGGTGGCGGGGGCGGGGACGACGTGGGTCTCGCGGGCCACCGGGAGGGCGGCGTCGGGGTCGCCGCCCTGGGCGGTGATCATGCGGCGCCAGTGGTCCATGGCGGAGCCGTCGCGCAGGGCGTCGGCCGGGTCCTTGCCGTGGACGCCGGCGGCGGCGAGCATCTCGCGGGCCAGGGCGAGGGTGAGTTCGACGACGTCGGCGGGGCCGCCGCCGGCCAGCACCTCGACGGACTCGCGGACTTCGAGCGCGTTGCCCGCGGTGAGGCCGAGCGGGGTGGACATGTCGGTGAGCAGGGCGACGGTGGCGACGCCGGCCGAGCGGCCGAGGCCGACCATGGTGCGGGCGAGCTCGCGGGCGTCGTCGAGGTTCTTCATGAACGCGCCGGAGCCGACCTTGACGTCCAGGACGAGGGCGCCGGTGCCTTCGGCGATCTTCTTGGACATGATCGAGGAGGCGATCAGCGGGATCGCCTCGACGGTGCCGGTGACGTCGCGCAGGGCGTAGAGCTTCTTGTCGGCGGGGGCCAGCCCGTCGCCGGCGGCGCAGATCACGGCGCCGCAGCCGCGCAGCACGTCGAGCATCTCCTCGTTGGAGAGCAGGGCCCGCCAGCCGGGGACGGACTCCAGCTTGTCGAGGGTGCCGCCGGTGTGGCCGAGGCCGCGGCCGGAGAGCTGCGGGACGGCGGCGCCGCAGGCGGCGACCAGCGGGGCGAGCGGGAGGGTGATCTTGTCGCCGACGCCGCCGGTGGAGTGCTTGTCGGCGGTGGGCACGCCGAGCGAGGAGAAGTCCATCCGCTCGCCGGAGCGGATCATCGCGTCGGTCCAGCGGCTGATCTCGCGGGCCGTCATGCCGTTCAGCAGGATGGCCATGGCCAGGGCGGACATCTGCTCGTCGGCGACCTCGCCGCGGGTGTAGGCGTCGATGACCCAGTCGATCTGGGGGTCGGTCAGCTCGCCCCGGTCGCGCTTGGCCCGGATGACGGAGATGGCGTCCATGCAGGTGCTCCAGAAGATCCAGAAGAGGTGAAATGCGAAGAGTGCCGCGGGATGTCCTCCCGCGACACTCTACGCGCGTAACAAGGCGGGCGGCTACAGCCGCTCCGGTCCGAACGCGTCCGGCAGCACCTCGCTCATCGGGCGGATGCCGGAGGGCAGTTCGACCAGCAGTTCGGGCCCGCCGTGCTCGTACAGCAGCTGGCGGCAGCGCCCGCACGGCATCAGCAGCTCGCCGCCGCCGTCCACGCAGGTGAAGGCCACCAGCCGGCCGCCGCCGGAGGCGTGCAGCGCGGAGACCAGCCCGCACTCGGCGCACAGGCCGAGTCCGTACGAGGCGTTCTCCACGTTGCAGCCGACCACCGTGCGGCCGTCCTCGACCAGGGCCGCGGCCCCGACCGGGTACTTGCTGTAGGGCGCGTACGCGTGCCGCATCGCCGCCCGGGCGGCCTCGCGCAGCGCCGCCCAGTCGACCTCCGGTGCCGCCGTCACTTGGCCTGCCCCTTGCGGTAGACCAGGCCGTCCGCCTTGGGCATCCGCAGCCGCTGCGAGGCCAGCGCGAGCACCACCAGGGTGATCACGTACGGGGTGGCCACGATCAGCGGGCGCTGCACCTCGTCGGTGCAGGCGTACCACGCGGCGACGCCGCCCGCGACGACGATGCTGATCGCACCGGCGGTGAACTTGCGGCGGTAGAACTGCCAGAGCGCGAGCAGCGCCATCGCGACGGCGACCACCAGCAGCAGCACGTGCACCGAGTCGGCGTCGCGCAGCTGGAGGCTGTCGGTGAAGCCGAACAGGCCCGCGCCGGCGGCCAGGCCGCCCGGCATCCAGTTGCCGAAGATCATCGCGGCCAGGCCGATGAAGCCGCGGCCCTGGGTCTGCCCGTCCCGGTAGAAGTGCGCGGCGACCAGCGAGAGGTACGCGCCGCCGAGGCCCGCGAAGGCGCCGGAGGCGGTCACCGCGAGGTACTTGTACTTGTAGACGTTGACGCCCAGCGACTCGGCGGCGGACGGGTTCTCGCCGCAGGAGCGCAGCCGCAGGCCGAACACGGTGCGCCAGAGCAGGAAGTAGCTGGCGACCAGGAACACGGCGGCGATCAGGGTGACCACCGACAGCTCGGTGACCAGGCCGCGGACGATGCCGGCCACGTCGGAGACCAGGAACCAGTGGTGCTTCTCGACGCCGTCCAGCCAGCCGGACAGGCCGGGGAAGGTGAAGGTGGGCAGCGAGTCGGAGGGCGGCGACTGGTTGGCGCCGGCGCCGTCGGCCACGTAGTCCTTGTAGTAGATCCGGTTGACGTAGGCGCAGATGCCGGGGATCAGCAGGTTGATGCCGACGCCGGAGACGATGTGGTCGACGCCGAAGGTGACGGTGACCAGCGCGTGCAGCAGGCCGCCGAGCGCGCCGCCCGCCATGCCGGCCAGCAGGCCGACCCACGGGTTGACCAGGAAGCCGCCCCAGGCTCCGCAGAAGGTGCCGGCCACCATCATGCCCTCGAGGCCGATGTTGACCACGCCCGCGCGCTCCGACCAGAGGCCGCCGAGGCCGGCCATCGCGATCGGCACGGCCGAGGAGAGCGCGGCGGCGATCTGGCCGGAGGAGGTCAGGCCGTGGTTGCCGGTGGCCGCGCCGACCGCGGCGAACAGCACCAGGGCGAGCGCGATCAGCAGCAGCACCACCGGCCAGGTGAGCTTGGTCCGCTTCGCGGACGCGACCGGCGTCTTGGGCTTGCCGGCGACTGCGGTGCTCATGCCGCGACCTCCTTCTGGGCGGCCGCGGCAGCCTGCGCGGCGAGCTCGGCGCCGACCTTCTGCTGCTGGCGCTTGAGGCCGTAGCGGCGCACCAGCTCGTAGGCCACGACGACACAGATGACGATGGTGCCCTGGATCACCGGGATGATCTCGGACGGGTAGTCGCCCCGGGTGGGCAGCTGGGCGCCGGAGGCGTCCAGGAAGGCGAACAGCAGCGCGGAGAACGCGATGCCGATCGGGGTGTTGCGGCCGAGCAGCGCCACCGAGATGCCGATGAAGCCGAGGCCGGTCTGCACGTTCTGCCCGAAGTACGGGGTGTTCTGCATGAGTTCGGGCAGGCCGACCAGGCCGGCCAGCGCGCCGGAGACCACGATCGAGGTGATCACCATGCGCTTGACGTTGACGCCGGAGGCGCTCGCGGCGGTCTCCGAGCGGCCGGTGGCGCGCAGGTCGAAGCCGAACCGGGTGCGGTTCAGGGTGAACTGGAAGACCACGCCGACCAGCACCGCGATCACGAGGAAGCCCCACAGGGTGCCGCCCTGGGTCTCGATCGAGAAGAAGTGGCTGGACTCGGAGATCTTGCCGGTCTGGATCGAGTTGGTGGTGCCGCTGGTCTTCGGCGCGAAGATGCCGGGCACCAGCAGCACGCCGATCACGGCGGTGGCGATGGCGTTCAGCATGATGGTCGAGATGACCTCGCTGACGCCCCGGTAGACCTTCAGCAGACCGGCGATCGACGCCCACAGGCCGCCGACGCACATCGCGACGAGCAGCAGCAGCGGGATCTGCAGGAAGGCCGGCAGGTCGACCTGGCTGCCGACGAACGCGGCGAACATCATGGCCAGCTTGTACTGGCCCTCGATGCCGATGTTGAACAGGTTCATCCGGAACCCGAACGCGGCGGCGGCCGCGGCCAGGTAGTACACGGTGGCCTTGTTCAGGACGGCGACCTGCCCGTCGGACGCGGTGCCGTAGTTCCACATGATGGAGAAGGCGTCGAACGGGTCGCGGCCGGAGACCGCCAGCAGGGCGCCGGCGATGATCAGCGACAGCAGCACCGCCAGCACGGGGGCGGCCAGGGCGAGCCCGATCCGCTCCAGGTCGACGCGCTCGCGCAGCGACCGCTTGGCCGCGGGTGCGGCCGGGGGGTTGGGACTGGTCATGTGGCTACTCCCCCGCCTGCTCGTCGTCGGCGGTGTCGGTGGACGGGGTGTCGGTGGGCGCGGCGGCGTCGGCGCCCGGGGCGGACTCGATGTGGCCGCTGGCGGCGCCGGTCATCGCGCTGCCCAGGTCCTCGGCGGTGACGGTGGCCGGGTCGGCGTCGGCGACCAGGCGGCCGCGGTAGATCACCCGGATGGTGTCGGACAGGCCGATCAGCTCGTCCAGGTCGGCGGAGATCAGCAGCACCGCCAGGCCGTCGCGCTGGGCGGTGCGGATCTGCTCCCAGATCTGGGCCTGCGCGCCGACGTCCACGCCGCGGGTCGGGTGGGCGGCGATCAGCAGCTTCGGGGAGTGGCTCATCTCCCGGCCGATGATCAGCTTCTGCTGGTTGCCGCCGGACAGCGAGGCCGCGGTGACCTCGATGCCGGGGGTGCGGACGTCGTACTCCTCGACGATCCGCTGGGTGTCGGCCCGGGCGCCGGCCGGGTCGAGCAGCACGCCCTTGGAGTTGGGCCGCTCGGTGACGTGGCCGAGGATGCGGTTCTCCCACAGCGGGGCTTCCAGCAGCAGGCCGTGCCGGTGCCGGTCCTCGGGGATGTAGCCGATGCCGGCTTCGCGGCGGGCCCGGGTCAGGGTGCCGGTCAGGTCGGCGCCGTCCAGCGTGACGGTGCCGGCGTCCAGCGGCAGCATGCCCATGACGGCCTCGACCAGTTCGGCCTGGCCGTTGCCCTCGACGCCGGCGATGCCGAGGATCTCGCCCTTGCGGATGCGCAGCGACACGTCGTCCAGGACGACGCGCTCGACGCCCTCGGCGTCCGGCTTGGCGATCCGCAGGCCCTCGACCCGGAGCATCTCGGTGTCGGTGACGGTGGACTCGCGGCTCTCCGGGGAGGGCAGTTCGGCGCCGACCATCAGCTCGGCGAGCTGGCGGGCGGTCACCCGGCGCGGGTCGGCGTCGCCGACGGTGGTGCCGCGGCGGATCACGCTGATCGCGTCGGCCACCGAGAGCACCTCGTGCAGCTTGTGCGAGATGAAGATGACGGTGACGCCCTCGGCCTTGAGCTCGCGCAGGTTGTCGAAGAGCGCGTCGACCTCCTGCGGCACGAGCACCGCGGTCGGCTCGTCCAGGATCAGGATCCGGGCGCCGCGGTAGAGCACCTTGAGGATCTCCACCCGCTGCCGGTCGGCCACGCCCAGGTCCTCGACCAGCGCGTCCGGCCGGACGCCCAGGCCGTACTGGTCGGACAGCTCGCGGATGCGGGCCTTGGCCTTGGCGCCGATGCCGTACAGGCTCTCGCCGCCCAGGACGATGTTCTCCCAGACGGTGAAGTTGTCGGCCAGCATGAAGTGCTGGTGGACCATCCCGATGCCGCGCGCGATGGCGTCCGCGGGGGTGGCGAACTCCACCTGCTCGCCGTCGATGGCGATGGTGCCCTCGTCCGGCTTCTGCATCCCGTAGAGGATCTTCATCAGGGTGGACTTGCCCGCGCCGTTCTCGCCCATCAGCGCGTGGACGGTGCCCCGCCGCACGGTGATGTCGATGTCGTGGTTGGCCACCACACCGGGGAAGCGCTTGGTGATGCCGCGCAGTTCGACGGCAGGTGTCGCCGTTCCCGCGCGGGGGGTGCCGTCCGTCGGGACGGAGTCGGAGGGGGTGATGGCGATCTCCTGCTGGTCGTCGGGCGCTTCGTCGCGCTGAGGGCTCAGTGGGGAAACCCGGGGGGAGCCGTGCCGCGGGGCCGGGGGGGCGGTGCGGCGGTGTGCCGTGGGTGGAACCGGCAGGGGCCCGGGCGGGCGCGCCGGGGCGCGCCCGCCCGGGCCCCTGCCGTGCGATCGGGTCGGACCGGCGGTGGGCCGGACCGGCCTTACGGGGCGGTCGGGACCGTGGTCTGGCCGCTGGTGATCTGCTGGGTGGCGGCGTCGATCTTGGCCTTGATGTCGTCGATGTAGCCACCGGTGGTGGCCAGCGACACGCCGCCCGCCTTCAGGTCGAAGTTCTGCACGCCGCCCTGGGTGCTGTTGTCCTTCGCCGACTTGACGTAGGTGAAGACGGCCTTGTCCACGTTCTTCACCATCGAGGTGAGGATGTGGTCCTTGTACTTGTCCAGGGCGGGCTGCTTGGCCTGGTCGGAGTCGACGCCGATGGCCCACTTGCCGGCGGCGGAGACGGCCTCGATCGCGCCGGTGCCGGAGGAGCCGGCCGCCGAGTAGATGACGTCCGCGCCCTTGTCGAGCTGGCCCTGGGCGGCCTGCTTGCCCTTGCCCGGGTCGGCGAAGCCGGTGAAGTCCGGCGGGGTGGTCAGGTAGGTCACGTCGACCTGGATGTTCGGGTCGACGGACTTGGCGCCCGCGGTGTAGCCGGCCTCGAACTTCTTGATCAGCTCGGACTGCACGCCGCCGATGAAGCCGACGTGCTTGGCCTTCGACTTGTTGGCGGCGGCCACGCCCGCCAGGAAGGAGCCCTGCTCCTCGGAGAAGGTCAGCGAGGTGACGTTCTTCGGCTGGTCGGCCGAGGAGGAGTCGATGATCGCGAACTTCACGTTCGGGTTCTCGGCAGCGACCTTGTTCACCGCGTCCTGGTAGACGAAGCCCACCGCGATGATCGGGTTGAAGCCGCCGGTGACCAGGGACTTCAGGCGCTGCTCCTTGTCGCCCTCCGACTCGCCCGACTTGGCCTCGGCCTCGGTGATGGTGGCGCCCAGGTCGGTCTTGGCCTGGTCCAGGCCGCGCGCGGCGGAGTCGTTGAAGGACTGGTCGCCGCGGCCGCCGATGTCGTAGGCCATGCCGACCTTGAAGCTGGAGCTGCCCGCACCGGCCGAGGAGGAGGTGGAGTTGTTGTCGGTGCTCTTTGCGCCGCAGGCGGCGAGCGAGGCGATGCCCAGGGAACCCGAGAGCACTGCCGCGGCGAGCTTGAGTGAACGGCGCAAGGGAGTTTCTCCTTCTCACACACCCGGTTGGCGTGGTCGTGCGCCACCGTAACGCGCGTAGAACACGGTTGTGTTACGGCCTGCGGGGGCGTCCGGGTTGTTATCAAAATGTGGTCGTACGCCCAGGCAAATCCGGACATAGCCGCACACATGGCCAACCCTGCGTTCCTTACCGGCTGGTATCGGTCCACCACGCTACGCCCCCTGCCCGGGGCCCGAGAAGGCGCCTCGCCGCCACGCCCCCGCCCGGGAGCCGGGAAGGCGCCGCGCCGGAACCGCGGGGAGCCCGGGGCGGCGGCCCCGGGCTCCCCGCGCTCGCGCCCGGTCAGGTCCGGGCGTGCTCCAGCGCCAGCGCGGCGAACAGCTCGACGCCGATCCCGATCGCCCGCTCGTCCGCGTCGAAGTCGCCCTGGTGGAGGTCCCGGGCGCCCTTCTCGTGCGGGCCGCGGACGCCGAGCCGGGCCAGCGCGCCCGGGGCGTGCTCCAGGTACCAGGAGAAGTCCTCGCCGCCCAGGCTCTGCTCGGTGGGTTCGACCACCGGGCCGCGCCCCTCGGCGAACCGGGCGTTCATCGCCGCCTCCAGCTGGTCGATCGAGGCGGCCTCGTTGACCACCGGCGGCACGCCCCGGTGGTAGTCGAGGGACCACTTGGCGCGGTGGGTCTCGGCCAGGTGCGCGACCAGCTCCTCCAGCACCTCCGGCGCCTCCCGCCAGCCGGCCAGCTCCAGGCAGCGGACGGTGCCCTCCAGCTCGGCGTGCTGCGGGATCACGTTCGGCGCGGAGCCGGCCGCGATCCGCCCCCACACCAGCGAGACCCCCCAGCGCGGGTCCATCCGGCGGGAGAGCCCGGCGGGCAGCTCGGCGGCCAGCTTGGCCACCGCGGTGACCAGGTCGGTGGTCAGGTGCGGACGGGCGGTGTGCCCGCCCGGGCCGTCCAGCGAGATCCGCACCTTGTCGCAGGCCGAGGTGATCGCCCCGGCCTTCAGCCCGATCCGGCCGACCGCCACCTTGGGGTCGCAGTGCACGGCGAAGATCCGGCCGACCCCCTCCATCCCGCCGGCCGCGATCACGTCCAGCGCGCCGCCGGGCATCATCTCCTCGGCGGGCTGGAAGATCAGCCGCACCGGGCGGGACAGCTCCCCCGCGGCCAGCGCCTGGGCCAGCACCAGGCCGGTGCCGAGCACCACCGCGGTGTGCACGTCGTGGCCGCAGGCGTGCGCCCGGCCGGGGAGCGTGGAGCGGTACGGCACGTCCTGCTTGGCGTCGTCGATCGGCAGCGCGTCGATGTCGGCCCGGAACGCGAGCAGCGGGGTGCCCAGCGCGGTGCCCGGCGGGACGAGGTCCACCAGCAGCCCGGTGCCGCCGGGCAGCACCCGCGGCTCCAGCCCGGCGGCGACCAGCCGCTCGCGCAGCAGCCGGGTGGTGCGGAACTCCTGGCGGCCGAGCTCGGGGTGCCGGTGGAGGTCACGGCGCAGCTCGATCAACTCGGCCCGGTACGACGCCACCCGGGCGCGCAGGTCGGCGGGCGGACGGGCGGCGGTGACGGTGGCGGCGGCTGCCGGCTGGGGAGCGTTCACCTTGTCAAGGGTAGGCCGGTCGTGCGGTTTTGGCCCGGGTTCCGGAGAACTGATCACCGGATGGGTGCATGGCGGCTGCCGGGATGGGTAAGACACTTCGTTTCGGCCCGCCCTTCGTTCCGGCCCCCCTGAGCCTGTGCAACGAACCGCACCGGTCATCGGACACGGCGGCTGCTCCGTGCGGGCCCCGGAGCGCGGCGGCCAAACGTTTCCCCCCGATCGGGTCATGCCGGGGTAAAGCTTTCGGACGTGCTCTTGAGTGGCGTACATCAGTCCGCATAGACAGCTTTCGCACAGTCAACTCCGGTGCCGCGGTGGGGGGTCTTCCGCTCGCGGCGCGCCCCGTCACGCCCTCACGAGGGGCAGCTGACGCTCCATCGAACCGAGAAGGGGGGACCCGACGTGCCCATCGCGCGCAACAAGCTCGCCCAGAGCATCGCTCCGGCCGCCGTCGCCGCCGCACTGATCCTCACCACCCTCGGCGCGGCCGTTCCGGCCTCCGCCGCCACCCCGGCCGGCGACAGCGCCCAGGCCCTGCCCGGCACCCACCCCGAGTGGGCCACCCCGCAGGCCGACGCCGGCGCCGCCGACGCGGCCGCCCCGGCCACCGCCCGGATCTACCTGGCCGGCCGGGACGCCAGCGGCCTGGCCGCGCTCGCCAAGGCGGTCTCCGACCCGAACTCCCCGGCCTACGGCCAGTACCTGTCCTCCGACCAGGTCCAGGCGAAGTTCGGCGCCACCCCGCAGCAGGTCAAGGCCGTCACCGACTGGGTGACCGGCGCGGGCCTGACCGTCTCCGCCAGCACGAACCACTACGTGCAGGTGGCCGGCTCCACCGCCGCGATGGCCAAGGCCTTCGGCACCGGTTTCCGCAACTACCGCACCGCGGACGGCACCCACCGCGCGCCCGCCTCGGACGCCAAGGTCCCCGCCGCGGTGGCCGGCTCGGTGCTGGCCGTCTCCGGCCTGGCCGACGCGATCCACAAGAACAGCTCGAACGCCACCTCGGTGCGCGAGGCCGAGCAGCGCGCGAACGCCGCCTCCCGGCTCGCCGCCCCCGACAAGAAGGCCCCGGCCACCCTGCCGGACGTGCCGACCTGCTCCGAGGACGGCTACGGCTCCAAGACCGCCAAGGGCGCCCCGGACGGCTACGAGAAGAACGAGCCCTTCGCCCCCTGCTCGTACGTCCCGTCCCAGCTGCGCAAGGCGTACGGCGTCAGCGACGCCAAGGTCACCGGCAAGGGCGCCCGGGTCGCGATCATCGACGCCTACGGCCTGTCCACCATGGAGCAGGACGCGGACCACTTCTCCTCCCTGCACGGCGACCAGCCGTTCAAGCCGGGCCAGTACACCGAGTACGTCACCCCGGACAAGTGGACCCACGAGGACGAGTGCGGCGGCGCCGCCGGCTGGGCCGGCGAGGAGGCGCTCGACGTCGAGATGGTGCACGGCCTGGCGCCCGACGCGCAGGTCGTCTACGTCGGCGGCAACTCCTGCTACGACGAGGACCTGTACGACGCGATGGCCAAGGTCGTCGACGAGCACCTGGCCGACGTGGTCTCCAACTCCTGGGGCGAGATCATGCACGGCACCACCGGCGACATCGACCCGGCCGTGGTCGCCGCCGACAACCAGATATTCCAGCTCGGCGCGGTGACCGGCATCGGCTTCACCTTCTCCTCCGGCGACTGCGGCGACAGCTCCCCGGGCGCGGCCGCCACCGGCGCCAACTGCCAGACCGAGACCAACCAGGCCCAGGCCGACTGGCCGTCCGCCTCCCCGTGGGTCACCTCGGTCGGCGGCACCGCCCTCCAGCTCGACAACAAGGCCGGCAAGTACGGCGCCGAGGTCTCGATGGGCGACCTGCGCTCGGTGCTCTCCGCCGACCAGAAGTCCTGGAGCCCGTTCCCCGGCACCTTCTACTTCGGCGGCGGCGGCGGTGTCTCCAAGGACTTCGCCCAGCCGTGGTACCAGCAGGGCGTCGTCCCGGACAAGGTCTCCAAGACCGCGGCCGACGGCACCAAGTCCAGGACGCCGCTGCGCGCCACCCCCGACATCGCGATGAGCGGTGACCTGGTGGCCGCCACCCTGGTCGGCTTCACCGACGGCGGCGCCTACAGCGAGGGCGGCTACGGCGGCACCTCGGTCTCCGCCCCGGAGACCGCCGCGATGTTCGCCAACGCGATCCAGGCCCGCGGCGGCCGCGCCCTCGGCTTCGCCAACCCGGCCCTCTACGACCGGGCCGGCACCAAGGCGTTCAACGACGTCAACGACGGCGCCGTCCACACCAAGCGCGGCAACGTCGTCGACCTCGGCGTGGTGAGCGGCTCGCTCCGGGTCCGCCTCTACAAGATCGGCGCGGACTACGGCCTGTCGGCCTCGAAGGGCTACGACACCGCCACCGGCCTGGGCTCCCCGGGCAAGGACTTCTTCAAGTCCTTCACCATCAAGAAGTAACCGCCGGCAACGCGGCGGAGGGGCGCCGGGAGTCTTCTCCCGGCGCCCCTCCGCGTTCCCGCGCCCCGCCGGGGGCACCGCTCAGAAGCGGTCGACCGGCACGTACGTCCCCCACACCCCGCGCAGCGCGTCGCAGACCTCGCCCACGGTGGCCCGGGCCGCCAGCGCCTCCTTCATCGGGTACAGCACGTTGTCGGTGCCCTCCGCCGCCTTGCGCAGCTGCGACAGCGACCGGTCCACCGCCGAGGAGTCCCGGTCGGCGCGCAGGCGCCCGAGCCGCTCGGCCTGCTGCGCCTCGATCGCCGGGTCGACCCGCAGCGGCTCGTAGGGCTCCTCCTCGGCGAGCTGGAAGCGGTTGACGCCGACCACGGTCCGCTCGCCGGAGTCCTGCTCCTGCTGGATTCGGTACGCGGTGCGCTCGATCTCGCCCTTCTGGTAGCCCTGTTCGATCGCCGCGACGGCGCCGCCCATGTCCTCCACCTTGGCCATCAGCTCCAGGGCGGCGGCCTCCAGCTCGTCCGTCATCGCCTCGACCACGTAGGAGCCCGCGAACGGGTCGACGGTGGCGGTGACGTCGGTCTCGAAGGCGAGCACCTGCTGGGTGCGCAGCGCGAGCCGGGCGGACTTCTCGGTCGGCAGGGCGATCGCCTCGTCGAAGGAGTTGGTGTGCAGCGACTGGGTGCCGCCCAGGACGGCGGCCAGCGCCTGCACCGAGACGCGCACCAGGTTGACCTCGGGCTGCTGCGCGGTGAGCTGCACGCCGGCGGTCTGGGTGTGGAAGCGCAGCATCTGCGACTTGGGGTTCTTCGCGCCGAACTCCTCCTTCATGACGCGGGCCCAGATCCGGCGCGCGGCACGGAACTTGGCGACCTCCTCCAGCAGCGTGGTGCGGGAGACGAAGAAGAAGGAGAGCCGGGGCGCGAAGTCGTCGACGTCCATCCCGGCGGCGACCGCGGTGCGGACGTACTCGATGCCGTTGGCGAGCGTGAAGGCGATCTCCTGCGCGGGGTTCGCCCCGGCCTCGGCCATGTGGTAGCCGGAGATGGAGATGGTGTTCCACTTGGGGATCTCGGCCCGGCAGTACTGGAACACGTCCGCGATCAGCCGCAGGCTGGGCTTGGGCGGGAAGATGTACGTGCCGCGGGCGATGTACTCCTTGAGCACGTCGTTCTGGATGGTGCCGGTCAGCTTGCCCGAGGGCACGCCCTGGGCCTCGCCGACCAGCTGGTAGAGCAGCAGCAGGAGCGAGCCGGGCGCGTTGATGGTCATCGAGGTGGAGACCTCGCCGAGCGGGATGCCGCCGAACAGCACGTTCATGTCCTCGACGCTGTCGACCGCCACGCCGACCTTGCCGACCTCGCCGGAGGAGATCGCCGCGTCCGAGTCGTAGCCCATCTGGGTCGGCAGGTCGAAGGCCACCGACAGGCCCATGGTGCCGTTGGCGATCAGCTGCTTGTAGCGGGCGTTGGACTCGGCGGCGGTGCCGAAGCCGGCGTACTGGCGCATCGTCCACGGCTTGCCGGTGTACATGGTCGGGTACACGCCGCGGGTGAACGGGTACCGGCCGGGGGTGCCGAGCCGGCTCGCGGCGTCGAATCCGGCCAGTGTCTCGGGGCCGTACACCGGCTCGATCGGCAGTCCCGACTCGGTGCGGCGTGGCTCGGCTGCCATGGGGGTTCCTCCGCGGGGGGTGGTGAGGGTTAGCGCTGATTAACGGGTCAGCTGGATACGCAATGTAGTCGTGCCCCGTCGGCAGCAGACAGATGCCACGGCTGGGAGCTTGCTCACAACACCCGCGGCCCGTCCCTTGGGATGATCGGTCCACCGACCGGACGGACGAGGAGTGGACGACATGAGCGAGCAGAAGGTGGCCGTGGTCACCGGCGCCAGCAGCGGCATCGGGGCGGCGACCGCCCGCCGACTGGCCGCGGACGGCTTCGAGGTGGTGCTGACCGCCCGGCGCACCGAGCGGATCGAGGCGCTGGCGAAGGAGATCGGCGGACGCGCCCGCACCCTGGACGTCACCGACCGGGCGGCGGTGGACGCCTTCGCCGCCGAGGTCGGCCGGGTCGACGTCCTGGTGAACAACGCGGGCGGCGCGCTGGGCGCGGACAGCGTCGAGGCGGGCGACCCGGCGGACTGGCGCACCATGTACGAGGTCAACGTGCTCGGCGTGCTGCACCTGACCCAGGCCCTGCTGCCCGCGCTGCGCGCCACCGGCGAGGGCACCGTGCTGATCATGTCCTCGACCGCGGCGCTGGCCGCGTACGAGGGCGGCGGCGGGTACGTGGCCGCCAAGCACGCCGTCCACTCGCTGGCCCAGACCCTGCGCCTCGAACTGGTGGCCGAGCCGATCCGGGTGATCGAGATCGCGCCCGGCATGGTGAAGTCCGAGGGCTTCGCGCTGACCCGCTTCCGCGGCGACCGGGACAAGGCCGACGCGGTCTACGCGGGCGTCGCCGAGCCGCTGACCTCGGAGGACGTCGCCGACACCGTCTCCTGGGCGGTCACCCGGCCCGCCCACGTCAACATCGACCTGCTGGTGGTCCGGCCCCGCGCCCAGGCCGCCAACCACAAGGTGCACCGGGCCGGTTGATCCGTCCCGCGGGACCGAAAAGGGCGGCGGGTCACAACTTGATAGCTCGATCGAGTGAAATCGGCCCGCCGCCTCCCCAACTGATGAGCCCTCAACTACCGTGGAGGCGCTGCCCCGCCGAGCTGTGCCAGCCCCGAGCGGCGGCATCGCCGCACCCCGCGACACCCCTGTCCTCCCAGGTCCACCCCGTCTCTGGAGCATTCCGCCTTCCCGCCCTCACGAGGAGGATCCGCTGGCCAGCGACATCCCGCCGCAGCGTCTCGACGTGCGGACGGAGCCGTCCCTGCTGGGGCTCCACCGGTTCAACGAAGCCGACTCCGGCGCCGTGGAGGAAGCACTGCTCGCCTGCTGCGGCAGCCACCGCTGGGCCCTCCGCCTCACCGCCCACCGCCCCTACCCCGACATCGAGTCCCTGCTGGCCGCGGCCAGCGAGGCCAGCTACGACCTGCGTCCGGCCGACCTGGCGGAGGCCCTCGCCGACGAGAGCTGGATGCCCCAGCCCCTGCTCGGCATGCGCGCCCCCGGCAGCCAGGCCGCCCGCACCGCGCTGCGCGCCGCCCACGCCGCCTACGAGGCCCGCTTCGGGTACGTCTTCGTGGTCTGCCTGGAGGGCGTCGTCCCCGAGGAGATGCTGGACGCCGTCCTCACCTCCATCCGCACCCGCCTGGCCAACGACCCCGACGAGGAACGCCTGGTCTCCGCCGAGGAGTTGCGCCGCATCGCGCTCAGCCGCCTGGAGCACCTGGTCGCGGTGAAGAGCTGAACCGGGCGCCGGGAACGGCGCCGGACCGACCGATCCGCCCGCAGGGCCCCGCCGGGGGCCCTGCTCCGTTTCCCGGCGGTCCTCACCTCCCGGCGATCTTCGCCAGCTGCGCCCGCACCACCGCCGGGTCCGGCTCCGGGGCCGGTCGGCCGGTCGCGTCCAGGGTGGTGAAGACGGCGAGGACGTCCCCGGCCCGGGCGACCAGGGCGCGCTGGGCGATGACGGCCCCGCCGGTTTCATTCGTGAGGGTGAAGGCGCTGGCGGCGTCGGCTCCTTCGGGGGTGGGCGTGTCGAGCCGGGTGAGCAGGTGGCGGCCGGCGGTGGAGGTGAACGCCCGGCAGTGGTCGAGGACCTGGTCGAGCCCGGAGCGGACGGCGGCGGCCCGGCCGGGCCGGAAGGCCAGCACCGCGGTGTAGAGCGAGGCGGCGGCGTCGCCCGCGCGGGCGATGTCCAGGTCGGCCTCGGCCAACGGCCCGGCCCCGCCCTTGGAGGGGGTCAGCGCGTCGAGGACGGGCTGGCAGGCCGGGACGGCGGCGGTCTGCGGGGGGCTGGAGATGTCGTTCTGGCCGGGCTGCATGAGGGTGACGTGCCAGCCGGGGCCGAGGTCGGCGTCGGTGACGGCGAGGGCGCGCACCGCGGCGGCGTCGTACTCGGGCCGCGCGGAGGACGGCGCGGCCGACGGCCGGGCGAAGGGCCCCGCGGCGGCCCCGGCGGCGGCGCCGTCGGCGGCGAGGGCGGACGGCGCGGCGGCGCAGCCGGCCGCGGCGGGGGCGAGCGAGGCGAGCGAGGCGAGGGCGGCGAGCGCGGGCAGGGGTCGCACGGCGGGTCTCTCTGCTGGGCGGCGGGAGGAGGCGTACCGTAGCGCAGTCGGCCTGTGACGCAGGGTCACGGTTCCCGGCGCGATTAGGCCGTGCGTGCCTGATTGATCACACCAGGGGCCCCCGGCGGCGGTTGCCGACGGCGCGTCGATAGGATGCTCGCGGCCGGTGGACCGTATCCGGCCGGGCTGACCGACACCGAAGCCGGCCGAGCCCCCGAACCGCTTCCGGAGGGTTTTCCGTGCCGGCTGGAACGCTGTACCGCGGCCGGGAAGGCATGTGGAGCTGGGTGGCTCACCGAGTCACCGGCGTCCTGATCTTCTTCTTCCTGTTCGCACATGTCCTTGACACCGCTCTGGTGCGGGTGTCGCCCGAGGCGTACGACTCGGTGATCGCCACGTACAAGTTCTGGCTGGTGAACCTGATGGAGTACGGCCTGGTGGCCGCCATCCTGTTCCACGCCCTGAACGGCCTGCGGGTCGTCGCGGTGGACTTCTGGGCCAAGGGCCCGAAGTACCAGAAGCAGATGCTCTGGACCGTCGTGGGCGTGTGGGTCGTCCTGATGGCCGGCTCCTTCTACCCCGTCCTCGAGCACACCCTTCGCACCTGGTTCGGGGGCTGATCCGCGTGTCCACTGAGACCAACGACCTGGTGGTGCCCTCGGTGCACGCCCACACCGGCAAGGGACTGGGCACCGGCAACCCGGCCGACGCCTTCGTGGTCGAGCCGGCCCGGGCGCGCAGCAAGCGGACCCCGCGCCGCACCCGCACCAACTTCGAGATGCTCGCCTGGCTGTTCATGCGCCTGTCGGGCGTCGTGCTGGTGGTGCTGGTCCTCGGCCACCTGCTGATCAACCTGATGCTGGACGGCGGCGTCTCCAAGGTCAGCTTCGCCTTCGTGGCGGGCAAGTGGGCCTCGCCGTTCTGGCAGGTCTGGGACCTGCTGATGCTGTGGCTGGCCATGCTGCACGGCTCGAACGGCATGCGCACCGTCATCAACGACTACGCGGAGAAGGACGCCACTCGTCTGTGGCTGAAGGGTCTCCTGGGCGTCGCGACCGTGTTCACGGTCGTCCTCGGCACCCTGGTGATCTTCACCTTCGACCCGAACATCTGACGAGCCACCAGAGGCGACTGACCCCCATGCAGATTCACCAGTACGACACCGTCATCGTCGGCGCCGGCGGCGCCGGCATGCGCGCGGCCATCGAGTCGACGCAGCGCAGCCGCACCGCCGTCCTGACCAAGCTCTACCCGACCCGGTCGCACACCGGCGCGGCGCAGGGCGGCATGTGCGCCGCGCTCGCCAACGTCGAGGAGGACAACTGGGAGTGGCACACCTTCGACACGGTCAAGGGCGGTGACTACCTGGTCGACCAGGACGCCGCCGAGATCATGTGCAAGGAGGCCATCGACGCGGTCCTCGACCTGGAGAAGATGGGCCTGCCCTTCTCCCGCACCGACCAGGGCCGGATCGACCAGCGCCGCTTCGGCGGCCACTCCCGCAACCACGGCGAGGCCCCGGTCCGCCGGTCCTGCTACGCCGCGGACCGCACCGGCCACATGATCCTGCAGACGCTGTTCCAGAACTGCGTCAAGCACGGCGTCGAGTTCTTCAACGAGTTCTACGTCCTCGACCTGCTGATCAACGAGGGCCGGACCGCCGGCGTGGTGGCCTACGAGCTGGCCACCGGCGAGATCCACGTCTTCCAGGCCAAGGCCGTGGTGTTCGCCTCGGGCGGCACCGGCAAGATGTTCAAGGTCACCTCGAACGCGCACACCCTGACCGGTGACGGCCAGGCCGTGGCGTACCGCCGGGGCCTGCCGCTGGAGGACATGGAGTTCTTCCAGTTCCACCCGACCGGCATCTGGCGGATGGGCATCCTGCTCACCGAGGGCGCCCGCGGCGAGGGCGGCATCCTGCGCAACAAGGACGGCGAGCGCTTCATGGAGCGCTACGCCCCCGTCATGAAGGACCTCGCGTCCCGTGACGTGTGCTCCCGCGCGATCTACTCGGAGATCCGGGCCGGCCGCGGCTGCGGCCCCGACGGCGACCACGTCTACCTGGACCTGACGCACCTGCCGCCGGAGCAGCTGGACGCCAAGCTGCCGGACATCACCGAGTTCGCGCGCACCTACCTCGGCATCGAGCCCTACACGGACCCGATCCCGATCCAGCCCACCGCGCACTACGCGATGGGCGGCATCCCGACCAACGTCGAGGGCGAGGTGCTGCGCAACAACACCGACGTCGTCCCGGGCCTGTACGCCGCGGGCGAGGTCGCGTGCGTGTCGGTGCACGGCGCCAACCGCCTGGGCACCAACTCGCTGCTGGACATCAACGTGTTCGGCCGCCGGGCGGGCATCGCCGCCGCCGAGTACGCCGAGAAGCACGACTTCGTGCCGCTGCCGGAGGACCCGGGCGCGCTGGTCGAGTCGCTGGTGGAGGGCCTGCGGGAGTCCACCGGCACCGAGTCGGTCGCGAAGATCCGCCTGGAGCTGCAGGAGTCGATGGACGCCAACGCGTCCGTCTACCGCACCGGCAAGACCCTGCAGCAGGCGGTCGAGGACGTGGCGGCGCTCAAGGAGCGCTTCAAGAACGTCTCGATCGCGGACAAGGGCTCGCGCTACAACACCGACCTGCTGGAGGCCGTCGAGCTGGGCAACCTGCTCGACCTGGCCGAGGTGCTGGTCGTGTCCGCGCTGGCGCGCGAGGAGTCCCGCGGCGGTCACTACCGCGAGGACTTCCCGACCCGCGACGACGTGAAGTTCATGCAGCACACTATGGCGTACCGCGAGGTGGCCGAGGACGGTTCCACCTCCATCCGCCTCGACTACAAGCCGGTCGTGCAGACCCGCTACCAGCCGATGGAGCGTAAGTACTGATGTCCACTTCGACCGTCGAGACGCACTCGGCCGCGCTGGACGCGGCCGAGTCGGGCAGCGTGCAGCTGATCAACGTCACCTTCCGGATCCGCCGGTTCAACCCGGAGGAGCACCCGGACCCGGTGTGGGTGGACTACCAGCTCCTGATGGACCCGAAGGAGCGCGTCCTGGACGCGCTCAACAAGATCAAGTGGGAGCAGGACGGCACGCTCACGTACCGCCGCTCCTGCGCGCACGGCATCTGCGGCTCGGACGCCATGCGGATCAACGGCCGCAACCGGCTGGCGTGCAAGACCCTGATCAAGGACGTCAACCCGGAGAAGCCGATCACGATCGAGGCCATCAAGGGCCTCGCGGTCCTCAAGGACCTGATCGTGGACATGGACCCGTTCTTCCAGGCGTACAAGGACGTCATGCCGTTCCTGATCACCAACGGGAACGAGCCGACCCGCGAGCGCCTGCAGTCGCAGGCCGACCGCGAGCGCTTCGACGACACCACCAAGTGCATCCTGTGCGCCGCGTGCACCTCCTCGTGCCCGGTGTTCTGGAACGACGGCCAGTACTTCGGCCCGGCGGCGATCGTCAACGCGCACCGCTTCATCTTTGACTCGCGCGACGAGGGTGCCGAGCAGCGGCTGGAGATCCTCAACGACCGCGAGGGCGTGTGGCGCTGCCGCACCACCTTCAACTGCTCGGAGGCCTGCCCGCGCGGCATCGAGGTCACCAAGGCGATCCAGGAGGTGAAGCGCGCGCTCGTCACGCGCCGCTTCTAGTCCGTCCGTTCGAGGGGCCCGTCCGGAGTGCGCTCCGGGCGGGCCCTTCGGCGTCCGGCGGGGCCCCGGGCTCCCGTGCTCCTGTGCTCCTGTGCTCCCGGCGGGCCGTCAGTCGGTGCGGCGGGTGCGGACGGTGGCCAGGGTGAGCAGCAGCGGGCCGAGGAACAGGGCGGCACCCATCGTCCGGTAGTCCTGGTCGGCGGCGGCGGCGGTGAGCGCCAGCTGGGTGCCCAGGACGGCCGCGCCCGCCACCGGGACCAGGGCGCGGATCCGGTGCCGCCAGGCGTGCAGCGCGGCGGCGGCCAGGCCCAGGTAGGCCCAGAGCGCGCCGCGCCACAGCAGCCAGTCCAGCTGCGGGGCGCGCAGCAGGGTGCGGCCCCAGGTCGCGGCGGCGTGCAGCGGGTGCCACAGGCCGCGCGAGCCGGCCGCCGGGCCGGGCACCCCGGTGGCGGCGTGCGGGCCGCCGTCGCCCGCCCGGACGGCCCAGGCGATCCGGGCCCGGCAGAGCCGGGCGTCCAGCACCCGGTCCGGGTGGTCGCGCAGCAACTGCCGCCAGGTGGAGGCGAGTTCGTCTTCGGCCCGGCGGGCGGTGGCGGTGTTCCAGCGGTCGGTGAGGGCCGCGGTGGCGGAGCAGTCGGCGCCCGCGGCGTCCCAGTCGGCGGGCGGGGCGACGGCGGTCAGGACGGGGCCGAGCGGGGCGGCGGCCCGGTGCTGGGCCAGCGCCAGGTCGGCGGCCCGCAGCGGGTGCAGGTCGCCGCCCGGGGACGCGGGGTGCCCGAGCAGCGCCAGCGCGACCGGCACGGCCAGCGCGGCCGCGGTCAGCAGCGCGATCCGGGCCCGGGCCCGGGGCAGGCAGAGCAGCAGCACCGCGGCGGCGGCCAGCGCGGTGCCGGCGCCCCGGGTGCCGGTCAGGGCGAACGCGCAGACGGCCGTGAACAGGACGGCCAGATCCAGCCGTTGGGCCGGGCCGCCCCGCTCCAGGGCGCCCTCGGCCCGCCGGGCGAGCAGCCGCAGCCCGGCCCCGGTGAGCAGCAGCGCGGCGAGGGTGGTGACCGCGGCCGGGGTGGCCGAGACCACCAGCGCGGCGGTCGGCGGCAGGGCGGCCAGCGCCACCGCGACCGGCCCGCTGTGCCGTCCCCGCACCCCGAACCGGGCCAGCGCGGCCGCCAGGTACCCCAGGGCGAAGGCCGCGGCCGCGGTCTGCGCCAGCACCGCCGGGCCGGTGTGCACGGCCCGCACCGCCGCCGCGTACAGCGGCGCACCGGGCTCGGGGGCGTCCCCGGTGAACGCCGGGTACACCGCCGCCCACCACAGCAGCAGCACCGCCCAGCACGCCGCGGCCACCGCGAACGGCAGCCGCAGCCGCGACTTCGCCCGCCGGTGCCGCCGTTCCCGCTCCTGCCGCCGCGCCCACTCCGGGCGGGTCTCACCGAGGGTGGAACTGATGCTCACGCCGAGCCTCCCCGAAGTTCGTGCCGGGCAGGCTAGCAGCGGGATTCGGCCACTTGAAGGGGGCGGGCGCCGGGGGTCCGGGGCGCGGCCCGCGGATCGTCCGCCTTCGTCTGGCTTCGCCTGGCTTCGTCCGCCGGGGCGGCTCGGGAGGTCGCCCGGCGGGGTCGCCCGGCGGGACTACTCGGCGGGGCTACTCGGCGGGGCGCTCGCCGGCCGGGGCGGCGGCGGTGGCCGCGGTGGCGGCGCGCAGGGCGCGCAGGCCGCGGACGCCGATCCAGCCGATGGCGAGGCCGAGCAGCAGGGAGGTGACGGCGAGCAGGAGGTGGACCCAGAAGAAGGCGGTGGGCTGCCCGTGGTCGCCGTTCACGAAGGCCTGGCCGCCGGAGTCCTTCCAGAGGTTCTTGACGAAGGTGGTCCAGATGAAGACCGACCAGACGCCGAAGGCGGTGAGGAACCAGGAGACCGGGCGGCTGAGCTTCATGGTGGCGGGGTCCTTCGCGGCAGACGGGGTGCCCGTCCAGTATGCGGGGCCCGCCGATCGGAGCAGCGGGCGGTACTCGTTCGTGGCGTCGGACGACGGCGGGAGCGGGTCCGGGGCGGGTGCGGGTTATTTTTCCGGAATGCTGATAATCCGCCGGATTCTCCACGGTTCGTCCGCTGCCGCCCTGCTGCTGGTGCCCGCGCTGCCGGCCTCCGCCGCCGCGTCCGGGGACGCCCCGCCGCCCGGCGTGGTGGGCGGGGAGCGGCTGGGCGCGGCGGGGGTCCAGGTGGCGCCGGGGCCGGGGGCGCCGCCGCTGCCGAAGGACCTGACCGGGAAGTCCTGGCTGATCGCGGACGCGGGCACCGGGCAGGTGCTGGCGGCGTTCAACGCGCACGCGCAGCTGCCGCCGGCGTCGACCCTGAAGATGCTGTTCGCGGACACCGTGCTGCCGCGCTTCCCGGCCTCCGCGGTGCACAAGGTGGCCTGGGCGGAGCTGCAGGGGATGGGGGCGGGCAGCAGCCTGGTCGGCATCAAGGAGGACCTGGAGTACAAGGTCGAGGACCTGTGGCGCGGAGTGTTCCTCTCCTCCGGCAACGACGCGGTGCACGTGCTGGCGAACATGAACGGCGGGGTGGCGAAGACCGTCGCCGACATGCAGGCCCGGGCGGATCAGCTGCAGGCCCGGGACACCCACGTGGTCAGCCCGGACGGCTACGACATGGACGGGCAGGTCACCTCGGCGTACGACCTGACCCTGTTCGCCCGGGCGGGCCTGCGCAATCCGGAGTTCCGGGGCTACTGCGCGACCCGCTGGGCGCAGTTCCCGGGCGCGGTGGACAAGAAGACCGGGCAGCGCGGGAGCTTCGGCATCGCCAACACCGACCGGCTGCTGGGCAGTTACCCGGGCCTGATCGGGGTGAAGAACGGCTACACCACCAACGCGGGCGCCACCTACACGGGCGCGGCCGAGCGCGACGGGCGGACGCTGCTGGTGACGGTGATGCACCCGGCGGACAGCCCGAAGGTCTACACCGAGGCGGCGGCGCTGCTGGACTGGGGCTTCGCCGCGGCCGGGAAGGTCACCCCGGTGGGGGCGCTGGCCGAGGACGGCGCCCCGGAGCAGGCCCCGTCGGCGGCGGCCCGGCCGGTGGCCGACGCCCCGGCCGGGTCGGCCGGTTCGACCGCGCCGGGCGCCCCGGCGGCCCCGCCCGCGCCGTCGGCCCCGGACCGCGGGCTGGCGGCGCACGCGGCGGCGGGCGGGCCGGGACCGGCGACCTGGTCGGCGGTCGGGCTGTGCGCGGCGGTCGCGGCGGCGGGGCTGCTGCGGCTGCGGACCCTGCGCCGCCGGGCCGCCCGCTCGGGGGACCGGCCGAGCTGACCGGGCAGCCGGACCGCCGAGGCGTCGGGCGGTCCGGCGGCGCAGCGGGCCGACCGGGCCCGGGCCGCGCGGGAGGCGGGCCGTGCGGACGCCCCACGGGCCCCTCGCGCGGCCCGGGGCGTCAGGCGGTGCGGCGGGCAGCCCGCAGCGCGCGGCGCACCGAGCGGGTGGCGATGGGCGGCAGGACGTCGAGGGCGATCCGGCGGGGCAGCGAGCGCCGCGGCCGGGCGGGGGCGGGGGCCGGGGCCGGCTCGGGCGCCGGGGGCTCGTCCCAGGCGAGGCGGTGGCAGCGCTGCCCGGCCAGGTGCTCCTCGTCGAGCCGGAAGCCCTCGCCGCGCCAGTCCCGGTCGAGCAGGTCGGCGCGGACCGCCTCGGGGTCGCCCCAGGTGCCGTAGAACTTCTCGGGGGTGAGCAGCACCGGCCGCAGGCCGAGGGTGAAGACGGCCTCCCAGACGGCGGCGGCCACGCCGGGGGTGTGCGGGGCCCGGTAGTCGTCGAGGGCGACCACGCCGTCCTTGGCGAGGGCCTCCCGGGCGACCAGGATGTCGCCGGCCACGTGCTCGTACAGGTGGGAGGCGTCGATGTGGACGAAGCGGCAGCTGCCCGCGGGGATCCGGCCGTCGGCGAGGACCGAGGTGGGGGCCTGGACGATCGTCGGCAGTTCGGGGTGGAAGGCCAGGTAGTTGGCCTCGAAGGCGCGCCGGGTCAGGGTGTCGCGGTAGGACATGTCCATCTCGGCGGAGTTCTGGTCGTCCGGGGCCTCCAGGTCGAACAGGTCGCAGACCGTGAAGGTCTCCCCGGCGCGCAGGTGGTAGCCCAGCAGGATCGCCGAGCGGCCCAGGTAGGCGCCCATCTCCAGCAGGTCGCCGGTGGTCCCGGCCTCGCTCTGCCGGTCGAGCAGGTGGGCGAAGACCTCCTGGTCGGCCCGGAAGAACCAGCCCGGGACGTCGTCCGGGGCGGCCGGGACGGGGACGCCCTCGGGGGCGGCGGGAGCGGCGGCGGTGCCTGGTGCGGACACGCGGTCTCCTGGGGAGCTGGCCGGGGCCGGGGGCACGGCGGTGTGCGGTCGGCGGGAACCGGACTGGTGTGACCGGGATCATAGTCACTCGTCCGAACGCCGCACAGCGGGCGGGGCGGATGTTTCCCCGGCGGCTTCGAGCGCGGCCTCGGCCTGCCGGACGGCGCGCAGCCGGGCCCGTTCCGGGTCGGCGAGCGCGGTCCAGGCCGCGCAGTACATCAGCAGCCGGGTGACGAAGTCGATCCACAGCAGCAGGGCCACCGGCACGCCGAACGCCCCGTACAGGCTGCGGCCGGCCACCGACCCCAGGTAGGAGGAGAGCAGCAGTTTCAGCAGTTCGAAGCCGACCGCGCCGATCAGCGCGCCCTCCAGCAGGGCGCGGCGGCGCTGGCCGGTGATCCGCGGGAACGGGCCGAGCAGGTAGGCGAAGAGCAGCAGGTCGGCGCAGACCGCGATCAGGAAGCCCAGTCCGGACAGCAGCCAGCGGGCGGCCCCGCCGTCCAGGCCCAGGGCGTCGGAGAGCCGGTGGACCAGGGTGGTGGCGAGCGCGGAGGCGGCCAGCGAGGCCAGGCAGACCAGGCCGAGGCCGAGCAGCACCACGCAGTCGCGGGCCTTGACCAGGACCGGGTTGCCGCCGTCGTCCGGCAGCCGCCACACGGTGCGCACCGCGCCGCGCATGGTGTCCACCCAGCCGAGGCCGGAGATCAGCAGCAGCAGGCCGGAGACCAGGCCGACGGTGCCGGCGTTGGCCACCATGGCGTTCAGGTCGAGCGAGTCGGCGAGGCCCGGCAGCTGCTCGGTGATCTTGTCCTGGAGCTGGTGCACCCGGGAGTCGGAGAGGGTGGCCAGGGCGATCGCCAGGGCCACCGTGAGCAGCGGGAACAACGCCAGGAAGCCGAAGAAGGTGACCGCCCCGGCCAGCCGGTTGCCCTGGACGTCGTCGAACAGCAGGTAGACCCGGTAGGGCCGGCTGCGCAGCAGTCGGGCGGCCAGTGGGCCGATCACGGGCAGCTTGGTGAGGAAGTCCACGCATGGCTGTATACCGGCGTCCGGGCCCCCGCTGCGGGAGCGGGGCCGGGCCCGGCGCGGCGCGGGCCCTCCGGGGCGCGTCACGGGCCGTCCCGGGGGCTCCCGGGTGAGGCCCCGTCAGCCCGACCCCGCCGCCCGGGGGTTCAGCGCCGGACGGCCCGGCGGGCCCGGGCCAGGGCCCGCAGGCCCTGGAAGCCGAGGTAGTTGCCGCGGCCGAGCAGTTCGCCGCGCAGCCCCTCGCGGCCGGGCGGCGGCCGGTAGCCGGCCGGGCGGTGCCGGGCGCAGTGCTCGGCGGCGCGGCGGAAGAACTCGCGGCGGTCGCCGGGCGGGACCCGGCCCGGCTTGGAGACCACGGTGGCGAGGTGGCCGAGCATCATCCGGTAGATGACCGGGCGCCAGCGGTCCAGGTCGGGGCGGGTGTCGAGGAAGGCGAACACCCGGTCGTACTGCGCGAAGACGTCGAAGTGCTTGCGGGAGGCGGTGGCCAGGATGTTGCCGCCCTCGCGGCGCTGCCGGTAGTGCACGCCGACCCGGTCGAGCAGGGTGATCCGCTCGGCGGCGAGCAGCGCCGGGTAGGTGAACGGGGTGTCCTCGTAGTAGCCGGGCGGGAAGGACAGGTCGTGCCGGAGCAGGAACTCGCGGCGGTACGCCTTGTTCCAGGCGACCTGGAGCAGGTCGAGCAGGTCCCGGCGCTCGTCCAGGGTGAACACCTCGGCGCCGGGGCGGGCGAAGACCGGGGCGGAGGCGGAGCGGGTGACCCGGCCGTCCCAGTAGCTGCGGGCGTAGTCGAACACCAGCAGGTCGGGGTCGCCGGTGGCGCGCAGCCGGGCGTCGGTGTCGGCGAGCAGGCCGGGGGTGAGGGTGTCGTCGCTGTCCAGGAAGACCAGGTAGTCGCCGGTGGCGAGGGCGGCGCCGGCGTTGCGGGCCGGGCCGAGGCCGACGTTCTCGGGCAGGTGCCGGACGGTCACCCGGGGGTCGCGGGCGGCCGCCGCGTCCAGGATCGCGCCGCAGCCGTCGGGCGAGCGGTCGTCCACCGCGATCAGCTCGAAGTCCGTGAAGGACTGCGCCAGGACCGACTCCAGGCATTCGGGCAGGTACTCCTCGACGGCGTGCACCGGCACGACGACACTGAACCGCGGCATCTCTTCACTCTCCTGACCTGGCCTGGCCTGGCGCAGACTAGCAAGCCCGGAGAGGTAGGATCGCGGCCGGTGCCGGTCCGCTTTCGCACGTTTCTCGGGCCCGCCGGCCGCACTCCCTGAGGAAAGGCTCTGCGCTACCGATGGCCCCCCGCCTGTCCGTCGTCGTCCCGATCTACAACGTCGAGCGCTACCTCGAGGAGTGCCTGGACTCCATCGCCGCGCAGACCTTCGCCGACTTCGAGTGCGTCATGGTCGACGACGGCTCCAAGGACTCCAGCGCCGCGATCGCCGAGGCGTACGCCGCGAAGGACTCCCGCTTCCGGCTGGTCAAGCAGGTGAACAAGGGCCTGGGCGCGGCGCGCAACACCGGCTACCGGCACATCTCCGAGGGCACCGAGTTCCTGGCGTTCGTCGACAGCGACGACACCATGCCGCCGTCCGCCTACGAGCTGATGATCGGCACGCTGGACGAGACCGGCTCGGACTTCTGCACCGGCAACGTGCTGCGCTTCCGGGCGGTGGGCCACTACCAGTCCGGCGGCCACCGCAAGCCGTTCGCCGAGACCCGGCTGCGCACCCACATCACCGAGATCCCGGCGCTGATCACCGACCGCACCGCCTGGAACAAGGTCTACCGCCGCGCCTTCTTCGACCAGGCGGGCGTGCTGTACCCCGAGGGCATCCTGTACGAGGACGCCCCGGTCAGCGTGCCGCACCACTTCCTGGCCCGCCGGGTCGACGTGCTCGCCGAGCCGATCTACCACTGGCGCGAGCGGGAGGTCGGCGAGATGTCGATCACCCAGATGAAGACCAACCCGAAGGGCGTCGTCGACCGGGTCAAGTCGATGGAGCTGGTCCGGGAGTGGCTGTCGGCGCAGAGCGACCCGAAGTTCCGCAAGTACCTGCGCACCTACGACGAGAACAACCTCGTCGAGGAGATCCCGATGTTCTTCGGCTCGGTGCTGGAGAACGACCCGGCGTACAACGCGGCCTACCTGGAGTCGGCCGGCCGGCTGCTGCGCGCGATCGGCCCCGAGCAGGTCCGCAAGCTGCGCGCCCCGCTGCGGCTCAAGTACCACCTGACCCTGCAGGGCCGGCTGGACGAGCTGATCGAGCAGCTCCGCTTCGAGAAGGACAGCAACGGCGCGGCCCCGGCCCGCGGCCTGCTGCGCCCGTACGCCGACTACCCGTTCCTGCGGGGCGGCCGCAAGAGCGTGCCCGCGGACGTGCTGCGGCTGAAGAACGCCCTGGTGATGCGCTCGCGGCTGTACGAGGCCCGCTGGGAGGGCGGCCGGCTGCGGCTCACCGGCCACGCCTTCCCCGAGCACCTGGGCGCCGAGCACAAGCACGACATGGTCAAGGCGCTGGTGCTGCGCGAGGCCAAGGGCCGCGGCGTGGTGGCCGTGCAGACCAAGGCGCAGTACAGCCCGGAGGCGACCGCCAGCTCCCCGCACGACCTGTACAGCTGCGACTGGGCGGGCTTCGCCGCGTCCATCGACCCGCAGCGGCTCAAGCAGCGCGGCGGCTGGAAGGACGGCTCCTGGCGGGTGCTGGTGGCCGGCGCCGGCAAGGGCGGCGTGTACAAGGGCCGGGTGTCGGTCGGCTGGCACGACCGCAGCGAGTACCCGCCGGCGCACTGGGTCGAGGACGACGTCCGGATCGTGCCGTGGTCCCGGGACGGCCACCTGCTGCTGCGGGTGGAGCGGGTGCGCGCCCGCGCGGTGGCCGCCACCGCGCAGGACGGCACCGTGGAGCTGCGCGGCCTGGTCCGCTCCGGCCCCGACCTGGCCGGCGCGGAGCTGCGGCTCAAGCACGTCGAGTCCGACCGCGACCTGTTCGCCGAGCTGGAGCTGGGCACCCCGGCCGGCCGCGACCTGCCGTTCACCGCGCGGTTCCGGGTGGCCGACCTGACCGCCGTCCGGGAGTCCTGGGACGCCCTGGACCCGGCCGCGGAGGAGCGCACCCGGGACCGCTGGGACCTGGAGCTCAAGCTGTCCGACGGCAGCGCGCTGCCGCTGGTGCTGGACGACCGCACCGCCGCGGTGGAGCTGCACCTGCCGCTGGCCGGCGGCGCCCGCGCGCTGTACGCCAAGCCCTCCCCGTCCGGCTACCTGCAGCTGTGCGACCAGGTGCTCCAGCCGGTGATCGAGGAGGTGTCCCGGGCCACCGACGGCGAGGGCTTCGTGCTCAGCGGCTCCTTCCCGCTGCCCGGCGCCCACCGCTACGAGCTGGTGATCCGGCACGTGAAGCGGCAGGAGGAGCACGCCTACCCGGTGGAGATCGCCGACGGGCGCTTCCGGGCCGCGCTGCCCGCCGTGCCGACCGCGTCCTTCGCCGGCCGGGTGCCGCTGCACAAGGGCACCTGGACGGTGCTGTTCCGCCCGGTCGGCGCCCCGGTCGACAGCCTGTGGCCGGCCGCCGTGCTGGACGCCCGGACCTTCGACGCGCTGCCGCTGGAGGTCGAGGCCCGCGGCAAGCGGGTCGCCCTGGAGCGCCGCCTGTTCGACACCCTCTCGCTGGAGTCGCACGACCCGCTGACGCCCGACGAGCGCAGCGGCTACCGGCAGCGCACCCTGCGGCACGCCTACGTCGAGCAGCCGGCCGGCCCGCTGACCGACACGGTGCTCTACCACACCGTCCGGGAGGACTGGTGGGCCGCCGACGGCGGCGTGTACGGCGACTCGCCGCGCGCGGTGCACGAGGAGCTGGTCCGCCGCGGCCTGCCGCTGCGCCACCTGTGGACCTCGGTGGACCTGCAGGCCGAGCTGCCGCAGACCGCCGAGGCCGTCCGGCACCGCTCCCCCGAGTGGTTCCGGGCGCTGTCCACCGCGAAGTACGTCGTCACCTCCACCCACCTGCCCACGTACTTCCGCCGCCGTCCCGGCCAGGTCGTCCTGCAGACCTGGCAGGGCGTGCCGCTGAAGCGGATCGGCACCGACTTCGAGAAGGTCTGGTTCACCGACTCCGGGTACCTGGAGCACCTCAAGGAGGAGGTGCCGCAGTGGAGCCTGCTGACGGCCGGCAACCGCTGGTCGGTGCCGGTGCTGCGGCGCGCCTTCGGGTACACCGGGAAGGTGCTGGAGAGCGGCTCGCCGCGCAACGACCTGCTGTTCGCCGCCGACCGGGAGAAGACCGCCGAGCGGGTGCGCGAGCAGCTCGGCCTGCCCGAGGGCAAGAAGGTCGTGCTGTACGCGCCGACCTTCCGGGAGGACCGCCGACTGCCCGACGGCGGCTACCAGTTCAACCTGCAGCTCGACCTGGACGCGGCCCGCGCCGCGCTGGGCGACGACCAGGTGCTGCTGGTGCGCAGCCACGAGGTGGTGCGCGGGCAGATCGCCGAGGCCGGCAACGGCTACGTCTGGGACGTCAGCACCTACCCCGACACGGCCGAGCTGCTGCTGGTCGCCGACGCCCTGGTGACCGACTACTCGGCCTCGGTGTTCGACTTCATGAACACCGGCCGCCCGGTGCTGTTCTTCGCCTACGACCTGGAGCACTACCGCGACAACCTGCGCGGTTTCAGCTTCGACTTCGAGGCCCAGGCTCCCGGCCCGCTGCTGCGCACCTCCGCCGAGGTGGTCGGCGCGCTCGCCGACCTGCCCGGGGTGGCCGCCGAGTACGCCGACAGGTACGCGGCGTTCCGCGAGGCGTACGGGGACCTGGACGACGGCCGGGCCGCGGCCCGGGTGGTGGACGCGCTGCTGGCCGAGGGCGCGGCGGATTCCGGACCGCATTCCGAAGCACCGGCCAAGTAATTCCGATAAACATATGTCAATTCCCTCCGCTTTTCGAAAGCGGAGGGAATTGACATTTTCCCGGTTTCTGCGCTGGGATGTCGTGAATGGCCCACCTGGTACGGCACCGCACCCCGACCGGCCACGCCCCGCGGCCCGCGGCGCCCGCCGCCCCCACCGCGTACGCCGCGCTGCGCCACGCCGTCTGGGACGGCGACGCCCTGGTGCTGCACGGCGAGGGCCGGCTGGACGGCCACCCCGGGGAACGGCCGGGCCAGACCCGGGTCGTCCTCGAACTGCGGCCGCTCGGCGGCTCCCGGCGCGCCGTCCGGCTGCGCACCGTGCCCCGCTACCTGCCCGAGGCCACCGACGACAGCGCGCAGACCCGGCACGGGCTCGACTGGACCGGCTTCACCGCCCGCCTCGACCCCGCCGTGCTACGTCCCCGGGCCGGCCGGCCCGCCGCCACCTGGCGGGTCGAGGCCGCCGTCGCCTCCGGCCGGCTGCTGGCCCGCGCCCCGCTCGCCCCGCACTGGTGCGGCGGCGGCGAGTACCCGCCGGCCGGCTGGAGCGGCCCGGGCATCCACCTGGCGCCGTTCACCGCCGACGGCACCCTGCACCTGACGGTGGGCCGCCCGCCCGTCCGGGTCGACTCCTGCCGGGCCCGCCCCGACGGCTTCGAGCTGCGCGGCACCGCCGACGGCCCCGGCGGCGGGCCGCTGGTCCTGCGGCACCGCGACACCGGTGAGCTGATCCAGACCCAGGTGCACTGGCAGGACGGCGGGTTCACCGCCGTGGTGGGCACCGTCCCGCGCCCGGCGCCCGGGCACTGGGACCCGGCCTTGGCCCTGCCCGACGGGCCCGCCCCGCTGCTGCTGCGCCACCCGCCGCACGGGCCCGGCCAACTCCCGCTGCCCGGTGGCGGATCCGTCCTGCAGGCCAAGCAGCTCGCCGACGGCCGGGTGCAGTTCTGCGTCCGCCCGGCCGAACCGCGGGTCGACCGGATCTCCCCCGCCGACGGGGCCTTCGAGCTGGCCGGCGAGTTCCCCGGCCCGGCGGACCGCCCGCTCGAACTGGTCCTGCGGCACACCGGGGACGGCCGCGAGCGCCGTGCCCCGGTCCGCCCCGCCCCGGACGGGCGCTTCACCGCCCGGCTGCCGCTCGCCCCGGACGGCCCGGACGGCGCGCCCCGCCCGCTCGGCAAGGGCGTCTGGGAGGTCCTGCTGCGCCCGGCCGGGCCGGACGGCGGCCACGGGGACCCGGTGCGGCTGCACCCCGCGGTGCTGCCGCTGCTGCCCGCCCGGGCCCGGGCGGGCGACAAGTCCTTCCTGCTCCAGCGCCGTTGGCACGACACCCTGATCGTGGACAGCCTCCCGGTGCTCTCCGCCGTCGAGCGCAGCGCCCACCGCCAGCACCGCCTGCGCACCGACGCCTACCCGGCCGCCCGGCGCCGCCCGCTGCGCGACGCGGTGCTGTACGACGTGTTCGGCGGCCGCGGCTACGCCTGCAACCCGCGCGCCGTGCACGCCGAACTCGCCCGCTCCGGCCCCGCCCTGGAGCACCTGTGGGTGGTCGAGGACGGGCAGGAGCGGCCCCCCGAGGGCGTCCGCGCGGTGCGCCAGTGGAGCCCCGAGTGGTACGAGGCCCTGGCCACCTGCCGCTACCTGGTGGGCAACACGCACTTCCCGGAGTTCCTGCGCCGCCGCGAGGGCCAGGTGGTGGTCCAGCTGTGGCACGGCACCCCCCTCAAGCGGATCGCGCACCGGATGCCGCCGGGCTGGGCCGCCGCCGACGGCTACCTGGAGCGGCTGGGGCACGAGGTGCGGCAGTGGAGCCTACTGCTGTCCCCGAGCCCGTTCGCCACCCCGGAGCTGCGCGCCTCCTTCCGCTACGGGGGCGAGGTCCTGGAGGCCGGCTACCCGCGCAACGACCGGCTGGCCCGCCCGGACCGAGCCGTGGCCGCCGGGATCCGCCGCCGGCTGCGCCTGCCGCCCGGCCGCCGGGTGGTGCTGTACGCCCCGACCTGGCGCGACGACCGGCCCGGCCCGGGCGGCCGGCACGCCCTCGACCTGCGCCTCGACCTGGCCGCCGCGCGGGCCGTGCTGGGCCGCGACCACGTGCTGCTGCTGCGCCCGCACGTGCACGTCGGCGGGGCGCTGCCCGACGACGACTTCGTCCGCGACGTGGCCGACTACCCGGACGTGCAGGACCTGCTGCTGATCGCGGACGTCCTGGTCACCGACTACTCCTCGGTGATGTTCGACTTCGCGGTGACCGGCCGTCCGATGCTGTTCTTCACCTACGACCTCGCCCACTACCGGGACGCGCTGCGCGGGTTCACCTTCGACTTCGAGCGCTGGGCGCCGGGCCCGCTGCTGTCCAGCTCCGAGCAGGTGGTGGCGGCGCTACGGGACTTCGACCCGGCGCGGCACCGGGATGCCTATCGCCGGTTCCGGGCCCGGTTCTGCCCCCTCGACGACGGTGCGGCCGCCGCCCGGGTGGCCGCCCGGATGCTGGCCCTCGGCACCGGGCGCTGACCCCGGCAGCTCGAACGGCCCGGGCACCGGGAAGTAGGCGGCCAGGAAGGCGGACAGGATCCGGCCCTGCTCCTCCGCCGGTGTGCCGTCGCCGGCCCCGTCGGCCAGGCAGAACGCGTCCACGTCGCGCTCCGCCAGCAGCCGGGCCAGCCGCTCCCGGTCCTCGACGCAGTCGACCGCCCGGTACTCGTGGACCAGTCGGCCGTCGACGGCGCGGCCGCCGAGCTGGGCGTGGAAGAGCGCCAGGGTGACGGGGGCGACGTCGGCGGCGGCCCGGAAGGCCGAGCGGCCGGTGGCGGCCAGTTCGGCCGGCCAGCGCCGTTCGGCGTCCTCCAGCAGGCTGCGCCGCAGCGGGTACGGGACGTGTGCGAGCACCCGGGTGTAGATCCGGCCGTGCTCGGCCTCCAGCAGTGCGCTGGTGTTCTGCTGGCCCGCGACGTACACGTCGGGGTCGGTGGTGCCGGTGGACGGCGGGACGATCCGGGTGTCCCGGAAGACCTTGGGCAGGCCGTTGCCGAGGAAGAAGTCCTCGGGGCGGACCGGGCGGCCCAGGAACATGTCGTCGTTGAAGTACAGGAAGTGCTCGGCCAGGCCGGGGATGCGGTGCAGGCCGGTCTCGATCGCACACGAATTGAACACCGGCCCGCCGGGCAGCAGGTCCCGGTGCGGGACGACGGTCAGCCCGGCCACCTCGGTGTCCAGCCAGGACGGCACCTGGTCGGCGGTGACCAGGAAGATCCGCCGGATCCACGGGGCGTACATGGCCAGGGAGCGCAGGCTGTAGCGCAGCTCGTCGTGGTTGCGGTAGCGGTGGTCGCCGTCGTCGTGGGCGGTGTCCACCAGCTCGGGGGACGTTCCGCCGAACAGTTCGGCGCGGACCGCGGCGCGGCGGCGCTGCCAGGCCGGGTCGGCGTCGTCGACCCAGGTGAACACGGCGTCCACCGGGAAGCGGACGGCCTCCGGCAGGTCGTGCAGGAACGCCTCGGCGACGGGGTAGTCGCGCTCGCCGATCCGGATGCTCCCGGCCGCCTCCAGCGAGGGCAGCCACCACCCGTACGGGGTCTCGTCGATCGAGGCGACTCCCCCGGCCCGGGTGTCGGCGGCGTCCCAGAACTCCAGGTCGCAGCCGTGCTGCTCGCCGTAGTGGAGGGTGCGGCCGCTGGTGACCACCGGCCGGTACAGGCGCACGCCCTTGACCGGCTCCGGGGGCTCCGGCGGCGGGGGCGGCTGCTCGTCCCCGGGCGCCTCGGGCACCGGCGGGAGCGCCTCGTGCGCGGCGACGGCGGCCGGCAGCTCCTCGGCGAGGACGGTGCCGTGCACCCGGCCGTGGCCGAGCAGCGCGGCGTACACGGGGGCGCCGCGGAACGCCTCGGCGACGGCGGCCAGCGCGGCCGGGCGCGAGCCGGGCAGCACGCCCAGGCGGTGGCGGGGGCCGCCGTCGGGGATCAGCAGGTAGCGGACGCCGGCCGCGTCCAGGGCCTCGGCGGCGTCGACCAGGTTGGCCTGCCGGGCCTGCGGGTCGAGCAGGTCGTCGCGGACCTCGGCCAGCCGGCCGCGGTGCCGCACCAGCCCGGGGCGGGCGGCGGCCAGCTCGTCCTCGCGCACCCGCCGCGGGTCGACCGGTGGCGGCGGTGGCGGAGGTACCGGAGGCAGCAGCCCGCACCTGCGCAGGGCACGGCCGACGGCCCTCCGGACCGTCCGCGGAACTGCTTGCCTGGTCGTCATGTCACTCCCGTGCGCGCCAAAACCCTGGTGACGCTAACAACGGCGCAACGGCGCACAAAGCAATGCCAAACAATTCACAGAGAACTGCCAGAGGGCACGTACCCGGCGGTCAGGCAGCGCCGAATCCGAATGCCAACCAGGGACGCCACACAGAATCCGCCCCGAACCGTGAGAGTACGAACTCACCGACCTCGAAGACCGCCCGGAAGCTCCGGGCGTCCTCGTAGGCGGTGTCCAGGACCGGTTCGGGGAGGCCGTGGGCGACGGTGACGTGCGGGTGGTAGGGGAAGGCCAGTTCGCGGGCGAGCGGGCCGGAGCGGACCTCGGCCTCCAGTTCGCGGCACTCCTGGGCGCCCTCCTCGACCCGGATGAACACCACCGGGGAGACCGGGCGGAAGGTGCCGCTGCCCTGGAGCAGCATCCGGAACGGGCGGCGCGCGGCGGCCACCGTCCGCAGGTGGTGTTCGATCGCGGGCAGCAGGGCGGTGCGGGTCTCGGTCGGCGGGAGCAGGGTGACGTGGGTCGGTATCGACCTGGCCTGCGGGTCGCCGTGGCCGGCCCGGGCGTCCTGCACCCGGCTGCCGTAGGGCTCCGGGACGTGTATGGACACGCCGATGGTGACGGCCTCGTCGAGGCCGGCACCGTCGGGGGCGGCAGCCGTCGGCATCAGCGCTTGGGCGCCAGGAAGCCGACCCGGTCGTAGACCTCGGCGAGCGTCTCGGCGGCCACCGCGCGGGCCTTCTCGGCGCCCAGCGCCAGCACCCGGTCCAGCTCGGCCGGGTCGTCCAGGTACTGCTGGGTGCGGGCCTGGAACGGGGTGACCCACTCGGTGAACAGCTCGGCCAGCTCGGTCTTCAGGGCGCCGTACATCTTGCCCTCGAAGTGCGCGACCAGTTCGTCGACCGACCGGCCGCTGAGCGCGGAGTGGATGCGCAGCAGGTTGGAGACGCCGGGCTTGGCGGCCTCGTCGTACGTGACGACGGTGTCGGTGTCGGTGACGGCGCTCTTGAACTTCTTGGCGCTGGTCCTCGCCGGGTCGAGCAGGTTGACCAGGCCCTTGTCGGTGGCCGCGGACTTGCTCATCTTCGCGGCCGGGTCCTGGAGGTCCTGGATCTTCGCGGTGGCCTTGAGGATGTACGGCTCGGGCACCGTGAAGGTCTTGCCGTAGCGGGTGTTGAAGCGGTCCGCGAGGTCCCGGGTGAGCTCCAGGTGCTGGCGCTGGTCCTCGCCGACCGGCACCGCGTCGGCCTGGTAGAGCAGCACGTCGGCGACCATCAGCACCGGGTAGGTGAACAGGCCGACCGTGGTGCGGTCGCTGCCCTGCTTGGCCGACTTGTCCTTGAACTGGGTCATCCGGGACGCCTCGCCGAAGCCGGTGAGGCAGTTCATCACCCAGGCGAGCTGGGCGTGCTCGGGCACCTGGGACTGCACGAACAGGGTGCAGCGCTCCGGGTCGAGGCCGGCGCCGAGCAGCTGCGCGGCGGAGATCCGGGTGTTCTGCCGCAGCACCGCCGGGTCCTGCTCGACGGTGATGGCGTGCAGGTCGACCACCATGTAGAAGGCGTCGTTGGCCTCCTGGAGGTCGACCCACTGGCGCACCGCGCCGAGGTAGTTGCCCAGGTGGAAGGAGCCCGAGGTGGGCTGGATGCCGGAGAGCACCCGGGGACGGTCCTTCACGGGACCGGTGACCGCTGCGTTGACCATGCGGCCATTGTTCCAGTTCCCCGGGCCGGTCAGGAAACCTCCGGGGCCGCCGGTTCGGCCGGTGTGACGGTGCTCACCCGCAGCCGCTCGATCCGCCGCCCGTCCAGCCGGGCGACGGTCAGCCGCGCCCCGGCGTCGGTGACCACCTGGTCGCCCTTGCGGGGCAGCCGGCCCAGTTCGCGCACCACGAAGCCGGCGACCGTCTCGTACGGGCCCTCGGGCAGGGTCAGGCCGGTCTCCTGGGTGAAGTCGGAGAGGTTGAGCAGCCCGTCGATCTCGACGCCGCCGCCGGCCAGCCGGCGGGTCGCGGTGGTGTCCTGGGCGTCGTACTCGTCGCGGATCTCGCCGATCACCTCCTCGACCAGGTCCTCCAGGGTGACGATGCCCGCGGTGCCGCCGTACTCGTCGACCACGATCGCCAGGTGGTGGCCCTCGCGGCGCATCTCGCCCATCGCCTCCAGCACCCGCTTGGTGGCCGGCAGCAGCTTGACCGGGCGGGCCAGCTCGCGCACCCGGACGGCCTGCTCGCCGCGCGCCCCGTACAGGTCGCGGACGTGCACGAAGCCGGTCACCGCGTCGTAGGAGCCCTCGACCACCGGGTAGCGGGAGTGCGGGGCGGAGTCGGTCTCGGCCCGGACCTCGCCGACCGGCCGGTCGCCGTCCAGGAAGGTCACCTCGGTGCGCGGCACCATCACCTCGCGCAGCTGGCGCTCCCCCGCCGCGAATACCTCGTTGATCAACGCGCGTTCGTCCGAGCCGAGTTCGGTGTTGGCGGCGACCAGGCCGCGCAGTTCCTCGGGGCTCATCACGCCGCGTCCGGCGCTCGGGTCGCCGCCCAGCAGGCGGACCATCAGGTTGGTCGAGTGGCCCAGCAGCCAGATCACCGGCCGCAGCACCACCGACATCACGTCGACCACCGGCGCGGCCAGCAGCGCGATCGACTCGGCACGTTGCAGGCCGATCCGCTTGGGCGTCAACTCGCCCAGCACCAGCGAGGCGTACGAGATGACCAGGGTCAGGCCGACCAGCGCGACCGCGTCCGCGACGCCCTCCGACAGGCCGGCCCGGACGAACACCGGCGCCAGCTTCCCGGCCAGCGTGTCCGCGCCGAACGCGGCCGACAGGAAGCCCATGCAGGTCACCCCGACCTGCACCGCCGCCAGGAACCGGTTCGGGTCGGCCGCCAGGTGCGCGGCCCGCCCGGCCCGCCGCGTCCCCACCGCCTCCAGGGCGCGGATCTGTCCCTCGCGCAGCGAGATCAGCGCGATCTCGGCGACGTTGAACAGGCCGCCCAGCACGATGAACACCAGGACGAGCGCGGCGTCCTGCAGGGTTTCACTCACGGGGCGAGTGTAGGAGAACGGCCGGGCACCCCGTGGGTGCCCGGCCGTTCAGCCCTGGTGGGAGGGGGCTCAGATGAGGCCGAGCTCCTGGACCGCGTCGCGCTCCTCGGCGAGCTCGCCGACCGAGGCGTCGATCCGCTTGCGGTCGAACTCGGAGAGGTCCAGGCCCTGGACGATCTCGAACGTGCCGTTCGAGGTGGTGACCGGGAAGGAGGAGATCAGGCCCTCCGGCACGCCGTAGGAGCCGTCGGAGACGATGCCCATCGAGGTCCAGTCGCCGGCCGGGGTGCCGTTGACCCAGGTGTGGACGTGGTCGATGGCGGCGTTCGCGGCGGAGGCGGCCGAGGAGGCGCCGCGGACCTCGATGATCTCGGCACCGCGCTTGGCGACCTTCGGGATGAAGAAGTTCTCGACCCACTCCTGGTCGGCGCCGACGGCGTCGAAGGCGGCCTTGCCGGAGATCTCGGCGTGGAACAGGTCCGGGTACTGGGTGGCCGAGTGGTTGCCCCAGATGGTGACCTTCTTGACGTCCTCGACGGTGACGCCGGCCTTCTTCGCCAGCTGGGCGACGGCGCGGTTGTGGTCCAGGCGGGTCATCGCGGTGAAGCGCTCGGCCGGGACGTCCGGGGCGTTGCGCTGGGCGATCAGGGCGTTGGTGTTGGCCGGGTTGCCGACCACCAGGACCTTGATGTCGTCCGCGGCGTTGTCGTTGATCGCCTTGCCCTGCGGGCCGAAGATGCCGCCGTTGGCCGAGAGCAGGTCGCCGCGCTCCATGCCCGCGGTGCGCGGACGGGCGCCGACCAGCAGGGCGACGTTGGCGCCGTCGAACGCGACGTTCGCCTGGTCGGTGATGGTGATGTCGCGCAGCAGCGGGAAGGCGCAGTCGTCCAGCTCCATGGCGACGCCCTCCGCCGCCTTCACGCCCTGCGGGATCTCCAGCAGCCGCAGGTTCACCGGGACGTCGGCACCCAGGAGGTGACCGGAGGCGATGCGGAAGAGCAGCGCGTAGCCGATCTGGCCGGCGGCTCCGGTGACGGTGACATTGACGGGGGTGCGAGTCATTTCAGCCTTCTCCTGCGATCGCCAGGTGCCCCAGGCACACCGGCGCGCTGGAGCCGAGGATGATCTCTCGATATCGAGAGACCTGGGCAAGGCTATCGCAAGGCCGCTGACGGCACCGACCGGGGCACGGGGTCGGCCGGTGCGCCGGTGCGGGACCGGGGCCGCCGGACCGCTCCGCGCCCCCGGTCCCGCGCGGCGGTCACCGCAGCGGGTGCCCGATCAGCCGTCCGATGTTCTCCAGCACCGGCACCCGCAGCCACGGGTCGGGCTGGGCGACCAGCGTGAGCAGGACGATCGCGCCGCCGAACAGGAACATCAGGGTGACGTCGGTGAACCGGCTGCGGACGGCGAGCATGCCGACGTCGGGGAGCCCGAGCCGGAGCAGCGCGCCGAGCAGCGGCGCCGCGCCGACCAGGAGCAGCCCGAGCCGGAAGTGGCCCGCCCAGGTGGTGAGCAGGCCGAGGGCCGCCACGGCGAGCAGCAGCGTGATCGGCCACTGCCGCAGCGGGAGGGTGTGGCGGCGGTCGAGCGCGGTCGCGGAGCCCTCCGGGGGCAGGGTGCCCTCGGTGGTGACGGGGGGACGGCGGCGGCCTCGCCGCATGGCGCCGGGCACCGGTGTCAGACGCCGGCGCGGCGCTCGGCCGCCTCGACGATGTTGTTGAGGAGCATGGCGCGGGTCATCGGGCCGACGCCCCCGGGGTTGGGGGAGATCCAGCCGGCCACCTCGGCGGCACCGGGGTGCACGTCGCCGACGATCTTGCCCTCGCTGCGGGAGACGCCGACGTCGAGGATCGCGGCGCCGGGCTTGACGTCCTCGGGCTTGACCAGGTGCGGGACGCCGGCCGCGGCGACGATGACGTCGGCGTTGCGCAGGTGCGCGGCGAGGTCGCGGGTGCCGGTGTGGCAGAGCGTCACGGTGGCGTTCTCGCTGCGGCGGGTGAGCAGCAGGCCGATGGAGCGGCCGACGGTGATGCCGCGGCCGACCACCACGACCTCGGCGCCGTCGAGGGCCACGCCGTGGCGGCGGAGCAGTTCGACGATGCCGAGCGGGGTGCAGGGCAGCGGGCCGTCGATGCCGAGGACGAGGCGGCCGAGCGAGGTCGGGTGCAGGCCGTCGGCGTCCTTGTCGGGGTCCATGAGTTCGAGCACGCGGTTCTGGTCCAGGCCCTTGGGGAGCGGCAGTTGGACGATGTAGCCGGTGCAGGTCGGGTCGGCGTTGAGCTCCCGGACGACGTTCTCGACGTCCTCCTGGGTGGCGGTGGCGGGCAGTTCGCGCTGGATGGAGGCGATGCCGATCTCCGCGCAGTCCCGGTGCTTGCCGTTGACGTACCACCGGCTGCCCGGGTCGTCGCCGACCAGGACGGTGCCGAGGCCGGGGACGATGCCCCGCTCCTTGAGGGCCGCCACGCGGACGGCGAGTTCGGACTTGATCGCGGCCGCGGTGGCCTTGCCATCGAGAATCTGGGCAGTCATGCCCCCATTCTCGCGGATCGGCGGCGGCGGGCGTGCCGCCGGACCGCCCGTCGGACCGGCGGTGTCCGCGCCCGCCGCCGAGCGCCCCCGCGGCGGCCACGGAGCGTACCGGCCCCGTTGCGGTTGTGCCACGGTCCGGTCCGGGTTCCGGCCGGTGGCTGGACAGCGCGGCGCGGTACGGACGACGATGGCCGGGCCACGCCTGCCGCGTCGGGTCCCGGTGACGGGCCGTCGCCGGCGGGGGACGAGAAGCCGGGGGAAGAACGACAGTGAGCGAACCGTACTTGCCGGGGCCGTGCGGCGTCCGCGGCACGGCTGCCGCCCTGCCCGTTCGCGCCCCCGTGCGGCCGTGAGCGCCCCCGGGGCGCCGGCCCCGGTCCACCCGATACCGCCCGGTCCGACCCCGTACGGCCCGACCCCGTACGGCCCGGCCCCGGCCGCGGCGGCCCCGAGCGCCCCGGCCCCGCGCCGCCGGGCGGTCGGTACCGGCACGGGCGCGGCGCTGCGGGTGCTGCTGCGGGCGGCGGTGGTCGCCGGGGCGGCCGTCGCGGTGGCCGTGGCGCACGACGCGCACGACCCGGGGGTGCTGTGCCCGCTGCGCCTGCTGACCGGCGTCCCGTGCCCGCTGTGCGGCAGCACCACGGTGTTCGTCGAGGCGGGCCACGGCCGTTGGGGCGCCGCGCTGCTGGCGAACCCGGTGACGGCGCTGGCCGCCGTGCTGCTGGTGGCCTGGCCGCTGGGCCCGGGCCGGTGGTGGCGCGGGTTGTCGTACGCGGGCCGCAACCTGCTGCTGGCCGGCGCCCTGTTACCGGCCTGGGCCTGGGAGTTGGCCCGGCTCGGCCCGTTCCGGCTCTGAACGGGCGGGCCGTCGATGCCAGTTGCCCGGTGTCCTGTCCGAACGCTCCGCTACGCTGCCCGACGGTCGGTGTCCCTGCCCGCCCGTCCCCAGGTTTTCCCTGTTCCGTCCACACCCCTTCCTGCCCGGAGGCACCGTTGAGTTACCCGCCCGACCCGAACAACCCGTACGGCCAGCAGCCCCCGCCGCCCGGCTACGGCTACCCGCAGGCCCCGCAGGCCCCGCAGGCCCCGCAGCAGCAGCCCGGCTACGGCTACCCGCAGGGGCAGCCGCAGCAGCCGTACGGCTACCCGCAGCAGGTCCCGCCGCAGGCGAGCTACGGCTACCCGCCGCAGCCCGGCACGATCCAGGCCAACAACGGCTACATCAACATCGCGAACCTGGGCACGGTGAAGCTCGCCACCATGGGCCAGCGCTTCCTGGCCCGGCTGCTGGACGGCCTGGTCACCGGTGTGATCGTCAGCATCGCGATGTTCGCAGGCGTGGCCGGGATGGTCGGCCTGGCCGACAAGACCACCACGGACTGCTCGGGCTACGACTACCCCAGCACCGCCTGGAACGACTGCGTGAACAGCAACACGCAGGCCGGCACCAACGTCGTCGTGGCGATGTTCGGCCTGATCGCCGTGGTCGCCGTGTTCGGCCTGCTGTACGAGTGGCTGCTGGTCGGCCTGGCGGGCGCCACCATCGGCAAGATGGCGCTGGGCCTGCGGGTGGTCCGGGAGAACGACGGCCAGCACCCCGGCGTGGGCGGCGGCTTCATCCGCTTCATCATCCCGATGGTGGGCGCCCTGGTCTGCTACATCGGCGCGCTGCTGGTCTTCCTGTCGCCGTTCTTCGACAACTCCGGGAAGCTGCAGGGCTGGCACGACCGTGCGGCCGGCACCCTGGTGATCAAGAAGTAACCGCACCGCGCGAAGCCCGAGGGCCCCGCACTCCGAGTCCGGAGTGCGGGGCCCTCGGCGTCACCCGCGGCTCAGTGGAAGAAGTGCCGGGTGCCGGTGAGGTACATGGTCACGCCGGCCTTCTCGGCGGCGGCGACCACCTCCTCGTCGCGGATCGAACCGCCGGGCTGCACCACGGCCTTGACGCCCGCGGCGAGCAGGATCTCCAGGCCGTCGGCGAACGGGAAGAACGCGTCGGAGGCGGCGTACGCGCCCGCGGCCCGCTCGCCGGCCCGCTCGACGGCGAGCTTGCAGGAGTCGACCCGGTTGACCTGGCCCATGCCGACGCCGACCGAGGCGCCGTCCTTGGCGAGCAGGATCGCGTTGGACTTGACGGCCCGGCAGGCCCGCCAGGCGAAGGACAGCTCGGCCAGCTCCTCGGCGGACAGCGCCGCGCCGGTGGCCAGCGTCCAGGTCGCCGGGTCGTCGCCGGCCGCGTCGACCCGGTCGACCTGCTGGAGCAGCAGGCCGCCGGAGATCCGGCGGGACTCCAGGGCGTCGGCGGGGGCGTCGGGGGCGCGCAGCACCCGGAGGTTCTTCTTCTTGGTCAGCACCTCCAGGGCGCCGTCCTCGTAGCCGGGCGCGACGACGACCTCGGTGAAGATCGGGGCGATCTGCTCGGCCAGCTCGACCGAGACCGGGCGGTTGACGGCGATCACGCCGCCGTACGCGGAGACCGGGTCGCAGGCGTGCGCCTTGCGGTGCGCCTCGGCGACGTCCGCGCCGGTGCCGATGCCGCACGGGTTGGCGTGCTTGATGATGGCGACGGCCGGGCCCTCGTGGTCGTACGCGGCGCGGCGGGCCGCGTCGGTGTCCACGTAGTTGTTGTAGGACATCGCCTTGCCGTGCAGCTGCTCGGCGCCCGCGAGGCCGCCCGTCCCGTCGGTGTAGAGCGCGGCCTGCTGGTGCGGGTTCTCGCCGTAGCGCAGGACGTCGCCCAGCTCCCAGGTGCTGCCGAGGAAGGTCGGGAACGCGGCCTCGGACTCGGTGTAGCCCGACTCCTCGAACCAGCTCGCCACGGCGACGTCGTACGCGGCGGTGTGCGCGAACGCGGCGGCGGCCAGGCGCTTGCGGGTCAGCAGGTCGAAGCCGCCGCCCCGGACGGCGGTCAGCACGTCCGGGTAGCGGGCCGGGTCGACCACGACGGCCACCGAGGGGTGGTTCTTCGCGGCGGCGCGGACCATGGACGGGCCGCCGATGTCGATCTGCTCGACGCACTCGTCGGGGGTGGCGCCGGAGGCGACGGTGGCGGTGAACGGGTACAGGTTCACCACGACCAGGTCGAACGGCTCGACGCCCAGCTCGGCGAGCTGCGCGCGGTGCGACTCCAGGCGCAGGTCGGCCAGCACGCCGGCGTGCACCCGCGGGTGCAGGGTCTTGACCCGGCCGTCCAGGCACTCGGGGAAGCCGGTCAGCTCGGAGACCTCGGTGACCGGGACGCCCGCGGCGGCGATCTTCCCGGCGGTGGAGCCGGTGGAGACGATGGCGACCCCGGCGGCGTGCAGCCCCTGGGCCAGCTCCTCCAGCCCGGTCTTGTCGTAGACGCTGATCAGCGCGCGCCGGATCGGGCGCACGTTCTCGGAGACGGGCTTACTGGCGGAGGAAGCGGCGCTCATGCCGGAATCCATACCTTTCGGTCTTCGATGCGGTGTCCTTCGCGGGCCAGCCGGCCCACGACCTCGACGAGCAGCTTGCGCTCGACAGTCTTGATGCGCTCGTGCAGCGCCTCGCCGCCGTCGGCGTGGTCGGCGTCCTCGACCTCCACCACGCCCTGGGCGATGATCGGCCCGGTGTCCACCCCGGCGTCCACCAGGTGCACGGTGCAGCCGGTGACCTTGACCCCGTACGCCAGCGCGTCGGGGACGCCGTGCGCGCCCGGGAAGGCGGGCAGCAGCGCGGGGTGGGTGTTGACGGTGCGCCCGGCGAAGGCGGCGACGAACGCGGGGCCGAGGATCTTCATGAACCCGGCGGTGACCACCAGGTCGGGGGCGTACGAGGCGACGGCGGCGGTCAGCGCGGCGTCCCAGGCGGCCCGGTCGGCGTGGTCCTTGATCCGCTCGGTGAAGACCGGGACGCCGGCCCGCTCGGCCCGCTCGGTGCCGGCGATGCCGTCCCGGTCGGCGCCCACCGCGACGATCTCGGCACCGTACGCAGGGTCGGCGGCGGCGTCGATCAGCGCCTGGAGGTTGGTGCCGGAGCCGGAGACCAGCACCACCAGCCGGGCCGGTCCGGGGGTACGGGGCGGGAACACTTGGGCGTCAGCGGCAGCCACGGCGCGATTCTCCGTACGTGTCGGGTGCCGCCCGCTGGTACGTCCACCCTCGGTGGGGCCACTACGGGCGGCGGCAGGTCGGGAGCCGGCGGCGGACCACCGGGGGCCGCGGCGCTGCGGGTGCCCGAGGAACCTTGGGAAGCTGCCGACCGTCACCACGATAACGGCTGGTGGGAGGCCACCTGTCACCGCCCGGCCACGCTACGCGCGTAGTTGAGACGGGGATCTCCCACCCGCCCGGACCCCGACCCGGCAGGGTGCCGTACGGCCGGGAACCGGCTGGGGGATCATTGACCGACCGCCCACTCCCCCACCGACGGGCGGCCACCCGACGAGCAGAAACGGCCGACACCATGAGCAGCGGCGAGGACAGCGGCGAGCGCAACCCCTTCGCGCCCCCTCCGCCCGGCGCGCCCGACCAGCCCTGGCGTCCCCGCACCCCGCGGCCGCCCGCGTCCGGGCAGCAGCCCGACGGACGGTCCGACGAGGACCGCCCCCAACCCCCGCCGTGGGGCCAACGCCCCGACCCCGGCCAGCAGCAGCCCGCCCCGCCGAAGCTCGACCCGGCCGACCCCACGCACCGCGCCGCCCGCAACGCGCTGCTGTCGGGCTTCGCCGCGCTGCTCACCGTGCTGTTCGGCCTCTACTGGCTGGGCTTCCCGCTCTCCCTGCTGGCCGTCTGGTACGCCGTCACCGTCCTGCGCACCCCCGCCGAACCGGTCAGCGACCCGTTCGCCCCGCGCCCGGTCCGCCCGCAGGTCCCCGCCGCGCTCGGCGCCCTGCTCACCGGCGGCCTCGCCCTGCTGGTCTCGCTGGGCGCGTTCACCATCCAGTTCACCTACCACGACTACCTGGACTGCCGGGCCGACTCCGCCACCCAGGAGGCCGCGCGCAGCTGCGCCCAGGAGTACGACGTCCCGACCTGGCTGAGCAACCTGTCCGAGGTCTCCGACCAGTAGCCCTGCCCCGACCCGCACACAGCAGAGCCCCCGGCACCACGCCGGGGGCTCACCTGCTGCGGATCAGTCAGACCGCGCCGAAGACGCCGCTGCCGGCCG
>NZ_JBIVKJ010000008.1:98204-272767 GCF_044750705.1 Kitasatospora sp. NPDC088783
CCGCCCCCGCGAAGGCGCCCCAGGCGGTGGCGGGGAGGGTGAGGTACGAGCCGTCACGGTCCTTGCTGTCACGGACCAGCACCACGCCGTGGGACTGGGCGTAGGCCGTGCTGATCTCGACGCATGCGCCGCCACCACCCGAGTAACTGGACTTGAACCAACTGACTTTGGCCGGGTCAACAGGGAGCATGGCGCACAGTTCCTTCCGTTCTTCGCCGATCGGCGAGAGGGGACCTGCCGAGGAAGATGCTTCGGCCGAGCGTCAGACCGCGCCGAAGACGCCGCTGCCGGCCGCCCCCGCGAAGGCGCCCCAGGCGGTGGCGGGGAGGGTGAGGTACGAGCCGTCACGGTCCTTGCTGTCACGGACCAGCACCACGCCGTGGGACTCCGTGTAAGCCGTGCCGATCTCGACGCACGCGCCGGCACCGTCCGAGTAACTGGACTTGAACCAACCGGCGTTGGCCGGGTCAACGGAGACCATATTGCAGAGGTCCTTCCGAGCCTTGCTGACCAGCACGAGGGAGTCAGCCGGGGAAAGTGCTTCGATCTGCAGGCGATGATACTCGCGCATCCACCCCGTCACGATCTCGCTTTCTTGTTCTACATAACCCCGTTGATGCGTCTCGGTGTATCCCACCAATGTGCCGTCGGCCATGGTCAGAAGAATGGTCAGATGAGTGAACGGCCGCCTCGCACCGCCAGCGAACGGCATGATCTGGAGGACCACATTGGGGCGCGTGGACAGCTCGGCCAGCCAAGCCAGTTGGCGCGCGGTCACCCCGGGCGATCCGACCACCGTACGGATGCAGCTCTCGTCGAGCACCATGTGCAACTCCGGCGGGTCCGGCAGGTGCAGGGGAGCCTGCCTTCCGAGTAGCACACCGATCCGCTCTTCGGCCTGCTCGGGTGTGACCGATCCCCGCTGCACGTAGCCGGCTTGCAGCGCACGCGCGAACTCTTCGGTCTGGGCGATCCCCGGCGGAAGTCCCATGTCCCACGCGTGAATGCGACGGGCCACCGACTCAAGGCCGACGTATTCGGGGAACCCTCCTCGAAAAGCGGTGTGGCCCAGCATCCACCACGCGCCCTCCAGCGCCCCCGCCGCTCCCAGTGCCCGGTCCACCGCGCGGACGAACTCAACGGGCGGGCGGCGCTTCCCGTTCTCGATCAGCGAGACGTACGCCCCCGTGTAGCCGACCAGCGCCCCCAGGCCCTCCTGGGTGAGCCGTTCCCGTCGTCGCCGTTCACGGAGTTGCCAGCCGAACGCCGCCAGGGGCGATGACGACGGGTCAAGTTCGTTGATCCGCACTGGCGTTCCCCCAGTTCAACTCAGTCAAGTGTTGATTAGAAACACTTCCGATCGTAGCCACCGCTGCCGATGCTGGTGACGGAACGGCGAATGATCGGAGCACACAGTGAGCGAACACAGCGAACCCCGGGGACCCGAGACGTGGTCGCTCGCCGAGTTGCTGCCGCCGGACGCCGCCCCCGCCCCGCCGGTCGAGCCCTACCGTCCTTCTTCGGTCGGCGAGTTGGTGCTGGACCGGAAGTCCGGGGAGCTCGTCCGCTACATGGGCGAGTGGTGCGGCCTCATGTGGGTGCGGCCGGTCGGCGGCGGGACGGAGGTGCCCGTCCACCCGGACGGTCTCGGTCCCGTTCCGGACGCCCGTGACCACGCCGACCGATCCCGTCGGCAGGCGGGGTCCGTCCCCGGGGCGGCCGTCCCGGCCGGGGATTCGCCGCTCGGGCCGACCGGGCCCTGACAGGGAGGGAGAAGGAATGGCCTTGCCACGACAAGCCGACCCGTCGGACGTGGGCGGACCGCCCGCCGACTCCGACGCGTGGGCCGTACCGGCGGGCACCAGCGCCGAGCGGGCGCGCTGGATCGGCGGCGCGCTGCACCGGCTGACCGGGCGTCAGCCGCTGGTCCGGCACACCGGCGACGGGGGTTTCCGGATCACCACCCGGATCACCGGGCCGGAGGACTCCGCCCTGGTGGCGGCGGTGCTCAGGGTGCTCGGCGCGGGCGACAGGTTCGGGCACAGCAAGAACGAGCGGTGGGAGCACCTGTGGGCCGAGGTCGGCCCGCAGCCCGAACCGGAGCCGCGGGCGGGGGAGGCGGGATGATGCACCCGGTGGAGTACTACCCGGACGGTCACCCCGGGCTGGACTGGCACGCGGTCAGCGACGACCTGGACGGGGTGGTGCTGGCGGAGTCCCCCCGCGGGGTGGCCCTCGCCCGGGCCACCGACCGGCGCAGGGTGCTGTTCTTCAGCCCCGACGAGTGGGCCGATCTGCGCCACGCCATCAAGCAGGGCCGCTGCGACCACCTGCTCGGGGACCGCCTGCTGTGCGCCGACCCGACGCCGCTGCCGCCCGATCCGCCCGATCCGCCGGGCTCCCGGCACCCCGGGCCGGTCAGTTCCGGCCGGTCGGTTCCTCCTCCGTCGCCGGAGTGACGAAGCCCGACTCGTAGGCGGCGATCACCGCCTGGGTGCGGTCCCGGGCGCCGAGCTTGCCGAGCACGCCGCTGACGTGCGTCTTGACGGTCTGCACGCCCAGGTGCAGCCGGGCGCCGATCTCGGCGTTGGACAGGCCGCGGGCCATCAGCCGCAGCACCTCGCCCTCGCGCCCGGTCAGCCCGGCCCGGGCCACCGCGCCGCCGTCCGCGCCCTCCCGTCCGGCCCGGGCGGCGGCGAGCCGCCGGATCGACGCCGGGAACAGCAGCGACTCCCCCGCCGCGACCAGGCGCACCGCCTGCACCACCTCCGCCGGGCGGGAGCGCTTGAGCAGGAAGCCGTCGGCACCCGCGCGCAGCGCCTCGTACACGTAGTCGTCGGCCTCGAAGGTGGTCACCACCAGGATCTTCGGCGGGCGGCCGGCGCCGCGCAGGATCGCCCTGGTCGCGGCCAGGCCGTCCAGGCCGGGCATCCGCACGTCCATCAGCACCACGTCCGGGCGCAGGGTGCGGACCAGGGCGAGCGCCTCGGCGCCGTCGGCGGCCTCGCCGACCACCTCCAGGTCCGGTTGGGCGTCCAGGACGGCGCGCAGGCCGAACCGGATCAGCTCCTCGTCGTCGACCAGCAGCACCTTGATCACCGTCACCGGCCCAACCGTAGCGGCAGCCGCACCCGCAGCAGCCAGCCCGCCCGGCCCGGGTCGGCCCGGTCGGCCTCCGCAGGGTCGACGCCCTCCGGTCCGGCCTCGCACTCGCCGCCGAGCAGCACCGCCCGCTCCCGCACCCCGCGCAGGCCCTTGCCGCCGCCCCGGCGCGAACTGCCTTTCCCGGTCAGGGCATTGCGGCAGGACAGCTCCAGCACCCCGCCCGTCACCGCGCCGCGCACCCGGATCGGCGCGCCCGGGGCGTGCCGCAGCGCGTTGGTGACGCCCTCCTGGACGATCCGGTACGCCTCCCGGGACAGCACCCCGGGCAACTCGGCCGCCCGGACGTCGAGTTCGGCGTCGACGGGGCTGCCGGCCGCCCGGGCGGCGGCGAACAGCTCGGGGACGCGGTCCAGGCCCGGCTGTTCGGCGACCACCGCGTCCGGGGTCTCGCGCAGCAGCACCAGCATCCGCTCCAGGTCGTCCAGCGCCCGCCGCCCGGTGGTCTCGATCGCCTCCAACGCCCGTTCCCGGAAAGCCGGATCGGCCACCTCGCGGGCCGCGCCCGCCTGCACCACCGTCACGGTCAGCGCGTGCCCGATCGAGTCGTGCAGCTCCCGGGCCAGCCGGTTGCGCTCCAGCAGCCGCTCCGCCCGGGCCTCGGCCACCGCCAGCCGCTCCGCCCCCGACGGGCCCAACAGCCTTACTGCGAAAGCAAGTTGCAGCCGTCCGGCGAACACCACCAGCCAGAGCAGGGCGAACCCCGCCGGCAGCGCCAGCAGCGGCTCGCGCGCCGCCGCCCGGGCCACCACCACCGTCACCGCCCCGACCGCCACCCCCAGCCCCACCCGGGCCACCAGCCAGAGCGCCGTCCGCCCCCGGTCCGCCCACCCCGCCGACGGCGCGACCCCGATCTCCTCCTCCCGCGCGGGCCCCAGCAGCAGCCGCGCCTGCACCCCCTCGCCGCGCCGCATCCCCGGCACCAGCGCGGCCAGGCACAGCAGCGGCACGTCCAGCGCCACCCCGCACAGCACCGCCCGCCCGGTCGACACCCCCTCCGTCCCCGGGTACACCAGCAGCACCACTCCGGCGAACACCATCCCGATCATCAGGTGCAGCCAACGGGTGTAGGTCACGGAGCGCAGCAGCGGAGCGAACACCGGCCCATCCTGCCCCGCCGCGCCCGCCCGGCCCCTCGGCGGGGTCGGGCGGGCGCGGGGCGGCGGGTCAGGCCGGGACGGCGACCAGGTGGTCCCCGGGGATGCCGGCCAGGCTCGGGGTGTAGTAGTCGCGGATGCCGTCGGCCCAGGCGGTCACGGTGATCCGGTCCGAGGCGTCCGGGCCGAACGCCTCGAACAGCGAGTGGATGTTCGGCAGTTCGAAGCCCCAGGCGGTCATCAGGTCGACGAAGCGGGACCGCTCGATCAGGCCGTCGCCGTCCGGGTCGCCGAGCCCGGCGAGCGCCTCGGCGAAGTCGTGCGCGGTCGCGCCGAACAGCTCGGGGGAGAGCACGGACGCCTCGAACTCCTCCGGGCTGATCACGCCGTCCCCGTTGGCGTCCAGCCCGCCCTCCAGCACCTTCCACCAGCGGCGCATGCTGGCGGCCAGCGCCTCCCTGGCCTCCGGCCGCGAGTCGGTGGCGACGGCCAGGACCCGCCCGGTGAGCAGCTCGAAGTCCTGGGGGTCGAGGACTCCGTTCCCGTTCGCGTCGAACAGCTTGAAGATCAGCGCAGCACGCCGGATGGCTTCGTCCCGCATGGTTCTCTCCTTCACAGGGGACCGGGCCGGGAAATTCCCCGGCCCGGTCGGCATTCCGGGGATGGCTTCTCCCGGACTCGGAACCGATTCTCGGTCCGGCCCGTCCGGAATCCGGCCGGATCGCCGGTTTTCCATGCGCAGGAGTGAAATCGTGGGATGAGCGGAAAATGGGGCGGCTTCCCCGGCGGAACGGGACGCGGGCGGCGGTCCGGCCCGCTACGGGGCGGCCGGGGCGCGGCCCCAGCAGGTGGCCATGGCGAAGAACAGCTCCCGGGCCGACGGGTCCGCCAGGTGCCGGAGCGCCTCCCGGTAGACGTCCGCGGGCAGCCCGGCCGCCAGCAGCCGGTCCCGGCTCTGCCCCAGCGACAGGGCCAGGAAGCGGGTGAACCCGGGGTGGTGGCCGGCCAGCGGCGCGTGCAGGCGCAGGCCGACGTCCCGCAGGCCGAGCCCCGCCAGCATCCGGGGGTACTGCGCGGCGCAGTGCCGGTCGCTGCCGATCGTCTCGGCGAGCATCCGCCAGTAGGCGGCGACCGTGCGCCGGTACGCCTCGTGCGGCGAGGTCTCGCCGCCGACCGCGAGGGAGTCGGAGACCACCAGCAGTCCGCCGGGCTTGAGCCAGGAGGCCAGGCGGCGCAGCACCTCCCTCCGGTCCCTGAGGTGCATCAGCAGGAACCGGGCGTGCACGAGATCGAACCGGCCCGGGTCGAAGGCCGGATCGCTCAGGTCGGCCCGGACGACCCGCACCCCGGCATCCGCGAGGTGGTCGAGGAGACGGGTGTCGCGGTCGACGGCCGTGACCTGCCGGGCGGACCCGGCGACGGACGCCAGCCAGCCGCTCAGGGTGCCCGCGCCCGCTCCGGCGTCCAGGCAGGTCCACCGGGCGTCGAGCCCCAGCGCGAGCAGGTCCTGCCGACTGGCCGGGTCGAAGGCGGCGGCCAGCCCTTCCAGCCGTTCGCGCTCGTCGCCGCGGGAGGCCGCGAAGAGGTCGTCCCCGTAGCGTTCGGCGTCGCGCGTGGTCGTGATGGCGGGTTCCCTTCGGAGGGGCCGCGGATTCCGGCGCGGCCCCCGGAGATCCTCCCGGGAATTCCGGCGGGACCGGCGGCTGCGAGTCGGTCGTCGGGGGCGTTCCCGTTGCGGTTTTCGGTGGAGCCGTCCGGGCGCGGAAATTGCCGGACCGCCTTTTCCCTACGCCGCACGGACCGCACGAACCGCACTCCACGAAGAGCGCGGACCGGCCCGCCCGGCGGAATCGTATCGGCGGAAATCCGCGCGGAGCGGAAACGTTTCCCCCTTTCACCCGAACGAGGCCCTTTCGCGCACGCGTCCGAAACGCCCCGGGCACCGCGGTCCCCGGCGGTGTCCTCCCTCCCGGGAGGGAGAAGGGCCACTCGCGGGCGGGATCCGGTGGCCCCGGGCCGGGCGGTTGACTCGGATCAGCAGCCGGACGAAGGGAGTTGCCGTGATCGAGATCCGCGACCTGACCAAGGCGTACGACGGGCGGCGGGTGGTCGACGGCCTCGCGTTCCGGGTCGAGCCGGGGCGGGTGACCGGGTTCCTAGGGCCGAACGGGGCGGGCAAGTCGACCACGCTGCGGATGGTGCTGGGGCTGGACCGGCCGACCGCCGGGGCGGCGCTGGTGGACGGGCTGCCGTACGCCGCGCTGGAGCGCCCGCTCTGCCGGGTGGGGGCGCTGCTGGACGCGCAGGCCCTGCACCCGGGCCGCACCGCCGCCGGGCACCTGCGGTGGATCGCCGCCTCGCACGCCCTGCCGTCCCGGCGGGTCGGCGAGGTGCTGGCCCTGGTGGGCCTGGCCGAGGTCGCCGACCGCCGGATCAGGACCTTCTCGCTGGGCATGCGCCAGCGCCTGGGCGTCGCGGCGGCCCTGCTCGGCGACCCGGCGGCGCTGCTGCTGGACGAGCCGGTGAACGGCCTGGACGCGGAGGGCATCCGGTGGATCCGGGAGCTGCTGCGCCGACTCGCGGGCGAGGGCCGGGCGGTGCTGGTCTCCTCGCACCTGATGGCCGAGATGGCGGTGACCGCCGACCACCTGGTGGTGATCGGCCGGGGCCGGCTGCTCGCGGACACCTCCACCACCGGGTTCCTGGAGCGCCACGGCCGCCGCCGGGTCCGGGTCCGGGCCGTCGAACCGACCGCCCTGGCCGCGCTGCTGTCCACCGCCCACCCGGACGCGGTGCCGGTGCCCGGCGACGGCGGGGCGTTCGACGTCCCCGACGCCGACCCCGGGCGGCTGGGCGCGCTGGCCGCCGAGCACCGGGTGGCCCTGATCGAACTGACCGTCACCCACGACTCCCTGGAGGAGGCTTTCATGCGGATGACCGCGGACGCCGTCGAGTACCGGGCGGTGACGGCATGAGCGCCCGCACGTACCCGCTGCGCGCCGAATGGGCGAAGTTCGCCACCCTGCGCTCGCTGTGGGCGGCCCCGCTCCTCGCGGTGGCGCTCGGCGCCGGGATCACCGCGGCCGTCCAGGCCGCGTACGGGCACTCCGACGGTTCGCTGCGGGACGACCCGATGGAGGGCCTGTACTACGGGCTGAACTTCGGCCAGGTCGCGGTCGCCTGCCTGGGCGTCCTGCTGATCGGCCAGGAGTACGCCTCTGGGACGCTCTCCACCTCGCTCGCCGCCGTCCCGGACCGGCTGCGGTTCTACCGCGCCAAGCTGCTGCTCGGCACCGGCCTGGGCCTGGCCGTCGGCCTGGCCACCGTCGGCGGCCAACTGGCCGCCACCGCCGCCACCGTGGGCCTGGACCTCTCCGCCCCCGGCACCGCCCGGGCCCTCGCCGCGGGAGTGCTCTACCACCCGCTGCTGCTCGTCCTGTGCCTGGCCCTCACCACCGTGCTGCGCAACCAGACCGCGGCCCTCGGCCTGCTCACCCCCGCGGTCTTCCTCGGCACCACCGCCCTGGCCGCCGTCCCCGGCATCCGCGAAGCCGCTCAGTTCCTCCCCGACCGGGCCGGCCAGTACGCCCTCCGCCTCGCCGACACCCCCGGCGTCCACTACGGCCACACCACCGGCCTGCTCCTGATGACCGCCTGGACCGCAGCAGCGGCCCTGGGCGGGCTGCGCACCCTGCGGCACAAGGACGCGTGAGGGGGCGGGCGCGCTGGCGGGCTGGCGGGCTGGCGGGCTGGCGGGCTGCCTCGTCGTGCGGACGGCAGCGGTCACCCGTCCGTTCACGCGGCGAGGCGGCACACCAGGCGGTACGCACCGACCGGCCCCACGCCGTCTTCGCGGTCGCGGTCGTGGCCAAGCCACCAGCGACACAGCAGCGCTCCCGGAAGGGGCACGGCGAACAACCCAGCCGGTCCGGGCGAAGACGGACCGCCAGGGCACCGGACCGAGTGCGGACATCCGACCGGAACCGAGCGCGCCGCCGCCGAGGTAAGGCGACGAGCAGGCCCGGCGGGCGGGCAGGCGGGCGGGCAGGCGGGCTGGTGTGCCGCCTCGTCGCGTGGACGGCAGCGGTCACCCGTCCGTTCACGCAGCCAGGCGGCACACCAGGCGGTACGCACCGACCCGGGCCCGGACCACCGGCCCCACGCCGTCGCCGCCGCCGTCGCGGTCGTGATCGTGATCGTGGTCGCGGGCGAGCCACCAGCGCCACAGCAGTGCTCCCGGGAGGGTGACGGCGAGCAGCCAGCCGGTCTGGGCGAGGGCGAACTGCCAGGGCACCGGGCCGAGTGCGGACATCCGGCCGGGGCCGAGCGCGCCGCCGCCGAGGTGGGCGGCGAGCAGGCCGGGCGGGGTGGCGGCGAGGGCGGTCGCGGTGGCGGTGGTCGCGGTCTGGGTGAGGGTCCAGCGGGTGGCGGCGCGGCCGAGCAGCAGGGCGGCGGTGGTCGCGGCGGCGAGGGGGACGAGGCCGACGAGCAGGTGCCAGTCGGGGCCGCGGTCGGTGGGGAGCAGGGTGAGCAGCGGGAAGTCGGGGGCGGGGCCGAGCCGGGTGCCGAACGGTCCGGCGTGGCTGCCGGCGCCGACCGCGAAGCCGACCCCGAGGGCGTAACTCGCGGACCAGATGAGCCCGTTGGGGACCAGTAGCAGGCAGGCCAGCAGCAGGCCGAGCCAGTCGGCCGCCCCGCCGCCGAGCCGCTGCGCGTCCGGTCCGGCGGAGCCGAGCAGGACGGCGACGGCGAACAGGACCCCGCCCCCGGCGGTGAGCGCGAGCAGCCAGCCGGCCAGCGCCCGTCCGACGGCCGCCCCGGCGCCGTCCGGCCAGAACGCGGGCGGCAGCGGGAGCCGGGGCAGCGCGGCAGGTCGGCCCAGTCCGGACCACAGGCCGTGGCCGAGCGCGGCGGCGGCGAGCAGGGCGACGGCGGCGAGGTCGGCGACCGCCCGGGAGCGCAGCAGGGCCTGCGGGTCGGCGCACTGGGCGACGGCGAAGGCCGCGACCAGCAGGTACCCGGCGTACACCGCGAGCGGGGAGCGCCAGCGGGCCCATCCGCGCCCCCGGGCGCGCCGGGCCTGGCGGCGTCCGGCCCGGGAGAGCAGCACTGCGGTGACGGCGGTGAGCAGCAGCGGCGCGACGGTCACCGGGACGGCCCGGGGGCCGCGGCCGAGGGGCGCGCCGTGGCCGAGCAGCCAGAGACCGCACGCGGCCCGGCCCGCGTCCTGCGCCGTGTCGTCGCCGTACGGGGCCAGCACCCACAGCCCGAACACCGGGACGGCGACCACGGAGAGGGTGAGCAGCGCGGTGCGGACGCCGGTGAGCAGGTCGGTGAGGGTGGAGCGGCTGTTCAAGTCGCTCGGCAGGCCCAGGATCGGACGGCCCATCAGCTGCGTCATGGCCCTCATGCTGCCAAGACCACCCGTTGAGGGGTGTCAACGGGCGAACCTTCGCCGTGTCCCGGATTATCAGTACATGTGCCTTTTTCCGGCACGGCCCTGCCCCGGATGCCACGGAGGAGACCGGTGACCTCGCCCTCGACCGCCGAGCCCGAGCCGACCACCGGAACCTCGCCCCGGGCCCGCGAGGACGTCGAACTCCTGCTGCGCCGCCTCGCCCCGCGCGAGGCCCAGGCCCTGGCCCGGCTGACCGCCGGCGACGACCTGCGCGCGATGGCCCGGCAGCTGGGCGTCGCCCCCGCCACCGCCCGCCACCACCTCAACCGGGCGATCCGCAAGCTCGGCGTCCGCGACCGCGAGGAGGCGCTCGCCCTGCTCGCCACCCTGACCCCGCAGGCACCGGAGACGCCGCAGGCACCGCAGGCACCGGCTCCGGACCCGGACCCGGACCCGACCGATCCCGCGCCTGCGCCCGACCCCGCCCCCGACCCCGCCCCCGCCGAGTTCGTCGGCCCCCCGCAGCCGGAGGCACCCGCGAGTGCCCCCGCCCCCACCGCCGAAGACGCCCGCCCGGCCTCCTTCGAGGAGTTCGCCGCCCTGGTCCACACCCGGCTGGTCCAGCAGACCTTCCTGCTGACCGGCCACCGCCACCGCGCCGTGCACTGCGCGCACCTGGCGCTGGGCGCGGCCGCCCGCCGGTGGGCGGAGGTGGCGGCGGGGCCGGACCCGGAGGGGTGGGTGCGCGGGGCGGCGTTCGACCTGGCGCTGTCGCCGTGGCACCGGGGCGGCCCGCGGCGGGCGCACCTGCTGCGGTGGCCGCGGCGGCGGATCGCGGTCGACGGGGCGGACGGCGGGGCGGAGCCGCCCGAGCCGCCGCAGAAGCTGACCCACCGTGACCGGGCGCTGGTGAAGGCGCTGCTGCGGCTGTCGCGTCCGCGGCGGCGGGCGCTGGTGCTGCACGACACGCTGGGCCTGCCGGTGGAGCGGGTCGCGCTGGAGGTGGAGTCGAGCACGGCGGCGGCCGAGGGCCGGGTCCGTTCGGCGCGGGCCGCGCTGGCCCGGGAGGTGCCGGCGCTGGTCGGCGCGGACCCGGAGGACCCGGAGTTCGCGGAGCGGCTGGCCGAGCTGCTGCACCGGGCGGCGGTGCACGGCTGCCCGGGTCCGCGGCTGCCGTCCACCGCGCTGCTGGTGGCGGACAGCCGGCTGCGCACCGGCCTGGTGACGGGCGCGGCGGCGGCGCTGACGGTCGCGGTGGGCGCGGTGATGGCGGCGACCCTGCTGGGGGTGGGCCCGTCGGAGCTGGCGCGCCCGGAGCCGCCGCGGGAGACGGCCTGCACGTCGGCCGGTTCGGGCAGCGCCGGTCCGGCGGCCCCGGACCGCGCGCCGGGCCTGCGGACGCCGTGGTGCGGGCCGACGCCGGGGGTGCCGGCCCGCCTGGTGGGCCCGGCGGGTGCGCTGCCGCCGCCGCTGGCCCCGGCCGGCGCGGACCTGCCGGCCCCGGACGCGCTGCCGCCCGGCCCGTTCGCGGCCCACCGCCCGCCGTTCGCCCCGCCCGCGCCGGAGCACCACCCGCTGCCGCCGCCGCTGGCGGACCCGTGCGGCGGCCCGGCGGGGCACTGCGTCCCGCGCCCGGCCTGATCCGCCGTCCCGCCCCGCCCCGCCCCGCGAACGCCGCAGGCGCCGCCCACCGTCGGAACGGTGCGCGGCGCCTGCGGCGTACTGGCGGTACGGCCTGCTGCCTGCTGCTACTGCGCGGCGGCGATCAGCTCGCGGGCCAGGCGGGCGGTCTCGGACGGCGTCTTGCCGACCTTGACGCCGGCGGCCTCCAGGGCCTCCTTCTTCGCCTGGGCGGTGCCGGAGGAGCCGGAGACGATGGCGCCGGCGTGGCCCATGGTCTTGCCCTCGGGCGCGGTGAAGCCCGCGACGTAGCCGACGACCGGCTTGGTGACGTGCTCGGCGATGTAGGCCGCGGCCCGCTCCTCGGCGTCGCCGCCGATCTCGCCGATCATGACGATGAGCTCGGTCTCCGGGTCCTCCTGGAACGCCTTGAGGGCGTCGATGTGGGTGGTGCCGATGACCGGGTCGCCACCGATGCCCACCGCGGAGGAGAAGCCGATGTCACGGAGCTCGTACATCAGCTGGTAGGTCAGGGTGCCGGACTTCGACACCAGACCGATCTTGCCCGGGCCGGTGATGTCGGCCGGGATGATGCCCGCGTTGGACTGTCCGGGGCTGATCAGGCCGGGGCAGTTCGGGCCGATGATGCGGGTCTTGTTGCCCTTGGCGCCGGCGTGGGCCCAGAACGAGGCGGTGTCGTGCACCGGCACGCCCTCGGTGATGACCACGGCGAGCGGGATCTCGGCGTCGATCGCCTCGACCACGGCGGACTTGGTGAACGCCGGCGGGACGAAGATGACGGTGACGTCGGCACCGGTCTTCTCGATCGCCTCGGCCACGGTGCCGAACACGGGCACCTCGGTGCCGTCCACGTCCACGGTGGTGCCGGCCTTGCGCGGGTTCACGCCGCCGACGATCTGGGTGCCGGAGGCGAGCATGCGGCGGGTGTGCTTCATGCCCTCGGAGCCGGTCATACCCTGGACGATGACCTTGCTGTCCTTGGTAAGGAAGATAGCCATGGTGTGAAGTCCCCTTCCTTACTTGTTGGCCAGCTCGGCGGCGCGGTCAGCGGCGCCGTCCATGGTGTCCACCTGCTGCACCAGCGGGTGGTTGGCGTCGGTCAGGATCTGGCGGCCGAGCTCCGCGTTGTTGCCGTCCAGGCGGACGACGAGCGGCTTGGTGACGGCCTCGCCCTTGCTCTCCAGGAGCGCGAGGGCCTGCACGATGCCGTTGGCGACCGCGTCGCAGGCGGTGATGCCGCCGAAGACGTTGACGAAGACCGACTTGACGTCGGTGTCGCCCAGGATGATCTCCAGGCCGTTCGCCATCACCTCGGCGGAGGCGCCGCCGCCGATGTCGAGGAAGTTGGCCGGCTTCACGCCGCCGTGGTTCTCACCGGCGTACGCGACGACGTCCAGGGTGCTCATGACGAGGCCCGCGCCGTTGCCGATGATGCCGACCTGGCCGTCGAGCTTGACGTAGTTCAGGCCCTTGGCCTTCGCCGCCGCCTCGAGCGGGTTGGCGGCGGCCTTGTCCTCGAGCGCCTCGTGCTCGGGCTGGCGGAACTCGGCGTTCTCGTCCAGGGAGACCTTGCCGTCCAGCGCGATGATCTTGCCCTCGCCGGACTTGATCAGCGGGTTGACCTCGACCAGGAGGGCGTCCTCCTTGATGAAGACGACCCAGAGCTTCTGCAGGACGTCGGCGACCTGGTCGGCGATCTCGGCCGGGAACTTCGCCGCGGCGACGATCTCGGCGGCCTTCTCCGCGGTCACACCCTCGTTGGCGTCGACCGGGATCTTGGCCAGCGCGTCGGGGTTCTCCTCGGCGACGACCTCGATCTCCACGCCGCCCTCGACGCTGGCCATGGCCAGGAAGGTGCGGTTGGTGCGGTCGAGCAGGAAGGAGACGTAGTACTCCTCCTTGATGTCCGCGGTCTGGGCCAGCATCACCTTGTGGACGGTGTGGCCCTTGATGTCCATGCCGAGGATCGCCTCGGCCTTGGCAACGGCGTCCTGCGGGTCGGACGCGAGCTTCACGCCACCGGCCTTGCCTCGGCCGCCCACCTTCACCTGAGCCTTGACGACGGCTCGGCCGCCGAAGCGCTCCGCGATGGCGGCAGCGTCTGCGGCGGTCTCGATGACATCGCCGTCAAGCACGGGTACACCGTGCTTGGCGAAGAGGTCCCTCGCCTGGTACTCGAACAGGTCCACGTGTTTGTCCTTGTTCGTGGTCGCGGAATGTGTCTCTACGAGCGTGCCACGGCAGGATCTTCGCTGCGGGTCGTCGACACTGAGCGGGTACGCAGATGTACGGCCTTGCGGCCCACGCAGTTGCCGGGCGCATCGTCAATCAACACGCGCGTCACGTCCGCATGGCAGGTTATCCCCGGACGACCGGCCTGTTTCGCCCGGGGCCGGGTCCGCCTTGGTGAGAACCGTCACAGCAGGCCCGGACCGGGCCGCTCAGCAGCGGGGGCGCGCCATGGCGGGGCCCACCACCGCTTCACCCGGACGGGTGGGCGCCGGACCCCTGGACCGGCCCGCCGGGGCACCGCTCACCCCCGGTCGGGCACCGGCAGCGGACGCTTCTCGATCGCCGCCGCCATGATGTCCGGGAACGCGTCCGGCGTGCAGGCGAACGCCGGGGCGCCCAGCTCGGCCAGCGCCTGCGCGTGCGCGTGGTCGTAGGCCGGGGCGCCCTCGTCGGACAGCGCCAGCAGCGCGATGAACTGCACCCCCGACGCCTTCATCGCGGCGACCCGCTTCAGCATCTCGTCCCGGATGCCGCCCTCGTACAGGTCGCTGATCAGCACCACGACCGTCTCCGACGGCCGGCTGATCTTCGACTGGCAGTAGGCCAGCGCCCGGTTGATGTCGGTGCCGCCGCCCAACTGGGTCGCGAACAGCACGTCCACCGGGTCGCTGAGCTGCTCGGTCAGGTCGACCACCGAGGTGTCGAACACCACCAGCCGGGTGTCCAGGCTCGGCATCGACGCCAGCACCGCGCCGAACACCGCCGAGTGCACCACCGACGGCGCCATCGAACCGGACTGGTCGATGCAGAGGATCACGTCCTTCTTCACCGCCCGCTGGGCCCGCGCGTAGCCGACCAGCCGCTCCGGGACGATCGTGCGGTACTCCGGCAGGTACTTCGACAGGTTGGCCCGGATGGTGCGGTCCCAGTCGATGTCCCGGTGCCGGGGGCGGTTCACCCGGGCGCTGCGGTCCAGCGCGCCGCCGACCGTCGAGCGGGTCCTGTCGGCGAGCCGGCGCTCCAGCTCGGCGACCACCTTGCCGACCACCGTTCGGGCGGTCTCCCGGGTGGTCTCCGGCAGCGCGTGCTTGAGCGACAGCAGCGTCCCCACCAGGTGCACGTCCGGCTCGACGGCGGCCAGCATCTCCGGCTCCAGCAGCAGCCGGTCCAGGCCGAGGCGGGAGATCGCGTCCTGCTGCATCAGCCGCACCACGCTGGTCGGGAAGTACTCCCGGATGTCGCCCAGCCAGCGCGCCACCTTCGGCGCCGACCCGCCGAGCCCCGCCGACCGCTTCCCGTCCTCCCGGTACAGCGCCCCCAGCGCCCCGTCCATCGCCGCGTCCCGCCCGGTCAGCCGCACCCCGGTGCCGTCCGCGTCGCCGCCCAGCACCAGCCGCCAGCGCCGCATCCGCTCGTCGTCCTGACGGACAGTCATGTGAATTCACTCCTTAACCCCCGCGCCCCGTCAGGGGCGCGGGGAACTGCGCGAAGCGGAAGGGGAAGGGGAAGGGGAACGGGAACGGGAAGGGCCGGGGCAGCACCGCAGCGCGTCCTGCGGGCCGCCCCGGTCCGTAGGGCGTCTCACCCCGCGCGGCGGTCCACCTGCCGGGGGATGCGCGGCTGCGGCACGCGCACGCCCAGCAGCAGCGCCAGCACCTCCGTGGCCGCCTCGGCGCGCTCCTCGTCGAGCGGGGCGTCCGGGGCGGAGCCCGCCGCGGGAGCCGTGAGCGGGCCGGCCGCGACCCGGGAGCCGATGGTGTGGCGCACGCCCGTCTCCAGCGAGGAGAAGGTGCGGCGCAGCACCGGCAGCAGGTCGGTGAAGGCGTCCGGGGAGACCCCGCACAGCCAGGTGTCGAGCAGGCCGAGCAGTGTCGGGTCGTGCAGCAGCAGCGCGCCGCCGCCGGAGACGAAGCCCTCGACCCAGCCGCCGGCGTCGGCCGGGTCGGAGGCGGTGGAGAGCACCAGACCGAGCCGCCGCCCGGCCTCCTCCGCGTCGAGCCGGCCGTCGTCCAGCAGCAGCCGCACCGCGCGGCCGCGCAGCAGGCCGGGGACGCCGGTGGCGGGGCCGCCGTGCGGTTCGCGGGCGGCGAGCGCGGCCAGGGTGGCGGCCCAGCGTCCGGCGGTGGCGCCGCCGAGCAGGGCGATCGCCTGGTGGACGGCGTCGAGTTCGGCGCGGCGGGCGTTGGCGCCGTCCGCGTCGAGGCCGGTGCAGGCGGCGGGCAGGGCGAGGCTGAGCCGTTCGGCGAGGCCGTGGGCGACGGCGGTGAGGGCGCTGGTGTCGGTGGCGCGGACGTCGCCGTAGCGCAGGGTGCGCACCAGGGCGGGGAGCGCGGCGGCGAGGTGCCCGGCGTCGGTGTCGAGCGCGGCGCGGTCGGCGAGCAGCCGCATCACCTCGGGCAGCGCGTCGGGCAGGTCGGCCAGCAGGCACTGTTCGGCGAGCGCGGTGAGGGCGGTGAGCTCGGCCGTCGCGGCGTCGGCGACGGCCCGGTGGGTGGCGGCGGAGCGCACGGTGGTGCCCCACTGGCCGGCCTCGACCAGGCGGACCGAGAACTCGGGCTCCCAGCACAGCTGCCAGGTCTCCCGGAAGGTGCCGGTCGAGTGGACGCTGTCCCGGGACGGGCGGCCCCAGTGCAGGCCGAGCAGCCGCAGCCGGTGCAGCAGCCGGGAGCGCTCGACGTCGAGGTCCTTGCGCAGGTCGAGGACGAGTTCGCGGGCGGCGGCCTCGGGCTTGAGCCTCAGGGTGCGCTGGAGGCGGGTCAGGTCGCGCTGGAGCGGGACGGCGGGCACCCCGTCGGGGACCTCGCCGAGCGCGTCGCCGACCACCAGGCGCTCGCGGACCAGGGCGAGCGCGACGTCCGAGCCGTCGCACATCACGGCGCGCACCGCGTCCAGGGTCTCGGTGAGGCCGGGCAGCGGGCGGCCGCGCACCGCGGCGAGCGTCTCGGCGAGCCGGATCGCCTCGATGACGTGCGCGGAGGAGACCGGGTGGTCCTCGGCCCGGAGCAGTTCGGCGACCCTGGTCATCCAGCGGGCGACCGGCTGCTCGGGGGCGGTGAACAGGTGGTGGTACCAGCCGGGCGAGTCGATGCCCGCGCCGTAGCCGGTGTGCTGGGACAGCCGGCGGTGCGTCCACGGCACCCAGGTCAGCTCGGTCCTGAGCTTCTTGGGGAGCTCGGCGAGCAGCGCCCGGTCGTGCGCGACGGTCGGCAGCGTGGCGAGCGCGGGGACGTGCCAGGCGCCGCAGACCACCGCGATGCGCCGGTGCCCGGCCCGGCGGGCGGCCCGGAGCTGCTGGCGCATGGCGGCCTCGCGGACCAGGTCGCGCCGCTCGGCCGGGTGGTGCTCGCGCAGGGCGGCCATCGCCTCGGCGAGGGCGGCGAACGGGGCCAGCGGATCGCCGTCGGGGGTGCGGTGCTCGACCACGTCCTCCCACCAGGACTCCGGGTCGGGGTGGCCGGCGGCGGCGGCGAGTTCGGCGATCGGGTCGACGGGCGCGGGCCGGGAAGTGCCCCCCGGCACTCCCGACCCCTCCCCCTCCTCTGACGCGCCGTCACCGCCGGAGGTGTCGCCGTTCCCGGTAACGGTTTCGTCGCCTTCGCGGTCACCGTCACTGGCGCCGTCGCGGTCACCGGCACTGACGCCGTCGCCGTCGCCGTCGCCGAACGGGCCGGCCGCCTCGCCGTCGGCGCCGCGCGGGCCGAGCGCGAGGCTCTGCGCGGCGGGCAGGTCGATGAACCGGACCGGCACCCCGGCGTCCAGCGCGTACCGCAGCGCCACCCACTCGGGCGAGAACGCGGCGAACGGCCAGAACGCGGCCCGCGCCGGGTCGTCGGCGACGTGCGCGAGCAGCGCGACCGGCGGCACCATCTCCTTCTCGGCGGCGGCCGCGACCAGCTCGTCGGCCTCCGGCGGGCCCTCGATCAGCACCGCGTCGGGCCGCAGGGCGGCCAGCGCGGCGGCCACCGCGCGGGCCGAGCCGGGGCCGTGGTGGCGCACCCCGAGCAGCGTCACCTGGGCGTTCACGCCGAGACCTCCCGGGCGGCCCGGTAGAAGTCCTTCCAGCCGTCGCGGTCGCGGACCACGCCCTCCACGTACTCGCGCCACACCTGCCGGTCGGCGACCGGGTCGCGGACCACCGCGCCGACGATGCCGTCCGCGACGTCGCCCGCGCGCAGCACGCCGTCGCCGAAGTGGGTGGCCAGCGCGAGGCCGTTGGTGACCACCGAGATCGCCTCGGCGGTGGAGAGCGTGCCGCTGGGGGTCTTCACCTTCGTCCGGCCGTCGGCCGTCAGGCCGGAGCGCAGCTCGCGGAAGACGGTGACCACCCGGCGGATCTCCGCCGCGCCGCCCGGCAGTTCGGGCAGGTCGAGCGAGCGGCCGAGCTGGCCGACCCGGCGGGTGACGATCTCCACCTCCTCCTCCAGGGTGGCGGGCAGCGGCAGCACCACGGTGTTGAAGCGGCGGCGCAGCGCGGAGGACAGCTCGTTGACGCCGCGGTCGCGGTCGTTGGCGGTGGCGATCACGTTGAAGCCGCGCACCGCCTGCACCTCGGAGCCCAACTCCGGTACGGGGAGGGTCTTCTCGGACAGGATGGTGATCAGGCTGTCCTGCACGTCGGCCGGGATGCGGGTCAGCTCCTCGACCCGGGCGATCCGCCCGTCGCGCATCGCGCGCATCAGCGGGGACGGGACGAGCGCGTCCTCGCTCGGGCCGTGGGCGAGGAGCTGGGCGTAGTTCCAGCCGTAGCGGACGGCCTCCTCGGGGGTGCCGGCGGTGCCCTGGACGAGCAGCGTGGAGTCGCCGGAGATCGCGGCGGCGAGGTGCTCGGAGACCCAGGTCTTGGCGGTGCCGGGCACGCCGAGCAGCAGCAGCGCCCGGTCGGTGGCCAGCGTCGTCACGGCGACCTCGACCACCCGGCGCGGGCCGATGTACTTCGGCGTGATCACCGTGCCGTCGGCGAGCTCGCCGCCCAGCAGGTAGGTGGCGACCGCCCACGGCGAGAGCCGCCAGCGCTCCGGCCTGGTCCGGTCGTCGTGCCGGGCGAGGGCGGCCAGCTCCTCGGCGAACGCGTCCTCGGCGTGCTGCCGCAGGACCTCGCTGGTCGTCTCGGTGGTCATCGACTGCTCCGATCTCACGGGACGTCAGGACACTGCGCGGGAAGGGCGCGGGGAATCGACCGCACGGCGCTGACCTGGGCGGAAGAACTCCCGTTCGCCCCGTGCGAGTTCCACTCTGCCCCCCGCCACTGACAACCGGCCCGCCCTCAGCCGGCCGGCGGCGCGGCCCGGCCGGCCGCCCGCCGCCAGGGCCACAGCTGGGCCGCGCCGAACGCCGCCTCCACCACCAGGAAGCCCCACAGCAGCCCGGTCGCGCCCTGCCCCAGCGCCCAGCCCTGCCAGCAGGCGAACAGCACCCGGGCCGCGCCGTCGAACAGCCCGTGCTCCGGCCGCGGGCGCAGCAGCCGCAGCAGCGCCCAGACCAGCACCACCGACCCCATCAGGTTGGCGAACAGCGTCTGCACCGGCTCCGACGGCGGCAGTCGGCCCAGCCCCAGCGCGCCGCCCGCCGCGGACAGCGCCCGGTGCGCGAGGGCGTACGTCCAGGGGGTGGCGAACGGGGCGGTGACCAGCAGGTCGTACCAGGCGCTGGCGCGGACCAGGCGGGCGTAGCGGTGCGTCATGTCGGGCTCCTGTGCCGTCTCGTACGGGGACGGCCCCATGCTGGACGGTGGAGTACTGTCCAGGGTCAAGTCGCCGACGGGAGCGGGGTCATGCGGATCGGGGAACTCGCCGAACGGTCCGGGCTGAGCCGGGACGCCCTGCGCTTCTACGAGCGCACCGGGCTGCTGGTCGCCCACCGGCTGCCCAACGGCTACCGCGACTTCCCGCCCGAGTCGGTGCCCTGGCTGCGCTACGTCCGCACCGCGCAGGCGCTGGGCTTCTCGCTGGCCGAGATCGCCCGCACCGGCGCCGAGTTGAGCGCCGCGCCGGACGCCGCCGAGCGGCTGTCCGAGCTGTTCCGGGAGAAGATCGCGCTGATCGACGCCCGCACCGCGGAGCTCGCGGCGCTGCGCGCGGACCTCGCCGAGCGGGTCGGCACCGGCTGCCCGCTGGCCCCGGCCTGACGGCCCCTCGACTGTCAGTGCCGCCTCCTAGCGTCATCGGCATGGAGGAACGCTGGAGCACCGAACACGTCCTTTCGCTGGCGCCCGACCCGGCCTCCCTGAAGGCCGCGGGCAAGCTCTCCGGGCCCGCCCCGTGGTCGGCCACCGGCACCGGGCGGGGCGCGCTGTGGGGCCTGTGCAAGGGCAGCGGCAGCACGCCCTACCGGACGGCGGTGGAGCTCGGGACGCCCGCGTACAAGTGCAGTTGCCCGAGCCGGAAGTTCCCGTGCAAGCACGCCCTCGGGCTGCTCCTGCTGTGGGCCGCCGGCCCGGAGGCGGTCGCCGACGGGGCCGCCCCGCCGGACTGGGTCGAGGAGTGGCTGAACGGCCGCGGCCAGGCCGCCGCCGACCGGGCCGCCAAGCAGCAGGCCAAGGCCGCCAAGGCCGCCGAAGCGGACCCGGAGGCCGCCCGCCGGCGGGCCGAGAAGCGGTCGGCCCGGGTCGCGGGCGGCGCCCGCGAGCTGCGGCTGCGGCTGGCCGACGGCGTCCGCCGCGGCCTGGCCGACCCGCCGCCGGCCGGTGCCTGGGAGGAGGTCGCCGCGCGGATGGTCGACGCCCAGGCGCCCGGCCTGGCGTCCAAGGTGCGGGCGCTGGCCGAGGCCCCGTCGGACGAACTGCTGGAGGAGTACGCGATGCTGCACCTGCTGGCCGGCGCCTACGGCCGGATCGACACCCTGCCGGAGCCGCTCGCGGCGACCGTCCGGGCCCGGGTCGGCTTCACCACCGACACCGCCGAGCTGCTCGCCGGACCGACCGTCCGGGACCGCTGGCACGTCCTGGGCAGCCGGGACACCGCCGACGACCGCCTGACCACCCGCCGGGTGTGGCTGCGCGGCGCGAAGACCGGCCGGCCCGCCCTGCTGCTCGCCTTCGGTCGCCCCGGCCAGGCCCCCGACCTGGCGCTGCCCACCGGCCGGGTGCTGGAGGCCGACCTGGCCTACCACCCGGGCGCCCGCCCGCTGCGGGCCGTCCTCGGCACCCGCTACGGCGGCCCCGAGCCCGCCCCGGCCGCCGCGCCCGCCGGGCTCCCCCTCGCCGGGGCGCTCGCCGAGTACGGCGCGGCCGTCGCCGAGGACCCGTGGCTGGACAGCTGGCCGGCCGTCCTGACCGACGTGGTCCCGGTCCGCACCCCGGACGGCTGGCAGCTCACCGACGGCGTCCACACCCTGCCGGTGCGCCGCGGCGCCCTGCCCGAACCGGCCCTGTGGCGGCTGGCCGCGGTCTCCGCCGGCCACCCCGTCACCCTGTTCGGCGAGTGCGGCCACCACGGCTTCGCCCCGGTCACCGCCTGGGACGCCGACCACCGGCCGGTCCCGCTCGGCTGACCGGCACCGCCCGACCGGCCTGCGCCGCGGCCCGGCCCCCGCCGGGTCCGCCCGCCCGCGCGCCGCCACTTTCGCCCCTTTTCACCCCCTTGGCCCCTCTCGCCGCTCCCGCCGCACCGCACCACCAGACGGAACGGGACGCTCCCCGGCGCCCCCTGACGCACCGTCGACCGGAGGAAACCATGACCCGCATCCGGCAGCGCACCGCCGTCCGACGCATCGCCCTGCACCACGCCGCCCGCCGCGCCGCCCTCGCCAGCGGCTGGGGCCGCCGCCACCGCACCACCACCCGCCGGCCGAACGGAGACCGGGCATGACCGCGTCCGCCCCCGCCGCCACCGACGACTGGGCCGAGCTGGAGAGCACCGCCCTGCTCGGCACCGACCGCCGCCCGCTGCCCGAGGCCCGCACCCCGCTGGCCGCCGCCGTGGACCGCGCCGACCCGGCGGGCGCGCTGCTCGACCTGGCCGCCGTCGCCGCCGTCCGCCGCCGGGCCGGCGCGCTGCCCGCCCCCGCCGTCGAGCCCCCCGCGCCCGCCCCGGCCGACCCCCGGCCCGCGCTGCCCGGGGCCGCCGCCCGCCGGCTGGCCGTGCTGCTCGGCACCCGCAGCGGCCACGGCACCACCGCCAACCTCGCCGAACTCCTCCCGCAGTGGCTGGCCGCCGCCCGCGCCCGCGGCTACCGGCTGCCGCCCGCCCTCGTCCCGGCCCTGCTGGACACCGCCCGGGCCCGCTCCGAACTCCGCTCCGACGCCGTCACGCTGGCCGGCCCGCTCGGCCGCTGGCTCGCCCCGCACAACCCCGACTGGAAGTACGTCACCCGCACCGCCGGCGACCAGGACGCCCTCGACCAGCCCGGCGAACTCCTCTGGCAGGAAGGGCTGTTCGCGGAGCGCGTCACCCACCTCACCCGGCTGCGCCGCACCGACCCGGCCGCCGGGCTCGCCCTGCTCGCCTCCACCTGGGGCACCGAGCGCGCCGAGGACCGGGTGCTCTTCCTGGACGCCCTCCAGGACGGCCTGTCCGCCGCCGACGAGGAGTTCCTGGAGGCCGCGCTCTCCGACCGCTCCAAGAACGTCCGGGCCACCGCCGCGGAGCTGCTCTCCACCCTCCCCGGCTCCGCGCTGGCCGCCCGGATGGCCGCCCGGGCCCGGGCCGCGGTCCGCCACGACGGCGACCGGCTGCACGTCACCCCGCCCGCCGCCTGCGACGCCGCCATGCAGCGCGACGGCATACCCGTGAAGTCCCCGACCGGGCGCGGCGAGCGCGCCTGGTGGTTCGGCGAGGTCGTCGCGGGGGCGCCGCTGGCCCTGTGGACGGACGGGACCGGCCGCTCCCCCGAGCAGCTGCTCGCCCTGCCCACCGTCGACTCCCCCGACGGCGGCGGCGCCGAGTGGGCCGAGGACCTGCGCGAGGCGTGGGCCCGGGCCGCCGTCCGCCAGCAGGACGCCGCCTGGGCCCGCGCCCTGCTCGGCGCCCCGCCCCGCCCCGGCCGCGACACCCGCGCGCCGGGCGCCCCCGCCAAGCTGCTGGCCGTCCTCCCGCCCGCCGAACGCGCCGCCTGGACGGCCGCGTTCGTCCAGACCCACGGGCTCGGCGACGCCTTCCAGCTCCTCGGCGCCTGCGCCACCCCGTGGACGCCCCCGCTCTCCACCGCCGTCGTCGCCGCGCTCAAGCGGGCCGCCGAACTCGGCTCCTACCCGTGGAGCCACAGCGGCGTCCTGGGCATGACCGAACGCGCCCTCGCCCCCGAGACCGCCCCCGCCGTTGAGGCACTGGTCGCCGACACCTCCCCCGACACCGCCTGGGCCGACACCTTCACCCGGCTCGCCGGCACCCTCCGCTTCCGCCAGGCCATGCTGGCCGAGCTGGAGTAGGCCCGGCGGCGACGCACCGGAGGCCGGGAGCGCGTACCGCTCCCGGCCCCCGGTGTGCCCGCTCCGGCTACGCGGAGCGCAGGTTGGACTCCACCCAGCTGACCACGTCCTGGGTGGGGGTGCCCGGGGTGAAGATGTCGGCGACGCCGAGCGCCTTGAGCTCGGTGATGTCCGCGTCGGGGATGATCCCGCCGCAGAAGACCTTGATGTCGGCGGCGTCGCGCTCCTTGAGCAGGGCGATCACCTTGGCGCAGAGGGTCATGTGCGCGCCGGAGAGGATGGACAGGCCGATGCCGTCCGCGTCCTCCTGGATCGCCGTGTCGACGATCTGCTCGGGGGTCTGGTGGAGGCCGGTGTAGATGACCTCCATGCCGGCGTCGCGCAGGGCCCGCGCGATGACCTTGGCTCCCCGGTCGTGCCCGTCGAGCCCGGGCTTGGCCACCACGACTCGGATCGGCCCCGACACCACCATGACTGCCTCCTGGACCACGTTGTCCACCACCCGGCCGGCCTGGTCGCGGGCTCGGTGTTAACCACTTCTAACAGATTCTGAGGGGAGGGTAGCGGCCCGGCGGGGCCGCCGTCCTTCCCTGCCTGCCGAGAGGAGGGCAAAATCACAGCGTGCGGGGCCGACCCCGCTCAGAGCTTCTCGACGGGGGCGTAGCGCAGGAGCAGTTCCTTGCGCCCGGCGGAGCCGAAGTCGACCGTGGCGCGGGCCTTGTCGCCGACGCCCTGGGTGGCGACGACGGTGCCCAGGCCGAAGCTGTCGTGGCTGACCCGGTCGCCGACGGCGAGCGCCACCACCTCCCGGTCGGTGACCGTCCGGGCGGACCTGCCCCAGCCGGCCTTCGGCGAGGCGGCGGCCGAGGAGCCGGAACCCCGCGAGGAGCCCGCGCCCGAGGAGCCCGTGGAGTAGCCGCGCGAGGGCGGCACCGCGGCCGCGCCGGTGCGCTTCCACTGGATCAGCTTCTCCGGGATCTCCTCCAGGAAGCGCGAGGCCGGGTTGTAGGAGGGCTGCCCCCAGGCGCTGCGCAGCACCGACCGGGTCAGGTAGAGCCGCTGCCGGGCCCGGGTGAGGCCGACGTAGGCGAGGCGGCGCTCCTCCTCCAGCTCCTTGACCTGGTTGAGGGCCCGCATGTGCGGGAAGATCCCGTCCTCCATGCCGGTGAGGAAGACGACGGGGAACTCCAGGCCCTTGGCGGTGTGCAGGGTCATCATCGTGATGACGCCCGCGCCGTCCTCCTCGTCCGGGATCTGGTCGGAGTCGGCGACCAGCGCGACCCGCTCCAGGAAGTCGGCGAGCGAGCCGACCGGCGGCCCCTCGTCGCCCTCGGGGCGCTCCCCCGGGTCCTTCTCGTACTCGAGGGCGACCGCGGCGAGCTCCTGGAGGTTCTCCACCCGGGTCTCGTCCTGCGGGTCGGTGGAGGACTGGAGTTCGGCGAGGTACCCGGTCTCCTCCAGGACGGCCTCCAGCACGGCGGCCGGCCCGGCCCCGGACTCGACCACCTGGCGCAGGCCGGCCAGCAGCTCGTTGAACTTCTTCACCGCGTTGGCGGAGCGCGCCGCCATGCCGTACGCCTCGTCGACCCGGCGCAGCGCGGCGGCGAAGGAGATCCGCTCCCGGGAGGCGAGCGCGTCGATCATCGCCTCGGCGCGCTCGCCGATGCCGCGCTTGGGGACGTTCAGGATGCGGCGCAGCGGGACGGTGTCCTCGGGGTTGGAGAGCACCCGCAGGTAGGCCAGGACGTCCTTGACCTCCTTGCGCTCGTAGAAGCGCACGCCGCCGACCACCTTGTAGGGCAGGCCGACCCGGATGAACACCTCCTCGAAGACCCGGGACTGGGCGTTGGTGCGGTAGAAGATCGCCACGTCGCCGGGGCGGGCGTCGCCGGCGTCGGTGAGGCGGTCGATCTCCTCGGCGATGAACTGGGCCTCGCCGTGCTCGTCGTCGGCGACGTAGCCGACGACCTGCTCGCCCTGGTCGCCGGCCGTCCAGAGGTTCTTCTTGCGGCGGTTGGTGTTCCGTTCGATGACCGAGTTGGCGGCGGTGAGGATGGTCTGGGTGGAGCGGTAGTTCTGCTCCAGCAGGATCGTCGTCGCGTTCGGGTAGTCCTCCTCGAACTGGAGGATGTTGCGGATGGTCGCGCCGCGGAAGGCGTAGATCGACTGGTCGGCGTCGCCGACGACGCACAGCTCGGCGGGCGGGACCTGGGCGAGGTGGGCCTCGGCCGGGTTGACGAAGTCGCCGTCCGCGGTCATCCGGGGGGCGTGGGTGGCGGAGCCGCCGGAGAGCTCGCGCACCAGCGTGTACTGGGCGTGGTTGGTGTCCTGGTACTCGTCGACCAGGATGTGCCGGAACCGGCGCCGGTAGTGCTCGGCGACGTCGGGGAACGCCTGGAGCAGGTGCACGGTGGTCATGATGATGTCGTCGAAGTCGAGGGCGTTGGCCTCGCGCAGCCGCCGCTGGTAGAGGAAGTACGCCTCGGCGAGCTTCTTCTCCATCGGGTTGGCCGCCTGGTCGGCGTACGTCTCCTCGTCGATCAGCTCGTTCTTGAGGTTGCTGACCTTGGCGGTGAAGGACTTCGGCGGGAACTGCTTGGGGTCGAGGTCGAGGTCCCGGCAGACCAGGGACATCAGGCGCTGGGAGTCCGCCGAGTCGTAGATCGAGAAGCTGGAGTTCATGCCCAGCTGCTTGGCCTCGCGGCGCAGGATGCGCACGCACGCGCTGTGGAAGGTGGAGACCCACATCGCCTTGGCGCGCGGGCCGACCAGCGCCTCGACCCGCTCGCGCATCTCGCCGGCGGCCTTGTTGGTGAAGGTGATCGCCAGGATCTCGCCGGGCTGCACGCCGCGCGCGGCCAGCAGGTGGGCGATCCGGTGGGTGAGCACCCGGGTCTTGCCGGAGCCGGCGCCGGCCACGATCAGCAGCGGCGAGCCGGCGTGCAGCACGGCCTCGCGCTGCGGGTCGTTCATGCCCTCCAGCAGCTGCGCCGGGTCGACGACGGTGCGGGCGGCGCCGTTGCGGTGCCAGGCGTCGCGCTCGGTCTCGGCGGCGTGGTCGGTGGCGAACAGCCCGTCCGGGATGTCCTCCTCGGGGAAGCCGCCCTCGCCGTACCCGGGGTCGTACGGGACGTCGTCGTACGGTTCGTCGGCGGGCGGCGGGGCCTCCTCCTCCGACCACTGCTGGGCTGCGGGGCGGGGGCTCGACCCGACGGCGGGACGCTCGAAGCCGGGGAGCGGGAGGTCATCGAAGAGGCTACTCATGGCCCTTCGAGTCTATGGCCCGCCGCCGACATCCCCGCCCGCTCCCGCCGCGCGGGCCCGAACACCCGCACCGGCGCGGCGGGTTGGAGCCGCCCGGCACACCACGGGGCACCGCGGAAGCGACCGGGGGCGCCACGGGGGCGCTACGGGCGCGCTACGGGCGCGCTACGGGGCGTCCGGGTAGACGAAGACCGCGTAGCCCCCGTACGCCGCGGAGACCAGCGCCGCCGCGCCGAGCAGCACGGCCGGCACCGCCCGGCCGCGGGTGCGGGCCAGCGCGGCGGCGAGCGGGAGCAGCAGCCCGAAGGCGGGCAGCAGGAAGCGCGCCCGGGAGGCGAAGTAGGCGGCGTCGCCGAGCGCCAGGGCCAGCACCGCCGCGCTGTACAGCAGCAGCACCGGCGGCTGGCGGCGCAGCGCCGAGAGCACCAGCAGCACCACGGCCGCCAGCAGGGTGCCCGCGGCGACCACGTCGGCCAGCCAGACCGGCTCGGGGGCGGCCAGCAGGCGGCGGAGCGAGACCAGGGTGGAGCGGCCGAAGTCGAACCGGGTCTGCCAGGCGTCCTGGACCCGGAAGTAGCCGTCCCAGCGGCCCTTGCGCCACCCGACCCAGGCGATGAAGCCCGCGCAGCCCAGCGGCGCCAGCAGCGCCCCGGCCAGCGCCCGCGGATCGACCCGGCGGACCGGCGCCGCCCCGGGCGGGCCCGCCCCCGGCCCGCCCGGACCGGCCCGGCGCGGCGCCAGCTCCAGCAGCGCGGCGGCGGCGACCGCCAGGGCGAGCGCCAGCCCGGTGGGGCGGGTCAGCCCGGCGGCGGCGCACAGCAGCCCGGCCGCCACCCAGCGGCGGCGCAGCGCCGCGTGCACGGCCCAGGCGGCGAAGGCGGTGAACAGCGCCTCCGAGTACGCGGCGCCCTCCACCACCGCGGACGGCAGGACGCCCCACAGCACGGCGGCGACCACCCCGGCCCGGTCCCCGGACAGCCGGGCGGCGACCGCGAAGATCCCCCAGGCCGCGGCCAGCGACGCCGCCCAGGCCACCGCGAGGGCCGCCGCGCCGAGCGGCAGCAGCAGCGCGGCGGCCCGCACCAGCAGCGGGTAGGCGGGGAAGAACGCGTACGGCTCGTAGAGGCCGTGCGGGCCGTGGACGGGCGCGGTGCCCGCGTAGCCGTGCAGGGCGATCTGCCGGTACCAGCGGGCGTCCCACATGCCGCTCAGCCGGTGCGCGGCCCCGGCGGCCCCGCCCTGGTGGACCAGCAGCAGCGCGCCGACCGCCCGGACGGCGAGGTAGCCGAGCAGGGCGGTCCGGACGGCGGGCCGGGGGGCCGACCGGCGCGGCCGGGCCCGGACGGGCGCGTCGGGGGCGGCCCGGGTCAGGACGCGGGCCACGGCCCGTCCCCTCCGGCGGGCGCCGGACGGGCGCGGACTCGGGGGGCGGCTGGCACGGCGCCCACGCTATGCAGCGGGGTGCGGCGGGCCGCGCAGGCTCGCCGGGGCGGGGCCCCGGCGGGCGGCGGGCGGCGGGGTCAGCGCTCCATCAGGGTGACCAGCACGCCGTGCCGGTGGGTGACGGTGCTCTTCGAGAAGGCGGCCCGCAGCGCCTCGGCCTGGCCGGGGTCGAAGCCCTCGAACGGGTCGTCGTGCACGACGGGGGTGCCGTCGGGGGCGAGTTCGCGGTCGTCGACCACGGTGACCACCCAGACCCGCCGGACGTCCCCGAGGCAGGCCGCCGGGTCGCCGCACAGCTGCGGGTAGAGCTCGCCCAGTTCGACCGCGCTCTTCGCCACGAAGACGTCGTCGAGCCGGACCCGCTCCGGCAGGTAGAGCTCCAGCGCGACGGGCACGGCCGTGAAGACCGCGTTCCCGTAGCGCTGCGGCGCGACGGCGTCGCCGGGCCGGTAGCCGTCGGCGATGACCTTCGCGGCGGCCGCGGCGTCCCAGCCGGTGTGCGAGTACCGCTGGCGCACCACCCGCTGGTCGTGCGCGCCGAGCACCAGGACGGCGGCCAGGCCGGCCGCGACGAGCACCCGGGGGCGCAGCGCGGCCAGGCCGGCGCCGGCCAGCACGGCCCAGGCGGGCAGCGTGAAGAGCAGGTAGCGGTCGAGGAAGTACGAGGTGTGCCCCTGCGAGGCGAACCAGAGCAGCGGGATCGGCAGCGCCGCGACCAGGCCGATCTCCGCCGCAGGGCGGCGGCCGCGCGGCCAGGCCAGCGGCAGGGCCGCGCAGGCCAGCACCAGCAGGCTGACCCAGGCCGAGCCGTACAGGCTGCGCCACATGGTCTGGGCGACGTACGGGATGGTGGGCTTGGCCAGCCAGCTGAGCTGCCGGTCCACCTGGTGCCGGCCGAGGGCGATCAGCGGGAGCAGCGGCAGCACGGCGCCGAGCGCGGCGAGCGGGAAGCCGACCAGCACGCCGCGCGCCCGCCCGGTCCAGCAGCGTCCGGCCGCGACCAGGGCGTGCGGGACGATCAGGACCAGCGCGATGATGTGGAACAGCCCGGCGCCGGCCAGCGCGAGCGCGTACGGCACCCAGCGCAGGGCGGAGGGCCGGTCCAGGGCGCGCAGCAGCAGCAGGGTGGCCAGCGCGGCGAAGAACACCACGAAGGCGTAGCCGCGGACCTCCTGCCCGTACCGGGACACCGACGGGACCAGCGCGAACAGGGTGCCCGCGACCAGTCCGGCGGCGGGCGTGAAGAGCTTGCGGCCGATCAGGGTGACGAAGGCGGCGGCGCCGGCCATCGCCAGCGCGGAGGGCGTCCGGAGCGCGACGACCGAGTGCCCGACCAGCTCGGTCCAGAAGTGGATCAGCAGGTAGTAGGCGCCGATCACGGCGTCCAGGTGGTCCAGCAGGTGGAAGATCTCGTGCGGCGAGCGGCTCGCCGCGTTCCAGGTGGCCAGCTCGTCGTCCCAGAGCAGCGGGCCGCCGGCCCCGTACAGGCAGGCCGCCAGGGTCAGCACGGCGGGCCACACCCACAGCAGGCGGCGGGTCCAGGCCGGTGCGCTCCGCCCGGTGCCCCACCGGGCGTTCCACCGGGCGGGCCGCGGCGGGGCCTGCGGGGCCTCGACGGTGTCCGGGCCGGACGCGGGGCCGGGGACCGCGCCGACGCTCATGCGGCGCGTCCGGGGCGGTGACCGGCCGGGCGGGCCGGGGGGGTGACGGGACGCGGTCGTCGCACCCGGGGGCGACACGAGCGGAGGGTCGGCACGGGCCCTATCCAAACACATCGTCACCTGTCCGGGCACGGCGGCACCACCGCTCCGACGGGCGGCCCGGCCGCGGGGGCGGGCCGCCCGGGCGGGGTCAGACCAGGCGGCGCGCCGTGGCCCAGCGGGTCAGTTCGTGCCGGTTGGAGAGCTGGAGCTTGCGCAGCACCGCGGAGACGTGGCTCTCCACCGTCTTGACCGAGATGAACAGCTGCTTGGCGATCTCCTTGTACGCGTAGCCGCGGGCGATCAGCCGCAGCACCTCGCGCTCGCGCTGGGTGAGCCGGTCGAGGTCCTCGTCGACCGGCGGGGTGTCGGTGGCGGCGAACGCGTCGAGCACGAAGCCGGCCAGCCGGGGCGAGAACACCGCGTCGCCGTCGGCGATCCGGAAGACCGCGTTGACCAGGTCGGTGCCGGTGATGGTCTTGGTCACGTAGCCGCGGGCGCCGCCGCGGATCACCCCGATCACGTCCTCGGCGGCGTCCGAGACGGACAGCGCGAGGAAGCGCACCCCCTCGACGCCGGCCGAGCGGCGCAGCACCTCGACGCCGCCGCCGCCGGGCAGGTGGACGTCCAGCAGCACCACGTCGGGCCGGGTCTCGGCGACCACCCGGACCGCGGACTCCACGTCGTCGGCCTCGCCGACCACGTCGATGCCGGTCTCGTCGGTGCGCCCGATCTCGGCGCGCACCCCGGTGCGGAACATCCGGTGGTCGTCGACCAGGACCACCCGGGCCCGCCTCCCGGCCGCCGCCGCCCCTGACGCTGCGTCAGTCATCTGCCGCCCTCTCCATCTCCAGCTCGACCTCGGTCCCGCCGTCCGGCGCGGGCCGCACCCGCGCGGTGCCCCCGTTGCGCCGCATCCGGCCGATGATCGATTCGCGTACGCCCATGCGGTCCTCGGGGAGGTCGTCGGGGTCGAAGCCGGGGCCGTGGTCGCGGACGAACACCGACACCGTCCTCCCCTCCACCTCCGCGTAGACCTGGACCGGTCCACCGCCACCGTACTTGGCGGCGTTCACCATGGCTTCCCTGGCGGCCTGCATCTGCGAGGCGACCCGCTCGTCCATCGGGCAGTCGCCGACGCAGACCAGCTCCAGGGGGACGCCGTGCCGGTCCTCGACCTCGGCGACGATCTCGCGCAGGTGCTCGGCCAGGGTGTCGGGGGCGGCCTCGGCGGCGGCCTCCGGGCGGTACAGCCACAGGCGCAGTTCGCGTTCCTGGGCGCGGGCCAGCCGCAGCACCTCCTTGGGGTCCTCGGCCCGGCGCTGGATCAGGGTCAGGGTGTGCAGCACCGAGTCGTGGACGTGCGCGGCGATCTCGGCCCGCTCCTGGGCCCGGATGCGGGCGGTGCGCTCGGCGCCGAGGTCCTGCCACATCCGCAGCATGGACGGGCCGCCGAGCACCAGCACCCCGGCCACCACGGCCAGCGAGGACTCGACGACCAGGGCGACCGGCGAGTCCACGCCCTGGGTGACGAAGTAGCCGATGATGCCGGCCACCACCAGCAGCACCCCGGCCAGCACCCGCAGGTAGGCGCCCTTGCGGCTGCCCGGCTCCAGGCCGAACCAGCTCTGCCAGCGCGAGTCGTCGGCCTGCCGCCACACCAGGGCGACGCCGATGCCGACCGCGAGCAGCGGCCACACGTACGGCTTGGCGGTCTGGACGCCGAGCGCGGACAGCAGCGCCATCACGCCGATCACCAGGGCGACCAGCGCGAACAGCTGGCCCAGGCTGCCGGCCCGGCCGCGGCCCCCGACCGCGGGTGCGGTGGCGTCCGCGGCGTCCGCGGCGGCGTCCGTGCCGTGCAGGTCGTCGCCGTGGAAGGTGCGCTCCAGCAGTTCGCGCAGCCGGCCCAGGCGGCCGGGGGCGCCGTCGCCGGGGCGGCGGGCCGGGCGGTCGGCGCCGGGGGCGGCCTGGTTGATGCCCAGCGGCACCACCACCCAGAACGCGGCGTACAGCAGGGCGCCGATGCCCTCGGAGAAGAACAGCACGATGAACGCCAGCCGCACCCAGGTGACGGGCACGCCGAGGTGGACCGCCAGGCCCTGGCAGACGCCGCCGAGGATCCGGCCGTGCGGGCTGCGGTACAGCCGCCGGTAGGGCGGCGGGCCGGCCGGCGGATCGGTCGGCGCGGGCTCGGGGCTTCTGGTCTCGGGTACGGCCACGGCACCGATGGTGGCAGGTGCCGGTGCGGCGGCGCATCAGGGTCCGGCCCCTAGGCGGCCCTCAGGGACAGTTCAGGGTCGGCCCCGGGCCCCGGACGGTTGGGCGGGGCCCGGCGGCCCGGGAGGATGGGGACATGACGGACGACCAGATCCCGGAGGAACCGCCGGCCGCCCCCGCCGAGGGCCGGCCGGCACTCACCCGCTCCTCCCGGCACCGGGTGGTGGCGGGGGTGTGCGGCGGCCTCGGCCGCTACCTGGACATCGACCCGGTGGTGTTCCGGGTGGTGATCGCGGTGCTCGGCCTGACCGGCGGGCTCGGGCTGTTCCTGTACGGCCTGGCCTGGCTGGTGGTGCCGCGGGAGGCCGCGGACGGCGAGGGCGGCCGCACCGAGCTGCAGCGGGTGCTGACCGGCCGGGTCGACGGCCAGTCGGTGGGCGCGGTGCTGGTGACGGTGATCGGCACCGGGGTGTTCTTCTCCTCGATGGGCGACGGCGGTCAGCTCTTCCCGCTGCTGCTGCTCGCCGCGCTGGTCTTCCTGGCGCTGCGCTACGACCCGGAGCGGCGGCGGCGCTTCGAGGGCGGCGGCGACGGCCCGGCCCCGGCCGGGAGCACCGGCCCGCGGGACCGGCTGGAGGACTCCGGCCCGTTCGCCGACTGGAAGACCTGGAGCGAGTCGGTCGGCCGGGACCTGCGGGCCGAGTGGAAGGTCCGCGGCGCGGAGCTCCAGGAGCGGCTCCGGGCCCGGCACGCGGAGCACCACGGGGCGGGCGGCGGCGCGGAGTACGGGGACACCCCGCCGGTCGGCCCGTCCGGCTACCTGTGGGACCCGCGGCACCCGGAGCGCGACCCGTACGGCGGGGCCACCCCGCCGTACGGGACGCCCGCCCGGCCGTGGTGGCAGCGCACCGACCTGCCGGAGGGCGACCCGCTGCGCAAGGAGCCGCGCGAGGACGCGCACCGGGACCGGACGGACCGCCGGACGGCCGACTTCGAGGAGCGGGCCGGCCGGCGCCACGAGGCGCACCGGCAGGCGAGGGAGCGGCACCGGGCGCACCACGAGTGGCGGGCCCGCCGCCGGGCCGAGCGCGGCACCCCGGTGCTGGGGGCGTCGGCGGTGCTGGTGGCGGTCGGCGCGTCCTGGGCGGTGGCGGCCGACGACCACGGCGCGCACCGCTGGTCGACGGTGCTGGCGGTGGCGCTGCTGCCGCTGGGCCTGGCCATGCTGCTCAGCGCCCGCTGGGGGCGCACCCGCGGGCTGACCTTCCTGTCGCTGCTGCTGACCGCGGGCCTGGTCCTGGCGGCCGGCACCTCGGCGACGGTCGCGGACTCCACCGGCGACCGCGCCTGGACGGCCACCGCGGCCGACCTGCCCGCGCGCTACACGCTGGGGGCCGGCCACGCCCGGCTCGACCTGTCGGCGCTCGACCCCCGGGGCGGCACCCTCGCCACCGAGCTGCGGGTCGGCGCGGGCAGCGCCCGGGTGACCGTGCCCGCCGGGGTGGAGCTGCGGCTGAAGCTGCGCGACGGCGTGGGCGACGTCCGGCTGCCGGACGGGCAGAGCTTCGACGGCCCGTTCACCCACGAGGACGTGGTGATCGAGGTCCCGGAGGGACAGCCGTCCAGGGGGGCACTGGAGCTGACGGTGACGGTGGGCGCCGGCGACATCGAGGTGGTGCGGTGATGAGGAAGCACCGGTTCGACCTGTACGCGCTGGTCGCGGGCGGGCTGTTCACCGCGCTGGCGGTGCTCTACCTGGTGGCCTCGCTGAACGGGCGCGAGGTGAACGGCCGCTTCGTGCTGCCGCTGGCGTGCATCGTGCTCGGCGCGGGCGGCCTGGCCGGCGCCCTGGTGGCCGCCTCCCGGCACGGCCGGGGCGGCGCCCGCGACGACGACCGCACCCTGGAGTAGGTCAGGACTGCTGCGGGCCCAGCTCCAGCTGGTCGCCGTTCCTGGTGACGGTGTACCCGGGCAGCGGCTTCACGGCCGGGCCGGTGATCACCGCGCCGGTGGCGGCGTCGAAGGTGGAGCCGTGGCAGGGGCAGTACAGCTTGCCGTCCTTGGGCGGGTTGACCGTGCAGCCGGAGTGGGTGCACACCGAGGACAGGCCGGCGTACCGCCCGGCGGCGGGCTGGACGACGTAGACGGCGTCGCCGCTGGCCGGGTCCTTGACGGTGGCGGAGCCGCCGACCGGGACCTGCGCGGCGGGCACCGCGGGCCCGGCCTGCGGGACGGGGCTGGTGGCGCCGGCGCTCGCCGCGGCGGGGGTCTCGTCCCGGCCGAAGCCGGCGGTGAGCGAGCCGGAGAGCAGCCCGGCGCCGCCGAGCGCGACGGCCGCGATGCCGCCGTCCAGCAGGGCGCGGCGGCGCACCGCGTCCTCGGCGAGGCCGCGGGCCCGGTCGCGGGCGGCCCGGTCGGCCAGGTAGCCGTCGACCGACAGGTGGGGGGTGCCGGCCAGCAGCAGCGGCGTCCAGGCCAGCAGGTAGGCCAGGTCGTTGCCCAGGTAGTAGGGGGTGGTGTGGAAGCTGACGGTCAGCCAGAGCGTGGCGGACAGCAGCGCGCCGCCGAGCGCGGCGACCCGGCCCCACAGGCCGAACAGGGTGCCCAGGCCGACGGCCAGCTCGCCGAAGGCGATCAGCAGGCCGAACAGGGTCGGCGCGTGCAGTGCGGGGCCCAGCGCCCAGCCGATCGGGCTGCTCCCCTCGGCCGCCCGGGTCTGGGCGTAGAAGGAGGCCGGGTCGCCGGCGCCGGCCAGGTAGTGCGCGTCGGAGAGCTTGTCGAAGGCCGCGTAGACGAAGGTCACCCCCAGGAACAGCCGCAGCGGCAGCAGCGCGAAGCGCGAGCCCCGCGCCTTCCACTCGGTGATCCTGGTGCCCGCCGTGCCGCCCGTCCCGGTCGCCATCGCCGCCGCCCTCTCGCTCGCCGCCCGCCGCCCGCCGACAGGTGTCGGGTCCGATTGTGCCCGCTGCCCCCCGCACACGGCCGCGCCGCCACTCCCCTGGCGCGGGGAGCGGCGGCGCGGTCACACGGTTGCCGGTGGGATCACTCCCACTCGATGGTGCCCGGCGGCTTGGAGGTGACGTCCAGGACGACCCGGTTCACGTCCTTGACCTCGTTGGTGATCCGGGTGGAGATCTTCGCCAGCACCTCGTAGGGCAGGCGGGACCAGTCCGCGGTCATGGCGTCCTCGGAGGAGACCGGGCGCAGCACGATCGGGTGGCCGTAGGTGCGGCCGTCGCCCTGGACGCCGACCGAGCGGACGTCGGCCAGCAGGACGACCGGGCACTGCCAGATCGCGGCGTCCAGGCCGGCCAGGGTGAGCTCCTCGCGGGCGATGGCGTCGGCGTCGCGGAGCAGGTCCAGGCGCTCCCGGGTGACCTCGCCGACGATCCGGATGCCCAGGCCGGGGCCGGGGAACGGCTGGCGCTGGACGATCTCGGCGGGCAGGCCGAGCTCCTGGCCGACCATCCGGACCTCGTCCTTGAACAGCTTGCGCAGCGGCTCGACGAGCTGGAACTCGAGGTCCTCGGGGAGGCCGCCGACGTTGTGGTGGGACTTGATGTTGGCGGTGCCGGTACCGCCGCCGGACTCCACCACGTCCGGGTACAGGGTGCCCTGGACCAGGAACTCCACGGCCGGGCCCTCGTCGGCGATGATGTCGGCCTGGGCCTGCTCGAAGACCCGGATGAACTCGCGGCCGATGATCTTGCGCTTCTGCTCGGGGTCGGAGACGCCCGCCAGCGCGGTCAGGAAGCGCTCCTCGGCGTCGACCACGACCAGCTTGACGCCGGTGGCCGCGACGAAGTCCTTCTCGACCTGCTCGGTCTCGCCCTTGCGCATCAGGCCGTGGTCGACGTACACGCAGGTCAGCCGGTCGCCGATGGCGCGCTGCACCAGGGCGGCGGCGACCGCGGAGTCCACGCCGCCGGACAGGCCGCAGATGGCGCGCTTGTCGCCGACCTGCTCGCGGATCAGCGCGACCTGCTCCTCGACCACGTTGGTGGTGGTCCAGTTCGGGGCGATGCCCGCGCCGCGGTACAGGAAGTGCTCCAGCACCTGCTGGCCGTGCTCGGAGTGCATCACCTCGGGGTGGTACTGCACGCCGTACAGCTTGAGGTCGTCGTTCTCGAAGGCGGCGACCGGCACCACGTCGGTGGAGGCGGTGACGGTGAAGCCCTCGGGCGCGGCCGAGCAGGCGTCGCCGTGCGACATCCACACCGACTGCTGCGCGGGGGTGCCCTCGAACAGCGTGGAGCCGGGGCGGGAGACGGTCAGCGGGGTGCGGCCGTACTCGCGGGCGCCGCTGTTGTCGACGGTGCCGCCGAGCGTCTTGGCCATCAGCTGGAAGCCGTAGCACATGCCGAAGACCGGCACCCCGGCCTCGAAGAGCGCGCGGTCGAGCTGCGGGGCGCCCTCCTCGTAGACCGACGACGGACCGCCGGAGAGGATGATCGCCTTCGGGTTCCTGGCGAGCATCTCGGCGACCGGCATGGTGCTCGGCACGATCTCGCTGTAGACCCGCGCCTCACGCACCCGACGGGCGATGAGCTGGGCGTACTGGGCACCGAAGTCGACGACCAGGACGGTGTCGTTCTCGGGTGCGGACTGGACGGGGGAATCAGCGGACACAGACGGCCTTCCGGCGGCGGTACAAGGGGGTGTCACCACCGAGTCTACCGGGACGCTTTCACCCGACTGCCCGCCCGCCCGCCCGTGACCGGGCGGGCGGGCGAATCGTTGCACCGGGAGACCGCACGAGACGTCGGCGCCCTCCAGGTGCGGGCGGCACCGTGCGGCGGAACCACGCGTGGATCATCTCCGGTCCACCGGGTGCGCGTGGCGGGCACGGGCCCGCCGTGGGACCGCGCCCCGGTGCCGCGGTCGGGTCAGCAGGGGACAGCGAACCCGTCCGCGACCGGGCGGACCCGGGGTGTGGCGGCCGGTACCGGTGCCGACCGCCACACCTCAGTCAGCCGCCCGCCCCGGCGTACGCCCCGGTACGCCCCGCAAGCGCTCCTCACGCACAGTGATCACTCCGGGCGGTCGGGCCCGGCGCCGCCGTGCGCCGTGTCCTGTTCCGTCCACCCCGCCAGTTACGTCGAATCGGTTGCACGGCAAGGCACTCGTCCACGACGATTGCTGGGAGGCGGGGGCTCACCGTACACCCCCGGCCGTGGAGAGCCCGTCCCCCGGACGGCTCCCCTCTCACGCTCCGTGAGGCCCATCCGGCCCCGGCGCGTGTCCGTGACCATCCTTCCGAGACGGCGCTCCTCCCCCGGCGCCGTCGACCCAGCACCGGCGCGGCCCTGACGCCGAGTGCTGCGACAAAGGGCCCCGTTCCCCCGCGGGGCCCTTTGGCCTGTCCGGAGCCGGACCCGGGCCCGGCCTTGGCCTCGGGCCCGGCGTCGGCCTCGGTCTCGGCCTCGGTCTCGGTCTCAGCGGGCGGTGTCCGGGCGCCGGTACGCGGCGTGCGGGTCGGCGTGCGGATCGGACCCGGCGGCGGTGGGTGCGGGGGCCGGCGCGGCGGGGGCCGGCAGCTCGTCGGACACCAGCTCGACCGACCCGTGCGGCACCGCGCCGAACCGGTCGGCACCCGCCTGCGCGGGCAGCACCGGGAGTACCGGCGGCCCGGCGGGCACCGGCGGCACGGCCGGCCCGGCCGCCGGGTGCGGCGGGGCCGGGACGAGCGGCGCGGGGGTGCGGCGCACCGCGTCGAGCACCGCGGGCACCAGCAGCGCGCCGACCGCGCCCCAGGCGAGGGCGGAGACCAGCACCGAGGGCAGCGACCAGCCGAGGGTGTCCCGGCTGTCGAGGACGATCCCGGCGACCTCGTCGCGCTTCCCGCCCAGGGTGCTCCAGATCGAGGTGCCGAGCAGCAGCGCGCCGGTGAGCACCGCGTACAGGCCCGCCAGCACGGCCCGGTCGCGCTGGGCCAGCCGGCCCCGGTGCGCGGACCAGCCGAGCGCCAGCGCGGCGGCCAGCGGCAGGAGCACCGCGAACCACCAGCCGCCGCCGTGGCCGTCCGGGTCGAACAGCGACGTCGTCCGGTGGCCGAGCCCGGAGGAGTCGGCCGTCAGCAGGGTCGCGCCGCCGCCGACGCCGAACAGCAGCAGGCCGTTGTTGGTGACCAGCCCCAGCGAGGCGCTGTCCGGGAACACGTCGTCGGAGACCAGCTGCGCCACCAGGGCGACCGCGGTGAGCAGCGCCAGCAGGCCGCCCAGCACCCGGAAGGCGTGCTGCCAGGCGAGCAGCAGGCTGCCCAGCCAGCCGCGCCGGGCGGCCTCGGCCCGCAGCGCCGCCGCGCCGTCCACGGCCAGCACCAGGACGGCCGCGGCCAGGCCCGCGGAGGCGGTGAGCGGCAGCAGCTCCGGCCCGGTCTCGATCCGCAGCGACGGGGTGGCGGCGGCGTCCGTGCCGTACCCGGCCAGCCAGCCCAGCAGCAGCGCGACGAGCGCGGACAGCACGCCGGTGCGCAGCGCCTGGAGCCCGGCGGCGGGCCCGGTCGGCTCGGCGGCGCCGTCCCGGCGGCGGGCCCGGGCGGAGACCCGCAGGCCGAGCCAGAGCGCCAGCAGCCACCCCAGCGTGACCAGGTACATCACCAGGTGGCTGGAGCTGGACAGGCTGGACGCCGGGCCGTCGGCCCGCGGGCCGGTGGCGCTCATGACCAGCCGCACCGGCGCGCCGAACGCGGTGAGGACCAGGGCCAGCCAGGCCTGGAAGCCCTCGGCCGACCAGGAGCTCTCGAACAGCGGCGAGCCGTCGCCGTCCCCGCTGCCCGCGCCGATCACGGCGGCCAGCACCAGCAGCCCGGTCGGCGCGAGCAGCACCCGGCCGGCGGTGAGCCAGCCGCGGGAGGGCAGCGGCAGGTCCCGGCCGTGGTGCACCCGGCCGGCGCCCCACGGGGAGGGGCCGGCCGGGCCGGTGCCGGTGTCCTCGACGACCTCGCCGATCGCGGGCGCGGCGAGCTGCCCCCCGCAGTTGGCGCAGGTCGCCGCGGCGCCGACCGAGGCCGCGCCGCAGGACAGGCAGATGGGCATGGTGGGTCCCCCCGGGCGGTTCGTACGTCGAGGGCCCGTTTATCCCACCGTGGGTAAAGGGATGTCAATCTCCTTCCGGGGCCCGGGCGGGCACCTTCGGGACGGGCAGCAGCGGCAGGCGCAGCGCGCCGAACGCCCCGGCCGGGACGGCGGGTCGGCGCGGTTCGACCGGCGGGACGGGGCGGTAGGCGGCGCCCGGCTCGGGGCGCGGGTCGGCCTCGCCGCGGTTGGGCCACATCGACATGGCGCGCTCGGCCTGCGCGGTGATGGTCAGCGAGGGGTTGACGCCCAGGTTGGCGGAGACCGCGGAGCCGTCGACCACGCTGATCCCGGGGTGCCCGTACAGCCGGTGGTAGGGGTCGACGACGCCGGTGTCGGCGCTGTCGCCGATCGGGCAGCCGCCGAGGAAGTGCGCGGTCAGCGGGATGTCGAAGATCTCGCCGGCGGTGGAGCCGGGGAAGCCGTTGATGGAGGCGGCCAGCGCCCGGGCGCCCTCCTCGGCGGCCGGGATCCAGCTCGGGTTGGGGGCGCCGTGGCCCTGGCGGGAGGTCAGTCTGCCGTTCTTCAGGGAGACCGTCAGCGAGTTGTCCAGGGACTGCATGACCAGGCCGATGATGGTCTTCTCCGACCAGCGGTGCTGGTTCATCGACTGGGCGAAGATCCACGGGTGCCGGGCGGCGGCGCCCAGGTAGCGCAGCCAGCGCGGCCCGCGCCCGGCGCCGCTGACCTGCTGGACGGAGAGCGCGCCCATCGCGTTGGAGCCCCGCCCGTAGCGGACCGGCTCGATGTGGGTGTTGGCGTCGGGGTGCACCGAGGAGGTGATGGCCACGCCGCGGGTGAAGTCGGGGCGCTCCCCGTAGCGCCGGGTGGAGGTCTGCGCGCCCACCAGGGCCTCGGAGTTGGTGCGGGTGAGGTGGCCGAGCCGGGCGGAGATCCGGGGCAGCAGGCCGCCCTCGCGCATCCGGTGCAGCAGGGTCTGGGTGCCGTAGGTGCCGGCCGCGACCACGACCCGCTCGGCGGTGACGGTGCGCGCCCCGGCCTTCCGGGCCCGCCGGGTGCGGGCGTCGGTGGGCAGCACGTCGACCGCGTAGCCCTCGCCGTGCGGGCGCAGCCGCCGGACGGTGGTCATCGGCAGGATCTCGGCGCCGGCCCGTTCGGCCAGGTACAGGTAGTTCTCGGTGAGGGTGTTCTTGGCGCCGTGCCGGCAGCCGGTCATGCACTCCCCGCACTCGGTGCACGCCCTGCGCCTGGGCCCGGCGCCGCCGAAGTACGGGTCGTCGACCTCGCCGCCGGGGGCGGCCTCGGCCTCGCCGGTGCCGTCCTGCCCGTCGCCGAAGAACACCCCGACGGGCGCCAGGTGGAAGGTGTCGCCGCAGCCCATCGCCTCGGCGGCGGCCTTCAGGTGCACGTCGGAGGGGGTCATCGTCGGGTTGAGCCGGACGCCGAGCATCCGCTGCGCCTGGTCGTAGAACGGGGCGAGCTCGGCCTGCCAGTCGGTGATGTGCCGCCACTGCCGGTCCTCGAAGAACGCCTTCGGCGGGACGTACAGGGTGTTGGCGTAGTTCAGCGAGCCGCCGCCGACGCCCGCCCCGGCCAGGATCAGCACGTTGCGCAGCAGGTGGATGCGCTGGATGCCGTAGCGGCCGAGGGCGGGTGCCCACAGGTAGTCGCGCAGGTTCCAGGAGGTGCTGGGCAGTTCCTCGCGGCGGAACCTGCGCCCGGCCTCCAGGACGGCGACCTTGTAGCCCTTCTCGGTCAGCCGCAGTGCCGCGACCGAACCGCCGAAGCCCGAACCGACCACCACGACGTCGTAGTCGTAGGACACTGCTGCCTCCTCCTCGGATTGCTACTTCAGCCGGAGGGCCTTCATGACCTTCAGGCCGGTGGTGAAGAACTCGGCGAACTTCCGGTCGTCCATGCCCAGCGACGGGCCGATCGGCAGCAGCCGCTGCACGGCGACGGTCTGCGCCTCGGTGTAGCGCAGGATGCCCTCGGCGCCGTGCCGCCGGCCCAGTCCGGAGTCGCCCATGCCGCCCATCGGCGAGGCCACCGAGCCGTACGCGGCGGCGTACGCCTCGTTGACGTTGACGGTGCCGGTGCGCAGCCGGGCGGCGACCCGGCGGCCGCGGCCGGTGTCCCTGGTCCAGACGCTGGAGTTGAGGCCGTAGGGGGTGGCGTTGGCGGCGGCGACGGCCTCGTCCTCGGTGTCGAAGCGGTAGACCGAGACGACCGGGCCGAAGGTCTCCTCGGCGCAGACCGCCATCTCGGGGGTGACGCCGTCCAGGATGGTGGGCTCGTAGAACAGCGGGCCCAGGTCGGGCCGGGCCTGCCCGCCGGCCAGCACCTCCGCGCCGGCCTTGACGGCCTCCTCGACGTGCCGGGTGACGGTCTCCAGCTGGCGGGCGGAGACCAGCGAGCCCATGTCGGCGCCGTAGGCGAGGCCGCCGCCCAGCCGCAGCGCGGCGGTCCTCTCGGCGAACTTCGCCAGGAAGGCGTCGGCGACCGAGCGGTGCACGAAGAGCCGTTCGATGGAGATGCACAGCTGTCCGGCCGAGGAGAAGCAGGCCCGGACGGCGCCGGCGGCGGCCCGGTCCAGGTCGGCGTCGGCGAGCACCAGCATGGCGTTCTTGCCGCCGAGTTCCAGCGAGGCGCCGACCAGCCGCTCGGCGGCCCGCCGGGCGACGTCGCGGCCGGTGCGGGTGGAGCCGGTGAAGGCGACGTAGTCGGCGCGCTCGACCACCTGCGGGCCGACCACGGGGCCGTCGCCGAGCACGATCTGCCAGACCTGCGGGGGCAGTCCGGCCTCGACGAACAGCTCGCGGGCCCACAGGGCGGTCAGCGCGGTCTGGGTGTCCGGCTTGTTGACCACCGCGTTGCCGGCGACCAGGGCGGGCAGCGCGTCGCCGACCGACAGCTCCAGCGGGTAGTTCCACGGCGAGATCTGGCCGACCACGCCCTTGGGGCGGCGGGCCTCCACGGCGCTGGTCAGGCCGGGCACGGCGCCGCCGCGGCGGCGGTCGCGCAGGTAGGAGCGGGCGGCGCGGCCGTAGTGCCGGGCCGCCGAGGCGACGGCCATCACCTCCTCGAAGGCGTGCAGCCGGGCCTTGCCGGTCTCCGCCTGGACGAGGTCCAGCACCTCGTCCTGCCGCTTGAGCAGCAGGTCGTGGAAGCGGAGCAGGACGCCCGCCCGGTGCCGCACCGACAGCGCGGCCCAGGCGGGCTGGGCCCGCCTGGCCTGGTCGAACGCCCGCTCGACGTCCGCCTCCGAGGAGACCGGCAGCGCGGCCAGCGCCTCGCCGGTCAGCGGCGCGAGCGTCTCGGCGGTCTTCCCGCCGGACGCCGTCACGCCCTTGGCCAGCCGCGCCACCAGCGCGGCCGGCACCGCCGATGCGACGCCGCGCGCCGCACCCTTCGCCGCGGGGTTGCGCCGGCCCTGGATCGTGCTCTCCGTCATGCGGGCAGCCTAGGCCCTGGAACCCGTCTTGTGTACCCGCCGGTAACACCAAAAGGCGGCGTGTCGGATTCCGGTCAGATGGTCGGCGTGAAGTTGTTCAGCACGGTGGTGAACTGCCGCAGGCTGTCGCGCCAGTCCTTCTCCGGCCCCGACACGTACACCATGAACGCCGTCCCGTCCGCGCGCCGGAACTCGACCTCCTTGGCGTGCCGGCGGGCGTCCTTCGCGCCGAAGGCGAACTCCCACGCCGCCGCCTCCTGGCCCTTGATCTTGACGGTGTCGAGGGTGGTGCGCTGGTAGTCCTTGAGGCTCTTGGCGAGCGAGCCCTCCATCTCCAGGAAGTGGTCCTTCGGGGCGAGGGCCTGGCCGACCGACACCGCGAACAGCAGGAAGTGCTCCTGGTTGTCGGGCGTGTAGTAGATCTGCCCGCCGTCGTGCTCGCTGCGCTCCCAGGTCCCGTTGGTGGGCAGCAGGAAGCGGAACCCGGCCGGGTCGTCCTTCCAGACGTACCCGGGGGGCGCGGGCGCGCCGCTGGGCAGCGGGCTCTCGCCGGTCAGCGGGTTGTCGCCGGACGGGGTCGGGTCGGGCGCCGCGACCGTCCCCTGCCGGTGCTGGTGGACGTAGTACGCGCCACCGCCGGCCCCGGCCAGCAGCAGCACGCCGACCAGCGTCCACAGCAGCGCCCGCCCGCGCCGCCGGGGCGCCGGGGCGGGGGCCGGCGCCTGGGCCGGAGCGGCGGCCGGGTCCGGGACGGGCGGCTGGGCCGCGGTCCGGCCCGCCTCGGTGCCCGCCCCGGACGCCCCGTCCGCCGGGTCGGGGGCGGCCTGCGCGGTCCGGTCGACGACCGGGACCACCTGGGTGGGCAGCCGCGACGCCCCGGGCTGGTCGGGGACCCGGAGGCTGACGGTGTGCCCGTCGGCGACCTCGCGCAGCATCCGGCCGATCTCGTCGGCGCCGGGCCGCTCGGCCGGGTCCTTGGCCATCAGCGCGGCCAGCACCGGCCCGAGCCCGGCGGCCCGGCGCGGTTCGGGCAGCGGCTCGTCGACCACCGCGGTGAGCGTGCTGAGCGGGTTGTCCCGGCGGAACGGGGACTCGCCCTCCACCGCGTGGTACAGCGTCGCGCCCAGCGCCCACAGGTCGGAGGCCGGGCCGGGGCGCTGGCCCTGGGCGCGCTCCGGGGCCAGGTAGTCGGGCGAGCCGACCAGGTCGCCCGGACGGGTGATGTCCATCGCGCCCTCGAACTTGGCGATGCCGAAGTCGAGCAGCACGGCCCGCCCGGTGCCGTGCTCCAGCAGCACGTTGGCGGGCTTGACGTCGCGGTGCAGCACCCCCAGCTGGTGGCCGCGGTGCAGGGCGGCCAGCACCTGGAGGCCGACGGTGGCGGCCTCCCGGGGCGTCAGGGCGCCGTCCTGGCTGATCACGTCGGACAGCGCGCGGCCGTCCACCAGCTCCATGACGATCCACGGCCGGCCGTCCTGCTCCAGCACGTCGTGGATGGTGATCACGCCCGGGTGCTTGATCCGGGCGGCGGCCCGGGCCTCGCGCTTCATCCGGGACTGGAGGATCTCCAGGTCCTCCTCCGAGAGGTGGCTGACCGTCAGCTCCTTGACGGCCACCTCCCGGTCCAGCATCTCGTCCCTGGCGCGCCAGACGGTCCCCATCCCGCCGCGCCCCAGACGCTCGCCGAGCGCGTAACGCCCGGCCAGCAGACGGCCCGTCGACTGGTCCTGTGCGCCCATGACCGTCCCCCCTTCGATTCCCCCCACCGCCGGTCGGACGGGGTCCTGGCAGACCGTGTGCCGGCTCGCACCGGCGGTTCGAAGGCAAGCCTAGGCTGCCCGGCGCGCCCCGGGAATCGCGGCCCGGGCTCGGAATCGCACGGTGACCGCCCGCTCTCAGCCCGCGACCGCGACGATCACCGCGACCGCCGCGCACAGCAGCACCAGCACGCCGCCCAGCACCAGCGGCCCGAGCAGCTTCGGCGGCACCCGCGGCGGACGCGCCGGGCCCTGACGGTCCGTCGACCGCGCCGGGCGCCGCCCGCGCGGGTGCGGCACCAGCGGACCGGCCTCCGGCCGGGGCACCGGCAGCAGCGGGTCGGGCGGGCCGTCCCGGCCCGGTTCGGGCGCGAACGACAGCAGCTCGCGCAACTCCCGCTGCACGGCGACCGCGTCCGGCCGGGCCGCGGCGTCCGGCCGCAGCAGCCGCTCGACCAGCGGCCGCAGCGGCCCGCAGCCGTCCGCCGGGTGGTGCCGCCCGTCCCGGACGGCCGCCAGCAGCGTCGGCAGGTCGTCCTCCGGGTACGGGCCGTGGCCGGTCAGCAGCCGGTACAGCAGCACGCCCAGCGCCCAGGTGTCGGCGGGGGCGCCCGCGTCGATCGCCCAGCGCTCGGCGAGCGGTCCGAGCATCAGCGCCCGGGTCTCGTACACCCGGCGCGGCACCTCGCCGCCCAGCGCCGCGCACAGCTCCTCCTCGGCGGCGCCCAGCAGCAGACCGCCCAGCATCGCCGCGCCGTCCTCGCAGACCAGCACCGTGCGCAGCGTCAGGTTCCCGTGCGTCAGCCCGGCCTCGTGCACGGACCGCAGCGCGCCCGCCAGGTCCGCGCCGATCTCGGCCACCCGGTACGGCGAGACCGGGCCGTTGCCCGCCAGCCGCTCCAGCGGCACCCCGGGCACCGCCTCCTCGGCGACCCACAGCACCTCGTCCTCGGGGCCCGCCGCGAGCCCCCGCAGCAGCCGCGGGTGCGCCGTCGCCGCCGCCGAGACCTGCGCGACCCGGGCGGTCAGCCGCGGCCCGTACGACGGGGCGGGCGCCCCCACCGGGTGCCCCGGCACCAGCAGTTCGGGCAGCTCCAGCCCGAACAGCCGCACCCGCGCCCCGCTGTGGACGTCCACCGCGAGAACACCGACCTCACCCTCCGGACGGTCCGTCACCCGGTACCGCCCGGCCACCAGTTGCCCCGGGGCCGCTCGCATGTCTGTTCCTCACGCCGTCGTCCCGCCAGCGTACGGCTCCCCTCCGCCCCCGCCACCGCCCGGTGCGCGCTTTCCGCCCCCGCCGGGAGCCGCCCCCGCACCGCCGCACCCCCGGTCAGCCCACCCGGAGCCGCCCCCGCCGCGGCCGCGGCCCGCCCGGAACACCCCGCCCCCGCCGGGCGCGCCGCGCGCCGCGGCGTCGGCCACCGCGCCGGCTACGGCGCGGGCTGGAAGCTCTCGAAGGAGATCCGCCGGGCCAGCGAGCCGTCCGGGGCCGACCAGTCCTCCTCGGGCATGGTCCAGTAGATCGCGTAGCCGTACTTGCCGTTGCCGGTGACGAAGCCGCGGTTGAGCGAGTGCAGCAGGGTGCCGGACTTGCCGGTGTACGTCCACTCCCAGTCGGCGGCGTTGGTCCAGTCCCGGTAGGCGACGGCCTCCACCCTGACCCGGCGGTAGTCGGTCATCTTCGCGTTGCGGTCGGACTCCTGCCAGTCCTTCAGCGCGCTCGCCCCGGCGGGGCTCTGCCAGTCGACGACCAGCCGCAGCCCGCGACCCTCGAAGCGGCGGCTGGTGGCCCGGTAGTCCGGCCCCTGGTCCGCCATCCACTCGGGCAGCGCGATGCTGAACCCGGACGGGTCCTTGTACACCCGGTACCCGGCGGGTATCTGCCCGGCCGACGGCAGCGGCGACGGCTCCGCGGCGGGCGGCGCGGAGCTCGGGTCCGCGGCCTGCGCGGAGGCCGACGGGCTCGCCGCCGCCGACGGGCTCGCGGACGCCGCGGCCCCGTCCGCGGCGGTGGCGGCGACGGCGCCGTCCCTCCCGCCGTCCCCGTCGCCCCGGGGCCAGAACACCACCAGCGCCGCGATCAGCGCGAGCGCGGCGACCACCGCCGCCCCGGCCAGCAGCGCCCGCCGCCGCGAGCCGAACGGCCCGCCCGCGGGCGGCGTCCCGCCCGTCCGGAGCGGTTCCGTCGCCGTCGCCGTCGCCGTCGGCGTCCCCGGCCCGGACCCGGACCCGGCCGGGGACGAGGAGGGAGCCGCGGACGGATCGGGGGCCGGGGGCGCCGGGACGGCCACCGTCTCGGCCTCGGGCAGCGGCTTCCCGGCGGCGATCAGTTCGAGCAGCGGCCGGGCGGTGTCGGCGTCCATCCGCCGGGCCGGGTCCTTCTCCAGCAGCCCCTCGATGACGCCCCGCAGCGGCCCGGCGTTGCGCGGCTCGGGCAGCGGCTCGGTCATCACGGCGGTGAGGGTGGCCAGCGCGTCGCCCCGGTCGTACGGCGGGACGCCCTCGACCATCGCGTACAGCGTGCCGCCCAGCGACCACAGGTCGGAGGGCGGACCGGGCAGCTTGCCGCGGGCCCGCTCGGGGGCGATGTAGGAGGGGGCGCCGACCAGCATGCCGGTGGAGGTGATGGAGGTGTCGCCCTCGACGCTGGCGATGCCGAAGTCGGTGAGCACGGTGCGCCCGTCCTCGCCGATCAGCACGTTGGACGGCTTCACGTCCCGGTGCAGGATGCCCTGGCGGTGCGCGGCGCCCAGCACCCCGAGCAGGTCGAGGGCGATCCTCGCGGCCCGTTCGGGGGCGAGCGGGCCGTCCTCGGCGACCACGTCGGCCAGCGAGCGGCCGGCGACGAGTTCCATCACGATCCACGGCCGGTCGTCCTCCTCGACCACGTCGAAGACGGTGACGGCCGAGGTGTGCCGGATCCGGGCGGTGGCCTTGGCCTCGCGCAGGGTGCGGACGACCAGCCGGTGTTTCTCGATCTCGTCGACGGTGCCGGTCATCCGGAGTTCCTTGACCGCGACGATCCGGCCCAGCATCTCGTCCTCGGCCCGCCAGACGGTGCCCATGCCGCCGCGCCCGAGCACCTCGCCGAGCCGGTAGCGGTCCGCCAGCAGTCGGCCGGTCGGTTCCTGCGGCTGCGTCATCGGTGCGCTCTCCCCATGGTGTCGCGGCCCTCGGCGGGTGCCCCGGCCGTGACCTGACGGCGTGTCGGACCGCCGAGGGCGGCGGTCGCAGGCCGGAGCCCCCATCATCCCCTGTCCGGCCCCGGCCCGGCCACCCGCCCCCGCGCCCGGCCCCCGGCGGCCGTCCCGGCGCGCCCGTGGCGTAAGGACGGCGGAGGGCCCCCGCCGGTTGCGGCGGGGGCCCTCCGGTCTGCTGACGGTCCGTCAGCGGGGTGTCACCGGGCGGGGTTGACCGTGACCTCGACCCGCTGGAACTCCTTGAGCTCGGTGTAGCCGGTGGTGGCCATCGCCCGGCGCAGCGCGCCGAACAGGTTCATGGTGCCGTCGGGGGTGTGCGACGGACCGGTCAGGATCTGCTCGGTGGTGCCGACGGTGCCCAGGTGCACCCGCTTGCCGCGCGGCAGCTCCTCGTGGACGGCCTCCATGCCCCAGTGGTAGCCCTGGCCGGGGGCGTCGGTGGCGCGGGCCAGCGCGGCGCCGATCATCACCGCGTCCGCGCCGCAGGCCACGGCCTTGGGGATGTCGCCGCTGTAGCCGACGCCGCCGTCCGCGATCACGTGCACGTACCGGCCGCCGGACTCGTCCATGTAGTCGCGGCGGGCGGCCGCGACGTCGGCGACGGCGGTGGCCATCGGCACCTGGATGCCCAGCACGCCCCGGGTGGTGTGCGCGGCGCCGCCGCCGAAGCCGACCAGCACGCCGGCCGCGCCGGTCCGCATCAGGTGCAGCGCGGCGGTGTAGGTGGCGCAGCCGCCGACGATCACCGGGACGTCGAGCTCGTAGATGAACTGCTTGAGGTTGAGCGGCTCGGCCGCGCCCGAGACGTGCTCGGCCGACACCGTGGTGCCGCGGATCACGAACACGTCGACCCCGGCGTCCACCACGGCCTTGGAGAACTCGGCGGTGCGCTGCGGCGAGAGCGCCGCGGCGGTCACCACGCCCGAGTCACGGACCTCCTTGATCCGCTCCTTGATCAGCTCGGCCTTGATCGGCTCCGCGTACACCTCCTGCAGGCGCCGGGTCGCCACCGCCTCGTCGGGGATGGCGGCGATCTCCGCCAGCAGCGGGCGCGGGTCCTCGTACCGCGTCCACAGCCCCTCCAGGTTCAGCACGCCCAGGCCGCCCAGCTGCCCGATCGCGATCGCCTGCTCCGGCGACACCACGCTGTCCATCGGCGCGGCCAGGAACGGCAGTTCGAAACGGTAGGCGTCGATCTGCCAAGCGATCGAGACCTCCTTCGGGTCACGCGTACGGCGGCTGGGGACGACGGCGATGTCGTCGAAGGAGTACGCCCGGCGGCCGCGCTTGCCTCGCCCGATCTCGATCTCAGTCACTTCGAGCCCTTCTGCTGCTTTCCATCTCCCGACCGGGTCCCCCCGGCCACGCCCCCAAGTATCCCGCACCCTCCCCACCGGCCCCGCCAGGGGCGCACCCGCTCCCCCGGACGGCGGGGACCCGCCCGGGCCGCGTCAGCTGCGGCCCGGGCGGGTCCCGTACGGCGGAGGCGTCTCAGCGCGCGTTGTAGTTCGGCGCCTCGACGGTCATCTGGATGTCGTGCGGGTGGCTCTCCTTGAGGCCCGCCGAGGTGATCCGGACGAACCGGCCCTTGGTCTGCATCTCCTCGATGCTCGCCGCGCCCACGTACCCCATGGTCTGCCGCAGGCCGCCGATCAGCTGGAACAGCACCGCGGAGAGCGGGCCGCGGTAGGGCACCTGGCCCTCGATGCCCTCGGCGATCAGCTTCTCGTCCGAGGAGACCTCGGCCTGGAAGTAGCGGTCCTTGGAGAAGGACTTCGCCTGGCCGCGGGTCTGCATCGCGCCCAGCGAGCCCATGCCGCGGTACGACTTGAACTGCTTGCCGTTGATGAAGAGCAGCTCGCCGGGCGACTCCTCGCAGCCGGCCAGCAGCGAGCCGAGCATCACGGTGTCGGCGCCGGCGCACAGCGCCTTGCCGATGTCGCCGGAGTACTGGAGGCCGCCGTCGCCGATGATCGGGACGCCCGCGTCCTGGCAGGCCTGCGCGGCCTCGTAGATCGCGGTGACCTGCGGGACGCCGACGCCGGCGACCACGCGGGTGGTGCAGATCGAGCCGGGGCCGACGCCGACCTTCACGCCGTCCACGCCGGCGTCCAGCAGCGCCTGCGCGCCGTCCCGGGTGGCGACGTTGCCGCCGACCACGTCCACCGGCACGGCGGACTTGATCTTGGAGATCCAGGACAGCGCGTTGTGCGAGTGCCCGTGCGAGGTGTCGACGACCAGGAAGTCCACGCCCGCGCCGACCAGCGCCTGGGCGCGGTCGAAGGCCTCGGCGGAGGCGCCGACGGCGGCGCCCACCAGCAGCCGGCCCTCGGCGTCCTTGGCGGCGTTCGGGTACTTCTCGGCCTTGACGAAGTCCTTGACGGTGATCAGGCCCTTGATCCGGCCCTCGTCGTCGACCAGCGGCAGCTTCTCGATCTTGTGGCGGCGCAGCAGCCCGACCGCGTCCTCGCCGGAGATGCCGACCTTGCCGGTGATCAGCGGCATCGGCGTCATGATGTCGGCGACCTTGCGGCTGCGGTCGGTCTCGAAGGCCATGTCGCGGTTGGTGACGATGCCCAGCAGCTTGCCCTCGGCCGTGGCCACCGGCACGCCGGAGATCCGGAACCGGGCGCACAGCGCGTCCGCCTCGGCCAGCGTCGCCTCCGGGCCGACCGTGATCGGGTCGGTGACCATGCCGGACTCGGACCGCTTCACCAGGTCGACCTGGTTGACCTGGTCCTCGATCGAGAGGTTGCGGTGCAGGACGCCGACGCCGCCCTGGCGGGCCATCGCGATCGCCATCCGGGACTCGGTGACCTTGTCCATCGCCGCGGACAGCAGCGGGATGTTGACCCGCACGTTCCGGGAGATCCGCGAGGAGGTGTCCACCTGGTTGGGCAGCACCTCGGAGGCCCCGGGCAGCAGCAGGACGTCGTCGTACGTGAGTCCGAGCATCGCGAACTTCTCGGGTACGCCGGCGGCGTTGTAAGACATGGGGAACCTTCCGTGGCGGGCCGTCGTTCTGCGCACGGGCGCCCGGCTGTCACCGGCCGCCAAGACGCCCGGCGCGCTGGAGGAACCTCCGAAGGGGCCCCGCGCGCACCGGAGAAACTTTGGCGACCCGACCAGGCGCCGATACCCCATGGTACTGGTGACGCGGGGTAGGTCGTCGCGCCCTCTTGACAACGCCCGCCCGGCCGCGCTTCATTCCGCGCGGTCCACGCGCGTCCAGCAGCACGGACGGGCACACCGGCCGACGGGCCGGGGGGGGGAGGACCGGAAGGACCGGCCGGGGTTCAGCCGCTCTCCTCCGCCAGCGCCCGCAGCCGGGACAGCGCCCGGTGCTGGGCCACCCGCACCGCGCCCGGGGACATCCCGAGCACCTCGCCGGTCTCCTCCGCCGACAGCCCGTCCGCCACCCGCAGCAGCACCAGCTCGCGCTGGCGGGCCGGCAGGTAGGACAGCAGCTCCTTGATCCACTCGGCGTCGCTGGAGAGCAGCGCCCGCTCCTCGGGGCCGAGCGAGTCGTCCGGCGTCTCCGGCAGGTCGTCCGGCGGGATCACCGTCGAGCCGGGCCCGCGCATCGCGGCCCGCTGCAGGTCGGCGATCTTGTGCGCGGCGATCCCGTACACGAAGGCCTCGAACGGGCGCCCGGTGTCCCGGTAGCGGGGCAGCGCGCAGAGCACCGCGACGCACACCTCCTGGGCCACGTCGTCCACGTGGTGCCGGGCCCCGCCGGGCAGCCGGACCAGCCGGCCGCGGCAGTAGCGCAGCGCCAGCGGGAGCACGTAGCCGAGCAGCGCCTCGATCGCCGGGCCGTCGCCGCGGACCGCCGCCGCGACCAGTTCGGCCACCTCGGGCGACGTCCCCGCGCCGAGCACGGGCGGGCGGGCCGCCGCTCCCGACGGGCCGTCGGGTCCGGTCAACGGACCGCCCGGTGCCGACGACGGATCGGCAGCCGCACCCCCGGGGGCGGGCTGCACCGGGTCGGGCCCGGCGGCCTCCTCGTCGTCACGCATCGGTCCATGGTGCCTGGTCGGGCCGGAAAACGCGGCACCGCGTCCGGACTTGTGCATCGGAACGTTATCCGTCGCCGCGTGCACCGTGCCGCCTCCCCTGCCTGTCCGCTGGTCCCCGAGGTGCTCCACTACTCCATGGTGCAGCCTCGGGACCACAACGTCACACGTCCGAGCGAGCGCAGTTCGCGCGTCCGCTCAGCGGACCAGGCCCCAACGGAAGCCCAGCGCCACCGCGTGCGCGCGGTCCGAGGCGCCCAACTTCTTGAACAGCCGCCTGGCGTGCGTCTTCACGGTGTCCTCGGACAGGAACAGCTCGCGGCCGATCTCGGCGTTGGAGCGGCCGTGGCTCATCCCCTCCAGCACCTGGATCTCACGGGCCGTCAGGGTCGGCGCGGCGCCCATGTCCGGGCTGCGGAGCCGGCGCGGCGCCAGGCGCCAGGTCGGGTCGGCCAGCGCCTGGGTGACGGTGGCCCGCAGCTCGGCGCGCGAGGCGTCCTTGTGCAGGTAGCCGCGGGCCCCGGCGGCGACCGCGAGGGCCACGCCGTCCAGGTCCTCGGCGACGGTGAGCATGATGATCCGGGCGCCCGGGTCGGCCGACAGCAGCCGGCGGACCGTCTCCACCCCGCCGAGGCCGGGCATCCGGACGTCCATCAGAACGAGATCGGAACGGTCGGCCACCCAGCGGCGGAGGACCTCCTCACCGTTCGTCGCAGTGGTCACCCGGTCCACGCCGGGCACGGTCGCCACCGCGCGGCGAAGCGCCTCCCGGGCGAGCGGGGAATCGTCGCAGACGAGTACGGATGTCATGACCGTCGTCCTCCGCAGCAGATCCGCGTCACGTTGAGCCTCCTGGCTGGTACGAACCTCTCCGACACGGCCCCGGGACGGACCCGTTCCGATCGCCTCGCTGCGCGACCGGTCCCGATGTCCTGCGCCCTCTGACCGCCTCCGCACATCCAACGACCGTCACTCGAATGAGTTACGGCTTCACGTCCATCTCCACCACTGTACGTGGCCAACCCATCACGCAAGAGCCACCTCGCGGTGCACACGCCGCACTTTTGTGCAGCTCGCGCGCGGTGCCCGCGCCGCGCGCGCCCTCCGGAGGCGCTCCGCGCCCGGCGGGACACCCGATCGACGCAGCATCCGGGTTCAAACCTCTTGCCCCTTTTGTCCGTTTTTATAGCTTCTGTCAGGTCATTGACTGATTCGTCGGACTGTGGGTGACTTGTCGGTGTAGTGGGCGTAAGTCATATTTCCAGGTGTCCGTACCGGCCCGGTGCCGCCTCGCCGCGACAGTCGCGGCCGGCCGCCGGGTCCCGAGCCATGAAGGGAATGAGCCATGGCAGATTTCTCCCGCCTCCCCGGCCCCAACGCAGACCTCTGGGACTGGCAGCTCTCCGCCGCCTGCCGCGGCGTCGACAGCTCACTGTTCTTCCACCCCGAGGGCGAACGCGGCGCGGCCCGGACCTCGCGCGAGACGAGCGCCAAGGAGGTCTGCATGCGCTGCCCGGTGCGCGTCAAGTGCGCGGCCCACGCCCTCGCCGTCCGCGAGCCCTACGGGGTCTGGGGCGGCATGACCGAGGACGAACGCGAGGAGCTGCTCGGCCGCTCCCGCAACCGGCTGGCCGAGGTCCCGCTGGCGATGCCGCAGACCGTCCGCCGCTGATCCGCCGCCGCTCCCGCCGGTCCCGGTCCGTCGCCGCTCCCCCGCCGGTGCCCCCGCCGGTCCCCCGCACCGCAGCGGCCGTCCCCGCCGCCGCGGCCCGCGTCCCCGGCCGCGCCACCCTGACGCGTCGCCCGCCCGTCCCCGGTCGGTGCCGCGCTCAGCGGGCCGCGGCCGACGCCGCGAGCTGGTCCAGCATCAGCGCCACCGCCGGGACCTCCGCCAGGTCCGGCAGGGTCAGCGCCACCACCTCGCGCCGGGCCGGCTCGCCCGAGGCCACCCGCACCGGTACGGCCGCCACCCCCGGGTGCCGCACCGACTCCAGCGCCAGCCCCGGCAGCACCGCCACCCCCAGGCCCGCGCCGACCAGGCCCACCACCGCCGGGTAGTCGTCCGTGGCGAACTCGATGGCCGGCGCGAAGCCCGCGTCCGCGCACAGCTCCACCAGGTGGCCCCGGCACTGCGGGCAGCCCGCGATCCACTGCTCGGCCGCCAGCTCCGCCAGGTCCACCGGGTCGCCCTCGCCCCGGCCCCCCAGCGGGTGGCCCGCCGGGACGAGGCCCACCAGCGGATCGTCCAGCAGCGGGCGCACCACCAGCTCGGACCAGTCGTTCGCGGCCGCCGTCGCCGCCGCCTCCAGCGCCGCCTCGGCCCGCGCCTCGCGCAGCGTCGCGTGCGGGGACGGCAGGCTCAGCCCGCCCTGCGAGTCCGGGTAGCGGAAGGCCAGCGCGACCTCGCACTCGCCGCCGCGCAGCATCGCCAGCGCCTGGGTCGGCTCCGCCTCCACCAGCGAGACCCGCACCCCCGGGTGGGCCGCCCGCACCTGGGCCACCGACCGCGGCACCAGGGTCGAACTGGCCGTCGGGAACGAGACCAGCCGCACCCGCCCCGCCCGCAGCCCGGCGATCGCCGCGACCTCCTCCTCGGCGGCCGAGAGCCCCGCGAGGATGCCGTCCGCGTGCCGCAGCAGCACCCGCCCGGCCTCGCTCAGCTGCATCTCCCGCCCCGACCGCACCACCAGCGGGGTGTCCACCGCCTTCTCCAGCGCCTTCATCTGCTGGCTCACCGCGGGCTGCGTGCACCCCAGCTCCCGCGCGGCGGCGGAGAACGACCCGGTCCGGGCGACGGCGTGCAGGACGCGGAGGTGGCGGGCTTCGATCACGCCGTCAACTGTAGGGGAGGCGCGAAGTGCGCCGGGAACGCGAAAGCAGGGGCGCGAGGTCCCGGCGGTCCGGGCCGCGCACCACGGGGGTGCGGGGCCGGTCGCGCAGTTCCTCGCGCCCCTGCTTTCGCTGCGCCGCTTCAGCGGCTAGCGCTCGGTGCTTCAGTGGCTGTGGCCGTGGCCGCCGTGCGAGTGGCCGTGGCCGGCGCCCTCTTCCTCTTCCTTCTTCTCCACCACGAGGGTCTCGGTGGTGAGCAGCAGGGAGGCGATGGAGGCGGCGTTCTCCAGGGCGGAGCGGGTGACCTTGACCGGGTCGATGACGCCGGCCTTGACCAGGTCGCCGTACTCGCCGGTGGCGGCGTTGTAGCCCTGGCCGGGCTCCAGGTCGGCGACCTTGGAGGTGATGACGTAGCCCTCCAGGCCGGCGTTCTGGGCGATCCAGCGCAGCGGCTCGGCGAGCGCCTTGCGGACCACGGCGACACCGGTGGCCTCGTCGCCGGTCAGGCCGAGGCCGTCCTCCAGGACCTTCGCGGCGTGCACCAGCGAGGCGCCACCGCCGGCCACGATGCCCTCCTCGACCGCGGCGCGGGTCGCGGAGATGGCGTCCTCCAGGCGGTGCTTGCGCTCCTTGAGCTCGACCTCGGTGGCCGCGCCGACCTTGATCACGCAGACGCCGCCGGCCAGCTTGGCGAGGCGCTCCTGGAGCTTCTCGCGGTCCCAGTCGGAGTCGGTGTTGGCGATCTCGGCCTTGATCTGGGCGACCCGGCCCGCGACCTCGGCGGAGTCGCCGGCGCCGTCGACGACGATGGTCTCGTCCTTGGTGACGGTGATCCGGCGGGCGCTGCCGAGCACCTCCAGGCCGACCTGGTCGAGCTTGAGGCCGACCTCCTCGGAGACGACCTGGCCGCCGGTGAGGGTGGCGATGTCGCCGAGGATGGCCTTGCGGCGGTCGCCGAAGCCGGGGGCCTTGACCGCGACCGCGTTGAAGGTGCCGCGGATCTTGTTGACCACCAGGGTGGAGAGGGCCTCGCCGTCGACGTCCTCGGCGATGATCAGCAGCGGGCGGGAGCCGCCGGCCTGCAGGACCTTCTCCAGCAGCGGCAGGAGCTCCTGGATGGAGGAGATCTTGCCCTGGTTGATCAGGACGTACGGGTCCTCCAGGACGGCTTCCTGGCGCTCCGCGTCGGTGACGAAGTACGGGGACAGGTAGCCCTTGTCGAACTGCATGCCCTCGGTGAACTCGAGCTCGACGCCGAAGGTGTTGGACTCCTCGACGGTGATCACACCGTCCTTGCCGACCTTGTCGATCGCCTCGGCGATCAGCTCGCCGACCTGGGTGTCCTGGGCGGAGAGGGAGGCGACGGCGGCGATGTCGTCCTTGCCCTCGATCTCGCGGGCCACCGAGAGCAGGTGCTCGGAGACGGCGGCGACGGCCTTGTCGATGCCCTTCTTCAGGGCGGCCGGGCCGGCGCCGGCGGCGACGTTGCGCAGGCCCTCGTTGACCAGGGCCTGGGCGAGCACGGTGGCGGTGGTGGTGCCGTCGCCCGCGACGTCGTTGGTCTTGGTGGCGACCTCCTTGACCAGCTGCGCGCCGAGGTTCTCGTACGGGTCGTCGAGCTCGACCTCGCGGGCGATGGTCACACCGTCGTTGGTGATGGTGGGGGCGCCGAACTTCTTGTCGATGACGACGTTGCGGCCCTTGGGGCCGATGGTCACCTTGACGGTGTCGGCCAGCTTGTTGACGCCGCGCTCCAGCGAGCGGCGGGCGTCCTCGTCGAACTGCAGGGTCTTCGCCATGATCCCGTTTCCTCAGGGGTAGGTCTGCGTACGTGGAGCAACAACCGCGCCCCGGGCCCCTGTCAGTGCGACACGGATCCGGGGCGGGCTGGGACGTCTAGTTGTCGGACGTCTTTACTTCTCGATGATCGCGAGGACGTCGCGGGCCGAGAGGACGAGGTACTCCTCGCCCTGGTACTTCACCTCGGTGCCGCCGTACTTCGAGTACAGGACGATGTCACCGACGGCGACGTCGAGCGGCAGACGCTGACCGTCCTCGAAGCGGCCCGGGCCGACGGCCAGGACGACGCCCTCCTGGGGCTTCTCCTTGGCGGTGTCCGGGATCACCAGGCCGGAGGCGGTGGTGGTCTCGGCGTCGAGCGGCTGGACCACGATGCGGTCCTCGAGCGGCTTGATGGCAACCTTGCTGCTGGTGGTCACGTCCGAGCTCCCCTTCGGAGATTACGGGGTTGTCTAACAGGTAGGTGGCGATTGCGCGCGGCCGCCGTCGCGGGGGTCGGACACGCTTCATCGCGTTAGCACTCTCCCTGGGGGGAGTGCCAGGTATGACCTTAGGACGCCGTTAGCACTCAGTCAACCAGAGTGCCAACGAAGTCGCGTCCGAGTTTCCGTTCGACCCGGTCGGTTCCGAGTACGGGTACTCAGGCGGCGCGCGAATCCCCTTGCGACGATCGGGACATGACGAAGGAGCGCCCCTCCACGGGGCGGGACGTGTGGCACGCGGTGTGGTTGCTGGCGCTGGCGGTGCCGCTGCTGTGCGCGGTGCCCTACGCGGTCATGGTGCTGGTGTTCGCGCTGGCCGGGGCCGGGGAGCGCGGGGGCGGGGCGGGCCTGGCGGTGCTGCTGTGCGGCGCGGTGACGGCGCTGGAGCTGGGGGTGCCGGTGGCGTCGGTGGTGGTGACCGCCCGGCGGGGCTACCGGATCGCGCCGCTGGCGGTGGGGCTGGCCGGGCCCGCGCTGGCGGCGGCCGTGCTCGCGGTGCCGGCGCGCTGACCGGAGCCGCGACAATGGTGCGGTGGAGATCGAGTCGTTCCGGGCGCTGCTGACCGAGCAGGGGCAGGCGCTGCTGGCCGAGTTGCGGGGGTTCACGGCGGCCGGGGAGCTGGCGCTGGCGACCAGGATGCGGCGGGAGTACCCGGCGGAGCTGGTGCGGGCGGCGTTCGAGCAGGCCCGGTTGCGGCAGCGGGCGGAGGCGAAGTTCGGGGCGGACGCGGCGTCGATGTACTTCACCCGGCACGGGGTGGAGCAGGCGACCAGGCGGTCGGTCGCCGAGTGGCGGGCGGGGCGGTTCGCGGCGCTGGGGGTGCGGCGGCTGGCCGACCTGTGCTGCGGGATCGGCGGGGACGCGATCGCGCTGGCCCGGGCCGGGATCGCGGTGCTGGCGGTGGACCGGGACGAGCTGACCTGCGAGGTGGCGCGGGCGAACGCGGCGGCGCTGGGCGTGGCGGAGCTGGTCGAGGTGCGCCGCGCGGACGTCGCGGACGTCGACACCGCGGGCTTCGACGCGGTGTTCACCGACCCGGCGCGGCGCACCTCGAAGGGCCGGGTGTTCGACCCGGAGGCGTACTCGCCGCCGCTGTCCTGGGCGGTGGAGGCGGCCCGGCGCACCCCGTTCGGGGCGTTGAAGGTGGCGCCGGGCATCCCGCACGAGCTGGTGCCGGCGGGCGCCGAGGCGGAGTGGGTGTCGGACCGCGGCGAGGTCAAGGAGGCGGTGCTGTGGTTCGGCACGGCCGCCGCCGAGCCGTACCGGGCGACGCTGCTGCCGGGCCCGCACTCGCTGTCCGGCGGCGCGCTGCCGGACCCGCCGGTGGGCCCGGTGGGGCGCTACCTGTACGAGCCGGACGGGGCGGTGATCCGGGGCCGGATGGTCGCGGAGGTGGCGGAGCTGACGGGCGGCCGGCTGATCGACCCGATGATCGCGTACGTCACCTCGGACGAGCTGCGCCCGACGCCGTACGCGCAGGCGTACGAGCTGACCGACGTGCTGCCGTTCCAGGTCAAGCGGCTGCGGGCGCTGGTGCGGGAGCGCCGGATCGGCACCGTGGTGATCAAGAAGCGCGGGGCGTCGGTGGTGCCGGAGGAGCTGCGGCGGCAGGTGAGGCCGGCCGGGCCGAACGCGGTGACGGTGATCGTGGCCCGGACGGCGGGCGGGCCGGTGATGATGCTGGGTCAGCCGGTGGGCCCGGCCAGGTAGTCGTCGAGGCGGGCGACCGCGAAGCCCTGCTCCTGGATCCGGGCGAGCAGTTCGCCGAACATCCCGGTCATGGTCTCGCCCTTGAGCTCGGACGGGCCGCGGAAGTGGGCCAGGATGATGTCGCCGTTGCGGAGCTTCTTGTCGGCGGCCTGGTACTGCATGTCGTGGATCTGCATGGACTCCCGCCAGAGCACGACGGCGCGCGGCCCGCACTCCTGGACGGCGGTGTTCAGGGCGGGGGTGTTCGCGCCGTCGCCGTAGGGCGGGCGGAACAGGTAGGGGGCGGTGCCGTACTGCTCGGTGAGGGCGGCCTGGTCGTCGCAGACCTGGGCCTTCTGCTGGGCGGGGCCGAGCTTGCTCATCACCGGGTGGCTGACGGTGTGGTTCTGGATGCTGTTGCCGAGCGCCTGGAGCGGTTTGAAGTAGGCGTAGTCGTTCTTGACGATGTCCTTGGTCAGGAACATCGTGACCGGGACCTTGAGTTCGGTGAGCATCTCGACGAACTTCGGGTCCTTCTCGGCCCCGTCGTCGAGGGTGATGAAGACGACCTTGTCGGTGGTCGGGACTTCGCTGAACACCGGCACCTGGCCGGACCCGGTGAGCTTGATCGGCCGGTCGGCGGGCGGCGCGGGCGCCTTGGGCATCGGCTTGAGGCCCCACTTGGCCCAGGCGGCCTCGGGCACCGCGTCCTGCGCGGGGGCCGACGGGGTGCCGGTGCCGGAGGGGGCCGGGGTGCCGGGGGCGGCGACCGGCGCGGCCGGGACGGGGGGCCGGTCGGCCGCCCCGGAGCCGCTGCCGCACCCGCTCGCCGCCAGCAGTACCGCGAGGGCGCCCGCCCCGTACCCGACCCGTACCCGCTGCTTCACCGGTTGTCCCCCGCTCGTCCTCGACACGCGTGTCGATCATAGGACGATCGGATTTGGCTGCCCGGTTGCTACCCCGCGTCCGTGCGGGTGAAGGTCCAGCGGTGCACCGGGCGGGCCAGCAGGTGCGCGGGCGGTTCCGGCACCGGCCGCGGCTCGCCCGCCCACAGCGCGATCAGCAGCACCCGCTCGCCCGGCGCGGTGAACAGCTCGACCCGCTCCAGGCCGGCCGCGCCGCGCACCGCGGGCAGCGCGGACTCCCGGGCCCAGGCGTGCAGTTCGGCCCCCCGGCCGGCCGCCGCCCGGGCCTCCCACATGGCCGCCAGGGTCACTTCAGGGCCTCGTGCGCGTGCGCGTGGAAGCCGCCGTGCTCGCCCGGCACGTGCGTCTCGGTGACCGGCAGCGAGGAGTCCGCCGACAGGTCGAAGGAGGACGGGGTGCGATTGCGCCGCACCATCTCGGCGCCGAGCGCCGCCACCATCGCGCCGTTGTCGGTGCACAGGCCCGGCCGCGGCACCCGCAGCACGATGCCCGCCCGGTCGCAGCGCTGCTGCGCCATCTCGCGCAGCCGGGAGTTGGCGGCCACGCCGCCGCCGATCATCAGGTGGTCGACGTCGTTGTCCTTGCAGGCCCGGACCGCCTTGCGGGTCAGCACGTCGGTCACCGCCTCCTGGAAGGACGCCGCGACGTCCGCCACCGGCACCGGCTCGCCGGCCCGCCGCCGGGCCTCCACCCAGCGCGCCACGGCGGTCTTCAGCCCGGAGAACGAGAAGTCGTACGCGGGGTCGCCCGCGTTGTTCAGCCCGCGCGGGAAGGCGATCGCCGAGCCGTCGCCCTCCCGGGCCATCCGGTCCACCACCGGCCCGCCCGGGAAGCCCAGCCCGAGCACCCGCGCCACCTTGTCGAACGCCTCGCCGGCCGCGTCGTCGATGGTCGCGCCCAGCGGCCGCACGTCGGAGGTGATGTCGCCGCTGAGCAGCAGCGAGGAGTGCCCGCCGGAGACCAGCAGCGCCATCGTCGGCTCCGGCAGCCGGCCGTGCTCCAGCTGGTCCACGCAGATGTGCGAGGCCAGGTGGTTGACGCCGTACAGCGGCTTGTCCAGCGCCCACGCGTACGCCTTGGCCGCGCTCACGCCGACCAGCAGCGCGCCCGCCAGGCCCGGCCCGGCGGTGACGGCGATGCCGTCCAGGTCGCTCGCCTTCACCCCGGCGGTGTCCAGCGCCCGCCGGATGGTCGGCACCATCGCCTCCAGGTGCGCCCGGCTGGCGATCTCCGGGACGACGCCGCCGTACCGGGCGTGGTCGTTGACGCTGGAGGCGACCGCGTCGGCCAGCAGGGTGGTGCCGCGGACGATGCCGACGCCGGTCTCGTCGCAGGAGGTCTCGATGCCGAGGACGAGGGGTTCGTCAGCCATTGTGATGATCCTTCAGATCGCTTGCTTCACTTGCGTCGCTTGCCAGGTGGTCCAGACGCATCACCAGTGCGTCCACGTTGGCCGGCTGGTAGTAGCCCCGCCGGATGCCGACCGGCTCGAACCCGAACCGCTCGTACAGCCGCTGCGCGCGCAGGTTGTCCACCCGCACCTCCAGCAGCAGTTCGGCGCAGCCGCGCCGGACCGACTCCTCGACCAGCTCCGCCAGCAGCAGTGCCCCGAGCCCCGCCCCCTGGTGCTCGGAGTCCACCGCGATGGTCTGCACGTCGCTGTCCGGGCCGACCGCCATCAGCCCGGCGTAGCCGACCGGCGCGCCGCCGCCGTCGACGGCCACCACGTAGTGCCGGCTCCCGCCGGGGAACGCCTCCGCCAGCTCCGACCAGTACATCCCGCGCGACCAGGCGTCCTCGGGGAACAGCCGGTGCTCCAGCACCATGACGGGCTCGATGTCCCACCACCGCATCGGCCGCAGCGCGTACCTAGCCACGCCGGCCGACCGCCCCGGCGAGAGCGCGGCGAACCGCGCGGAGCGGTAGGGCACGGCCGGCCGGGTCCGCGGACGGCGAGCCGTGGCCCTCCGGGCGGCGCACGCGCCTCACGCCGGAAGCACCGCCTTGTACCCGGCGGGGACCTGGGCGTCCGGCCGCCGCAGGTACAGCGGCGCGTTCGGCAGCAGCTCCCGGCCGGCGGCCAGCTCGCGGACCGCGAAGTCGGCCAGCGCGCCCGCCGAGACGTGCTCGGGGCCGCTGGCCGCGGGCAGCGCGTACAGCAGGGCGCCCGCGCCGACCGTCCGCGGGCCGGGGTCGATCTCGGCCGGGCGGTCCACCGCGGGGCCGCCCACCCGGGTGCCGTCGGCGTCGTAGGAGGCCCAGTAGACCTCCTTGCGCCGGGCGTCGGTGGCCACCGCGAACGCCCCCGCCAGGCCCTCGGCGCGCGCCTGGTGGGCGATCGCGTCGAGGGTGCAGACGCCGTGTACGGGCAGGCCGAGCGCGTCGCCGAGGGCGGCGGCGGTGACCAGGCCGACCCGCAGGCCGGTGTACGGGCCGGGGCCGACGCCCACCGCCAGGTGGGTCAGGTCGCGCTTGTCCGCGCCGGCGGCGCGCAGCACGGCTGCGATGGTGGGCAGCAGCAGCTCGCCGTGCCGGCGGGCGTCGACCTCGTAGGACTCGGCGAGCACCCGCGCGCCGTCGTGGACGGCGGCGGTGACGGCGGGGGTGGCGGTGTCGAAGGCGAGGAGGAGCACGGGTCCAAGGTTAGAGGGTTCGGCGCGCGGGCCCGCACCGCCCCGGACCGGTCGGGAACACACGATCGCCAGGAGTCCGGAACCGCGCGCCGCACCTGGCACGATGGGCCTTCCCGAAGGTGAGACGCGGAGCGTTGAGGAGCTGACGTGGCGAAGCTGGGTCCTGGTGCGGTGGTCGGCGGGCTGACCCTGGGGGCCGTGGCGGTGATCGGGCTGCTGGCCTTCCAGGCGAACGGCGCGGCCTCGCGCGCGGTCGCGGCGGCGCCGTCCGCGTCGAGCGCCGCCCCGTCGGCCTCCGCCCCGGAGAGCGCCCGGCCGAGCGTGCCGCCGCTGCCCGCCGAGTCCGGTTCGGGCCTGCGGGTGGTGCTCGCGCTGCAGGCGCAGCAGGTCTGGCTGGTCGACCCGAAGAAGCCGGACCCGGTGGTGGCCGCGTTCAAGGTGGTGCCGGGCAACACGCTGCCCGCGGCGGGCACCTACACCGTCACCAGCCGCACCGCCTCGGGCACCGGCACGGACGGGCGGCAGATCGAGCACGTGGTGCGGTTCGCCCAGCAGTCCGGCACGGTGTTCGGGTTCAGCGCGCTGGTGGACGAGAAGGCGCCGGCCCCGTCGGTGGACCCGGGGACCAGGACCGGCGGCATCCGGGCGTCCCGGGCGGACGGCCAGGCGCTGTGGGACTTCGCGCCGAACGGCACCCGGGTGGTCGTGGTCGCCTGACCGGCCGCGGCCCGGTCAGGCGGCGCGGCGCTCCGGCGGGGTGGAGACGGCCTCGGCGGCCCGGCAGGCCGCCAGCAGGGCGCGCATCGGCACCGGCGCGGCGGCCGGGGCCCCGGCGGCGGCGGCTCCGGCGGCCGGTGCTCCGGCGGTGCGCTCCGGCACGGCGGCCGGGGCGGCGGAACGGTCCTCGGTGGTCCTGGGGGGTGTGCTCACCATGGGGCGCCTCCCTAGTTAGGCATACCTAACCTGCTGACGCCATCCCATCACGCCCGCGCGGTGCGCCGCAACCGTTTCCCGACGCGCTGTCGGAAACCCGGTTCAGTTCTCACCCAAACCGGTGAGGTCCGCGGCGTCCCAGCGGCCGCCCAGCCCGGTCAGGGTGACCCGCCGCCCGTCCGACTCCCCCAGCGCGTCCGCCGCCTCGCCGCCCAGGGTCCGCTCGATCCGGATCTCCAGCCGGTCCTCGGACAGCCGCTCGACCTTGCCCTCGCCCCACTCGACGACGACCACCGACTCGGGCAGCGACACGTCCAGGTCGAGGTCCTCCATCTCGTCCAGGCCGCCGCCCAGCCGGTACGCGTCCACGTGCACCAGCGCGGGGCCGCCGGTCAGCGAGGGGTGCACCCGGGCGATCACGAAGGTCGGCGAGGTGACCGCGCCGCGCACGCCCAGGCCCTCGCCCAGGCCGCGGGTCAGCGTGGTCTTGCCCGCGCCCAGCTCCCCCGACAGCAGGACCAGGTCGCCGGGGCGCAGGAGCGCGGCGAGCCGCCGGCCGAGGCCGGTCATCCGCTCCGCGGTGTCGACGGTCAGAGTGGTCTGCGAACCCATGGCGTCCTTCTTCGATCGATGCGGCCACCCCTAAGGTGCCACACCGCGCGGCGCCCGCCGCTCAGCCCTCCGGCCGCTCCCGGGCCAGCTCCCGCAGCGCCTCCGGCAGCGGGCCCGTCCCGGCCCGCTCGGCGGCCCGCTCCAGCAGCGCGGCCAGCTCCCGGTCGACGGTGCCGGGGCGCTCCAGCATCACCAGGTGCCCGGCGTCCGGCACCAGCACCAGCCGGGCGCCGGGCAGCGCGGCGGCGATCGCCTCCGAGTACTCGGGCGGGGTCAGCAGGTCCCTGGTGCCGGCCAGCACCAGGACGGGCAGGCCGTCCAGGGCGGCCAGCGCGGCGCGCTTGTCGTGCGCGGAGAAGGTCGGGTAGAACTCGGCGACCACGTCGATGGGGGTGGCGTCCAGCAGCTGCTCGGCGAACCGGGCGACCGCCGGGTCGACGTCCCGGCTCCCGAACGAGAACCGCCGGTAGAAGACCGCGGCCAGGTCGGCGCCCCAGCGCCGGGTGGCCTCGACCAGCTCGACCTGGCGGCCCAGCAGCCGTATCACCCCGGGGACGACCCGCTTGACCACCTTGGCACCGACCGCGGGCAGGCCCAGCGGCACCGCGTCCCAGTCGCCCGCCAGGGTGCCGATCAGCGCGACGCCGGCCACCCGGCCGCCCGGGCCGAACAGCTCGGGGCGCCGGTCGGCCAGCGCCATCACGGTCATGCCGCCCATCGAGTGCCCGACCAGCACGATCGGCCCCTCGGGGACGACCGCGTCCAGCACCGCCTCGAGGTCCGCGCCGAGCTGGTCGATCGAGGCCGGTTCGCCGCCCGCGTACGAGCGGGAGCGCTCGGAGCGGCCGTGGCTGCGCTGGTCCCAGAACACGGTGCGCAGCGCGCCGCGCAGCGCGGCCCGCTGGAAGTGCCAGCCGTCCTGGTTGAGGCAGTAGCCGTGGCAGAACACCACGGTCGGCCCGCCGCCCGCCGGGGCCTCGTCGACCTCGACGTACAGTCCGGTGCCGTCGGCGGCGGGCACGGTGGTGGCGGTGCCGCGCAGCGAGCCGAAGGCGGCCGCCGCGTCGAGCTCCTCGCGGGCCCGCCGGCGCATCGCCCGCCCGACCGTCAGCCGTTCCACGGCCACCCCGGCGGCGGCCCCGGCGGCCAGCACGCCCAGCGATATGCCGATCAGCCCGGCCCGGGACACCCCGCCGGAAGAGGACTCCTCAGCCACCGCTCACCCCCGCAGTCCGCCGACGTAGCGTCGGGCGACCCGGCCCCCGATCCGGGTGATGATCTCGTACGCGATGGTGTCGCAGGCCACCGCCCAGTCCTCGGCGGTGGGCTCGCCCCGGTCGCCGGCCCCGAACAGCAGGACCTCCGCGCCGGTCTCCGGGGTGTCCCCGCCGAGGTCGACGACGAACTGGTCCATCGCGACCCGCCCGGCCACCCGGTAGCGGGTGGCGCCGATCTGCACCGGCCCGGTGTTGCTGGCGTGCCGCGGCACGCCGTCCCCGTAGCCGAGCGGGACCAGGCCGAGCGTGGTCGGGCCCGGCGTCGTGTAGTGGTGCCCGTACGAGACGCCGTGGCCGCCGGGCACGTGCTTGACCAGCGCGAGGCGGGCCGACAGCGACATCACCGGCCGCAGGCCGAAGTCGGCGGGCCCGCCGACCTCCGGGACGGGCGACAGGCCGTACATGGCCAGGCCCGGCCGGACCAGGTCGTAGTGCGACTGCGGCAGCAGCAGCGTCGCCGGGGAGTTGGCGATGTGCCGCACCTCGGGGTCGACGCCGGCCCGCTCGGCGAACGCCAGGACCTGGGCGAACAGGTCGAGCTGGGCCTGGATCGAGGGGTGGCCCGGCTCGTCGGCCGCCGCGAAGTGCGACCAGACGCCGACCACCCGCAGCAGGCCCTCGGCCTGCGCCCGCACCGCGTTCTCCACCAGGTCCGGCCAGTCGCGCGGCTGGCAGCCGTTGCGGCCCAGCCCGGTGTCCGCCTTCAGGTGCACCCGGGCCGGGACGCCGGTCTCCCGGACGGCCGCCAGCAGCTCGTCCAGCGCCCACTGGCCGCTCACCGAGACGTCCACCGACTCGCGCAGCGCCCGCGCCCACGGGCCGCCCGGCGTCCACAGCCAGCACAGGATGCGGGCCTGCTCGGGGCCGATCCCGGCGGCCCGCAGCGCGAGCGCCTCCTCCGGGGTGGCGGTGCCCAGCCAGCCCGCGCCGGCCGCGACCGCCTCCCGGGCGCACCGCAGCGCGCCGTGGCCGTAGGCGTCCGCCTTGACCACGGCCATCAGCTCGGGCCCGGCCGTGCGGGCGCGCAGCGCGGCCAGGTTGTCGCGCAGCGCGGCCAGGTCGATGGTCGCCTCGGCCCGCGCCCCCTGGGTCAGCGCGGGCGTCCCGGCGGTGTTCGCAGTCGTCATCGCGTATCAGTCTCCCAGACCGCGGCGGAAAGCCCCGTCAGGGGCCCGGGCAACGGCGGGTCCGGAACGCGGCCGGGGCCCGCCGAAGGCCCGCCGGGGCTCTCCTGTCCGCGGGCTACTCGACGAGGGAGGCCCAGGCCGGGTGCAGGGCCGCGGCGAGGTCGACGGCGGTGATCGGGGCGCCGGGGCCCGCCGCGCGGCGGCCGGCCAGGCCGTGCAGGTAGGCGGCGGCGGACCCGGCGTCCAGCGGGGCGAGCCCGGTGGCGAGCAGCGAGCCGGTCAGGCCGGAGAGGACGTCGCCGCTGCCGGCGGTGCCGAGCCAGCCGGTGCCGGTGGAGTTGACCCGGGCCCGGCCGTCCGGGTCGGCGACCACCGTGGTGGAGCCCTTGAGCAGCACGGTCGCCCCGTAGCGGGCGGCGAGCAGCCGGGCCGCCCGGAGCCGGCCGGCGGCGACCTGCTCGGCGTCGGCGGACTCGTCGACGCCCGCGAGCAGCCGGGCGGCCTCCCCGGCGTGCGGGGTGAGCAGGACGGGCGCGGGGCGGCCGGCCAGGACGGACGGGCCGAGCCGGGCGAGTTCGGTGAGCGCGTCGGCGTCGACCAGGACGGGCACCTCGGTGTCCAGCGCCTCGCGCAGCGCGCGCTCCGCGTCCTGGCCGCCGCCCGGGCCGACCACCCAGCTCTGCACCCGCCCGGCGCGGGCCGGGCCGTCCTCGGTGACGAGCGTCTCGGGGTGGCGGCGGACCACCTCCGCCGCCGCGTGCCCGGTGTAGCGGACCGCGCCGGCCCCGCCGTACAGCGCCCCGGTGACGGCCAGCACGGCCGCGCCCGGGTAGCGGGCGGACCCGGCGGCGACGCCGACCACGCCGCGCCGGTACTTGTCGCTCTCCGCGCCGGGGGCGGGCAGCAGCGCGGCCGCGTCGGCGTGCTGGAGCGACTCGACGGGGGCGGGCGGCAGGTCGAGCCCGAGGTCGACCAGGTGGACGACGCCCGCGTACCGCGCGCCGGGGTCGATCAGGAGGCCGGGCTTGTGGGTGCCGAAGCAGACCGTGACGTCGGCGCGGAGCGCGGGCCCGGCGACCTCGCCGCTGTCGGGGTCGACGCCGGAGGGGACGTCCACGGCGACCACCCGGCCGCGGCGCGGCAGCTCGGCGAACGGGGCGGCGGCCGGGCGCAGCGGGCCGCGGCCGCCGATGCCGACGACGCCGTCCAGCACCAGGTCGGCCCGGGTGAACGCGTCCGGGTCCGCGGTGGTCCGGCCGCCGGCCGCCAGCAGCGCGGCCAGCCCCCCGGCGTGCGCCTTGGCCGGGTCGAGCAGCAGCGCCTCCACCCGGGCGCCCCGGCGGGCCAGCCGGGCGCCCGCGTGCAGCGCGTCGCCGCCGTTGTCCCCGGAGCCGGCCAGCACCAGCACCCGGCTCGCGTACACCCGGGGCAGCAGCCCCGCGCAGACCGCGGCCAGCCCGGCCGCGGCCCGCTGCATCAGGGTGCCCTCCGGCAGTCCGGCCATCCGGGCGGCCTCGGCGGAACGGACCTGCTCGACGGTGTGGGCGTGGCGCATGGCGGCTCCCCTGCTCGGCGGTTCTCGGCGTGCTCGGCGGTTCTCGACGTGCTCGGCGGTTCTCGGCGGACGGCCCGGGAGGGGCCGGGGCCCCCGGTGCGGGGCCCGCCGTTCCCACCCTGCCCCCTGGTGGCGGCCTGCCGCTCCTTCCCCGGCTCCGGCGTCCTCAGCCCTCGGCGATGACGACCGCCGAGGCGACGCCCGCGTCGTGGCTGAGGGAGAGGTGCCAGGAGGTCACGCCGAGGGCGGCGGCGCGGGCCTCGACGGTGCCGGTGACGTGCAGCAGCGGGCGGCCGGACTCCTCGACCCGGACCTCGGCGTCCTCCCAGCGCAGGCCGGGGGGCGCGCCGAGGGCCTTGGCGACGGCCTCCTTCGCGGCGAACCGGGCCGCCAGCGAGGCCGTGCCGCGGCGCTGTCCGGAGGGGAGGGTCAGTTCGGCGGGGGTGAAGAGTCGTTCGGCCAGCCCGGGGGTGCGTTCCAGGGACTCCCCGAACCGCCCGATGTCCGCCACGTCGATGCCGACCCCGATGATCACGTCCCGCTCCCTCGTCCGTGCCGGTGCGGAGCGCTCCGCACCGGCACGGACGATACGCGCGCTACTCGACCGTGACGGACTTGGCCAGGTTGCGCGGCTGGTCGACCTCGTGGCCCTTGGCGGTGGCCAGCTCGCAGGCGAAGACCTGGAGCGGGACGGTGGAGACCAGGGGCTGGAGCAGGGTCGGGGTGACCGGGATGCGGATCAGGTGGTCGGCGTAGGGGACGACGGCCTCGTCGCCCTCCTCGGCGATCACGATGGTGCGCGCGCCGCGGGCCCGGATCTCCTGGATGTTGGAGACGATCTTGTCGTGCAGGATCGAGCGGCCGCGCGGCGAGGGCACCACCACGACCACCGGCAGGCCCTCCTCGATCAGGGCGATCGGGCCGTGCTTGAGCTCGCCGGCCGCGAAGCCCTCGGCGTGCATGTAGGCGAGCTCCTTGAGCTTGAGCGCGCCCTCCAGGGCCACCGGGTAGCCGACGTGCCGGCCGAGGAAGAGCACCGAGCGGGCGCCGGCCAGCGAGCGGGCCAGCGCCCGGACGGGCTCCATGGTGCCGAGCACCTGCTCGACCTGCCGGGGGGCGTCGCCGAGCTCGCGGATGACGGAGGAGATCTCGTCGCCCCACTTGGTGCCGCGCACCTGGCCCAGGTAGAGGGCGACCAGGTAGCAGGCGACCAGCTGGGTCAGGAACGCCTTGGTGGAGGCGACCGCGACCTCGGGGCCGGCGTGGGTGTACAGCACGGCGTCGGACTCGCGCGGGATGGTCGAGCCGTTGGTGTTGCAGATCGCCAGCACCTTGGCGCCCTGCTCGCGGGCGTGCCGCAGCGCCATCAGGGTGTCCATGGTCTCGCCGGACTGCGAGATGGCGATCACCAGGGTGCGGTCGTCCATGATCGGGTCGCGGTAGCGGAACTCGCTGGCGACCTCGACCTCGCAGGGGACCCGGGTCCAGTGCTCGATCGCGTACTTGGCGATCATGCCGGCGTGGAACGCGGTGCCGCAGGCGACGATCACCACCTTGTCGACCTCGCGCAGCACCTGGTCGGGGATGCGCAGCTCGTCGAGGGTGAGCCGGCCGTCGGTGCCGATCCGGCCGAGCAGGGTGTCGGCGACGGCCTTCGGCTGCTCGGCGATCTCCTTGAGCATGAAGTAGTCGTAGCCGCCCTTCTCGGCGGCCGAGGCGTCCCAGTCCACGTGGTACTCGCGGACCTCGGCGGGGGCGCCGTCGAAGTCGGTCACCGTGACGCCCTCGGGGCGCAGCTCGACGACCTGGTCCTGGCCGAGCTCGATCGCCTCGCGGGTGTGCGCGATGAACGCGGCGACGTCCGAGGCGAGGAAGTTCTCGCCGTCGCCGACGCCGACCACCAGCGGCGAGTTGCGGCGGGCGCCGACCACCGTGCCGGGGGCGTCGGCGTGCACCGCGACCAGGGTGAAGGCGCCGTCGAGCTGGCGGCAGACGGCGCGCATGGCCTCGGCCAGGTCGCCGTCGTAGGCCTCGGCGAGCAGGTGGGCGACGACCTCGGTGTCGGTCTCGGAGCGGAGGGTGTGGCCCCGGTCGGTGAGGTCGGCGCGCAGCCGGGCGAAGTTCTCGATGATGCCGTTGTGGACCACCGCGACCTTGCGGTGGTCGTCCAGGTGGGGGTGGGCGTTGGCGTCGGTGGGGCCGCCGTGGGTGGCCCACCGGGTGTGTCCGATGCCCGTGGTGCCGGCCGGGAGAGGGGTTTCGGCCAGCGACTTCTCGAGGTTGACGAGCTTTCCGGCCCGCTTGTCGGTGGACAGGAGCCACTGCCCGTCGGCTCCTGCGGTCTGCACCGCGACGCCGGCCGAGTCGTAGCCCCGGTACTCCAGCCGCCGCAGACCTGCGATCACTACGTCGAGGGCCTCCTGAGGCCCGGTATATCCAACAATTCCGCACATGTGCGCCAGCATAAGTGCGGACGTTCGGCCCCCGGTGCGCCGGATGACCACACCGGGTGACCGCACGGGGCGGCGGCACGGGCCGGCCGCGCCGGGTGACCGACACCACAACACCCGTCGACCCGGACACGGCCCACAATGGACACCGTGCTGACCGAACTCTGTACGAAGGGTGCGCCGCCCGCGCCCACTCCCTCCCCGTACGTGGATCTGGACCGCGCCGAGTGGAGCGCGCTGCGCGAGCGCACCCCCCTGCCGCTGACCGCCGAGGAGGTCGAGCGCCTGCGCGGACTCGGCACCGCCCTGGACCTCGACGAGGTCCGGGACGTCTACCTGCCGCTGTCCCGGCTGCTCAACCTCTACGTGCACGCCACCCACGAGCTGCGCGGCGCCATCGGGAGCTTCCTGGACACGCCCGACACCGAACGGGTGCGCACCCCGTTCATCATCGGCGTGGCCGGCTCCGTCGCGGTCGGCAAGTCCACCACCGCCCGCCTGCTCCAGGCGCTGCTGGCCCGCTGGCCCGAGCACCCCCGGGTCGAACTGGTCACCACCGACGGCTTCCTGCTGCCCAACGCGGAGCTGCGCCGGCGCGGCCTGATGGCCCGCAAGGGCTTCCCCGAGTCGTACGACCGGCGGGCGCTGATGCGCTTCGTCGCCGACGTGAAGGCCGGCAAGGACCGGGTCACCGCGCCGGTCTACTCCCACCTGGTGTACGACATCGTGCCGGGCGAGCGGCTGGTGGTGGAGCGCCCCGACATCCTGATCGTCGAGGGCCTGAACGTGCTCCAGCCGGCCCTGCCCGGCACCGACGGCCGGACCAGGATGGCCGTCGCCGACTACTTCGACTTCTCGATCTACGTCGACGCCCGCACCGACGACATCGAGGCCTGGTACCTGGACCGCTTCCGCAAGCTGCGGCAGACCGCCTTCCAGGACCCGAACTCCTACTTCCGGCGCTTCACCGAGGTGCCCGAGGAGGAGGCGATGGACTACGGCCGCCAGGTCTGGCGGACCATCAACAAGCCCAACCTGCTGGAGAACGTGCTGCCCACCCGCGGCCGGGCCACCCTGGTGCTCCAGAAGGGGCCGGACCACAAGGTCCGCCGGGCGCTGCTGCGCAAGCTCTGACGCCCCTTCGACATTACGGCTTGGTCCCGATTGGCGCGGCCCTCCTCACGAGGGGGGCGCGTATGCCCGCTATTGCAGCGTTTTACCCCTTGGCCGAGCGTCTATCATCAGGACGGCCTAAGCACACAGCCAAGTCGGGACGGTTTCGGGGGCCATGCTCGCTTTCCTGCTCCAGCTCCGCCAGTGGTGGACTGTCGGCACCGTCTACCCCTTCGCCGTCTTCATGACCGGCGTGTGGGCCCTGTGGTTCGTCAGGCTCGGCCTGGCCCGCCGCTACCGCCCCTGGAAGCGGCCCTACGAGGTGACCACCTCCGTGATCATCCCGGTGGTCGACGAACCACCGGACCTCTTCTACTCGGTGCTGGACCGGATCATCGACCAGCAGCCCACCGAGATGGTCGTGGTCATCAACGGCAGGCGCAACGAAGTCCTGGAGCAGGTCTGCGACCAGCTCGGCGTGTACTGGCTGTGGACCCGGACGCCGGGCAAGCGCAACGCCCTGAAGGTCGGCCTGGAGGCCTGCACCGGTGACATCGCGGTGCTGGTCGACTCCGACACCGTGTGGACCCCCACCACCCTGCCGGAGCTGGTCAAGCCGTTCCGCGACGAGGACGTCGGCGGGGTGACGACCCGTCAGCGCATCCTGGAGCCCGGCCGGTCCGTGCTCACCCGCTGGGCGGACTGGCTGGAGAGCGTGCGCTGCCAGTACTCGCTGCCGGCGATGAGCGTGCTCGGCACCGTCGGCTGCCTGCCGGGCCGGACCATCGCGTTCCGCCGGAAGATCCTGCTGGAGTGCATGGACGACTTCCTGTCGGAGAAGTTCCTCGGGGTCTTCCTGGAGGTCAGCGACGACCGCACGCTGACCAACTACGCCCTCAAGCAGGGCTACCGCACGGTGTACCAGTCCACCTCCCTGGTGTACACGGACGCCCCGCTGCGGCTGGGCAAGCTCGCCAAGCAGCAGTACCGCTGGGCCCGCGGCTCGCAGTACAACACCCTGCGGATGCTGCCGTGGATGCTGCGCCGGGCCCGGATGCTGGCGCTGTTCTACCTGGTCGACATCCTGGTGCCGTTCGTGCTGCTCGGCTCCTTCGCCTCCTGGGGCGAGGCCCTGTGGCACCGGACGGGGCCCAGCCTGTACATGGAGCTGCCGCTGCCCGCGGTGCACTGGCGGGCCGTCGCCACCATCCTGGTGCTCGCCGCGGTGATGTCGCTGCTGTCGCTCTGCATCCGGTTCGGCCGTCACTTCGCCTACCGGATACAGGACTTGGTCTTCCTGCCGGTCTTCATGGTGATCAACACCTTCATCCTGCTGCCGGTCCGGCTGCTGGGCTTCTTCCGGATGGGCCACAACGCGTCCTGGGGCACCCGCGAGGACAGCTTCGCGGGTGAGCGCGTCCGCAGCGCCAAAGTGGTCATCCCCTATCTGCTGGGCAGCGCCATGCTGGTCGGATCGGTGATGATGAGTGTCTGAGACGACAGCCGCGGAGAGCGCGGCCCGGGAGGTCACCGTCCCCCGGCGGCGCAAGAAGATGCACTGGTGGTCGCGCGGCAGCGGCATCCGGCTGCGGGTCTGGATGGTCGTCAACGTCGTGCTGCTGAGCGCCCTCTGCTGGGGCGTCATGGCGGCGCTGCGGCTGGACGGCATGGGCCCCCGGTACGCCGGCCTCGGGCACCCGGCGGATGCCCCCGGCATACAGCAGCTGGTGCACCCGCAGCCTCCGCCGGTGCCCGACAAGTCGGTGTTCGCCAACCCCGACGGCAAGTACTTCGGGGTGGCGACCGCCGAAGCCCCCTGGTCCTCCGCCGAGTTGGACTCGCTCGCCGACAAGAGCGGCACCCGGCCCACCATGACCGAGTACTTCGTGCGCTGGGACGCCGAGTTCGACCCGAAGGCGGTCGCCCAGGCCTACGAGCACGGCACCCTGCCCGTGCTCTCCTGGGAGCCCTGGGAGGGCGAGGAGGCCGGCCACACCGACCAGCCGAAGTACGCGCTGTCCACCATCATCGACGGGCAGCACGACGACTACATCCGGCGCTTCGCCCAGGCCGTCGCCGCCCAGAAGTGGCCGGTGGCGATCCGCTTCGCGCACGAGATGAACGGCGTCTGGTACCCGTGGTCGGAGAGCCAGAACGGCAACCAGGCGGGCCAGTACGTGCAGGCCTGGCAGCACGTCCACGACGTGTTCGCGCAGGCCGGCGCGGCGAACGTGATCTGGATATGGAGCCCCAACATCACCCGCCCGGTGCCGAAGGTGGCCCTGCCCCCGCTGTACCCCGGTGACGCCTACGTGGACTGGGTCGGCGTGACCGGCTACGGCACCAAGGGGGAGAAGACGGCCGACGACACCTTCGGCCCGACCCTGACCGTCCTGCGCGGCCTCACCGCGAAGCCGATCCTGATCACCGAGACCGGCCGCGAACCGTCCACCGCCCTCAAGGCGCAGTGGGTCTCGGACTTCTTCGACTGGCTCAACCAGCAGCCCGACGTGATCGGCTTCGTCTGGTTCGAACGCGACACCGACCACGGCGCCAAGGCGGACTGGCGCTTCGACGAGACCCCCGAGGCCCTGCGCGCCTTCGCGAACGGCATCGCCTCGGTCAAACTGGCCAGGGGACTCTCCGGCTGACCCGCCGGGAACGCGGACGGGCCCGGAGGCGGATCGCCTCCGGGCCCGTCCGCGTTCCGCCCGCTACTTCCAGGCGATCTTGTTGCGGGCGAACTCCCGCTCCAGCTGCTCCTGGAGGGCCGGCGCCAGGGTCCTCACGTAGGTCGCGGTGACGTGCGAGCCGTCGCGGTAGATCAGCGCCGAGCCGATCACCGCGGGGCAGTGCCCGCCCGGGCAGATCATCGGGTTGAGGTCGATGACGCCCGCGCCGAGCGCCTTGGCCAGGTCGGTCTGCAGGTCCGCGGTCCGGTAGTCCGGCGAGCCGAAGGAGCACTCGGACAGCTTGGACCGGTGGTTGGCGACGCACTCGTAGACCGGCGAGGGCACGCCGTTGACGTTGTTCAGCACGACCGTCACCGGGATGCCCGCCTTCTGCAGCTGGGTCCAGGTGCGCTCCATGCCGCCGCGCATCGGCGGCACGTCGCCGGGCCCGCTCGCCGAGGCGTCGGGCAGCGCGACGGCGGCGTTCTGCGAGGTGAGCACGAGGGCCGGGTGCAGTGCGAGGATCTTGGCCATCGCCTTGCGGTTCCACTCGACGCAGCTCTTGTAGGGCTTGTCGTTCAGCACCGCGGTGGTGTCCGCGAAGGCGCAGGTCGACTTGGTCACCGTGACGACGTGGATGCCGTGCGCCTTGCCGATGGTGTCGAGGGCCGGCTGCCACTGCAGCATCTTCGAGTCGCCCGCCATCACGACCACGGTGGAGGCGGTGGTGTCGCCGAAGTCGCAGCTGGACACGTTGGTGGTGTCCTGGTTGGCCTGGCAGCCCTTGCCGTAGGCCTCCGGCACGTCCGCCAGCGCCTTCAGCGGATCGGGTTTGACGGTGGGTGAGCTGTTGACCTTCCACAGGTCGGCCTGCTGCTGGGCGCTCATCCCGTTCAGCGCGGCGGCGCCGGCCACCGGGCCGCCGCCGTCCTCGGCGCCCGAGGAGAGGGTGGTGAGCAGCAGGCCGCAGGCAACGGCGAGCGCGGTGAACGGCAGGCCCACCGCCCAGACCGCCTTGAACGGCTTGGCCAGGGCGGCGGAGAACCGGATCGGGTTCTCGACCAGCTTGTGCGACAGCCAGGCCGGGACGACGGACACCAGCACGGCGAGGGCGCTGACCTTCGTCCCGTCGCCCCACTCGGCCTGGGCGGCGACCAGCAGCGGCCAGTGCCACAGGTAGAGCGAGTAGCTGATGCCGCCGACCCACACCAGCGGCCGGAGGGCCAGCAGGTTCCCGGCACCGGACGGGCCGTTGATCCCGCCGGCCAGCACGGCGGCGGCGCCCAGGGTGGGCAGCAGCGCCCAGGACCCGGGCCAGGCGAAGGTGCCGTCGAGGAAGTAGCCGCCGCCCAGGATCATCAGCAGGCCGACCGTGGCGAACGCCGCGCCGGCGCCCCGTCCGAACACCGCCAGGTGCGGCGCGGCCAGGGCGATGATCGCGCCGACGGCCAGTTCCCACAGCCGGGTCGGGGTGACGAAGAACGCCGCCTCCGGGGACAGCGCGGTGTGGATCACCGAGTAGGCCAGCGAGGCACCGGCCACCAGCGCGATGACCACGCCCAGCATCCGGCTCAGCGACCAGCGGACCTTCGGGGCGAGCCAGAGCGCCAGCACGATGAGCACCGGCCAGATCAGGTAGAACTGCTCCTCCACCGCGAGCGACCAGAAGTGCTGGACGGGCGAGGGCAGGATGTCCGCGGCCAGGTAGTCGACGGAGCGGTCGGCCAGCCGCCAGTTGACGAAGTAGGCCGCCGCGGCCACGATGTCGCCGCCGAAGGTGGAGCGCTGGGTGACCGGCAGGTAGAGGTAGGTGAGCGCCGCTGCGGCGAGCAGGGTGAGGCAGGCGGCGGGCAGGAGCCGTTTCGCCCGGCGGGCGTAGAACCCGGCCAGCGAGAGCCGACCGGTCCTGGCTATCTCGTGCACCAGCAGCGAGGTGATGAGGAACCCGGAGATGACGAAGAAGACGTCGACTCCGACGAAGCCGCCGGACACGTACTTCGGCGCGGCGTGGAAGGCGAGGACCAGCAGGACCGCCACCGCCCGCAGGCCTTCGATGTCCGGGCGGAACGACTTCCCGCCGTGCTCCTTGCGCCGGGCCCCTCTCCGGCCGCCGCTCGGATGCGCCGGCCCGCCCCCGGCCTGCCGCCCCACCCGGACCTCGGTCGCGAGGTTCCCGTGGGCGGGCTGCTGGTAACTGCTCATGAGCTCTCTTCCTCTGCCCCCGGTCCTCGCGCGAAGCAGTTCGCCGAGCCGCCGAAAGTACTCCCCTGTCACTGACTGGGTCCAGATCATATGGGTGCGGCGTGCACGATGTGTGTGCGGGCCGTCAACGCATCGGTGCCGGGACCAGCAGCAGCGACGACAGGCCCTCCCGGAAGGCGCGTTGCGCCTCCGGCGAGGTGGTGAACCGCCAGTCGTAACGGGAGCCGTCCGCGTCGGAGAACTGGAACCAGACGAACCCGATGACCCGCGGGTGCGCCGAGAGCCAGGAGAAGAAGTCCCGGATCAGCGCGGCCTTGACGTCCGAGGGCCGCACCCCGGCCTCGCCGATGAACAGCGGCTTGTCCGACAGCGCGGTCAACTCCCGGTAGGTGGCGCCCAGCAGTTGCTCGGCCGTGGTCTCCCCCTCGGTGCTGTACGCCTCCGTCCCGATCCAGTCCACGTAGTCGTCGCCCGGGTAGTAGCGGGACAGCGGGGGCTTCCCGGGGCTCTGCAGGTCCGGGCACCAGAACCAGACGGCGTTGGTCACGCCCTGCTGCTCGAAGACGTCGTGGATGTGCCGCCAGGCCGCGACGTAGTCACCCCGCCGGTTGCCGTTGCGCTCCTCCGACCAGGTGTACCAGGGCTCGTTCATCTCGTGCGCGAAGCGCAGCACCACCGGCCGGCCGGCCTTCTTCACGTCCTGGGCGAAGCGCCGCACGTAGTCGTCGTGCGCCCCCGCGGCGATCCTCGCCAGCGCGAACTCCGGCTGGTCGACGGCCTTGTCGCCGCCCGACCACGGCTCCCAGGTGAGCAGCGGCACCCCGCCGAGCCGGTACGACGCGTCGAACGCCTTCCGGTCGAAGTCCTGGTTCCACTTCAGGAAGTACTCCTGGACCGTCGACCGCACCCCGACCGCCTGTGCCATGTCCGCGGCCTCCTCCGCGGACGGCGCGCTCGGCGTGGCGATGCCGAACAGCACGCCCGGGGGGCTCATCAGCTGCTCCCGCCGGGCGACGGTGCCGGACTCCTCCGGCGGCTCGGCCGGAACGGTGCCCCCGGGCACGGTGGGCGCCGGGGCGGTGGGCGGTCCGGTCTGCGCGGCCGCCTGGTTCGGCGCGCCGTCGTCCAGCAGCAGCGCGGTGCACCCCAGGACGAGGACGATCGCCAGCCCCGCCAGCGCCAACGGCGGGCAGCTCCGCCACGGCCGGGCAGCAGGGAGCGCCCGCAGCCGCTCCGGCCACAGCCGGGCGGCCGGGAGCGCCCGCAGCCGCTGCGGCCACTGCCGGAGCGGCTGCGGGCGCGGGATCCGGAACCGCTTAACCCGCATTCGACAGGGCGGCCTGACCGCGGGCCTGCAGGTCGTCCAACACCTGCTTGGACACCCCCGCCGCGGCCTGCTTGGTCGCCGGGTTCCCGTCGGTCACCGGGGTCATGTCGGCGTTGCCCGCCGTGGTGAACACGATGTACCGGCCGAACGCCTTGTTGGAGAACGCGCACTGGGCCAGGTCCGGGCAGAACCGCGGGGTCTGCGCGGAACGCAGCGGCTTGATGTTGCCGACGACCTTGGACTGGGCCCGGTCGGCCTGGGTCTTGGAGTCGAACACCACGACACCGACGGTCACCGCGGCCTTGTCGGAGAGGTAGGTGGCCAGGTAGATGTCCCGGCAGTTCTCCTTCTCCAGCACCACGCCCAGACCGTTGACGGTGCCCGCGCCGCACTGGTCGCCGTGCTCGGTCGCCGCCTTCTGCAGCGTCTGCCCGTCGACGGTCAGGGTGGCGTTCGGGAACAGCGCGTCGAGCGACACCGGCGCCTTGTCGGTGGAGGCCCGGCTCAGCGCCTCCTCCGCGGACTTCGGCGCGGGCGCGGCGGACGACGGGTCCGAGGCCTTGGGCGACGCGGACGCGCTCGCCGAGGCCTTCGCGGACGCACTCGTCGAAGGGCCGGCCACCGGGTCCACCGGCTTGTCCTTCGGCGTGAGCAGCATCGCCGCGGTGACGATGCCGCCGATCAGCAGCAGCGCGCCCAGCGTGCTGAGCGCCACCAGGTTGCGCTTGCGCCGGCGCCGCTCCTCCTCGTGCTGGCTCGCCAGCGCCGACCAGTCCGGCGACTCCGCGTCGCCCCGGAACGTGGTGGCGCCGTACCGGCCCTGGTAGGGCTGCTGCTGCCCGGGCGGCGGCGGGTACCCCGGGCCGTAGGGCTGCTGCGGCGGCGGCTGGTAGCCGGCGGCCGGCGGCCCCTGCTGCGGGTAGCCGTACGCGGACTGCGGCGGAGCTCCCTGCCCCGGCGCCGGCGGCGGCCCCTGCTGCGGGTAGCCGTACGCGGGCTGCGGCGGGCCCGGCTGCGGCGGGACTCCCGGTCCCGACGCCGGCGGCTGCGGCTGGTCCTCGGACATCAACGCCCCCTCCACGCTTCGATCACAGTCCCGAATGCTATCGGTAGTGCTCCGTGCCTCGACAGCCTGTCCGAAGCACGGGTAAAGCGTTGTCGTTCCGTCACCAAAGCCGCGACCGGCGGCCGTTCAGCCCAGGTGCAGCCGGACCGCGTCGGCGAGGCGCTGGCAGACGTCCTGGGCCTGCTCGTGGCCGACCGCCTCGACCATCACCCGCACCAGCGGCTCGGTGCCGGACTTGCGCAGCAGCACCCGGCCGGTGGCGCCGAGTTCGGCCTCGGCGGCGGCGACCGCGGCCTGGAGCTCGACGCAGGACTCGACCCGGTTCTTGTCCACGCCCTTGACGTTGATCAGGACCTGCGGCAGCCGGGTCATCACCGCGGCCAGGTCGGCCATCGGCTGCTTGGTGGCGGCCAGCCGGGCGCCCAGCATCAGGCCGGTCAGGGTGCCGTCGCCGGTGGTGGCGTGGTCGAGCAGGATGACGTGCCCGGACTGCTCGCCGCCGAGCGCGTAGCCGTGCTGCTTCATCTCCTCCAGCACGTACCGGTCGCCGACCGCGGTCTGCACCAGCTCGATGCCCTCGCGCTCCATCGCCAGCTTGAAGCCCAGGTTGGACATCACGGTGGCGACCGCGGTGTTGCGGCGCAGCGTGCCGGCCTCCTTCATGGCGACCGCGAGGACGGCGATGATCTGGTCGCCGTCGACCTCGTTGCCGTCGGCGTCGGCGGCCAGGCAGCGGTCGGCGTCGCCGTCCAGGGCGATGCCCAGGTCGGCCTTGTGCTCCTTCATCGCGGCGCGCAGCTTGTCCAGGTGGGTGGAGCCGACGCCGTCGTTGATGTTCAGGCCGGTCGGCTCGGTGCCCAGGGTGTGCACCACCTCGGCGCCGGCCCGGGCGAACGCCTCGGGGGCGACCCGGGCGGCCGCGCCGTGCGCGCCGTCGATGACGACCTTCACGCCGTCGAGCCGGTTGGGCAGCACCGCGACCAGGTGCGCCACGTACCGGTCGAAGCCCTCGTTGTACTGGCGGACCCGGCCCACCGCGGCGCCGGTCGGGCGGTGCCAGGTCTCGTCGCCGACGCCGTAGCGGCGGTAGTGCTCCTCGATCGCGTCCTCGATCGCGTCGTCCAGCTTGTGGCCGCCGCGGGCGAGGAACTTGATGCCGTTGTCGGGCATCGCGTTGTGGCTGGCGGAGAGCATCACGCCGAAGTCGGCGCCGAGCGCGCCGGTCAGGTAGGCGACCGCGGGGGTGGGCAGCACGCCGACCCGCAGCACGTCGACGCCGGCGCTGGCCAGGCCGGCGATCACGGCGGCCTCCAGGAACTCTCCGGACGCCCGCGGGTCCCGGCCGACCACGGCCACCGGCCGGTGGCCCTCGAACGCGCCCGCGTCGCCGAGCACGTGGGCGGCGGCCACCGACAGGCCCAGGGCCAGTTCCGCGGTGAGGCCCTCGTTGGCCACCCCGCGCACTCCGTCGGTACCGAAGAGTCGTGTCATGTTCGCGTTCGTCCGTCCTGTCGCGCCTGTGCTTGGCTCGGGTGGTGCCGCCCCCGCGGACTCCGCACCGGTCCGGGAGGCACAACGCCCCGGAGCACGGGAGTGCTCCGGGGCGAGGATCGCATGAAGGGTGCGATTAGCGCTTGCTGTACTGCGGCGCCTTGCGGGCCTTCTTCAGACCGGCCTTCTTGCGCTCGACGGCGCGCGAGTCGCGGGTCAGGAAGCCGGCCTTCTTGAGCGGGCCGCGGTTGTTGTCCACGTCCGCCTCGTTCAGCGCACGGGCCACGCCGAGGCGCAGCGCGTAGGCCTGACCGGAGACGCCGCCGCCGGCGATGCGGGCGATGACGTCGTAACGGCCGTCCAGCTCGAGGAGCTTGAAGGGCTCGTTCACGGTCTGCTGGTGCACCTTGTTGGGGAAGTAGTTCTCCAGGGTGCGACCGTTGATCTTCCACTGGCCGGTGCCGGGGACGATGCGCACGCGGGCGATCGCCTCCTTGCGGCGGCCGAGGCCGGCGCCGGGGACGGCCTCGCCGAAGCGGCCGGCCAGCGACTCGGTGGTGTACTCGGTCTCGGTGGTGTACTCGTCGACGTTCTCGTCGTCGAAGTCGACCTCGAGGGTGCTCTCGATGGCAGTCTCGGCCACGGTGTTCCTCAGCTCTTCTACGTCAGTCGGGGTGCGGGTGGCCGGAATTACTGCGCGACCTGGGTGATCTCGAACGGCACCGGCTGCTGCGCAGCGTGCGGGTGCTGGTCGCCCGAGTAGACCTTCAGCTTCGAGAGCATCTGACGGCCCAGGCTGTTCTTCGGAACCATGCCCTTGATGGCCTTCTCGACGGCCTTCTCCGGGTTGTTCGCGAGCAGGTCGTCGTAGCGGACCGAGCGGAGGCCGCCCGGGAAGCCGCTGTGGCGGTAGGCCAGCTTCTGGGTCTTCTTGTTGCCCGAGAGGTGCACCTTGTCGGCGTTGATGATGATGACGAAGTCACCAGTGTCAACGTGCGGCGCGTAGATCGCCTTGTGCTTGCCCCGCAGGAGGTTGGCGGCCTGGGAGGCCAGGCGGCCGAGCACGACGTCGGTCGCGTCGATGACGTGCCACTGACGCTGGACGTCGCCGGGCTTGGGGCTGTACGTACGCACGGTCGTAGCCTTCGCTTTTCAGTGAGTGGGTCCTGACAGGAGCACCAAGGCCCGGGGCCTCCAGCCGATCCGCCCGGACGCAATTCGGGCAGCCGCTGGAGTTCGGCCTGTCGTCTCCGGCGTACCGACCTCTCACGTGAGATAGAGCGAGCCAATACGCACAACAGCGGCCAACGATACCGGGCCGGTGGGGCGGATTCCAAACCGGCCCGGCAGCGCGGGTTCCGGAGCCGCGGATCAGCGGTCCCGGACCACCCGGGCCTCGTCCCAGACCGGCTCCGGGGACTCGTAGACCCGGCCGTCCGAGCCGAACACCAGGAAGCGGTCGAAGCTGCGGGCGAACCAGCGGTCGTGGGTGACGCACAGCACGGTGCCCTCGAACGCCTCCAGGCCCTGCTGGAGCGCCTCGGCGCTCTCCAGGTCCAGGTTGTCGGTCGGCTCGTCGAGCAGCAGCGCGGTCGAGCCGGACAGCTCCAGCTTGAGGATCATCAGCCGGGCCTGCTGGCCGCCGGAGAGCGACTCGAACTTCTGCTCCTCCTGCCGGTCCAGCTCGTAGCGGCGCAGCGCGGACATCGCCGCCCCGCGGGAGAGCGCGTGCTCCTCCTCGACGATCGAGCGCACCGTCCGGCCGAGCAGCTCCGGGTGCGCGTGGGTCTGCCGGAAGTGGCCGGGGACGACCCGGGCGCCGAGCTTCCAGCTGCCGCCGTGCTCCACCGACTCGTCGCCCGCCAGCAGCCGCAGGAAGTGCGACTTGCCGGAGCCGTTGGAGCCCAGCACCGCGACCCGCTCGCCGTAGTAGACCTCCAGGTCGAACGGCTTCATCAGGCCGGACAGCTCCAGGCCCTGCAGGGTGAACGCCCGCACGCCGGTGCGGCCGCCCTTGAGCCGCATGGTGATCGACTGCTCGCGCGGCGGCTCCTCCGGCCGGCCGGCCTCCTCGAACTTCTTCAGCCGGGTCTGCGCGGCGGCGTAGCGGGTCGCCAGGGCGTGGCTGACCGAGGCCGCCTGCCGCAGGTTGACCACCAGCTTCTTCAGCTTGGCGTGCTCCTCGTCCCAGCGACGGCCGAGCTCCTCGAAGCGCGCGAAGCGGTCCTGGCGGGCCTGGTGGAAGGACTCGAAGCCGCCGCCGTGCACCCAGACGCTGGAGCCGGCCGCGCCGGACTCCACCGCGATGATCTTCTCGGCGGTGCGGGAGAGCAGCTCGCGGTCGTGCGAGATGTACAGCACGGTCTTGGAGGTGGCCCGGATCGCCTCCTCCAGCCAGCGCTTGCCCGGCACGTCCAGGTAGTTGTCCGGCTCGTCCAGCAGCAGCACCTCGTCGGGGCCGCGCAGCAGGGCCTCCAGGACGAGGCGCTTCTGCTCGCCGCCGGAGAGGGTGTTCAGGCCGCGCCACTGCGCCCGGTCGAAGGGCATGCCGAGCGCGGCCGTGGTGCACACGTCCCAGTCGGCCTCGTACTCGTAGCCGCCGGCGTCCGACCAGTCGGACAGCGCCTGGGCGTAGGCCATCTGCGACTTCTCGTCGTCCTGCGCGATCATCGCCAGCTCGGCGGCGTCCACCGCGCGGGCCGCGTCGGCGATCCGCTTCGGGGCGACGGAGACCAGCAGGTCGCGCACCGAGGCGTCGGCGGGCAGCGCGCCCGGGGCGTCGGCGGCGCTCTCCCGGCCGGTGGTGCCGACGAACTGGCGCATCACGCCCAGGCCGCCGGTGACCGTCACCGAGCCGCCGTGCGGCTGGGTGTCGCCCGCGATCATCCGCAGCAGCGTGGTCTTGCCCGCGCCGTTCGCGCCGACCAGCGCGACGGCCGCGCCCTCGCCGACCCGGAAGGACGCGTCGTCGAACAGCACCCGCCCGTCCGGCAGGTAGTACTCAAGGTGCGAAATCTCGACGTGTCCCATGCCACGGAATTGTGCCAAGCCCCCACCCCGCGACAAAACGGATTACCCGGCCGGTTCGCCCGGCGTCCGCGCGGCGGCGCCCCCGGTCGCGTCCCCGACGGCGCCCCCGGCGGCGTTCCCGGCCGGTTCGCCCAGCGTCCGCAGCCGGCGCGAGACGCGGTTGCGCTCCGCGAGCAGTTCGTCGGCCGGGTAGCCGACCTCCTCCAGGGTCAGCCCGTGCGGCCGGATCACGTTGACCGCGGAGTTGCGCACCCCGCCGGCCAGCACCTCGCCCGGGAACCCCACCGGCCGGTGCCCGTCGCCGACCAGCAGCATCGCCCCGACCAGGGCGCGCACCATGTTGTGGCAGAAGGCGTCCGCCCGCACCGTGGCCACCGCCAGCGAGCCCTCCTGGGCCGCGTACGGGTCGATCGGCACCCGGTCCCAGCGCAGCTCCAGCAGGGTGCGGATGGTGGTCGCGCCCTCGCGCTTCTTGCAGTACGCCGCGAAGTCGTGCTCGCCGACCAGCAGCGCCGCCGCCTCGTTCATCCGCTCCAGGTCCAGCGGCCGGTCGTGCCAGAGGACGTGGCCGCGCAGCAGCGGGTCGACCCCGCCGGGGTGGTCGGCCACCCGGTACGCGTAGCGCCGCCAGACCGCCGCGAACCGGGCGTCGAAGCCGTGCGGCGCCTCGGCGACCCGGTACACCCGGACGTCGGCCGGCAGCCGGCCGGCCAGCCGGCGCAGCAGCTTGGCGCCGTGCTGGGCCCACAGCCCGTCGGGGAGGTCGACGTGGGCGACCTGGCCGCGGGCGTGCACCCCGGCGTCGGTGCGGCCGGCCACGGTCAGCGGGAAGTTCTCCTCGCTGCGCAGCACGATCCGCAGCGCGTCCTCCAACTCGCCCTGCACGGTGCGCCGTTCGCGCTGCCGGGCCCAGCCGGAGAACTCCGCGCCGTGGTAGGCGAGGTCCAGCCGGACCCGGGTGTGCCCGTCCGCCGGGCCGTCCTTCACCGGCGGCAGCTCGGCGCAGTCGTTCACCACTCCAACTCCCCTGTCTGACAAGCGGAAAGCGAACGGGCCCGCTCCCCCGACGAGCGGGAGGGCGGGCCCGGACGAAGACCTACCGGGAGGCTCAGGCCTCGGTGGTCTCGGCGGCCTCGTCGGCCTTGGTCTCCTCGGCCTCGGCGGCCTTGGTCTCGGCGGCCTTGGTCTCGGCCTCCTTGACGGAGCGCTTGGTGGCGGCCTCGGCCTCGGCGACGGTCGCCTTGGTGGCGATCTCGCCCTCGACCAGCTCGATCACGGCCATCGGCGCGTTGTCGCCGCGGCGACCGCCGATCTTGGTGATGCGGGTGTAGCCGCCGGGGCGGTTCTCGAACCGCGGGGCGATCTCGGTGAAGAGGGTGTGCAGGACCGACACGTCGGTGATGGTCTTGCGCACCAGGCGACGGTTGTGGATGTCGCCCTTCTTCGCCTTGGTGATCAGCTTCTCCGCCAGCGGGCGCAGGCGGCGGGCCTTGGCCTCGGTGGTGGTGATGCGGCCGTACTGGAACAGCTCGCGGGCCAGGCCGGCCAGCAGCAGCGGCTCGTGGTGCGGGCCGCCGCCGAGGCGGGCGCCCTTGGTGGGACGGGGCATGACTTAGCTCCTCGAATCTCCGACCGCGGCCGTACCAGGTACCGCGGCGGGCGTGCGGACACCGCGTCCGCACGACTTTCTCGCGCCACCGGAGGCGGTCCTCAGCGGGCCGCCTCCGGTGCCGAAACTCAGTACTGCTCGGTCTCCGCGTAGCCCTGGTCGTCCAGGTCGTCGGCGCCGAAGGCGTCGGCGGCGGCGGTCGGGTCGAACCCGGGCGGGCTGTCCTTGAGGGCCAGGCCCATGCCGGCCAGCTTCGCCTTGACCTCGTCGATCGACTTCGCACCGAAGTTGCGGATGTCGAGCAGGTCGGCCTCCGAGCGGGCGACGAGCTCACCCACGGTGTGGATGCCCTCGCGCTTGAGGCAGTTGTAGGAGCGGACGGTGAGTTCCAGCTCCTCGATCGGCAGCGCCAGGTCCGCGGCCAGGGCGGCGTCCGTCGGGGACGGGCCCATGTCGATGCCCTCGGCGTCGACGTTCAGCTCGCGGGCCAGGCCGAACAGCTCGACCAGGGTCTTGCCGGCCGAGGCCATCGCGTCGCGCGGACGCATGGCAGGCTTGGTCTCGACGTCGACGATCAGCTTGTCGAAGTCGGTGCGCTGCTCGACACGGGTCGCCTCGACCTTGTAGGTGACCTTGAGCACCGGGCTGTAGATGGAGTCGACCGGGATGCGGCCGATCTCCTGGCCCGAGGCCTTGTTCTGCACGGCGGAGACGTAGCCGCGACCGCGCTCGACGGTCAGCTCCATCTCCAGCTTGCCCTTGCCGTTCAGGGTGGCGAGGACCAGCTCGGGGTTGTGCACCTCGACACCGGCCGGGGGCGCGATGTCGGCGGCGGTGACCACACCCGGGCCCTGCTTGCGCAGGTACATCACGACCGGCTCGTCGTGCTCCGAGGAGACGACCAGCTGCTTGATGTTCAGGATGAGGTCGGTGACGTCCTCCTTGACGCCCGGCACGGTGGTGAACTCGTGCAGGACGCCGTCGATCCGGATGCTGGTGACGGCGGCACCGGGGATCGAGGAGAGGAGCGTGCGGCGGAGCGAGTTGCCGAGGGTGTAGCCGAAGCCCGGCTCGAGCGGCTCGATCACGAACCGCGAGCGGAACTCGTCGACGACCTCTTCGGTCAGCGACGGACGCTGAGCGATCAGCATGTTCTGGATCCTCCAGTTGTCTTCGGCACCCACTATTTGATGCCGACAGAACTCAAGCGTACGGGGTCCCGCGAAGAACGGGACCCCGTACCAGGTTTAAAACACCGACCGCCTGGTGATCCCAGGCGTCGCGTCAGACGCGGCGGCGCTTCGGCGGACGGCAGCCGTTGTGCGGGGTGGGGGTGACGTCCTGGATCGAGCCCACCTCCAGGCCGGTGGCCTGGAGCGAGCGGATCGCGGTCTCACGGCCGGAGCCCGGACCCTTGACGAAGACGTCGACCTTGCGCATGCCGTGCTCCTGCGCGCGACGGGCAGCGGCCTCGGCGGCCATCTGCGCGGCGAACGGGGTGGACTTGCGCGAGCCCTTGAAACCGACGTGGCCGGCCGAGGCCCAGGAGATCACGTTGCCCGAGGGGTCGGTGATCGAAACGATGGTGTTGTTGAACGTGCTCTTGATGTGAGCGTGCCCGTGGGCGACGTTCTTCTTCTCCTTGCGGCGGATCTTCTTCGCGCCGGCAGCCTGACGACCCTTGGGGGGCATAAGTCTGTTCTCCTACTGAGGTGGTCGGTCCGCTGACCCGCGGGCCGGAGGGATGTCCGGTGACGGGACGGACTACTTCTTGCCCGGCTTCTTCTTGCCGGCGATCGCGCGACGCGGGCCCTTGCGGGTACGCGCGTTGGTGTGGGTGCGCTGGCCGCGGACGGGCAGACCGCGACGGTGGCGCAGGCCCTCGTAGCAGCCGATCTCGACCTTGCGGCGGATGTCGGCGGCGACCTGGCGGCGGAGGTCACCCTCGACCTCGAAGTTCGCGTCCACGAACTTCTGCAGCTTGACGAGGTCGTCCTCGCTGATGTCGCGGACGCGGATGTCACCGCTCACGCCGGTCTCGGCGAGCGCCTGCTGGGCGCGGGTCTTGCCGATGCCGTAGACGTAGGTGAGGGCGATCTCGATCCGCTTCTCGCGGGGGAGATCAACGCCGGAAAGGCGTGCCATTCAAGGCTCCTGTGGTTCTTTTCAGAGGTCTGACGTGCCGCCTACTCGCTGTCTCTCGACAGGGAGCCCCGGCCTCTGACCGGGGGTGGCAGTCCGTCCATCGGACGGATCGGGCGGCCCGCGTATGACGTTGGTGCGCGTCGCGCGAAGGTCCTACGAGAAATGCTGGGGGGGTGGCGTCAGCCCTGGCGCTGCTTGTGGCGCAGGTTGTCGCAGATCACCATGACCCGGCCGTGGCGGCGGATCACCTTGCACTTGTCGCAGATCTTCTTGACGCTCGGCTTGACCTTCATGATTCAGGTTCTCCGGGGTCTAGATCTGGCGGTTGTTACTTGTAGCGGTAGACGATCCGGCCGCGGGTCAGGTCGTAGGGGCTGAGCTCCACCACGACCCGGTCATCCGGGAGGATGCGGATGTAGTGCATGCGCATCTTGCCGCTGATGTGCGCGAGGACCTTGTGACCGTTCTGCAGCTCGACCTTGAACATCGCGTTCGGAAGAGACTCGATCACGGTGCCCTCGATCTCAATGGCGCCTTGCTTCTTAGCCATGAACTGCGAGATCCACCCTTCGGGTCCGGCTACCGTATGCGGAACGCTCGTGCGAACCAGGCTTCACCTCCGCCCGGGGGATTCCCCTGGGCTGAGGGCGTGCGGGAACACGCTACGAGAGAGCCGACGCACCATCGTAAACCAAGCACCGCGCCGGAGCGAAATCAGCGCCCGGCGGCGCCGCGCACCGGCTCAGCGCTTCGCGGCGACCTGGACCGGGACGGCCGGCTCGACCACGGCGGTGCACGCCGAGCAGCGGCGGGCCGCCTCCGGGATCTCGGTCAGGCACTCGGGGCAGGGGCGCTTGGGCACCGAGGGCTTCTTCGGCAGGTACCGGGCGGTGGCCTTGGAGACCGGCAGCACCACGCAGAAGTACAGCACCGCGGCGGTCAGCACGAACGCGATCAGCACGTTCAGGAACTGGCCGTACGGGAAGATGACGCCCGCGACGTGGAACTTGTAGGCGCTGAAGTCGCCGGCCGCGCCGACCACCACGCCGAGCACCGGGGTCAGGAACGCGCTGACGAAGCCGGTCACCACGCCGGTGAACGCGGCACCGATGACCACACCGACGGCCATGTCGATGACGTTGCCGCGCATCATGAAGTCGCGGAAGCCCTTGAGCACTGTCTTCTCTCCCCTGGGGTTGCTGCGGGTGTCAGCTGACGAAAATAGGACAAGGGGCCCGGAGGACCAAACCCCCGGGCCCCGATCCGGCCGCGGTGAGAGAAGTCCCTCAGCCCGGCGCGCCCGCACCCGTCCGCTCCCCCGCCGGGGCGCTCAGCCCAGCGGGTCCGGCGCCGCGGTGACGCCCAGCTTGGCCAGCTCGGCCCTGCCGCCGTCGAAGGCGGTCAGCACCAGCGGGCCCTGCTCGGTGACGGCCACCGAGTGCTCCCAGTGCGAGGCCCAGGTGCCGTCGGTGGTGACGACCGTCCAGTCGTCCTCCAGCACCGCGGTGTGCGGGGTGCCCAGCGAGACCATCGGCTCGATCGCCAGCACCGTGCCGGGCACCAGCTTCATGCCCTTGCCGCGGCCCGCGACGTAGTTCAGCACGTGCGGCTCCATGTGCATCGCGGTGCCGATGCCGTGGCCGCCGTAGCCCTCGGTGATGCCCCACTTGCCCTTGGGCGGCAGCGGCTGGCGGCGGATGAAGCCCTCGATCGCCCGGGAGACGTCGACCAGCCGGTTGCCCTTCTTCATCTGGGCGATGCCGGCCCACATCGAGCCCTCGGTGACCTTCGACAGCATCACGTTCTCGGCGGCGGTCCCGCCGACCGCGACGGTGATCGCCGCGTCGCCGTGCCAGCCGTCCAGGATCGCGCCGCAGTCGATCGAGATCAGGTCGCCGGCCTTCAGCACCCGCTCGCCGGGGATGCCGTGCACGACCTCCTCGTTCACCGAGGCGCAGATCACGCCCGGGAACCAGAGACCGCCGTGGTCGGCGCGGAAGTTGGAGGTGGCGCCGTGCTTGGCGATGACCGCGTCGGCGACCTCGTTCAGCTCGCCGGTGGTCACCCCCGGGGCGACCGCCTCGCGGCAGGCCTTCAGCGCCTCGGCGACGACCAGCCCGGCCGCCCGCATCTTGGCGATCTGCTCGGGGGTCTTGATCTCCACCATCTGGTCCACGCCTTCCACGTTCTGAATTCGGACTGCCCTCCACCGTACGACGCACGAGACGGCCGGGCCGCCCGCTTCGGGGCGACCCGGCCGTCTCACGCGGCGCCGTGCGGCGTCAGGCGCTCTTCTTCTGCTCCAGGGCGGCGACCGCGCGCTCGGTCACCTCGTCCACCTTGCCGAGGGCGGGGATGGTGACCAGCAGGCCCTGCTCCTGGTAGTAGCCGATGATCGGCTCGGTCTTGGAGTGGTACTCCTCCAGCCGGACCCGCACGGCCTCCTCGGTGTCGTCCGAGCGCTGGTACAGCTCGCCGCCGCACTCGTCGCAGACGCCCTCGGTCTTCGGCGGGTTGTACACCACGTGGAACACGTGGGAGCCGTCGTTGCGGCACAGCCGGCGGCCGGCAATCCGCTTGACGACCTCGTCCTCGGAGACCTCCAGGTCCAGCACGCCGTCCAGCGCGATGCCCTGCTCGGCCAGGAAGGCGTCGAGCGCCTCCGCCTGGCCCAGGTTGCGCGGGAAGCCGTCCAGCAGGAAGCCCTTGGCGGCGTCCGGCTGGAGCATGCGGTCCTTGGCCATCCCGATGGTGACCTCGTCGGGCACCAGGCGCCCGGCGTCCATGTAGGACTTCGCCTCGACACCCAGGGGGGTGCCCTGGCTGATGTTGGCACGGAACAGGTCACCGGTGGAGATGTGGGGAATGGACAGGGTCTTGGCCAGGACGTGCGCCTGAGTACCCTTCCCGGCCCCGGGGGGTCCGACGAGGACGATTCGCATCAGCGGAGGAACCCTTCGTAATTGCGCTGCTGGAGTTGGCTCTCGATCTGCTTCACAGTTTCGAGTCCGACACCGACGACGATGAGCACGGAGGTGCCGCCGAACGGGAAGTTGGTCTGCTGTCCGAAGGCGACCAGGGCGACCATCGGGATCAACGCGATGAGGCCCAGGTAGAGGGAACCCGGCCACGTGATGCGGGTGAGCACGTAGTTCAGGTACTCGGCCGTCGGTCGGCCGGCCCGGATGCCCGGGATGAACCCACCATACTTCTTCATGTTGTCCGCAACTTCTTCGGGGTTGAAGGAGATCGCGACGTAGAAGAAGGCGAAGAAGACGATCAGCACGAAGTAGGTCGCCATGTAGACCGGGTGGTCGCCCTTGACGAAGTGGTTCCGGATCCAGACCGCCCAGCCCGACTGGGAGTTGGTCAGCTGCACCACCAGCGCCGGGATGTACAGCAGCGAGGAGGCGAAGATGACCGGGATCACGCCCGCCTGGTTGACCTTCAGCGGGATGTAGGTCGAGGTGCCGCCGAAGGACCGGCGGCCCACCATCCGCTTCGCGTACTGCACCGGGATCCGGCGCTGGGCCTGCTCGACGAAGATGACCAGGCAGACCACGATGATGCCGACCGCGATGACCGAGGCGAACTCGCCCCAGCCGTCCAGCAGCTTGCCGGACTGCTTGATCGCCCACATCGAGCCGGGGAAGCCCGCCGCGATCGAGGTGAAGATCAGGATCGACATGCCGTTGCCGATGCCGCGGTCGGTGATCAGCTCGCCCAGCCACATGATCACGGTGGTGCCGGCGGTCATGATGATGACCATGGTGGCGATCCGGAAGATCGACTGGTCCGGCACGATGTTGTTGCCCTCGGCGCAGCCGGAGAACAGCGCGCCGCTGGAGGCGGTCGCCAGGATGCCGGTGCCCTGGAGCACGGCGAGGGCGATCGTCAGGTAGCGGGTGTACTGGGTGATCTTCGCGGTGCCGGCCTGCCCCTCCTTCTTCAGGGCCTCCAGCCGCGGGATGACCACGGTGAGGAGCTGCAGGATGATGCTGGCCGTGATGTACGGCATGATGCCGAGCGCGAAGATGGTCAGCTGTAGCAGCGCGTTGCCGCTGAACAGGTTGACCAGCCCGAACAGGCCTTCCTTCTGCCCGTTGACGCACGCGTGGACGGCCTGGAAGTTGATTCCGGGCATGGGGACGTGGGCGCCCAGCCGGAACAGCACCATGATGCCCAGCGTGAACAGCAGCTTCTTGCGCAGGTCGGGCGTCTGGAACGCCCGCGCGAACGCACTGAGCACGGTGCCTCCTGCGCCTCCCGCGCGTCGTCGGCGGAAGGGTCGGTCCTGATGTGGGGAAAGGGAACTTCACGGACTCTAACAGTGCCCGGGTCCCGGAAAGAAGCGCGTGCGGCCGCTCCCCCACTCACGGGGTACGGCTTGCCCGGGTTTGACACACAAATACGGAGCGGCGGCTCCGGCCGGAACGGCACCGGGCCCCGGCCCCCCTTTCGCAAGAGGGGCGCGGGGCCCGGTGTCGTTCCGTGCGTCGGATCTACCGCGTCAGAGCAGTTCGGTGACCGAACCGCCGGCCGCGGCGATCTTCTCGGCCGCGGAGCCGGAGACGGCGTCGACCGTCACCTGCAGCGCCACCGCGATGTCGCCCTGGCCGAGGACCTTGACGAGCTCGTTCTTGCGAACGGCGCCCTTCGCGATCAGGTCGGCCACGGTGACCTCGCCACCGTTCGGGTAGAGCTCGGCCAGCTTGTCCAGGTTCACGACCTGGAACTGCTTGTGGGCCGGGTTCTTGAAGCCCTTCAGCTTCGGCAGGCGCATGTGGAGCGGCATCTGGCCACCCTCGAAGCGCTGCGGAACCTGGTAGCGGGCCTTGGTGCCCTTGGTACCACGACCTGCAGTCTTGCCCTTGGAGCCCTCACCGCGACCAACACGGATCTTGTCCTTCTTGGCACCCGGGGCGGGCTTCAGGTTGTGGAGCTTGATCGGCGAGTCCGTCATGATCAGTCCACCTCCTCGACCGTGACGAGGTGGCGAACGGTGTGGACCATGCCGCGGATCTCCGGGCGGTCCTCCTTCACCACGGTGTCGTTCAGCCGCTTCAGGCCGAGCGAACGCAGGGTGTCACGGTGGTTCTGCTTGCTACCGATGTACGACTTGGTCTGGGTGACCTTCAGGCGAGCCATCAGGCGCTCACCCCAGCCGCACGGGCCCGGAGCAGCGCGGCCGGGGCCACGTCCTCCAGGGGCAGGCCACGGCGGGCGGCGATCTCCTCGGGGCGCACGAGGCCCTTCAGAGCGGCCACGGTGGCGTGCACGATGTTGATCGCGTTGTCCGAGCCGAGCGACTTCGACAGGATGTCGTGAACGCCGGCGCACTCCAGGACGGCACGCACCGGGCCACCGGCGATGACGCCGGTACCGGGGGACGCCGGCTTCAGCAGCACGACGCCGGCGGCCTTCTCGCCCTGGATCGGGTGCGGGATGGTGCCCTGGATACGGGGGACCTTGAAGAAGTTCTTCTTGGCCTCCTCAACACCCTTGGCGATGGCGGCCGGAACCTCCTTCGCCTTGCCGTAACCGACACCCACGGTGCCGTCACCGTCGCCCACCACGACCAGCGCGGTGAAGCTGAAACGACGACCACCCTTGACAACCTTGGCGACACGGTTGATCGCGACGACGCGCTCGACGTAAGCGGTCTTCTCGGCGACGGGGGCGCCGCCCCGGTCGTCACGCTTGCGGTCGCGCCGCTCGCCACCGGTGCCGCCGCCGGCGCCGCTACCGCGGCGCTGGGGTCCAGCCATTGGAATTACCTCTCTCGTTTACGTCCGTCGACAGGGTCGACGAGCGGCTTAGAAGTCGAGCCCGGACTCGCGGGCCGCGTCCGCCAGGGCGGCGATGCGGCCGGCGTACCGGTTGCCCGCGCGGTCGAAGACGACCGACTCGACGCCGGCGGCCTTGGCGCGCTCGGCGACCAGGCTTCCGACCTTCTTGGCCAGCTCGGTCTTGTCGCCCTCGGTGCCCTTGATGGACACGTCGAGGGTGGACGCCGACGCCAGGGTGTGACCCTTGGCGTCGTCGATGACCTGGGCGACCATGTGGCGGTTCGAACGCGTCACGACGAGGCGCGGACGCACCTCGGTGCCGACGACGCGCTTGCGAACGCGAATGGCGCGGCGCTTGCGGGCGGCGTTCTTGTAGGCGTTGCCCTTGCCGATCTTGACAGAGACGCTCATCGCTTACTTACCACTCTTTCCGACCTTGCGGCGGATGACCTCGCCCGCGTACTTGACGCCCTTGGCCTTGTACGGGTCGGGCTTGCGCAGCTTGCGGATCTTCGCGGCGACCTCGCCGACCTTCTGCTTGTCGGTGCCGTCCACGTGGAACTTGGTGGGCGTCTCGACGACGAAGGAGATCCCCTCCGGCGCGGTGACCAGGATGGGGTGGCTGTAGCCCAGCGCGAACTCCATGTCGGAGCCCTTCGCCGTGACTCGGTAGCCGACGCCGCTGATCTCCAGCGACTTCCGGTAGCCCGCGGTCACGCCGGTGATCATGTTCGCCACCAGCGTGCGCGACAGGCCGTGCAGGGCCTTCGACTGACGCTCGTCGTTGGGGCGGGTGACGAGCAGCGTGCCGTCCTCGCCCTTGCCGATCTCGATCGGCGCGGCGACGACGTGGGTGAGCGAACCCTTGGGGCCCTTCACCGAGACCGTCTGGCCGTCGATGGTGACGTCCACACCAGCGGGAACCTGGATGGGCAGCCGTCCAATGCGCGACATTGCTGTACCTCCGTTTCCCGAATTACCAGACGTAGGCGAGAACTTCTCCGCCTACGCCCTTCTTGGCGGCCTGCTTGTCGGTGAGGAGGCCGGAGGACGTGGAGATGATCGCCACGCCCAGGCCGCCGAGCACCTTCGGCAGGTTGGTGGACTTTGCGTACACACGCAGACCCGGCTTGCTGATGCGCTTGATGCCGGCGATGGAACGCTCGCGGTTGGGGCCGAACTTGAGCTCGATGGTCAGCTTCTTGCCGACCTCGTTCTCGGCGGGCTCCTCAACCTTGTAGGAGGAGATGTACCCCTCCTGCTGCAGGATCTCGGCGACGTGCGCCTTGATCTTGCTGGCCGGCATCGCCACGGAGTCGTGGTACGCCGAGTTCGCGTTACGCAGACGAGTGAGCATGTCTGCGATGGGGTCGGTCATGGTCATGGATGGCCTCAGGCCTCTCCCGCCGTGGTTTCTCCGCGCCAGGTCCCCCTCCGCGCACTCGCTGGAGTGCGAAAGGGGCACAAGCGCAGGGGACCTGCGACGTAGTAAGACTGGGTGTGTGCGGACCCTCGGATGAGGGCCGCGGATCGCCCCGGAGGGGACGCCGCAGCAGGGGCCCGACCCCAACACCTTACGGGATCCCCTCCGGGAACCCAAAAGCGTCGAGGTCGGGCACGCTGCTCGCCGATGTCAGAACGACCGGTAGTGACTACCAGGAGCTCTTGGTCACGCCCGGCAGCTCGCCGCGGTGCGCCATCTCACGGAGGCACACGCGGCAGAGGCCGAACTTGCGGTACACCGAGTGCGGACGGCCGCAGCGCTGGCACCGGGTGTACGCCCGGACGCCGAACTTCGGCTTGCGCTCGGACTTAGCGATCAGGGCCTTCTTCGCCATGGCTCACGCCTCCTTGAACGGGAAGCCCAGAGCGCGCAGGAGCGCCCGGCCCTCATCGTCGGTCTGAGCGGTGGTCACGACGGTGATGTCCATACCGCGCTGACGGTCGACCTTGTCCTGGTCGATCTCGTGGAACATGACCTGCTCGGTCAGACCGAAGGTGTAGTTGCCACGGCCGTCGAACTGCTTGGGCGAGAGGCCGCGGAAGTCACGGATACGCGGCAGCGCCAGCGACACCAGACGGTCCACGAACTCCCACATGCGGTCACCGCGGAGGGTGACGTGGGCGCCGATCGGCTGACCCTCGCGCAGCTTGAACTGCGCGATGGACTTGCGGGCCTTGGTGACGGCCGGCTTCTGACCGGTGATCGCGGTCAGGTCCTTGATGGCACCCTCGATCAGCTTGCTGTCACGGGCGGCTTCGCCGACACCCATGTTGACCACGACCTTGACCAGGCCGGGGATCAGCATGACGTTCTCGTACGAGAACTGCTCGTGCAGCTGACCCTTGACCTCGGAGAGGTACTTCTCCTTGAGGCGGGGGGTCACCTTCTCAACAGTCGTCTCAGACATCAGATGTCCTCACCGGTCCGCTTGGCAACGCGGATCTTGTTGCCCTGGTCGTCAAAGCGGTAGCCGACGCGGGTGACGACCTTCTTGCCGTCCTTCTCCACGACCAGCTGGACGTTGGAGACGTGCACCGGGGCCTCGACGGTCACGATGCCACCCTGGGTGCCGGGGCCCGGCTTGGTGTGCTTCTTGACCCGGTTGACACCCTCGACCAGGACCTTGTTCTCGGCGGGGATGGCCTGGATGACCTTGCCCTGCTTGCCCTTGTCCTTGCCGGTGATGACCTGGACCAGGTCACCCTTCTTGATCTTCATGCTGTTCGCCATGGGTCAGAGCACCTCCGGCGCCAGCGAGATGATCTTCATGAACTTCTTGTCACGCAGCTCGCGGCCCACCGGGCCGAAGATGCGGGTACCGCGGGGGTCGCCATCGGTGTTCTTGAGAACCACAGCGGCGTTCTCGTCGAAGCGGATGTACGAACCGTCCGGACGGCGGCGCTCCTTGACGGTGCGAACGACGACGCACTTGACGACGTCGCCCTTCTTCACCGAACCGCCGGGGATCGCGTCCTTGACGGTGGCGACGATGACGTCCCCGATACCGGCGTAGCGGCGACCGGAGCCACCGAGAACGCGGATGCAGAGAATCTCCTTGGCACCCGTGTTGTCGGCGACGCGCAGTCGCGACTCCTGCTGGATCACAGCTTTCTCCTGATCGTCAACAAGTGTTGACGGGCCGGCCGCTGCTCACACCCGCGCCCCTGGGGGCCTGGTGCACATACGGCCGTACCGCGAACAACCTTGTTACTTGGCCTTCTCGAGGATCTCGACGACGCGCCAGCGCTTCGTCGCGGACAGCGGCCGGGTCTCCATCAGGAGGACACGGTCGCCGACACCGCACGCGTTCTGCTCGTCGTGCGCCTTCAGCTTGTTGGTACGGCGGATGACCTTGCCGTACAGCGCGTGCTTGACGCGGTCCTCGACGGCGACGACGACGGTCTTGTCCATCTTGTCGCTGACGACGAGACCCTCACGGGTCTTGCGGAAGCCGCGCGTCTCGTTGGTGTTCTCAGTCATCAGGCGTTCTCCACCGTCTCGATGCCCAGCTCGCGCTCGCGCATCAGGGTGTAGATCCGCGCGATGTCCTTACGGACCAGCCGGAGCCGTCCGTGGTTGTCGAGCTGCCCGGTCGCCGCCTGGAAGCGGAGGTTGAACAGCTCCTCCTTGGCCTCACGGAGCTTGGCAACGAGGCCCTCGTTGTCCAGTTCGCGAAGCTCAGCAGCCTTGGTAGCGGCCGACATCAGCTCTCACCGTCCTCGCGCCGAACGATCCGGCACTTCATCGGAAGCTTGTGCGCGGCACGGGTGAGCGCCTCGCGAGCAATCTTCTCGTTCGGGTACGACAGTTCGAACATGACCCGACCCGGGTGCACGTTCGCGATCCACCACTCCGGCGAACCCTTACCGGAACCCATGCGGGTCTCGGCCGGCTTCTTGGTGAGCGGGCGGTCCGGGTAGATGTTGATCCAGACCTTGCCGCCACGACGGATGTGACGGGTGATCGCGATACGAGCGGACTCGATCTGGCGGTTCGTCACGTAGGCCGGGGTCACGGCCTGGATGCCGAACTGGCCGAACGCCAGCTCGGTGCCACCCTTGGCCGCGCCGCGGCGCTTCGGGTGGTGCTGCTTGCGGTGCTTGACCCGACGGGGGATCAGCATTGCGGTCAGGCCTCCGTTCCGGTGTTCTCAGCGGCGGCCGGAGCCTCCACCGCGGCGGCCGGGGCCTGGGCCTCGGCAGCGGCGGGACGACGGCCACGGCCACCGCGCTCGCCACCACGGCCACCGCGCTCGCCACCGCGGGCGGGACGGCCGCCCTCGGGACGGGCCGGGCGGTTGCCGGAGCGGGCGGCGGCGTTCTCAGCGCGGACCTCGGCGATGTTCTTGACGTCGCCCTTGTAGATCCAGACCTTCACGCCGATGCGGCCGAAGGTGGTCTTGGCCTCGAAGAAGCCGTAGTCGACGTTCGCGCGCAGGGTGTGCAGCGGCACACGGCCCTCGCGGTAGAACTCCGAACGGCTCATCTCGGCGCCGCCGAGACGACCGGAGCACTGGACCTTGATGCCCTTGGCGCCGGCCTTCATGGTCGACTGCATGCTCTTGCGCATGGCGCGACGGAAGGAGACGCGGGAGGACAGCTGCTCCGCGACGCCCTGGGCCACGAGCTGGGCGTCCATCTCGGGGTTGCGGACCTCGAGGATGTTCAGCTGGACCTGCTTGCCGGTCAGCTTCTCCAGCTTGCCGCGGATCTTGTCGGCCTCCGTGCCACGGCGGCCGATCACGATGCCCGGGCGGGCGGTGTGGATGTCCACGCGGACGCGGTCACGGGTGCGCTCGATCTCCACCTTCGAGATGCCGGCGCGCTCCATGCCCTGCGTCATGAGACGCCGGATGGCGACGTCTTCCTTGACGTAGTCCTTGTACAGCTTGTCGGCGTACCAGCGGGACTTGAAGTCCGTGCTGATGCCGAGGCGGAACCCGTGCGGGTTAACCTTCTGGCCCATTACCGGGTCCCTTCCTTGCTGCTGACGACCACGGTGATGTGGCTGGTCCGCTTGCGGATCCGGTAGGCACGGCCCTGGGCACGCGGACGGAACCGCTTCAGGGTCGGACCCTCGTCAACGTACGCCTCGGAGATGTAGAGGTCGTCCACGTTGGAGTGGTTGTAGTTGTGCGCGGCGTTGGCGATGGCGCTGTTGAGCACCTTGCCGACCGGCACGGTGGCGGCCTGCGGAGCGAAACGCAGGACCGCCTGGGCCTCCGTGGCCGGCAGGCCACGGATGAGGTCCACCACGCGGCGGGCCTTCATGGGCGTGACGCGGATGTACCGCGCCTGGGCCCTGGCTTCCATGGTTGTCCCCTTAATGGAGTAAGTCACTTTGTCGTTCTGGCGCTACAGCTCGGAAGCGATTAGCGACGCTTCGACTTGCGGTCTTCCTTCACGTGCCCCTTGAAGGTGCGCGTGGGAGCGAACTCGCCGAGCTTGTGGCCGACCATCGACTCGGTGACGAACACCGGGACGTGCTTGCGGCCATCGTGAACCGCGATCGTGTGGCCGAGCATGGCCGGCGAGATCACGGAACGACGGGACCAGGTCTTGATGACGTTCTGCGTGCCCGCCTCGTTCTGCACGTCCACCTTCTTCTGAAGGTGGTCGTCGATGAAGGGGCCCTTCTTGAGACTGCGCGGCATCTGACCTGCTCCTAGCGCTTCTTGTTGGTCTTGCGGCGGCGCACGATGAGCTTGTCCGACGCCTTGTTCGGGCGACGGGTGCGGCCCTCGGGCTTGCCCCACGGCGAGACCGGGTGGCGACCACCGGAGGTCTTACCCTCACCACCACCGTGCGGGTGGTCGATCGGGTTCATGGCCACACCACGCACGGTCGGGCGGACGCCCTTCCAGCGCATACGGCCGGCCTTGCCCCAGTTGATGTTCGACTGCTCGGCGTTGCCGACCTCGCCGACGGTCGCGCGGCAGCGCGCGTCCACCAGGCGGATCTCACCGGAGGGCATGCGCAGGTGCGCCATGCGGCCCTCACGGGCGAGCAGCTGAATGCCGGCACCCGCGGAGCGGGCCAGCTTGGCGCCACCGCCGGGACGGAGCTCCACCGCGTGGATGGTGGTACCGACCGGGATGTTGCGCAGCGGCAGGTTGTTGCCCGGCTTGATGTCGGCGCCCGCGCCGTTCTCGATCCGGTCACCCTGCGCGACGCCGCGGGGGGCGATGATGTAGCGCTTCTCGCCGTCCGCGTAGTGCAGGAGCGCGATGCGCGCGGTGCGGTTCGGGTCGTACTCGATGTGCGCGACCTTGGCCGGCACGCCGTCCTTGTCGTGACGACGGAAGTCGATCAGACGGTAGGCGCGCTTGTGACCGCCACCCTGGTGGCGAGCGGTGATACGACCGGCGTTGTTACGGCCGCCCTTGCTGTGCAGCGGGCGAACCAGCGACTTCTCCGGCGTGGACCGCGTGATTTCGACGAAGTCGGCCACGCTGGAGCCACGGCGGCCCGGCGTAGTCGGCTTGTACTTGCGGATACCCATTTCTGTCCTCGTCCTTTACGACGATCGCGGTCCCTGACGCAACGTCAGGAGACCGGACCACCGAAGATGTCGATGCGGTTGCCCTCGGCCAGCGTCACGATCGCGCGCTTGGTGTCCTTGCGCTTGCCGAAACCGGTGCGGGAGCGCTTGCGCTTGCCCTGGCGGTTCAGCGTGTTCACGGCCTCGACCTTGACCGAGAAGACCGCCTCGACGGCCTGCTTGATCTGGGTCTTGTTGGCACCGGGAGCCACGACGAACGTGTACTTGTTCTCGTCGAGGAGCGAGTAGCTCTTCTCGGAGATAACCGGCTTGATCAGGACGTCACGGGGGTCCGTGAACGTCTTGGAGGTGATCTCGCTCATCAGGCGGCAGTCCCTTCGAGCTCGCCCTCAGCAGCAACGGCCTTGGCGGACGCGGCCGGACCGGCCACGAAACGCTCGAAGGCGGCCTGGGTGAAGACCACATCGTCGGAGACGAGCACGTCGTAGGTGTTCAGCTGGCCGGCGTCCAGGATGTGCACGTTCGGCAGGTTGCGAGCGGACAGGATGCCCAGCTCGTCCTCGCGCTCGACCACCAGGAGGAGGTTCTTGCGCTCGGAGATCTTGCCGAACAGGACCTTGGCGGCCTTGGTCGACGGAGCCTCGGTCGCGGTCACGCCGGTCACGACGTGGATGCGCTCGTGGCGGGCCCGGTCGGTGAGCGCGCTGCGCAGGGCGGCGGCGATCATCTTCTTCGGGGTCCGCTGCGAGTAGTCGCGCGGCACGGGACCGTGCACGACGCCACCACCGGCGAACTGCGGGGCGCGGGTCGAGCCCTGGCGGGCGCGGCCGGTGCCCTTCTGGCGGTACGGCTTCTTGCCGCCACCGCGGACCTCGCCACGACGCTTGACCTTGTGGGTGCCCTGGCGAGCCGCGGCGAGCTGCGCCACGACGACCTGGTGCATCAGCGGGACGCTGACCTTGGCGTCGAAGATCTCGGCGGGCAGCTCGACGCTGCCGGCCTTGTCGCCGGCCGGCGACAGGATGTCAATGGTGCTCATATCCTTCACAGCCCCTTCGCCGCGGTGCGGACGAGGACGAGGCCGCCGTTCGGACCCGGGATCGCGCCCTTGATGAGGAGCAGGCCCTTCTCCGCGTCGACCGCGTGCACGGTCAGGTTCTGGGTGGTCACACGCTCGTGGCCCATCCGACCCGCCATGCGCATGCCCTTGAACACGCGGCCCGGGGTGGCGCAGCCACCGATGGAGCCGGGCGAGCGGTGCTTGCGCTGGGTGCCGTGACCGGCGCCGAGGCCCTTGAAGTTGTGACGCTTCATGACACCGGCGAAGCCCTTGCCCTTGGAGGTGCCGGTCACGTCGACCTTGACACCCGCCTCGAAGGTCTCGGCGGTGATCTCCTGGCCCAGGGTGTACTCGGACGCGTCCGCGGTACGGAGCTCGACCAGGTGGCGGCGGGGGGTGACGCCGGCCTTGGCGAAGTGGCCCTGGAGGGGCTTGTTCACCTTGCGGGGGTCGATCTCGCCGAAGCCGATCTGGACGGCGTCGTAGCCGGCCGGGCTGTCGGCGGTGTGGACCTGGGTCACGACATTGGGCCCAGCCTTGACGACGGTCACCGGGACGACCCGGTTGTTCTCGTCCCAGACCTGGGTCATGCCGAGCTTCTCGCCCAGGATGCCCTTAATCTGCTTAGCCATCTTCGGTGCGCCTCTCAGAGCTTGATCTCGATGTCGACGCCCGCCGGCAGGTCGAGACGCATCAGCGAGTCAACCGTCTTCGGCGTGGGGTCGAGGATGTCGATCAGACGCTTGTGAGTGCGCATCTCGAAGTGCTCGCGCGAGTCCTTGTACTTGTGCGGCGAGCGGATGACGCAGTACACGTTCTTCTCAGTGGGCAGCGGCACCGGGCCCGCGACCTGCGCACCAGTACGGATCACCGTCTCGACGATCTTCTTCGCCGAAGAGTCGATGACCTCGTGGTCGTAGGCCTTGAGCCGGATGCGGATCTTCTGTCCCGCCATGGCTACTTCGTAGTCCTTTGTGTCGTCCGTTGCTGCACGACTCCTCCTCCGACCCCCGCGCTCGGGCGTGTCGCCCTTGCGCTTGCAAAAACCGGCGAGACATCTCGTCGGTTCGGACTGCTGGGATGGGGTGAGCCGGGCCGGTACCCCGCACACGCTTCCCGGAAGATTCCCGTACTTTCGCCCCGCAGCTGCCGCGGTGTCGCTTACACACCACTGCACCCACACACAGCACGTGGGCACATGAACGGCCATTCACGGGAACGACGAGTACATGGGACTCGCTTCCGGTCCTCCCGGCGGGAGGCGCGCAGCATCGGTACTCAACCGAGCAACCCGGACATCCTGCCACAGAAAGCGGGCCGTACGCCAATCGGCCCCCGGCCAGGTCACCTGGTCGGGGGCCGATCGGCCGGCGGACCGGGCCTACCGGGTGCCGGACTTCGTCGCGGACGGCTTGGCGGACTCCGCGGACCTGGCCGACTCCCCCGACTTGGCCGGGTCCTGCGCCGCGCCGCTCGGCTGCGGCGACTCGGACGGGGCCGCCGGCGGGGCGGGCGCCGGGGTCGGGGACGGCTTGGTCGACAGGTCGTCGAAGGGCGCCTTCCGGCCGCAGACCGTCGGCCACTCCGCCGCGACGATCCCGGCGCACCAGAGCACGCCGTCGTCCGGGTACTGGGTGCGGTCCTTGACCTCGTGCACCACGCACTTGCCGTTCGGGGCGTACTTCGGGCACTTCCCGTCCGGCTTCTGCAGCAGGTGGGCCCGCCAGGCATCCATGCCCATGGTGTTCTTGGCCGGGTCCTCCGGCATGTACCGGTTGATCGACCAGCCGGCCGCCATCGTGCCGAACACCGCGAGCGCGCAGACCATGCCGGCCGCGACCTGCCGCACCACCCGGCGCGGGATCGCCTCGGTCGCCGCGCCGCGCACCGCGAGCACCCGGTCGCCCCAGCCGCTGCCCCGGTTGACCAGGGCCATCACGCCGAACACCGCCAGGATCATCAGGCAGTACATGATGATCCAGGTGGTCCGCGGGTACAGCTGCACCGCCCGGTCGTGCGCCATCCTGCCCGCGTAGTAGAAGCGCAGCAGCCAGGAGCCGATCAGCACCGCCGCCGCCACCCGCACCGTCAGCTGGCGCAGCGCCAGGCCCAGGGCCAGGCCGGCGCCGAGCAGCAGCAGCAGCGAGATGCCGCTCTGCCCGGCCAGGTCGCCGGTGCCGGGCCAGGTGTCGTACGTCAGGTCGCCGCTGCGGTCGGAGACGAAGTTCAGCACGTAGGACGGGTCGGCGTAGACCGCCAGGAAGGCGTACCGGTCGGGGACCGAGCCGCTCGCCTTGGCCAGCTCGTAGAGCAGCGGCGAGCCGACCACGGCGAAGCCCGCGGCCGCCCCGGCCAGGTACAGCCCGGTCCGCGCCTTGGCCGACCGGCCGCCCCGGCGCCACGGGAAGCAGAACAGCGCCAGCAGCAGGACGCCGGGCGCGGCCCACAGGAACCAGCCGGAGTACCAGAGGAACAGCGCGCCGAAGGCCGCCCCGAAGGCCGCCCCGAGCAGCAGCACCGTGCGCGGCCGGCGTTCGGGGGCCCGGCCCATCGCGCGGAAGAACGCCACCAGCACCGGGACGAGCATGACCATCACGATGTGGCTGTACGGGCGGATCGGGTCGAGGAAGACCACCGAGGCGGGCAGCGCGATCAGCAGCGCCCAGAACGGGCGCAGCACCAGCCGCCAGGACAGGTACGCCATCGGGCCGAACAGCGCGGTGAACAGGATCTGCAGGTCGTGCAGGGCGAAGCCGGCGCCGGTGCGGCCGCCGTAGAACAGCTCCGACCAGAGGGCCATGACCGCCGGGAAGCCGGGCGGGTAGACCCCGGGCAGGCCCTTGCCGTCCATGATCGTGGTGGCCATCGCCATCAGGACGCCCGGGTCGCCCTCCTGGCCGCCGAGCGGCCAGGGGGTGCCGCGCAGCGCGACCACCACGCCGCCGGCCACCACGCCGGTGGCCAGGCCGGCCAGCGCGGCGCAGACCAGGCGCTTGGTCAGCTGGTGCCGGAGCGCGCTGCCGCGGTAGGCGGTGAAGAGCAGCACCGCGAGCAGCGGCAGGCCGAGGACGGCCACGTACTCCTGGAGCTTGGCGAGGCCGCTGACCTGGCCGATCCGGTTGATCGGATTGACGCTGATCCTGGTGCACAGCAGGGTGTAGAGGCCGGCGGCGCCCACGCTCACGACCGCCTCGCCCAGCACGGGCGCCCAGCGCCGCCGCCACCAGGGGCGGCCGGGGTCGGCGGCGCCCGGGGTGCCGGGTGCCGGGTGGGAGCCCACCGGGTGGGAGGCCAGGTCCGTCATCATCATCCTTGAGTCAGGCCCGCGGCGACGGGCGCTCGCCGGCCGTGAACACGTGCCGGGCCAGCACCTTCACGCCGTCGGACCGGCCGCGGCGCAGCGCGCCGGGCAGCATCGTCATCGCGTGCAGCCGGGAGGCGCTGTGCACCCGGGCGGCCTTGGCGGCCTTGGTCCAGCCGCGGGCGTCCATCCGTTCGGCGACCGCGGCGAAGTAGCGCTCGGCCTCGCTGAAGCGGGTGCCCGAGTAGGCCTGCACCGAGGACTCGGAGACCGCGTGCCGGCGGTACTGGAACACCGTGGTGCTGGTGTCCACCGCCATCTGCTCGCCCAGTTCCAGCAGGTCGACGACGAGCGCGAGGTCCTGGATCACCGAGTACTCGTCGCGGAAGTTGACCGCGCGCAGCGCCTCGCCCCGCCAGGTGATCGAGGGGAAGTACAGCCAGTTGCCGCGCAGCACGCTGGCGGCCAGCTCCTCGCCGCCCATCAGCCGCCGGCCCTCGACCTTGGGCGCGTACAGCCGCCGCTTGGTCTGGTCGACCAGGCCGGAGACCGGCCGGCCGTCGCCGTCGATCACCTCGACGCCGGGCTGCACCATGCCGACGCCGGGGTGGTCGGCGAGGATCTTGCGGACGGTCTCCAGGTAGTGCGGGTGCAGCAGGTCGTCGCAGCCCATGATCACCACGTGGTCGGCCTCGGAGAGCCGGACGCACTTCTGGAAGTTCTTGGTGATGCCGAGGTTCTGCTCGTTGCGCAGGTACTCCACCCGGTCGTCGCCGAGCCGGGCGAACCAGCCCGGGACCTCCGGCTCCCGGCCGTCGTCGATGACGACCAGCCGGAAGTCGGGGTCGGTCTGGGCGAGGACGCTGCGCACCGCGTCCTGCATCTGCCTGACGTCCCCGTAGTAGGGGAGCATGAAGTCGAAGCCGGCCATCGCTCAGACCTTGAGGGTGCCGGAGGGACGGGGGTCCTCGTCGGCCCCGAGGCGCTCGTCGTTGGCGCGCGCGCCCTCGTTGATGGCGACGGTGCGGGCCAGGTCGGTGATCTTCTTCTCCAGCGAGCGGAAGCGCAGGAAGGTGTTCAGGGTGAGGAAGCCCACGCCGAGCACCATCACGTACAGCACCAGGTCGGTGCCGCGGCCGACGCCCATCTGCTTGGCCAGCCAGGTGACGTCGCCGGGGCGGAGCACCGCGAAGATGTTGACGATCACGAAGATCGAGAAGGCGATGCGCTTCCAGGCGCGGGTGTTGGCCCGGTCCCAGCGGCGGATGAACATCAGTGCCAGGGAGAGCGAGCCCAGGATGAGGACCAGCTGGATCCAGAAGTACTTCATTACCGGCCACGCTCCCGGAGCGAGATGTCGAAGAGGATGTTCACGCCGTTGATCAGGGACTGCCCCTTGGCGCGGGAGTATTCGGTGTAGAGCACGTCCACCGGGACCTCGGCGACCTTCAGGTCGGAGCCCGCGAGGAAGCTGACGATCTCCGAGGCGTGGGCCATGCCGTTCATGGTGATCCGGAGCCGTCCGGCGGCCTCCCGGTTGAGCACCCGGAGGCCGTTGTGGGCGTCGGTGAGCTTGAGCTTGCGGGCGGTGGGGCTGACCGCGGCGGCGGTGCGCAGCACCACCCGCTTGATCCACGGCACCTGGCCGTTCTGCTCGATGAACCGCGAGCCCAGCACGACGTCGGCCTGGCCGGTGCGCAGCAGCTGCACCATCACCTCGACGTCCTTGGTCTGGTGCTGGCCGTCGGCGTCGAAGGTCGCGAAGTACTCGGCGCCGGGCTGGGCCAGGGCGTAGCGCAGGCCGGTCTGCAGGGCGGCGCCCTGGCCGAGGTTGACGGGGTGCCGGACCAGGTGGGCGCCGGTGCCCTCGACGTGCTCGCCGGTGTTGTCCGCGCTGCCGTCGTCGACCACCACGATGTTGGGGAACGTCTTGCGGGCCGCCTCCACCACCTCGGCGATCACTTGGCCCTCGTTGTAAGCCGGAATGACCAGCCAGACGTCGTCGTAGTCGGACACAGTGGCTCCAGCATCGGCTAGTCGGGCCTGGTCGGCCGGGTTGATCGGGTTGATCGGGGGGTTCGCGTCGCTCTGCATGGTCAGTCCGCCATGGGGTTGCCGACCAGGCGACCCGGGTCCGCCGAGAGGGGTGACGGCCGACGCTCCGGTGCGCTCGGGAAACTCCTCCTGAGCGCGGCCAGCATACCGAGCACGGTGGCGAGCGATCCAAGCGCGTAGGCCAGGATCACCCGGGTCGCGACGTCCCCGGGGACGGCCGTGACGCCGACCAGCACCGCGGTGCCCAGGCCCCAGCAGGCCAGCTGCAGGTTGTGTCGTTCGAACACCATCAGGGCCTGGCCCAGCACCATCGCGAACATGTAGGCCACGGTGCCGGCCGAGAGCAGCAGGAAGTCCAGGCAGCCGAGCCGCGGCTGGGCGCCGAACAGCACCTGGATCAGCCAGGGGCCGAGCGCGGTCGCCGGGATGCCGCCGAGCAGGCCCAGTCCGCCGACCACCACCGCGATCTTGCGGAGCATCGCCGAGAACGCCGCCCGGTCGCCGGCCGCGAAGGCCGCGGACAGGCCGTTGAGCAGCGAGGCCTGGAGCGAGCCGAAGACGAACAGCGGGACGCGGGCCAGCACCAGGGCGTTCAGCAGGGCGGCGATCAGCACGCTGTCGGTCGGGGCCAGCAGCTTGGTGCTCAGCACCGCCGCGTTCACCACCGCCTGCGACAGCAGGGTGGAGCACACCAGCAGGCCGAGGCCGGAGGTCAGCTCGCGCCAGCCGATCCGCTCGCCGGGGCCGACCGCGCGCAGCAGCGGCGGCAGGGTGACCAGCGTGGCGATCACCGGGGCGACGGCCAGCACCAGGCTGAACGCCAGCGCGGAGTGCAGGCCGAACGCCGCGCAGCCGAAGGCCAGCACCATCCGCAGGCCGCCGTCGACGCCCAGCTGGGTGCCGTAGGCGCCGAACCGGCCGAGGCCGGCCAGCACGCCGCGGGTCAGGTAGCAGACCGCCATGCCGGCGAAGGCGCCGCCGAGCGCGGCCACCAGGCCGCGGTCGCCGTGGAACAGGCCGTCCGCGATCGGGCCGGCCGCGACGGCCAACACCAGCAGCACGGTGCCGAGGATCGCCGCGGTCATCACGGCGGCCCGGCGCAGCACCGGGGCGGCGCCGTGGCCGAGCACCGCGCGGGCGGCGACGATCCGGGTGAGTTCCTGCTCGATCGGGAAGAACACGCCGATGCCGACCGACATCACGATGGTCCACAGCACCGAGACGTTGGCCATGTCCTCGGTGTCGAGGCTGTGCCCGGCCACCCCGAGGTGGACGTAGGAGGCGGCGCCGAGCACGACGGTGCCCCCGGCGACCGCGAGGGTCCCCGGAGGCAGCACGGAGGCGAGCTTGCGGAGGAGGGATGTCATCTGTCGTTCTTCCCCGCGGCAGCGGCGAGGTCGGTGAAGACGGGGTCGGTGAGCGCCTGTGCGAGCTGCTCCCGCCAGTCGGGCAGCGGGGGCAGTCCGGCCTCGGCCCAGCGCGCGTGGCCCAGCACGCTGAACGCGGGCCGGACGGCGGGCCGGACGAAGGCGGCCGAGGTGGTGGGCCGGATCCGCTCGGGGTCCAGCCCGCCGAGGCGGTAGGCCGCCCGGGCCAGGTCGAACCAGGTGGTGCGGCCGCTCGCCGTACCGTGGTAGACGCCCGCCGGGGCCCGGAGGTTGCACCCCAGTTCGACCAGCCGCTCGGCCAGCGCGTAGGTCCAGGTGGGCTGGCCCTGCTGGTCGTCGACCACGTCGAGGGTGTCGCGCTGGGCGCCGAGGCGGAGCATGGTGGCGACGAAGTTGTTGCCGCCGGCGCCGTACAGCCAGGCGGTGCGCACCACGTAGCCGGTGTCGGGCAGCAGTTCCAGGACGGCCAGCTCGCCGGCCAGCTTGGAGCGGCCGTAGGCGTTGACCGGGCCGGTCGGAGCGTCCTCGGCGTAGGGCTCGGTGCCGTCGCCGGGGAACACGTAGTCGGTGGAGACGTGCACCAGGCGGGCGCCGGAGGCGGCGCAGGCGGCGGCCAGGTGGCGCACGGCGGTGCCGTTGACGGCGGTGGCGGCGGCCTCGTCGGCCTCCGCGCCGTCGACGTCCGTCCAGGCCGCGCAGTTGACCACCACGGCGTGGCCGCGGACGGCGGCCGCGACGGCGGCCGGGTCGGTGACGTCCAGCTCGGCGCGGGTCAGCGCGGTGGCCCCGACGCCGGCGGCGGCCAGGACGCGGAGCACGTCCCGGCCGAGCATGCCGGCCGCGCCGGTGACCAGCCAGCGGCCGGCCGGGGCGTCCGGGGTGGTGGAGAGGTCCGGGGCGGCGGTCACTTCTGCAGCGCCGCCTTCGCCTTCAGCGGCTCCCACCAGGCGCGGTTGTCGCGGTACCAGGCGATGGTGGCGGCCAGGCCGTCCTCGAACCGGACCTGCGGCTCGTAGCCCAGCTCGGTGCGGATCTTGGAGATGTCCAGGGAGTAGCGCAGGTCGTGGCCCTTGCGGTCCTCGACGTGCTCGACCATGTCCCAGCCGGCGCCGGCCGCGTCCAGCAGCAGGCCGGTCAGCTCCTTGTTGGTGACCTCGGTGCCGCCGCCGATGTTGTAGACCTCGCCGGCCCGACCGCCGCGCATCACCAGGTCGATGCCCCGGCAGTGGTCGGAGACGTGCAGCCAGTCGCGGATGTTGCCGCCGTTGCCGTACAGCGGCACCTTCAGCCCGTCGATCAGGTTGGTGGTGAACAGCGGGATGACCTTCTCCGGGAACTGGTAGTGCCCGTAGTTGTTGGAGCAGCGGGTGACCACCACGTCCATGCCGTGGGTGCGGTGGTAGGCGAGCGCCAGCAGGTCGGAGCCGGCCTTCGAGGAGGAGTACGGGGAGTTCGGCCGCAGCGGCCACTCCTCGGTCCAGGAGCCCTCGTCGATCGAGCCGTAGACCTCGTCGGTGGAGACGTGGACGAAGCGGCCGACGCCGTGCTCGCGGGCCGCGTCCAGCAGCACCTGGGTGCCGACCACGTTGGTCATCACGAACGGGCCGGCGCCGGCGATCGAGCGGTCGACGTGCGACTCGGCGGCGAAGTGGACCACCACGTCATGGCCGGCCATCACCTCGCCGACCACCTGCGGATCGCAGATGTCGCCCTTGACGAAGCGGTAGCCCGGCAGGCCCGCGACCGGGGCGAGGTTCTCCTCGACGCCCGAGTAGGTCAGCTTGTCGAGGACGGTGATCTGGGCCGTCGCGTCCGCGGCGAACTGCTGGCGGACGAATTCAGAACCGATGAAGCCGGCACCGCCGGTCACGAGGATGCGCATAGTGGGGCGAGTCTAACCGTCCGTGGAGCAGGCCCCGGCGGCGGGCCCGGAGGCGTCGGGCGCTTTCGCATAGGGTGCACCCATGCGTGGAATCCTTTTGGCCGGCGGCACCGGATCGCGCCTGTGGCCGCTGACCCGGGCAGTCTCGAAACAGCTGCTCCCCGTCTTCGACAAACCGATGATCTACTACCCGCTCTCCACCCTGGTCATGGCCGGGATCAGCGAGGTCCTGATCATCACGACGCCGGAGGACCGAGCCCAGTTCGAGCGGCTGCTCGGCGACGGCTCCCAGCTCGGGCTGCGGCTGGAGTACGCCGTCCAGGAGAAGCCCGAGGGGATCGCCCAGGCCTTCCTGCTGGGCGCGGACTTCATCGGCGACCAGCCGGTGGCGCTGATCCTCGGCGACAACATCTTCCACGGCAGCGGCCTGGGCACCAGGCTCGCCGAGCACACCGAGGCCAAGGGCGGTCGGGTGTTCGCGTACCCGGTGGCCGACCCGACGGCGTACGGCGTGGTCGAGTTCGACGAGCGGGGCCAGGCGATCTCCATCGAGGAGAAGCCGGCCGAGCCGAAGTCCCGGTACGCGGTGCCGGGCCTCTACTTCTACGACAACCGGGTCGTGGAGATCGCCCGCGGCCTGCGGCCCAGTGCCCGCGGCGAGTTGGAGATCACCGCCGTCAACGAGGCCTACCTGGACGCCGGCGAGCTGCACGTCACCATCCTCGACCGGGGCACCGCCTGGCTGGACACCGGCACGCACGTCTCGATGGTGCAGGCGTCGGAGTTCGTCCGGGTCATCGAGGAGCGCCAGGGCTTCAAGATCGGCTGCATCGAGGAGGCCTGCTGGCGGGCCGGCCTGATCGGCGCCGCCGAGCTGCGCGGGCTCGCCGAGCCGCTGCTGAAGAGCGGCTACGGCCAGTACCTGGTCCGTCTGCTGGAAGAGGAGGAGAACGAGCGGTGAAGTTCCGCGAGCTGTCGATCCCGGGCGCCTTCGAGGTGACCCCGCAGCAGCACGGCGACCCCCGTGGCCTGTTCATGGAGTGGTACCGCTTCGACAAGCTGTCCGAGGTGGTCGGCCACCCGCTGCGGCTGGCCCAGGGCAACCTGTCGGTGTCCGCGAAGGACGTGGTGCGCGGCGTGCACTTCGCCGACGTGCCGCCCGGCCAGGCCAAGTACGTCAGCTGCGTGCGCGGCGCGGTGCTGGACGTCGTGGTGGACCTGCGGGTCGGCTCCCCCGCCTTCGGCCGCTGGGAGTTCGTCCGGCTCGACGAGGACGACCGCCGCGCGGTGTACCTCCCCGAGGGCCTGGGCCACGGTTTCTGCGCACTGACCGACGACGCCACGCTGTCGTACGTCTGCTCGGAGACCTACAACCCGACCGGCGAGCACGGCATCCACCCGCTGGACCCGGACCTCGGCATCGACTGGCCGACCGGGGCCCCGCAGCTCTCCGCCAAGGACGAGCAGGCCCCCACCCTGGCCGAGGCCCTGGCCTCCGGCCTGCTGCCGCGCTGGGACGAGTGCCAGGCGTACTACGCCTCGCTGCGCGCCGTCTGACCCGTCGCGCCGACGGGGAAGGGGACCGGCCTCCGGGTCGGTCCCCTTCCCCGTTCCGGTGAGGCACGGCGGCGCGGACGGACACGAACGGGCGCTGTGCCGACCCGGTCGGCAGGGGAGCCGGACGCCCTTGGTAGGCTCGCCGACCGCTCTCGGAACCCGCTCCGCTCGGCTGCGGTCCCGCTGCCCGTCCGGGTCCGGAGCCTCACGACCCGCCGTACGCGTCGCCCGAGGAGCCCCTGTGAGTGCCCTGTCGCCCCATCGCCTGCCCGGTCACCGGGGATCGCTGGCGGAGACCTTCTCCGGTCGGGCCAACAGCTTCGGGCTGCTGCGGACGGTGCTCGCCGTCGCCGTCGTCGTTTCGCACCTGTACCCACTCGGCTGGGGGCAGTTGGAGCCGCTCGGCGCGTTCAGCGGAGGTCAGACGGACCTCGGCAAGACCGCTGTCGTCGGGTTCTTCGTGCTCTCCGGCTTCATGATCACCGGCAGCGGCCTGCGGGTCACCATCGGCCGGTTCGCCTGGCACCGCGCCCTGCGGATCCTGCCCGGACTGTGGATGTCACTGGCCGTCTCCGCCCTGCTGATATCCCCGTTCCTCTACCACCGCCTGCACGGCACCGTGCACGGCTTCTGGTCCCGCCCCGACGGCCCGCTGCACTACCTGGACGGCGCCTGGACCACCGCCATGTCCAACGGCTGGGACGTGTCCGGGATCTTCAACGAGGGCATGAGCCGGGGAACCAACTTCTACCCGGCGCTGAACGGCGCCCTCTGGTCGCTGCCGTTCGAGATCCTCTGCTACGTGGTCATAGGCCTGCTCGCAGCGGGCGGGGTGCTGCGCCGGGCCCGCCGCTTCGTGCCGCTGCTGGCGCTCGCGCTGTGGGTCGTGATGCTCAACGACGCGTGGCAGGCCGCGAACATCCGCAGGATTCCGCTCAACGTCCAGTCGCTTGTCGAACTCCCGCTGCTCGGACGCCAGTTGATCTACTTCGTCATCTACCTGGGGTTCGCGTACCTGCTCGGCGCCTGCGCCCGGCTGTACCAGGAGCGGCTGCCGATCAACGATTCGCTCGCCGTGCTCAGCGCCCTGGCGATGGTTGCCGGCATGCACTGGGGCGGATTCTTCCTGATCGGCTACCCGGCCTTCGCGTACCTGCTGTTCTGGCTCGCCGTCCGGCTGCCCGCGTTCTGCCACAAGGTGGCCCGCAAGCGCGACTACTCCTACGGCATCTACGTCTACGGTTTCACCGTGGAACAGACCATGGCGATGCTGGGCTTCGCCCGCTGGGGCCACCTGCGCTTCCTCGCCGTCGCCCTCGCGGTCACCTGGGTGCTGGCGGCCCTGTCCTGGCACCTGGTGGAGTCCCCGCTGCTCCGCCTGAAGGACTGGGCTCCCCGGCTCCCCCGCCGCCGGCAGCCCGCTCCCCCCGCCCTGCTCCCGCACCCGGCCCCGGCCACCACCTCGGCCTGACGCCGCGACCCCTCCGCCCGGGGCTGAGGCCGGCCGGTTTCAGCCCAGCGAGGCGTGCAGCACCGTCGCCGGCAGCTGGTGGGCCGACAGATCCGCCCGTACCCGGTCAGCGACGTTCTTGTCGGCCACCAGCAGTGTCGGCTCCGCCCCCAGTTGGGAGACCATCGCGCGGAGCTTGTCCATCGACTCCTGGTACTGCGCCTCCGGCACTGGATCGGCACCCAACTTCACGTTGAGGGTGCCGTACAGCACCAGCATCTCCGCACCGCGGTGCTCCATCAGTTCGGCGACGAAGGTGGAACGCAGGTTCTGGTAACCGTCGTTCGAGTAGAGCGCGATCACCGGTCCGTCGCCGGCCCTGGCGAGGTCCCGGCCGGCGAGCATCTCGGCCATGGGGGCGATATCGGTACGGGCGTCCCCCTTGCCCCAGGCCACCAGCGGGTTGGAGTACCACGCGGCCGGCTTGTTCCAGGCGGTCAGGACACCCCACTGGACGCCGGCGAACAGGCTGAGCGCAGCAGCCAGCGCCAAGCCCGACAGCGCTGCGTCAGCCCCGAACGCACGCCACCGGGCCGGGCGCGGGGAGGAACGAGGCACCGTGGTCCCGGTGCGGATCACCGAGCCGAGCGCACCGAGCCCGAGCAGGGCGACCACGATGCCCGCAGCGGCCATCTTCTCGAAGTAGTACGAGTAATAGCCGATGGTGTGCAGTTGCCACCAGCCGAAGCCGCCGATCGCCAGGCCACTGCCCAGCAGCACCACCTGGAGCGACCGGCCGACCGCGGTACGCCGGTTGGACGGGGCCAGGGCGGCAAGCAGGGCGAGGAGCCCGGCACCGATCAGCAGTACCCGATCGGCGCCGACCATCGGCCCGGCGAGGTTGGCGGTGCTCGCCACATCGAGTTTCGACAGCACGGAGACCGCGCTGGGCAGACCGGCCAATCCGAGTCCGAGCACCAGCAGCCCGTACGACCACCGGCCTCCCAGTCGGCGGCGGTGGACCAGCAGGGCACCGAGTACGGCGAAGCCGACGAACACGCCGTACAGGTTGTAGGCGTAGGTCACCATGACCAAGCCTGTCACCGCGATCACCAAGAAGTCGCCGCGCCCCATCGAGGCCCGGATCAGCAGCGGCAGCACGGCCGCCAGGAACATCAGGCCGACGATCATCGAGTCGAAGCCGTGACCGATCAGGTCGACGTCGTTGCTCGCCAGCACCAGCGCGGCCACCGAGCCGCAGACCGCCGCCGTGCGCCAGCCGCGCAGCCGCGGCCCGCCGAGGTAGCGGGCGCCCCACACCAGCAGGGTGCACAGCAGGGTGTAGCAGGCGAGGACGTAGAAGAGGTAGCGGTTCATCGCGCCGACCGCGCTGCCGGGGTCGGTGGTGCCGCGGACCAGGGCGTCGATCCAGGCCAGCAGGAAGTGCGACCCCTGCGGGTAGACCGCCTCGGCGGGGGTCATCATGTACGTCCGTGCAGCTTCCTGGTGCAGGAAGGCGTAGCCGCCGACGTGCCGGATGCCGTCGAAGTAGGAGAAGTGGCCGAAGCGGTCCTCCGCAGTGGCGAAGTAGCCGAGCCGGTCGGCGGCGGACTTCCCGATCAGCGGGTGGGAGAGGTAGTGCCAGACCAGGCCGCCGACGCCGAGCACCAACAGGTCGGCCCAGCGGGCACGCAACGGCAGGCGGGGTTCGCGGCCGGCGGTCCAGCCCGCCAGCGCGACGGCGCTGAGCAGGACCCCCCCGGTCGGCACCGGGGCCAGGCCCCAGGGCCAGAGCGAGAACAGCAGGCCGAAGGAGAGTACGGCGCCGGTGAGCACCACACCCGCCGCGACCAGGCGGTCGAGCAGTACGCCGCCGGTCCGGAGCAGGCTCGCGACGAACAGCAGCAGGGCCGGTAGCAGCAGCACGTCCAGCCCGACCGAGTGCAGCAGCACGGGCAGCAGCCATGCGGCGGCGAGGGCGCCCACCAGCCGACGCGGGTCGCGTCGTACTGGCGTCGGTCCGGCGGTGTCGCCGACAGTGACGCCGCCGGGTGCGGACGGTGTGGTCACCACAAGAAGTGCCCCCTCGTAGAGCTGGCTGAAGCGCCCGCACACCGGTTGGCGCACGGCATGCAAGTTGATCATAGACAGCGGTCGTGCACACGCCGGAGGGCCCGGCCCCCTCCCTTGCGGGACGGGGCCGGGCCCTCGCGGTTGACCGGGGGTCAGATCGGCACTTACTTGACGATCTTGGTGACCTGGCCGGCGCCGACGGTGCGGCCACCCTCACGGATGGCGAACTTCAGGCCCTCCTCCATGGCGACGGGCTGGATCAGCGCGACGGTCATGGCGGTGTTGTCGCCCGGCATGACCATCTCGGTGCCCTCGGGGAGGGTCACGACGCCGGTCACGTCCGTGGTGCGGAAGTAGAACTGCGGGCGGTAGTTGTTGAAGAAGGGGGTGTGACGGCCACCCTCGTCCTTCGACAGGATGTAGGCCTGGGCCTCGAAGTCGGTGTGCGGCGTGACCGAACCCGGCTTGATGATGACCTGGCCGCGCTCGACGTCCTCGCGCTTGATGCCGCGGAGCAGCAGACCGACGTTCTCACCGGCCTGGCCCTCGTCGAGCAGCTTGCGGAACATCTCGATACCGGTGACCGTGGTGGTGGTCTTGGTGGTCTTGATGCCGATGATGTCGACGGTCTCGTTGACCTTGAGGATGCCGCGCTCGATGCGGCCGGTGACGACGGTGCCACGACCGGTGATCGTGAAGACGTCCTCGATCGGCATCAGGAACGGCTGGTCGGTGAGGCGGGCCGGGGTCGGGATGGCCTCGTCGACGGCGTGCATCAGGCCGAGGAGCTTCTCGCCCCACTCCTTGTCGCCCTCGAGCGCCTTCAGCGCCGAGACGCGGACGACCGGCAGGTCGTCGCCCGGGAACTCGTACTCGGAGAGGAGCTCGCGGACCTCGAGCTCGACGAGCTCCAGGATCTCCTCGTCGTCCACCATGTCGGCCTTGTTCAGGGCGACGACGATGTAGGGGACGCCGACCTGGCGGGCCAGGAGGACGTGCTCCTTGGTCTGCGGCATCGGGCCGTCGGTGGCGGCGACGACGAGGATCGCACCGTCCATCTGGGCCGCACCGGTGATCATGTTCTTGATGTAGTCCGCGTGACCCGGGCAGTCGACGTGGGCGTAGTGACGCGCCTCGGTCTGGTACTCGACGTGCGCGATGGAGATGGTGATACCGCGCTGACGCTCCTCCGGCGCCTTGTCGATCTGGTCGAACGGCGTGAAGGGGTTGATGTCCGGGTACGCGTCGTGCAGCACCTTGGTGATGGCCGCGGTCAGCGTGGTCTTACCGTGGTCGATGTGACCGATGGTGCCGATGTTGACGTGGGGCTTCGTCCGCTCGAACTTCGCCTTCGCCACTGCAGTCCTCCTGAGGACAGTTCTGTACGCCGTACGACGTCAGTTGGTCTGGATCGGGTTGTTGGAACGGGGCGCTGGTGTCGCGCCCCATTGCCGTCCCGCGGGTGGGGGTGCCGGAGGGCTCCCGGGCGGAACCCGGACGGGCAAGCGTCCGGGTGCCCTCCTTCTAGCCTAAAGGGTCTGAATCATCCCGATTACCGGGACGTCACTCGCCCTTGGCCTTGGCGATGATGTCGTCCGCCACGTTCCGCGGAACCTCGGCGTACGAGTCGAACTGCATCGAGTAGCTTGCGCGACCAGAGGTCTTGCTGCGCAGGTCACCGACGTAGCCGAACATCTCGGAGAGCGGCACCAGCGCCTTGACGACGCGGGCACCGTGACGCTCCTCCATGGCCCGGATCTGGCCACGGCGGGAGTTGATGTCGCCGATCACGTCGCCCATGTAGTCCTCGGGGGTGGTGACCTCGACGGCCATCATCGGCTCCAGCAGAGCCGGCGACGCCTTCTTGGCACCTTCCTTGAACGCCATGGAACCGGCGATCTTGAACGCGAGCTCGGACGAGTCGACGTCGTGCGACGCACCGTCGAGCAGGCTCACGCGGACGCCCTGGAGCGGGTAGCCGGCGAGCACGCCGAACTCCATGGCCTCCTGGCAACCGGCGTCGACCGAGGGGATGTACTCCTTCGGAACGCGGCCACCGGTGACCTTGTTCACGAACTCGTAGCCCTCGCCGGACTCCAGCGGCTCGATCGCGATCTGGATCTTCGCGAACTGGCCGGAACCACCGGTCTGCTTCTTGTGCGTGTAGTCGATGCGCTCGACGGCCTTGCGGATCGTCTCGCGGTACGCGACCTGCGGCTTGCCGACGTTGGCCTCGACCTTGAACTCACGGCGCATGCGGTCGACCAGCACCTCGAGGTGCAGCTCGCCCATGCCCGCGATGATCGTCTGGCCGGTCTCCTCGTCGGTGTTGACCTGGAAGGAGGGGTCCTCCTCGGCCAGGCGCTGGATGGCGACACCCAGCTTCTCCTGGTCGCCCTTGGACTTGGGCTCGATCGCGACGCGGATGACCGGGGCCGGGAAGTCCATGGACTCCAGGATGACCGGCTGCTTCTCGTCGGACAGCGTCTCACCGGTGGTGGTCTGCTTGAGGCCCATCACGGCGATGATGTCGCCGGCGCCCACCGAGTCGATCTCCTCACGCTTGTTCGCGTGCATGCGGTAGATCTTGCCGATGCGCTCCTTCTTGCCCTTGACGGAGTTCAGCACCGAGGTGCCGGACTCCAGGCGGCCGGAGTACACGCGGACGAAGGTGAGCTTGCCCAGGTGCGGGTCGGACATGATCTTGAACGCGAGCGCGGCGAGCGGCTCGTCGTCCGAGGCCTGCCGGACGATCTTCTCGTCGGGGTTGTTCGGCTTCGTACCCTCGATGCCCTCGATGTCGAGGGGCGACGGCAGGTACTTCACGACCGCGTCGAGCAGGGGCTGGACGCCCTTGTTCTTGAAGGCCGAGCCGCAGAAGATCGGAGTGAAGTCCGAGTTCAGGGTGCCCTTGCGGATCGCGGCGACCAGCAGCTCCTCGGGGATGTCCTCGCCCTCCAGGGCGAGCTCCATCACCTCGTCGCTGACGTTCGACACGGTGTCGAGCAGGGCCTCGCGGTACTCCTCGGCCTTGTCGGCGAGGTCGGCCGGGATGTCGACGACGTCGTACATCTCGCCCTTGGGCGCGTCCGCGGACCAGACCAGGGCCTTCATCTTCACCAGGTCGACGACACCGGTGAAGTCACCCTCGGCGCCGATCGGCAGCTGCATGACCAGCGGGGTGGCGCCGAGGCGGTCCACGATGGTCTGCACGCAGAAGTAGAAGTCGGCACCCGTGCGGTCCAGCTTGTTGATGAAGCAGATGCGCGGGACGCCGTAGCGGTCAGCCTGCCGCCACACGGTCTCGGACTGGGGCTCGACACCGGCGACACCGTCGAACACCGTCACGCCACCGTCGAGCACGCGCAGCGAGCGCTCCACCTCGACGGTGAAGTCGACGTGGCCCGGGGTGTCGATGATGTTGATGGTGTTGTCGACGCCGTCGAGGGTCCAGTGACAGGTCGTCGCGGCCGACGTGATGGTGATGCCGCGCTCCTGCTCCTGCTCCATCCAGTCCATCGTGGCAGCGCCGTCGTGGACCTCACCGATCTTGTACGAGACACCGGTGTAGAACAGGATCCGCTCGGTGGTGGTGGTCTTGCCCGCGTCGATGTGCGCCATGATCCCGATGTTGCGGACCTTGGCGAGGTCAAGGGAGGTTGCAGCCATGGTGGCTCGTTCTCTCTCTGTCTAGTGACGGGGTTCGGACTACCAGCGGTAGTGCGCGAAGGCCTTGTTCGACTCGGCCATCTTGTGGGTGTCCTCGCGGCGCTTCACGGAGGCGCCCAGACCGTTGCTGGCGTCGAGGATCTCGTTGAGCAGGCGCTCGGTCATGGTCTTCTCGCGGCGGGCGCGGGAGTAGCCGACCAGCCAGCGCAGCGCCAGGGTGTTGGCGCGGCCCGGACGGACCTCGACCGGCACCTGGTAGGTGGCGCCACCGACGCGGCGGGACTTGACCTCGAGGGTCGGCTTGACGTTCTCCAGGGCGCGCTTGAGCGCGACCACCGGGTCGGCGCCGGTCTTCTCGCGGACGCCCTCGAGGGCGCCGTAGACGATCCGCTCGGCGGTGGAGCGCTTGCCGTGCAGCAGGATCTTGTTGACCAGCGAGGTCACCAGCGGGGAGCCGTAGACCGGGTCGATGATGACCGGGCGCTTCGGGGCGGGGCCCTTACGAGGCATTCTTACTTCTCCTTCTTGGCGCCGTAGCGGCTGCGAGCCTGCTTGCGGTTCTTGACACCCTGGGTGTCGAGCGAGCCGCGGATGATCTTGTAGCGGACACCAGGAAGGTCCTTCACACGGCCACCGCGGACCAGCACGATGGAGTGCTCCTGCAGGTTGTGGCCCTCGCCCGGAATGTAAGCGGTGACCTCGATCCCGCTGGTGAGGCGCACACGGGCGACCTTGCGGAGAGCCGAGTTCGGCTTCTTCGGGGTGGTCGTGTACACACGCGTGCAGACGCCGCGGCGCTGGGGCGAACCCTTCAGTGCGGGCGTCTTGTTCTTCTCGACCTTGTCCTGCCGGCCCTTTCGGACCAGCTGCTGGATCGTAGGCACCGTTTCTCCGTTTTCTGTGTGCCAAGGCTTGGTGGAACTAACCTGCGGTATGGCCCGCACACTCCGACCCACGCGGTCGGGCGTGTTGGGCCTTCTTCGGGGGAAGAATCGCGGAATCCCATGAGCTGCGCTGCGGCTACGGCGCACACCGAGCGGGTGGAGTCTCCGCTGCGGCGGCCGATCTGCTGGCACGCACAAGGACCCGGGCACACCCCAGGCACAAGGTCAGAGCGTACCTAGCGCACAGGCGGCGGTCAAAACAAATGGAGTGCGCCCGGTTGCGCGGGCCCGTGGATCAGTCCACGGCCGCCAGCGGCGGGCCGTCGGCGCGCAGCCGGTGGCGGCGTCCGGCGCGACGCCCGGCGGACGGGGTGCCGGCGTGGTCGGAGGCGAACGCCGGGACGACCAGCAGCAGCGCGGCCAGCGCGTACAGCGCGGTCCACACCACCCAGCCGCCCGGGGGCAGCCAGTGCGCGTGCCGGTTGAACAGCGAGCCGCTGGTGCCGACCCCGAAGCGGCGCAGCGTCCAGTAGAAGGCCGCCAGGTTGGCCAGGGCCAGCGGGAGCACCACCGTCGCGGTGAGCCGGCGCCAGGGCAGCGCGGGGCCGCCGGAGGCCGTCCGGTCGGCCAGCACGGCGCCGCACAGCAGCGGCAGGCCGACCGCGAAGGGCATCAGGTAGCGGCCCTGCCAGACCGGGCCGAGGTGGTACTGGGCGGCCTGGGCGAGCGGCGGGGCGAGCACGATGCCGAGCGCGACCAGGACCGCCGAGAGGGCGTCCCGGCGGCGGCCCAGCACCACCGTCAGCACCGCGAGCAGGCCGATCGCCGCGGTCCACACCACCCAGGTGAGGACCGTCGGCTTGGTGTCCAGCCAGCCGAACCAGCCGATCATCTGGTGGATGTAGTCCATGCTGTTGCCGAACGCGTCCTTGGCCGCGACGGCGGGCGAGTTGTACCAGGGCGGGAGCGTGATCACCGAGTGGTCCGGGTGGCTGCGGGACCAGAGCAGCGCCCCGACCGAGGCGGTCCCGAGCAGCACCGTCCAGCCCCACAGCGCCTTGCGGCGCAGCAGCGGGCGCAGCGCCCCGCGCCGGTGCACCAGCAGGCCGACGACGGCCGCGCCGGCGAACCAGAGCAGGCCCAGCGGACGGATGTTGATCAGCACCAGGCCGCCGATGCCGAGCCGGGCCAGCCGGCGGTTGAGCAGCAGCGGGTCGGGCGAGCGCAGCATCGCCAGCATCGCCGACCAGACCAGGATGCCCGCCGCGATCTCGCCGCCGCTGGGGTTGACCATGCCGGCCAGGAACAGCGCCGTCGGGGTCGCGGCGACCAGCAGGCCGGTCATCGCGGGCCGCCGGCTGCGCCACTCCGCGGCGGTGACCATCGCGCTGGCCAGCAGGGCGGCGCAGAGCACCGCCGACAGCAGGCGCATCAGGTAGAGCGCGGTCGGGCCGTCGGTGACCAGGCTGGGCAGTCCGGCGTACAGGTAGTAGGCCGGGTGGTAGCGGCCGGCCGCGGTGGTGACCTGGACGGTCGGGCCGCCGGAGCCGATCTTCGGGGCGCAGCTCGCCGGGACGGCGGGCTGCCAGCTGTAGCACTCGTGCTCGTGCGGCAGTTGGGCGTACCAGCCGGGCAGTTGGACACCGGTCTCGGCGAACTCCGAGTCCACCCCGGCGACGGTGTGCTCGACCATCACCTCGGGGCCGCCGAACTGGCCGCGGGCGACCGCGGCGGCCCGGATGAAGTGCGCGTGCTCGTCCGGGGAGGCGGCCAGCGGGGTGGCCGCGGCCCAGGCCCCGGCGAGGGCGAGGAACACCGCGAAGGAGCACAGCCACAGGCGGCGGCGGGTGCGGACGGCCCAGTCGGCCAGCCGGGTCAGCCCGGCGGCGAGGCGGCTGGGCCTCACCGGATGTAGCTCAGCCACGACTGGTCACCCTCCGCGGAGCAGGTGTGGCCGGGCGCGAACTTCGGGCAGCTGCCGTCCAGTTTGCGCACGGTGTGGGAGACCCACGGCAGCACCCGGTAGGTGCCGTCCTGAGCGGGCATGTAGCGGTCCGCCATCGAGGAGGAGACGGTGCCGAGCAGGAGCAGCAGCCCGACCAGGGCGCCGGCCACCGCGCCGGTGCGGCCGACCGGGCCGAACAGCGCGGCCGGGTCGGTGTCGCCGGCGGTGTTCCGCCGCTCGGCCAGCCGCTTGGTGACCAGGTGCACGGTCAGTGCGCACACCACCATGCCGCAGTACAGCAGTTGGTTGTTGGTGCGGGTGTACAGCTGCACGGTCTGGGTGGAGTACATGTGCGAGGCGATGTACATCCGCATCAGCCAGGCGCTGACGAACATCGCCACGATGGTGACCGGCAGCGGCTGGCGCAGGCCCATCCAGAGCACCAGGCCCAGGCAGACGAAGGTGACCACCGCGAACAGGCCGACGCCGCCGTACTCGCCGAGCGGCGGCCAGTCGCCGACGTTCTTGCCCGGCATGTCGGTGCGCCACATCAGGTAGTAGGCGGGGTCGGTGTAGTTGTCGAACCGGAAGTTCGTGTCCTTGGTGTTCTGGCCCTCGACCAGCATCACGTGCAGGTAGCTCCCGGCCACCACCAGGAACCCGACCAGCGAGGCGGCCAGGTAGCCGAGGCCCTTCCACCAGCCGGTGCGCCACGGGAAGTAGAGCAGGGCGGCGAGCAGCACGCCGGCCGCGCTCCACAGGAACCAGCCCGAGTAGGTGAGGAACATGACGCCCAGCAGCACGCCGAAGCCGCCGCCGACCGCCAGCAGCAGCGGCCAGCGCTGGTTCCCGCTGCGGCGCAGCGCCACCACCATCGCCACCAGGGTGGGGATCAGCACGGCGAGCACGGTCTGGCTGTACGGCTTGTAGGCGTCGATCAGGGTGAAGGCGGGGGCGACGCCGAAGGCCAGCGCCCGGACCGGGCTGAGCAGCATCCGCCAGGCCAGGTAGGTCAGCGGGCCGAACGCCGCCGCGCCCAGGATCTGGAGGTCCTTGAAGGCGTAGGCGGTGTTGCCGCCGCGGAACCACTCGGCGTAGTAGCCGAGGGTGTAGAGCGGGCCGGGCGGGTACACCGGGGAGCCGGACGGCTGCCCGTTGGCGACCGCGTGCGCCCACTCGACGATCCGGCCGCTGTCGCCGTTCAGGCCGAACATCGGCCAGGGCGTGCCGAGCAGCGCGACCACGGCGCCCGCGGCGACGAAGCCGCTGGCCAGGCCGACCACGGCGGCCGCGGCGAACCGGGTGACCAGGTCGAAGTGCCGGCCGCGGCGGAACCGGGCGGCCAGCAGCACCGCGGCGACGCAGAGCAGGCCCAGCAGGGCGAACCGGAACTGGATCGCGGCCAGGCCGCTGACCTGGGCGATCCGGTCCAGCGGGTTGAGCTTGAAGCGGTGCGCCAGGTACGGGAGGACCAGCGCGGCGGCGAAGGCCACCGCCGCCTCGGCGGCCAGCAGTGCGGGCGGGGATCCCAGCAGCCAGGCCCATCCGGACCCGCCGCGGCCGCGCGCGCCGCGGTTCTTGTCGGGGCCCGGCACGACGGCAGCCGACCCTTCGGTACTGACAGTCACTGGTTGGCTTCCTCGATCGCTGGTCGTCGTCCGGCGCCGCAGAGGGGGCAGCGATCTCGCATCCTACTGGGCGGCCCACGAACGGGGGTTTGCGGGCGCGACCACCGGGGAAGCCGGGCCGGGGGCGTGCGCGGTCCGGGCGCAGGTGCAGGTAGGGCGCGGCAGGACGCGCCGGGCGGCCCCGGCTCAGGCCGAGACGAGGGCCAGCAGGAGGAAGAGCACCCAGCCGGCCACCGACAGCCAGCCCAGGACCAGGCCGAGCACCGCCAGGCCGTCGCCGTCCTCGCGGGTGACGCGCATCCGGTTGCGGGCCATGTGGCCGGTGATCACGGCGGGCAGCCCGGTGACGCCGAAGGTGAGCACGGTCAGGCAGCCGAGCGTCGCGGAGGCCACCGCCAGGCCGTTGTTGCGGACGGGCCGCGAGGGCGGCGGCAGGTAGGCGGGCATGAAGGTCGGCGGCACCACCGGCACGGGCGCGCCGAAGGGCTGCACCATCGGCCCGGACGGCAGGTCGGCCACCAGCGAGGCCAACTGCCCGTAGGTGGCGGCCTGGTGGGCCGCGGACATCCGGTGCTCGTACTCGGCGGCGGTCAGCCGGCCCTCGGAGAAGGCGGCCTTCAGCACGTCGATGGTGCGTTCCCGGTCGGAGTTGGCGGCCCGCATCGCGGACTGCGGCGTCGGCGCCGGCTGCCAGGGCTGCTGCCCGTACGGCGCCGGCGACCCCCACTGACCTGCCACCGCGGCCTCCTCCCGTTCCCCGTGCTGCGCGTGCGCTCCCAGCATGCAGGACGAACGGAGGGCCCGGGTAGTTGCCGGTCCCGGCGGGAGAAGGGACGGCGTACCGCCGAACGGGGGATGTGCGGGTGGAGGAACGGTCGTAGGGTCACGTCAGGCCCGCCCCCGGCCGCCGCCCCGCCCGGCCGGGCGCCCGGCCGGAACGCGTCGGAAAAAAATCCGTCCGGACCGCAGGACCCGTCCGGACCGACCTCGACCAGGAGGCCACCCGCCATGGAGGCGACCACCCCGCCGCCCGCCGTCTCGATCCGCGACCTGTGGAAGCGCTTCGGCGCGCAGACCGCCGTCGCCGGGCTGAGCCTCGACCTGCCCGCCGGGTCGTTCATCGGCCTGGTCGGCCCGAACGGGGCCGGCAAGACCACCACGCTGTCGATGGTCACCGGGCTGCTGCGGCCCGACCGGGGCACGGTGCTGGTGCACGGCGCGGACGTGTGGCGGGACCCGGTCGCGGTGAAGGCCCGGATCGGCATCCTGCCGGAGGGGCTGCGGATGTTCGAGCGGCTCAGCGGGCGCGAGCTGCTGCGGTTCAACGGCCGGCTGCGCGGGCTGGACGGCCCGGAGACCGACCGGCGGGCCGAGGAGCTGCTGGCGGTGCTCGACCTGGCCGGCGCCGCCGACAAGCTGGTGGCCGACTACTCCACCGGCATGCGCAAGAAGATCGGCCTGGCCGCCGCGCTGCTGCACAACCCGGACGTGCTGTTCCTGGACGAGCCGTTCGAGGGCGTCGACCCGGTCTCCGCGCAGACCATCCGCGGCGTGCTCACCCGGTACGCCGCCTCCGGGTCGACGGTGGTGTTCTCCAGCCACGTGATGGAGCTGGTCGAGTCGCTGTGCGACTGGGTCGCGGTGGTGAACGCCGGGCAGGTGGTCGCCGCCGGGCCGCTGGACGGGGTGCGCGGCGGGACGTCGCTGCACCAGGCGTTCCTCGGGCTGGTCGGCGTCCGCGAGGACGACGGGCAGGCGCTCGACTGGCTGGGCGGGGGCCACCGGTGAGCACCGCCGCCGCCGGGGACCGCGCCGTCGTCCGGGCCCTCGTCGCGCTCAAGCTCCGGCTGCTGCGGAACGGGCTGCGGCGCACGCCCGGGCTGGCCGCCGGGTACGTCCTCGGCCTGGTCGTCGGGCTGCTGTTCGGGCTGGGCGGCGCCGCCGGGCTGGCCGTGCTGCACGGCCGGGCGGGGGCGGCCGACGCGGCCGCGGTGCTGGTCACCGGGCTGACGGCGTCCTGGGCGGCGATGCCGCTGTTCTTCTTCTCCAGCGACGAGAGCGCCGACCCGACCCGGCTGACCATGCTGCCGCTGCGGCCGGCCGTGCTGCTGCGCGGCACCCTGCTGGGCGGCCTGGTCGGGCCGGGGCCGCTGGTCAGCCTGCTGCTGCTGGCCGGCGCCGCGGTGGCGGCCGGGCGGGGCGCGGCCTCGGCGGTGGTGGCGGTGCTCGCGGTGCCGCTGACCCTGCTGGTGCTGGTCGCGCTGATCCGGGCGGTCGGGGCGGCCAACGCCCGGATGCTGTCCAGCCGGCGCGGCAAGGACTTCGCCGTCTTCGGCGGCCTGCTGTTCGCGGTGCTGGCGCAGGGCGGCAACCTCGCCCTGCAGAGCTCGCTGAACGGCTCCGGCCCGGGCGTCGACCTGTCGGTGCTGCACCCGTACGCCTCGGTGGTGCGGTGGCTCCCGCCGGTCGCGGCGATCGACGCGGTGCGCTCGGCCGGGGAGGGCGCCTACCCGGTCGCGGCCGGACAGCTGCTGCTGACCGCGGCCCTGCTGGCCGGGCTGCTGCGCTGGTGGCTGCGGAGCCTGCGGGACCTGATGGTCAGCGGCGACTCCTCGACCCTGCTGGAGCGCTCGCCCGCCGCCGCGGCCCGGTCGGCGGGCCGGTGGCGGCTGCTGCCCCCCGGCCGGGTCGGCGCGGTCGCCCAGCGGCAGCTGCGGTACGCCTGGCGGGAGCCCCGGGCGAAGGCCGCGGTGTTCACCGGCATCGGGATGACCGCGGTCTTCTCGGTGCTGTCGGTGGTGCAGGGCTGGGGCTCGGTGTACGTGATCGCGATCGGCGGGCTGATGCTCGGCCTGCAGGCCGGCAACCTGTTCGGCATGGACGGCTCCGGCTTCTGGATGATCGCCGCCACCCTCGCCACCCGGCGGGACGCCCGGGACGAGCTGCGCGGCCGGGCGCTGGCGGTCCTGGCGTACGCGGTGCCGGTGCTGCTGCTGTTCGGCCCGCCGGTGGCCGCCCTCACCGGCGACTGGAGCGGCCTGGCCCCGGCGCTCGGGCTGGCGCTGGCCGTGCTCGGCACCGCGGTCGGCCTGGGCTGCGTGATCAGCGTCCGCGCCCCGTACGCGCTGCCCGCCGACGGCAACCCGATGCGCAACGCGGCGCCCGGCCAGAACGGCGCGGTGCTGCTCAACGCCTTCGGCTCGATGGTCGGCGTGGCGGTGCTCTGCCTGCCGCTCGGCGCGCTGCTCGCCCTCCTGCTGCACGGCCACCACCCGGTCTGGCCGGTGCTGCCGGTCGGCGTGCTGTACGGGGCGGGCCTGGCCCTGCTGGGCGTCCGGCTGGCCTCGGGGCGACTGGTGGAGCGGGCGCCGGAGATCCTCGCCGGGGTGATCGAGCGGTGACGGCCCGCCGGGCTCCGGCATCATGGAGGGCGTCCCCTCCCCCGTCCCCCTCGTAGGAAGCAGGAACCGCCGTGGCCAGCACCGATCAGCCCGTGGACGAGCTGGTGGCGGAGGCGGTGGCCCGGGTGGCGGGGGCGCCGGCCGGGGGACTGGAGTACGTGGTGGACGGGGCGGCGTCGCTGCTGGCGGCGTCCGCGGAGCGGTGGCCGGGGGTGAGCCGGGCGCTGCTGGGGACCGCCGAGCGGACGGTGGGCCGCTGCTGGGCGGCCGGGTGGCAGCCGGCCGACCTGGTGCGGGTGGCGCGGCGGGAGCTGGGCCCGGTGCAGGTCGCGCTGGCGGTGGACCTGATCGCGGCGGAGGGCCGGCGGCACCCGGCGGCGGCGCTGGACCGGCGCTGGCGCGAGCAGGTGCGGGAGCTGGACGCCCACCCGTGGTGGCCGTCCGACGAGGCGTACCTGTCGGAGTTCGCGGCCCGGCACCGGCTGGACCGGTTCGCGCTGGCGACGGCGGCGCTGGAGCTGCTGCGGGCCTGGGCGCTGCTGCCGCCGGTGCAGCCGGTGGGTCCGGGGCCCGGGCAGTCGGCCCCGCGGGCGGGCGGGCCGCGCGCGGACGAGCCGCGGATGCTGGGGCGGATCCGGGCGCTGCTGGCGAAGGCCGAGTCGACCGGGTTCCCGGACGAGGCGGAGGCGCTGACCGCGAAGGCGCAGGAGCTGATGGCCCGCCACTCGATCGACGAGGCGCTGCTGGCGGCGGGCGGCGGCCGGTCGGCGGACGATCCGGCGGCGGTCCGGATCGGGGTGGACAACCCGTACGAGGGCCCCAAGACGATGCTGCTGGACGCGGTGGCGGCGGCGAACCGGTGCCGGGTGGTGTGGGCGAAGGAGTTCGGGTTCTGCACGGTGGTCGGCTTCGACGCCGACCTGGACGCGGTGGAGCTGCTGTACACCTCGCTGCTGGTGCAGGCGACGGCGGCGATGCACCGGGCGGGCAGCCGCAAGCACGAGGACGGCGCGGCCCGGACCAAGGCGTTCCGGCAGTCCTTCCTGGTGGCGTACGCGGCCCGGATCCGGGAGCGGCTGGCCGAGGCCACCGAGCGGGCCACCGCGCAGGCCGACGAGGACGTCGCGGCCGGGCGCACGGCCGGGGGCGCGGCCGGGCACCCGGACGGCGCCGACCCGGACCGCGCGCCGCTGCCGGCCGTCCCGGACGGCGGCCTGCTGCCGGTACTGGCGGCCCGGGCGGAGGCCGTCGACAACACTGTGGGCAAGATGTTCCCCAAACTGGTGTCGCAGCGGGTGCGGGTGAGCGACGGCGAGGGCTGGGTCGAGGGCCGGGCCGCCGCCGACCGGGCTTCCCTGCACCGCGGTTCGGGGCGCATCGCGCGCTGACCGGCCGGCGGCACCCCGTGACGGGGGAGGACCGATGGATTTCACCGACCGGGTGCGCGGCGCGCTGCTCGGGGGCGCGCTGGGCGACGCCCTGGGCTGGCCGATCGAGTTCCAGCGGCTGGAGCGGATCCGGGAGAGGTTCGGGCCGGACGGCCTGACCGACCTGGCGGACGCCGGGCTCGGCGGGCAGGTCACCGACGACACCCAGATGACCCTGTTCACCGCGGAGGGCCTGCTGCGCGGCGGCCGCCCGGAGGACCTGCACGCCGCCTACCGGCGCTGGTTCCTCACCCAGCGGCTGCCCGGACCGGAGCGCGACCCCGACGGCTGGCTGGCCGCCCAGGACTTCCTGTACGCCTCCCGGGCCCCGGGCAACGCCTGCACCACCGGGGTGGCCGCCGCCTACCGGCCGGCCGCCCCGTTCGGCCAGGACGGCCCGGTCAACCCGGGCTCCAAGGGCTGCGGGACGGTGATGCGCTCGGCCCCGTTCGGCCTGCTCGGGCTGGGCCCGGAGGAGGCGTTCCGGCAGGCCGCGGTGGCCGCGCAGCTGACCCACGGCCACCCCACCGGCTACCTCGCGGCGGGCGCGTTCGCGGCCCTGGTCGACCGGGTCGCCGCCGGGACGCCGCTGCGCCCGGCCGTGGACGCGGTGCTCGCCCAGCTGGACGCGCACCGGCTGGGCGCGGAGACCGGCGACGCGCTGCGCCGGGCCGTCCGGATCGCCGCGGAGGGCCCGGGCACGGCGGAGGCCGTGGAGCGGGTGGGGCTGGGCTGGATCGCCGAGGAGTGCCTGGCCATCGCCGTGTACGCGGCCCTGGCCGGGCCGGACGCCCGCGCCGCCCTGGTGCTGTCGGTCAACCACTCCGGCGACAGCGACTCCACCGGCGCGGTCTGCGGCAACCTGGTCGGCGCCCTGCACGGGCGGTCCGGCCTGCCCGCCGACTGGTGCGCCCTGGTGGAGGGCCGCGAGGTGGTCCTCCAGGTCGCCGACGACCTCGTCACCGCCGCCGCGGCCGCCGCCACCGGCGGCGACCGGTCGGCCCTGGACGCCCGCTACCCGCGGCCCGCGACGGCGCCCGGACCCGCCGCCGGGCCCGTCCCCGCCGCCACCGCCGCCCCGGGCGGGCCGGGCGGGCCGGAGCGGGCGCGGTTCCGGCCGCGCGGCCGAGCCTGAGCCGCTCCCCGGCGGCGGCCCGGGAGCCCGCGGTTCAGTCCCAGAGCGCGCCGAGGGCCAGCAGTTCGCGGCGGTACTCGATCCGGTCGGTCCACTCGCGCGGCCAGGCGTCCGCGCCGTGCCGGGCCCCGGCGAAGGCACCGGCCAGGCAGGCCAGCGAGTCGGAGTCGCCGGAGGAGACCGCGGCGCGGCGGACGGCGGCGACCGGGTCGTCGGGCAGCAGCAGGAAGCAGAGCAGGGCGGTGGCGAGGGCCTCCTCGGCGATCCAGCCCGCGCCGGTGCGCTCGCACGGGTCGGCGTCGAGGTCGGGGGCGGCGAGCGCGGCGTCGAGCCGGTCCAGGACGTCCAGGCAGTCGTCCCAGCCGCGGGCGATGAACTGCTCCGGGGTGCCGGTGTGGTCCCGGGCGGCGAGGTCGCCGAGCCAGAACTCGTCGTAGCGGGTGCGCTGTCGGTGCGCGTGGGCGCGCAGCCGGGCCGGGAGTTCGGCCGGCTCGACGCCCTGGGCGAGCCAGCGGACGGTGAACGCGGTGAGTTCGCTGGCGGCCAGCGCGGTGGGGTGGCCGTGGGTGAGGCCGGACTGCAACTGGGCGGCGCCGGCGACCTGGCGGTCGGTCAGTTCGCGGACCAGGCCGAGCGGGGCGACCCGCATGTTCGCGCCGCAGCCCTTGGAGCCGAGGTCGCCGGCGTCCTGCCAGGGGCGGCCGGTGGAGAGCCGGAAGCAGGAGCGCAGGCAGGTCATGCCGGGGGCGCGGTCGTTGTCCGGGGAGCGCCACCAGTCCACGAACTCCTCGCGCAGCGGGAGTTCGAGGCGCAGCGGGACGAGCGGGCCCTCGGCCAGGGCGTCGCGCAGGGCGCGGGCCAGCGCGAGCGTCATCTGGGTGTCGTCGGTGACCTCGGCCTTCTTCGGGAGCGGGAGGCGCCGCCAGTCGGCGCTGATCCGCCCGATCTCGTCCAGGTCCAGGAACTCGGTGGGCTTGCCGAGCGCGTCCCCGATCGCCAGCCCCAGCATCGCCCCGGTCGCCCGCTTCACCGTGCGTTCCCCCTCAGATCTCGACCAGCAGTTCCTCCAGCCCCCGGATCACGTAGCCGGGGCGCCGGTCGGGCTCGCGCCGCAGCGTCAGCCCGGGGGCCTTGCGGAGCAGTGCGCCGTAGGACTCGGTGAGTTCCATTCTGGCGAGCGGGGCGCCGAGGCAGAAGTGGATTCCGGCGCCGAAGCTGAGGTGCGGGTTGTCGGTGCGGCCGAGGTCGAGCCGCTCGGGGTCGGTGAAGCGCTCGGGGTCGTGGTTGGCGGAGCCGAACAGCAGGGCGACCTCGGCGCCGCGCGGGATGTGCGTGCCGGCCACCTCGATGTCGTCCAGCACCCAGCGTTCGAACATCTGCAGCGGGGTGTCGTAGCGCATCAGCTCCTCGACGGCGGTGGGCAACAGTTCGTCCACCGCGCCGCGCAGCCGGGTGAGTTCGCCGGGGTTGCGGAACAGGGCGAGCCAGCCGTTGCCGGTGGTGTTGACGGTGGCCTCGTGGCCGGCGTTGAGCAGCAGCACGCAGGTGGAGACCACCTCCTGCTCGCTGAGCGACTGCCCGTCCTCGGCGGCCAGGGCCAGCGCGCTGATCAGGTCGGGGCCCGGGTCGGCGCGTCGGCGGCGGATCAACTCCCGCAGGTAGGACGAGAATTCGATGCTGGCGGTGACGGCGCGGCGGGCCGTCTCCGCGCTCGGGTGGAGTTCGAACATGCCGGTGATGTCGGCGGACCAGGGGCGCAGCAGGTGCCGGTCCGGCTCGGGGACGCCCAGCAGCTCGGCGATCACCGCGACCGGCAGCGGTTCGGCGACCCGGGCGATCAGGTCGCCGCCGCCCTCGGCGAGCAGGCCGTCGACGAGTTCGCCGGCCAGCCTGCGGACGGCGGGGCGCAGCGACTCGACCGTGCGCGGGGTGAAGACCTTGGCGACCAGGCGGCGGATCCGGGCGTGGTCGGGGCCCTCCAGGTCCAGCAGGCCGTGGTCGTTGAGGGTGTGGAACGGCTCGTGGGCGGGGTCCGGCGCGGGCCGCCCGAACTCCTCGTGGGTGAACCGGTGCGTGTGGGTGCGGCCGAGCCGCCGGTCCCGCAGCAGCGCGTTGACGTCGGCGTGCCGGGAGACCAGCCACTGGCCGGTCGGCGCGTAGTGGTGGACGGGCGCCCGCTCGCGCAGCGCGGCGTACGCCGGGTAGGGGTGCGCCACGAACGCGGCCGACCACGGGTCGAAGGCGTCGATCGCCATGGGGTCCTCCCTGCTCGTCGGGCCGCCATGCTACGGGCCCCGGCCCGCCGCGCGGCGGGCCGGGCGCCCCGGGCGGGCGGCGGCTCAGGGACCGGACAGGTCGCCGTCCACCAGGCGGGCCACCAGCGCGGGCAGCGCGGTCGAGATCGGCGTGCGGACCACCTCGTGCGCCTCCCCGTCGTACGGCGTGGGCTCGCCGTTGACCACGATCAGCCGCGCGCCGTGCTCCAGCGCGATCCGCGGCAGCAGCGCCGCCGGGTGCACCTGGAGCGAGCTGCCGACCGCCAGGAACACCTGGCAGTTCCGGGCGATCGTGCCCGCCTGCTCCAGCACCCGCTCGTCCAGCGCCTCGCCGAACATCACGGTGCACGGCCGCAGCACCCCGCCGCAGCGCTCGCACGCCGGGTCGTCCTCGCCGGCGGCGACCCGCGCCAGCGCCGCCGCCATCGGGCCGGACTCCCCGCAGCCCGCGCACCGCACCCCGGTGGCCGTGCCGTGCAGTTCGAGCACCTTGCGCGGGGAGACGCCGGCCGCCTGGTGCAGCCCGTCCACGTTCTGGGTGAGCACCCGCACCGGGACGCCCGCCCGCTCCAGGTCCGCCAGCGCCCGGTGCCCGGCGTTCGGCCGGGCGCCGATCGCGCCCGCGTCCCGCCGCATCAGCCAGGCCCGGCGCCGCACCTCGGCGCTCGCCAGGTACGGGCCGATCGTGACCAGCTCCTGCGCGCTCGGGTCCCGCTGCCAGAGCCCCTGCGGGCCCCGGTAGTCGGGGATGCCCGAGTCCGTGGAGATGCCCGCCCCCGTCAAGACCGCCACCAGCGGCCGCTTCCCGTTCATGCCCCGGACGGTACGGCCCGCGGCCCGCCGCGGCCAGCGGTTATCACCGGCCGGAACGCCAGCAGGTAGAGTGCCGCGCCGAGCGCCAGGAAGTCCAGCGACGCGCCCATCGCCAGGGTGCCCAGCAGCACCAGCGCCGGGCTCCACCACGGGACGGCCCGGCGGAGCGCCAGGCGGGCCAGCAGCCCGAGCAGGCCGACGTACAGCAGCAGCGGGACGACGGTGTACACCAGCGGCAGCACGCCCGGCACCGACTGCACCCGGTCGAACAGCGCCGAGCGGGCCGCCCGGTCGGCCGAGACGGCGTTCGCGTACAGGTCGATCCCGGCCTGCGCCAGGCCGGCCGCCACCCCGGCCCAGCCGAGGCCGAGCCAGGCCCGGCCCCACGCCCCGTCCCGGCCGCCCAGCCGCCACAGCTCCGGCAGCCCCGCGCCCAGCAGCGCCAGCCCGGCGAACAGCGCCAGGTGCCCCGCCGTCCAGCCGACGCCCACCCCGCGCGAGCCCGGCAGCAGCCGCACCAGCCCGTACACCGCCAGCAGCCCCGCCGCCCAGCCCAGCGCCCGACGTCCCGTCACCATCGCCCCAACCCCCTCGTGAGAGTGCCTTCCTGACACCCCCACCCTCCCGCGGCGGGCGCCGCCGCGCCTCCCCCGCGACGGCGATGCCCGGTCTCCCTCCCGCGGGGGAGCGCACCGCCCGCCCCGGCGGCGGGCGGGTCTCACTCCCCCGCCGTGACCGCCCCCGCCTCGTACGCGAAGACCACCGCGTGGACGCGGTCGCGCAGGCCGAGCTTCTGCAGCAGGTTGCTGACGTGGGTCTTCACGGTGTGCTCGCTGACCACCAGTTCGGCGGCGATCTCGGCGTTGGACATGCCCCGGGCGACCAGCCGCAGGGTCTCCGACTCCCGGGCGGTGAGCGACTCCAGCAGGCGCCGGAGCGGCCGGGCGACGGCCGGGGCGGCGCCGGTCTTGCGGGCGGTCACCTCGCCGATCACCCGGCGGGTGACGGACGGGGCGAGCAGCGCCTCGCCGGAGTGGACGACCCGGACGGCGTGGGCGAGGTCGTCGCGGCGGACGTCCTTGAGCAGGAAGCCGCTGGCCCCGGCGTACAGCGCGTCGAAGACGTAGTCGTCCACGTCGAAGGTGGTGAGCATGATGACCCGGCAGCCGGGGTGCTCGACGCAGACCCGGCGGGCGGCCTCCAGGCCGTCCATGACGGGCATCCGGACGTCCAGCAGCAGGACGTCGGGGGCGTGCGCGCGGACGGCCTCCACGGCCTGCCGCCCGTCGCCGGCCTCGGCGACGACCTCGATGTCGGGCTGGGCGTCGAGGATCATGCCGAACCCGGCCCGGACCAGTTCCTGGTCGTCGGCGATCACCACGCGTATGGTCAACTTCCGTCCCTCTCTCAGGCGTTGATCGGCAGCTCTCAGGCGTCGAGCGGCAGTACGGCGGCCACCAGGTAGCCGGGCCCGTCGGGTCGGGGCCCGGTCTCGGCGCTGCCGCCGCAGGCCGCCGCCCGCTCCCGGATGGAGAGCAGGCCGCGCCCGCCGGAGCGCCCGTCGACCCCAGCCGCCGCGCCCGCCCCCGCTCCCGCGCCGTCGTCGACCACCTCGACCGCCAGCAGCGCCCCGTCGCGGACCGCGACCCGGACGCCGACCCGCCGGGCGCCGGCGTGCTTGACCACGTTGGTGAGCGCCTCCTGGACGATCCGGAAGGCCGCCGCCTGCACCTCGGCCGGCCCGGCCTCCTCGATCTCGGCGTCGACCGCCACCCCGGAGTCGCGGACCCGCTGCAGCACGTCCGCGAGCTCGGCCAGCCGGGGCTGCGGGGCGAGCGCGGGCGCCGCGCCGCCCTCCTTCAGCACGCCCAGCGACCGCCGGAGCTGGACCATGGCGTCGCGCCCGGAGTCGGCGATGGCGTCGAACGCGCGGACCGCCCGGTCGGGGTCGCTGCGCACCACCAGCGGCCCGGCCTCGGCCTGGACCACCATCAGCGAGACCGCGTGGGCCAGGATGTCGTGCATCTCGCGGGCGATCCGGGCGCGCTCCTCGGCGACCGCGCGGGCGGCGTCGCTGGCGGCCCGCAGCCCGGCCTGCCGGGCCCGTTCGGCCTCGACGCCGGCCAGTCGGCGCAGCTCCCGCACCAGCGAGCCGAGCACGAAGCTGCCGACCGACACCACCAGGCTGAACAGCATGCCGCCGAAGGAGCGGGTGCCGACCACGTTGCCGACCACCGCGAAGGCCAGCAGCGCGGCGCGCTGCCAGTCCCGGCCGCGGTCGGCGACGGTGTAGACGGCGACCGCCATGGCGACCTGGATCTGCGGCATCGCGAAGTGCGCGACCACCGACAGCGTGCAGGTGGGCACCGCGCAGGCCAGCAGCACCGCCCACGGGGCGCGGCGGCGCCACCACAGCGGCAGCGCCCCGGCCAGCGCCAGCGCGTAGGCCCACCACTGCCGTTCGGCCGCGTGCTCGTCGGTGTACACCCCCCAGAGCGAGACGCCGACGGCGAGCACCAGCAGCGGCCCGTCCACCGCCCAGGGCCGGGCCCGCCCCCAGGCCAGCAGCCCGTCCGTCCGCTTCCCCCACGTCCCCCGCGTCCCCATGGCCCGCATCCTCCCGCATCGTCGGCCGGCCGCCGCGCGCGCCTCCCGGCGCGGAACGCCGGGGGCACCCCGGACGAACGCCCCGGGGCGTCACAGCAGCCGCTTGATCTCCCCGCGGGCCCGGTAGAACCCGCCGGACTCGGACCGGCGCACCTCGGCGACCAGGTACCGCGCCCCGGCGACCCGGACGTCCTTGGGGAACTGCACCCGCAGCGCGGCGTCGTAGCCGGGCGTGACCACCCGGACCCGCAGCCGCCCGCCCTCGGCCACGCACTCCACCTCGACGCCCCCGGCGCCCGCCAGCGCGCCGGCGCTGACGGTCTCCAGCTCGGCGCCGGCCGCGACCCGCTCGACGCCCGCGCCGCTCACCTCGGCGGTGGCCGGCAGGGTGCCCTGCTCGGCGGCCTGCACGGCGCCCTGGGAGGCGTCCAGGCAGGCCAGCGAGCCGTCGGTGGTGACCAGGTACAGCCGCCCGTCGCGGTACTGCATGCTGTACGCCGAGCCGCAGCCGGTGCCCAGCTTCCACAGCCGGGTGCCGTCGGCGGCGAAGCAGTAGACGGACGAGTGGTTGTCGCCCGCGAACACGAACTCCCCGTCCGGGGAGGCCGCGCAGGAGAACACCGCGGCGTCGCACCGGTACGCGGCGGTCTCCGCGCCGTCGGACTTGCGCAGCCGGTGCACCCAGCCCTGCGAGGTGCCGGCGAACACCTCGTCCCGCTCCTGCCAGCCGAACAGCACCGAGCCCTTGGTGCGGGTGTGCCAGAGCTGGTCGCCGCCGCGCTTGGCGTACCGGGCCACGCCCGCCGACCAGCCGTGGTAGACCGACTCGGCGTCGCAGCGCACCATCCAGCCGGAGGAGCCCTGGGCGTTGCGCCGCCACTGGAACTCGTCCTCGTGGTCGACGGTGGTCAGCCCGCCGCGCTCGTCGGCGACGCCGAGCACGCCGTCGTGGATGTCCAGCCAGTAGATGTCCACGTCCTGGGCGATCTCGTACGCCACCCGCGGCACCTTCCCGCCGAGGTCGTACACCTTGCCGTCGTCGCAGCCCGCGTAGATCCACCAGTCGTCGGCGACGATGCACTTGACCCCGTCGGGCAGGCCGAACCGGCCGGTGACCCGGCCGTCCGTGGTCAGCGTGTAGACGTCGCCCTGCTCGTTGCCGACCCAGGCGTGCTCCTCGCCGACGTACACCCCGAACGCGGGCGAGCCGGAGCGGAAGCGCCACAGCAGCGGGGCCTGGCGGGCGGTGGAGCGGGTCGAGGTGATCTGCCGGCGGGTCACCGACCGGCGCTGGCGCACGCCCCGCACGGCCGGGGCGTAGCCCTTGCGGACCTTCTCGCCGATCTTCCTGGCGGCCTGCGCGGCGGCCTTCTCGGCGCTCGCGCAGACCGTGGTCCTGGTGGTGCCCGGCTCGCCGATCCGGCCGTAGCGGATGGTCAACTCGGCTTCCTTGACCGTGACTTCGTAGAACTTGTGGGCGCTCCCCTCGTCCTCGGAGAGCTCCAGGTAGGTCACCTGCGGGTCGGCGGAAACGGTGGCGGACATGGCCGACGCCCCTTTCGGGCACAGAGTTCGGGAGGGGTGCCGGCGGGGCCTGCGCCCTCCGTCCGACACCCTCAATCTACGTCCCGGCACCGACAGTTGGCGATCAGCCGGTGGCGACCTTCACGCCGCCGGTGTCCGCCCGGGCGACCAGCGCGTGCCCGGCCCCGGCCTGCGAGGGGACGCTCACCTCGGTGCCGCCGGCCGAGGCGTGCGCGTCCACCGTGTACGCCTCGCCGGCGGGCACCGTCAGCTCCACCCCGCCGGTCCCGGTGCGCAGTTCGGCCCGGGTCGGCGCCGCCGCGAACCGGGCGCTGACGCCGCCCGTCCCGGCCTCCAGCGTGACGTTCGCCCCGCGCAGCCCGGTCGCCTCCACGCCGCCGGTGACGGTCCGCGCGGTGATGTCGCCGCCCAGGTCGCGCAGCGTGATGCCGCCGGTGGTCTCCTCCAGCCGCAGCACCGTCCCGGCCGGCACCCGCACCTGGTAGCCGATCCCGCACTGCGAGCAGGAGTACGTCAGCTTCAGCACCCCGCCGCTCAGCTCGTGGCCGGCCCGCGGCTCCTCGTCCTGCCAGGTGCGCTTCTCCACCACCTGCACCGGCCCGTCCCCGGCCCGCACCTCGATCCCGCCGACCTCCCCGGTCACCTCCAACGCGGTGACCTGCCCGGGCACCTCGTACGACACCGTCTTGCGCTGCTCGTCCCACGGCCCGCACCCGACCGCCCCGACCGCCAGCAGCCCCACGACCGCCGCCGCCCCCACGAACCGCTTCACCGCGGCCTCCTCTCGACGACCACCAGTCTCCCGGCCCGCCGCCCCCGGCCGCCTCCCTCCGGAGAGTGGTTCCGGCGCCTCCTCCCCCCGGGGGATCCCCCTAGGGGAAACGCCGCAGGGCGGCCACCCCGGATGGGGTGACCGCCCTGCGATCGGGACCGGAGGATCAGCCGGTGTACGGGCCGTAGTCGTAGTCGTCCAGCGGGACGGCCTGACCGGAGCCCGCGCCGAACGGCGACAGGTCGTAGTCGTCGTAGCCGACGGCCGAGTACATCGCGGCCTTGGCCTCCTCGGTCGGCTCGACCCGGATGTTGCGGTAGCGGGGCAGACCCGTACCGGCCGGGATGAGCTTGCCGAGGATGACGTTCTCCTTGAGGCCCAGCAGCGGGTCCGACTTGGCGTGGATCGCCGCGTCGGTGAGCACCCGGGTCGTCTCCTGGAAGGAGGCGGCCGACAGCCAGGACTCGGTGGCCAGCGAGGCCTTGGTGATACCCATCAGCTGCGGGCGGCCGGAGGCGGGGTGGCCGCCCTCGGAGACCACCCGGCGGTTCTCCTGCTCGAAGCGGCCGCGCTCGACCAGCTCGCCCGGCAGCAGCTCCGCGTCGCCCGACTCGATGATCGTCACGCGGCGGAGCATCTGCCGGATGATGATCTCGATGTGCTTGTCGTGGATCGACACGCCCTGCGAGTTGTAGACCTTCTGGACCTCGGCGACCAGGTGGATCTGGACGGCCCGCTGGCCCATGATGCGCAGCACGTCGTGCGGGTTGGTGGCGCCGACGGTCAGCTTCTGGCCGACCTCGACCGCCTCGCCCTCGCTGACCAGCAGCTTGACGCGCTTGGAGACCGGGTAGGCGATCTCGTCCGAGCCGTCGTCGGGGGTGACGACGACCTTGCGGGTCTTCTCGGTGTCCTCGATCCGGACGCGGCCCTGCGCCTCCGAGATCGGGGCCACACCCTTGGGGGTGCGGGCCTCGAAGAGCTCGACGACACGCGGCAGACCCTGGGTGATGTCGTCACCGGCCACACCACCGGTGTGGAAGGTGCGCATGGTCAGCTGGGTGCCGGGCTCACCGATGGACTGGGCGGCGATGATGCCGACCGCCTCGCCGATGTCGACCAGCTTGCCGGTGGCCAGCGAGCGGCCGTAGCAGAAGGCACAGGTGCCGACCGCGGACTCGCAGGTCAGGATCGAGCGGACCTTGACCGAGCTCACGCCGTGCCGGATCAGCTCGTCCATCAGGACGTCGCCGAGGTCGGTGTTGGCGGTGGCGATCAGCTTGCCGTCGACGGTGATGTCCTCGGCGAGCATGCGGGCGTAGACGCTGGTCTCGACGTCGTCGGCCTTGCGCAGCACGCCGTCCGCGCCGACCGAGCCGATCGACAGCTTGAGGCCGCGCTCGGTGCCGCAGTCCTCCTCGCGGATGATCACGTCCTGCGAGACGTCCACCAGACGACGGGTCAGGTAGCCCGAGTCGGCGGTGCGCAGCGCGGTGTCGGCCAGACCCTTACGGGCACCGTGGGTGGAGATGAAGTACTCCAGCACGGACAGGCCCTCACGGAACGAGGCCTTGATCGGACGCGCGATGGTCTCGTTCTTCGCGTTCGACACCAGACCACGCATACCGGCGATCTGACGCATCTGCATCATGTTTCCGCGCGCGCCCGAGTCGACCATCATGAAGATGGGGTTCGTCTTCGGGAAGTTCGCGGCCATCGCGTCGGCGACCTCGTTGGTCGCGCGGGTCCAGATGCCGACCAGCTCGGACTTGCGCTCGTTGTCGGTGATCAGACCGCGCTCGTACTGCTTCTGGACCTTCTCCGCCTGCGCCTCGTAGCCCTCCAGGATGGCGGGCTTGCTCGGCGGGACGATGACGTCCGAGATCGAGACGGTGACGCCGGAACGGGTCGACCAGTGGAAGCCGGCCGCCTTCAGGTTGTCGAGCGCCGCGGCGACGACGACCTTCGGGTAGCGCTCGGCGAGGTCGTTGACGATCGCCGACAGCTGCTTCTTGCCGACCTCGTAGTCGACGAACGGGTAGTCCTCGGGCAGCAGCTCGTTGAAGAGCGCGCGGCCCAGGGTGGTGGTGATCCGGAACGGCTCGCCCTCGGTCCAGGCCGGCTGCCCGTCCTCGTCCACCGGCGGGGTCCAGCCGCGCGGCGGCACGGTGCCGCCGGCCAGGCGCAGGTCGATCGGGGCCTGGACGTCCAGCTCGCGGGCGTCGAAGGCCATGATCGCCTCGGCGGTCGAGGAGAAGGAACGGCCCTTGCCCTTGACCTCCTCGCGGTCCGAGGTGAGGAAGAACAGGCCCAGCACCATGTCCTGGGTCGGCATGGTGACGGGGCGGCCGTCGGCCGGCTTCAGGATGTTGTTCGAGGACAGCATCAGGATGCGGGCCTCGGCCTGCGCCTCCGCGGACAGCGGCAGGTGCACGGCCATCTGGTCGCCGTCGAAGTCCGCGTTGAACGCGGTGCAGACGAGCGGGTGGATCTGGATGGCCTTGCCCTCGACCAGCTGCGGCTCGAAGGCCTGGATGCCGAGGCGGTGCAGGGTGGGCGCGCGGTTCAGCAGCACCGGGTGCTCGGCGATGACCTCTTCGAGGACGTCCCACACCACGGGGCGGGCGCGCTCGACCATGCGCTTGGCCGACTTGATGTTCTGCGCGTGGTTCAGGTCGACCAGGCGCTTCATCACGAACGGCTTGAAGAGCTCCAGCGCCATGGCCTTGGGCAGGCCGCACTGGTGCAGCTTGAGCTGCGGGCCGACGACGATGACCGAACGGGCCGAGTAGTCGACGCGCTTGCCGAGCAGGTTCTGCCGGAAGCGGCCCTGCTTGCCCTTGAGCATGTCGGACAGCGACTTCAGCGGACGGTTGCCGGGGCCCGTGACCGGGCGGCCGCGGCGGCCGTTGTCGAAGAGCGCGTCGACGGCCTCCTGGAGCATGCGCTTCTCGTTGTTCACGATGATCTCGGGCGCGCCGAGGTCGAGGAGCCGCTTCAGGCGGTTGTTGCGGTTGATGACGCGGCGGTACAGGTCGTTCAGGTCGGAGGTGGCGAAGCGGCCACCGTCGAGCTGGACCATCGGGCGCAGGTCCGGCGGGATCACCGGGACGCAGTCGAGCACCATGCCCTTGGGCTTGTTGCTGGTCTGCAGGAAGGCGGAGACGACCTTGAGGCGCTTGAGCGCGCGGGTCTTCTTCTGGCCCTTGCCGGTGCGGATGATCTCGCGGAGGCGCTCGGCCTCCTCGCCCAGGTCGAAGGACTCCAGGCGGTCCTTGAGGGCCGCGGCGCCCATCGAGCCGGAGAAGTAGGTGCCGAAGCGGTCGCGCAGCTCGCGGTAGAGCAGCTCGTCGCCCTCCAGGTCCTGGACCTTGAGGTTCTTGAACCGGGTCCAGACCTCGTCGAGGCGGTCGATCTCGCGCTGCGTGCGGTCGCGCAGCTGCTTCATCTCGCGCTCGGCGCCCTCGCGCACCTTGCGGCGCACGTCGGCCTTGGCGCCCTCGGCCTCCAGCTCGGCCAGGTCGGACTCGGCCTTCTTGGCCCGGGCCTCCAGGTCGGCGTCGCGCCGGTTCTCGATCTGCTGGCGCTCGACCGAGACGTGCGCCTCCAGGGACGGGAGGTCGCGCTGGCGACGCTCGTCGTCCACCCAGGTGATCATGTAGGCGGCGAAGTAGATGACCTTCTCGAGGTCCTTCGGCGCCAGGTCGAGCAGGTAGCCCAGGCGCGACGGGACGCCCTTGAAGTACCAGATGTGGGTGACCGGGGCGGCCAGCTCGATGTGGCCCATCCGCTCGCGGCGCACCTTGGCGCGGGTCACCTCGACGCCGCAGCGCTCACAGATGATGCCCTTGAAGCGGACGCGCTTGTACTTGCCGCAGTAGCACTCCCAGTCCCGGGTGGGACCGAAGATCTTCTCGCAGAAGAGGCCGTCCTTTTCCGGCTTCAGCGTGCGGTAGTTGATGGTCTCCGGCTTCTTCACCTCGCCGTGCGACCACTGGCGGATGTCGTCGGCGGTGGCCAGTCCGATGCGGAGCTCGTCGAAGAAGTTGACGTCAAGCACTGGTCGTCAAGCCCTCTTTCGTGATTCGAGAGTCTGTCTGTTGGTCTGAGGGGGGCCTGGGGGCGGGCCGACCCGGACTAGGGGTCGGCCCGACCTCCGTCAGACCTCTTCGACGCTGCTCGGCTCGCGCCGGGACAGGTCAATGCCGAGCTCCTCGGCGGCGCGGAACACGTCCTCGTCGCTGTCGCGCATCTCGATGGACTGGCCGTCCGAGGACAGCACCTCCACGTTGAGGCAGAGCGATTGCATTTCCTTGATGAGGACCTTGAAGGACTCGGGAATGCCGGGCTCGGGGATGTTCTCGCCCTTGACGATCGCCTCGTAGACCTTCACGCGGCCCAGGACGTCGTCGGACTTGATGGTGAGCAGCTCCTGCAGCGCGTAGGCCGCGCCGTACGCCTCGAGGGCCCACACCTCCATCTCGCCGAAGCGCTGACCACCGAACTGCGCCTTACCACCGAGCGGCTGCTGGGTGATCATCGAGTACGGACCGGTCGAACGGGCGTGCAGCTTGTCGTCGACCAGGTGGTGCAGCTTGAGGATGTACATGTAGCCGACCGAGACCGGCATCGGGAACGGCTCGCCGGAGCGGCCGTCGAACAGCCGGGCCTTGCCGGTGGAGTTCACCAGGCGCTCACCGTCGCGGGTGAGGGTGGTGTTGTCCAGCAGGCCGGTGATCTCGTCCTCGCGGGCGCCGTCGAAGACCGGGGTGGCGAGGTTGGTGCCGCCCTCGACCGTGTCGGCGCCGATCGCCTGGAGGCGCTGGGCCCACTCGTCGGCGAGGCCGGAGACGTCCCAGCCCTGCATGGCGAGCCAGCCGAGGTGGATCTCCAGGACCTGTCCCGGGTTCATCCGGGACGGGACGCCCAGCGGGTTCAGGATGATGTCGACCGGGGTGCCGTCCTCCAGGAACGGCATGTCCTCGACCGGCAGGATCTTGGAGATGACGCCCTTGTTGCCGTGGCGGCCGGCCAGCTTGTCACCGTTGGTGATCTTGCGCTTCTGGGCGACGTAGACGCGGACCAGCTGGTTCACGCCCGGGGGGAGCTCGTCCCCCTCCTCGCGGTCGAAGACGCGGACGCCGATGACCTTGCCGGACTCGCCGTGCGGCACCTTCAGCGAGGTGTCGCGGACCTCGCGGGCCTTCTCGCCGAAGATCGCGCGGAGCAGGCGCTCCTCCGGGGTCAGCTCGGTCTCGCCCTTCGGGGTGACCTTGCCGACCAGGATGTCACCGGTGACGACGTCGGCGCCGATCCGGATGATGCCGCGCTCGTCGAGGTCGGCGAGGACCTCCTCGGAGACGTTCGGGATGTCCCGGGTGATCTCCTCGGGGCCCAGCTTGGTGTCGCGGGCGTCGACCTCGTGCTCCTCGATGTGGATCGAGGAGAGGACGTCGTCCTGGACGAGGCGCTGCGACAGGATGATCGCGTCCTCGTAGTTGTGGCCCTCCCAGGACATGAACGCCACCAGGAGGTTCTTGCCGAGGGCCATCTCGCCCTCGTCGGTGCACGGGCCGTCGGCCAGCACCTGGCCGGCCTCGACCCGGGCGCCCTCGTCCACCAGGACCTTCTGGTTGAAGGCGGTGCCCTGGTTGGAGCGGGTGAACTTGGCGGCCCGGTAGGTGTTGTACGTGCCGTCGTCGTTGGCGACGGTGACGTAGTCGGCCGAGACCTCCTGCACCACGCCGGCCTTGTCGGCGGTGATGACGTCCGCGGCGTCGACGGCGCAGCGGTACTCCATGCCGGTGCCGACCAGCGGCGCCTCGCTGCGCAGCAGCGGGACGGCCTGGCGCATCATGTTCGAGCCCATCAGCGCGCGGTTGGCGTCGTCGTGCTCGAGGAAGGGGATCATGGCGGTCGCGACCGACACCATCTGGCGCGGCGAGACGTCCATGTAGTCGATCTCGGTGCCGGGGATGTAGTCGATCTCGCCGCCGCGGCGGCGGACCAGGACGCGGGGCTCGGCGAAGGTCAGCTCCGCGGTGAGCGGGGCGTTGGCCTGCGCGATGACGTACCGGTCCTCCTCGTCGGCGGTCAGGTAGTCCACCGACTCGGTGACCACGCCGTCGACGACCTTGCGGTACGGGGTCTCGATGAAGCCGAACGCGTTGACCCGGCCGTAGGAGGCGAGCGAGCCGATCAGACCGATGTTCGGGCCTTCGGGGGTCTCGATCGGACACATGCGGCCGTAGTGCGAGGGGTGCACGTCACGGACCTCGAAGCCGGCCCGCTCGCGGGACAGGCCACCGGGACCGAGCGCGGACAGCCGGCGCTTGTGGGTCAGGCCCGACAGCGGGTTCGTCTGGTCCATGAACTGCGACAGCTGGCTGGTGCCGAAGAACTCCTTGATGGAGGCGACGACCGGCCGGATGTTGATCAGGGTCTGCGGCGTGATCGCCTCGACGTCCTGGGTGGTCATCCGCTCGCGGACCACCCGCTCCATGCGGGCGAGGCCGGTGCGGACCTGGTTCTGGATCAGCTCGCCGACGTTGCGCAGGCGGCGGTTGCCGAAGTGGTCGATGTCGTCGACCTCGATGACGATGTCGCGGCCCTCGTCATCGCGCCACTCGGTCTCGCCGGCGTGCAGCTTCACCAGGTACTTGATGGTGTTGATGATGTCCGGCTCGGTGAGCACGCCGGAGTCGAGCGACTCGGCGTTGCCCAGCTTCCGGTTGACCTTGTAGCGGCCGACCTTGGCCAGGTCGTAGCGCTTCGGGTTGAAGTACAGGTTCTCCAGCAGCGTCTGCGCGGCCTCGCGGGTCGGCGGCTCGCCCGGGCGCAGCTTGCGGTAGATGTCGAGCAGCGCGTCGTCCTGGCCCTGGGTGTGGTCCTTCTCCAGGGTGGCGCGCATCGACTCGTACTCGCCGAACTCCTCCAGGATCATCTCGGTGGTCCAGCCGAGGGCCTTGAGCAGCACGGTGACCGACTGCTTGCGCTTGCGGTCGATGCGGACACCGACCATGTCGCGCTTGTCGATCTCCATCTCCAGCCAGGCACCGCGGGAGGGGATGATCTTGGCGGAGAAGATGTCCTTGTCGGACACCTTGTCCAGGGTGGAGTCGAAGTAGACGCCCGGGGAGCGGACCAGCTGGGACACGACGACACGCTCGGTGCCGTTGATGATGAACGTGCCCTTGTTGGTCATGAGCGGGAAGTCGCCCATGAACACGGTCTGGGACTTGATCTCACCGGTCTCGTTGTTGGTGAACTCCGCGGTGACGAAGAGCGGGGCCGCGAAGGTGAAGTCGCGGTCCTTGCACTCGTCGATGGAGTTCTTCGGCGGCTCGAAACGGTGGTCCCGGAAGGTCAGGGACATCGACCCGCTGAAGTCCTCGATCGGGGAGATCTCTTCGAAGATCTCCTCCAGACCGGACTTGGTGGGGACGTCCTGACCACTCTCCAGGGCAGCCTCGACCCGGGACTTCCAGGCCGCGTTGCCGAGCAGCCAGTCAAAGCTCTCGGTCTGCAGGGCCAGGAGGTTCGGGACCTCGAGGGGCTCCTTGATCTTCGCGAACGAGACGCGGAGCGGGGCGGTGGATGCGGAATTGTTCGAGGCGTTGCGCGGCGCGGCCAAGAGGGGGGTCCTTCCGAGGGCTCGGAGCTCACTACGCGCATACCGGCCGGGCCTTGGCCGAGGCGGAAAACCCCAGGTCAGGACAGGGACCACTCCGGGCGACGAGTCACGGAGCAGCTAACAGGCAGCGCAAAGGGACAGTGTAGCCAAAGGCGACACTGCTAGCAAGCCCTGATTCGGAGACCGAATCGGACGCTCCTCCCGTACAACCGACAACCCGGGCAGTGATCCCTCACCGGCCGGGCCGTCGCACCCACGTCTGCGTCACCGGGAACCTTCCCAGTGCCGCCGCCGAATATGCATCGGAGGCGGTTCCGCTTGGGCACGCGCCTCGAGAATCGCGCGCCTCGTGCTGTTCGTCAAGGCCCGCACCAGGGTGTGGACCTCGCACTGCCCATCGTCCGGACCTCGCCGCGCGTTACACGCCGCCCGCAGCGGGAGGGCCGGTGACAGCGATCACCCTACCCCCGGGCCCCGACAGCGGCCGAGTCCGGCTTGGGCCATCGGGAGCAACCCCGGCCGGCCCGGCCCGGAACGCGCGCAGGCCGGGTCGGCCACCCCGAAGGGTGGCCGACCCGGCCTGTGGAGCACCTCTCAGAGAGAGGAGGAAGTCACTTGACGGTGACCTTGGCGCCGGCGCCCTCGAGCTGGGCCTTGGCCTTCTCCGCGACGTCCTTGGCGACCTTCTCCAGGACCTTCGCACCGGCGGTGTCGACGAGGTCCTTGGCCTCCTTCAGGCCGAGGGAGGTGAGGGCGCGCACCTCCTTGATGACCTGGATCTTCTTGTCGCCGGCACCCTCGAGGATGACGTCGAACTCGTCCTGCTCCTCGACGGCCTCGGCCGGGGCGCCCGGGGCGCCGGCGGCGGCAACGGCGACCGGGGCGGCGGCGGTGACGTCGAACTTCTCCTCGAAGGCCTTCACGAACTCGGAGAGCTCGATCAGGGTCATGCCCTCGAACTGCTCGAGCAGGTCCTCGGTGCTGAGCTTCGCCATGATTGGCGTCCTTCCACTAAATCGGCAGGTGCCGGATGTACGGGTTGGCGGGCGTGCTTACGGGCCCGCTGGGACGGGAGTGGTTACTCCGCGTCCTCGGCGGGAGCCGGAGTACCGGCACCGCCCTGCTCGACCTTCTCGCGCAGCGCTTCCACGGTGCGAACGAGCTTGGACGGGAGCGCCTGGAAGACCGCGGCAGCCTGGGAGGGCTTGGCCTTCAGGGCGCCCGCCAGCTTGGCGAGCAGCACCTCGCGGGACTCGAGGTCCGCGAGCTTCTTGATCTCATCGGCGGACAGCGCCTTACCGTCAAGGACACCGCCCTTGATGATGAGAGCAGGGTTCTCCTTGGCGAAGTCACGCAGAGCCTTCGCCGACTCCACCGGGTCACCGGTGACGAAGGCGACAGCCGTCGGACCGGCGAACAGGTCGTCGAGCTCGGAGATCCCGGCCTCGTTGGCCGCGATCTTGGTCAGCGTGTTCTTCACCACGGCGTAATCGGCGTTGCCGCCGAGCGAGCGACGCAGCGTCTTCAGCTGCTTCACCGTGAGACCGCGGTACTCGGTCAGAACGGCGGCGCTGGAGGCACGGAACTTGTCCGTGATCTCGGCGACGTCGGCAGCCTTGTCGGGCCTGGCCATAGGCTTACGCCTCCTTCCGTGATGTCGAAGTCGGGCCGACCTTCGAGAAGTCGACCATCCATCGCCGCGGACCCCGGGAAAACGAAGAAGCCCCGGCGCGCAGGCGCACGGGGCTCGCAGTGACCTCGACGGACCGGATCGGTCCGGAAGTCCTCACTAGGCTCCACAACCTGCGCGGGCGATCCGCAGCGAGTGCGGACCCTTCGGTGCCGTTCCCCTCGCGGGGCACGGCGACAACCAGCGGTCTTTGGCTCGGCCAGCCTAACCGGACGGAACGGGTTTGACCAAATCGCCCTCGGGGAAGCCGGACCGCCCTACGGGAAGGCCGGCGGACTGGCGCCGGTGCCGGGCGCGGTGTCGGCCTCGGCGGGGGCCTGGACCGAGAGCGCGGAGCTGCCGAACTCGCTGTAGTCGACGGTGTCCACCGCGGCGGCGGCCCGGCGCAGCCGGACCAGCTGGTCGCTGTCGTCGAGCCAGAGGTCGAGCACCACGTCGCCGGGGCCCAGCGCGGTCTCCAGCGCCTGCCGCCGGGCCGGGTCGAGCTGGGTCTGCGCGGCGGCGTACCGGGCGGCGCCGAGGGTGACCCGGTAGTGCCGGACGGTGGTGTCGAGCAGCTTCTCCTCGCCGACCAGCAGCGGGTCGTCCGCGGCGGCCGCGGCGGCCACCGCGACCACCGGGCTGAGCCGGTCGATCAGGTCGGCGTACGGGATCCGGCCGTTGGAGAACTTCTGCCAGTGCGGGCCGCCGAGCCGCGCCGCGCTCTCCGCGTCGCCGCCCAGGTAGGCGGAGGTGTCCAGCACCATCAGCGTCCGGTCCTCGCCGTCGGCCTGGTACTTCAGCACCGTCTTGGGGGCCCAGAACAGCGCGCCCCCGGCCTCCTGGCCGCCGAGCACCGCCGTGTACTCGGCCCGCCGGGCGTCGTGCAGCACCAGCTGGGCGGAGAGCAGCACCCCGTGCGGGGAGCGGTCGGTCGGGCTGGGCTGGCCGGTGGACGGGACGGCGCTGGACGAGGAGGCGGGCGGCTCCGCGGCCCGGCCCGCGCCGGTACAGGCGGCGGCCGTGCCGGCCAGCAGGACGGCCGTCAGCAGGACCGCGGCCCCGCGCGCCGGTACCGCCATCAGGTCCTCCTCCCGCCCTCGTGCCCGTCCGTCCCCCCACGATGCCATGCGGCCCGTCCGGGCCCCGGAGCCACCCCCGGGGCCCGGACGCGGGTACCGCTACTGCTGGAGCAGGTCGGAGAGGGAGAACACCTCGGAGGCGGCCGGGGCCGGGGTGGCCTTGACCGAGCCCAGCTGGGCGTAGGTGACCACGTTGGTCGCGTCGCCGGTCTCGGCCGTCGGGTCGACGCTGGACTGCTGGACCAGCTCGCCCTTGGCGTTGATCCACAGGTCGACGGTGGCGGTGCCGCCCTTCTTCTTGAGCTCGGCGAGCACCTGGGCCTTGAGCGCCGGGTCGAGCTGCATCTTGGCGACCTGGTCGTCCACCTTGAGCTCGCTGCGGTAGTGCGTGGCGCTCTGGCCGGCCACGGTCTCGGTGCCGACCAGGGTGGCGGTGGGCGCGGCGGCGGTCAGCTGCACCGACGGGTTCATCAGCTGCATCATCGCGGCGAAGGAGCCGGCCTCGGCGCTGTCGGCGCCGGCAGCGTCCTTGGTGCTGATGACCATCCACTTCTTGCCCTGGGCCACGGCGGCCATCTCGGGGGTGGCGCCGATGTACATCTGGTCGTTGGTGAACAGGACGTTGACGTCCTTGCCCTCGGTCTTGCTGGTGAGCAGGAAGGAGGACGGGGAGGTCCAGACGTAGTCGGCGGTGCCGTCGGTCTCGCCGCCCTTGACGGTCAGCTTGGCACTGCCCGCCTTGTCCATGACCGCGGCCGAGGCGAGCAGGGCCTCCTTGGGCGCGAGCTTGGTCCCGCCCTGGCCGGCTCCGTCCGCCGCCGGGGCGGAGGCGCCCGTGCTGCCGGTGCCGCCCGCCGGGGCGGTCGAGCCGGCCGGGCCGGCCGAACCGGTCGCGCCGGTCGAGCCGGAGCTGCTGCAGGCGGTCAGGGCGCCGAGGGCCAGACAGGCCACGGCAAGGGTACGCAGTGCGCGCACGGAGGTCCCCCTCTAATCGGATTCTCATCCTGGTGATGACCTCCGGACTCTACCGAACCGCTCCGACGGCCGCGCAAACCGTTTGCACACACCACCGGGCCCGCACCCCCGAGGGGGTGCGGGCCCGGTCAGGCGTGCTCCGCGCGGGGGCTGACTCGGGGTCAGACCGCCGCCGGGTCCTCCTCGACGAGGAGGTTGCGGGTGCGGTTCGGGTCGACCTGGATGCCGGGGCCGATCGTGCTGGAGAAGGCGATCTTCTTCAGGTAGCGGCCCTTGGCGGCGGACGGCTTGGCCCGGAGGACCTCGTCGAGCGCGGCGGCGTAGTTCTCGACCAGCTGCTCGTCGGAGAACGAGGTCTTGCCGATGATCAGGTGGAGGTTCGAGTGCTTGTCGACGCGGAACTCGATCTTGCCGCCCTTGATCTCGTTGACGGCCTTGGCGACGTCCGGGGTCACGGTGCCGGTCTTCGGGTTCGGCATCAGGCCACGGGGACCGAGCACGCGGCCCAGGCGGCCGACCTTGCCCATCAGGTCCGGGGTGGCGACGACGGCGTCGAAGTCCAGACGACCCTTGGCGACCTCGTCGATCAGCTCGTCGGAGCCGACGATGTCGGCACCCGCGGCACGCGCGGCCTCGGCACGCTCACCGTTCGCGAAGACCAGGACCCGGGCGGTCTTACCGGTGCCGTGCGGGAGGATGACGGTGCTGCGGACCATCTGGTCGGCCTTGCGCGGGTCGACGCCCAGACGCATGGCGACCTCGACGGTGCCGTCGAACTTCGAGGTGGAGGTCGCCTTGGCGAGGCGGACGGCCTCGAGCGGGGCGTAGATCCGGGCGCGGTCGACCTGGGCGTCCGCGGCCTTGAGGGCCTTGCTGCGCTTCACTGCTGCTCCTGTGATTAATGGAGTCGTGGTACCGACGGGCCGCGCTGGGCCCTACCACGGAAGGACGTACGGGCTGGTCAGCCCTCGACGGTGATGCCCATCGACCGGGCGGTGCCGGCGATGATCTTCTCCGCGGCGTCCAGGTCGTTGGCGTTCAGGTCGGGCAGCTTGGTGGTGGCGATCTCGCGCACCTGGGCCGAGGTCAGCTTGGCGACCTTGGTCTTGTGCGGCTCCTTGGAGCCCTTGTCGACGCCCGCGGCCTTGAGGATCAGGCGAGCGGCCGGCGGGGTCTTCGTGACGAAGGTGAAGGAGCGGTCGTCGTAGACCGTGATCTCCACCGGCACGATCATGCCGCGCTGCGACTCGGTGGCCGCGTTGTACGCCTTGCAGAACTCCATGATGTTGACGCCGTGCTGACCCAGCGCGGGGCCGACCGGCGGGGCCGGGTTGGCCGCACCGGCGTTGATCTGGAGCTTGATAAGCCCCGTGACCTTCTTCTTCTTGGGAGGCATGTCTCTCCGGGTCCTTCCGAGAGGTGATTGCTGATGTGCCCGGCCCCGGGGCGAAACCCGGCCGCCAGGACACACATCGGACCAGGCTAACCGCTGAGGCGGTGCTGGACCAAAACGGTGCCGGGGCGGAGGCTCTCGCCCCGCCCCGGCACCGGAGACCTGTGGGTCAGTTCTTCTGGATCTGGTCGAAGGAGAGCTCGACCGGGGTCTCCCGGCCGAAGATCTCCACCAGGCCCTTGACCTTCTTCGAGTCGGGGTTGATCTCGTTGATGGTCGCCTGCAGGGTGGCGAACGGACCGTCGGTGACGGTGACCGAGTCGCCGACCTCGAAGTCCAGCACCTGCACCTCGACCGGGCGCACCGGCGAGGCCTTGCCGGCCTCCTTGGCGGCGGCGCGCTCCACGTCGGGGGCGAGCATCTTGACGACCTCGTCCAGGGTCAGCGGGTACGGGTCGTAGGCGTTGCCGACGAAGCCGGTGACACCGGGGGTGTTGCGCACGACGCCCCAGGACTCCGGGGTGAGGTCCATCCGGACCAGCACGTAGCCGGGGAGCTTGTTCTGCCGGATGGTCTTGCGGTCGCCGTTCTTGATCTGGACGACCTCCTCCTGCGGAACCTGGGACTCGAAGATGTAGTCCTCGACGTTCAGCGAGACGGAGCGCTGCTCCAGGTTCTGCTTCACCCGGTTCTCGTAGCCGGCGTAGGTGTGGATGACGTACCACTCGCCGGGGGCGCGGCGCAGCTGCTCGCGGAACTCGGCGACCGGGTCGCTCTCGACCTCCTCGGCGGGCTCCTCCGCAGCCTCCTCGGCCTCCTCGGCCTCCGCCTCGGCGGGGGCCTCCCCGGCCGCGGCCTCGGTCTCGTCCACCTCGTGCACGGCGGCGGCCTCGGCCGGCTCGCCCGCCTCCAGCTCGTCGGCGGCCTCGACCTCGTCCTCCTCGGCGTCCGCCTCGGCCGAATCGACGGTCTCCTCGGCGGAAGACTCAACGTCGGCAGCCTCGGCCGCGTCCAGCTCGGCGGCGACATCCGCCTCGCGGACGGTCTCGTCGGCGTCGTACAGGGGGGACTCAGACACGGTCGCTGCTTCTTTCCTGGTTGTGGAACGGATACCTCAACAGTACCGACTCAACGGTAGTCGCCCGCTGTCCTTCGCGCCGACAGCTCGACCCGGGCCGAAGTGTTCGGCCCGGGTCGGGGTGAGGTATGCGGTGCGGGGCCTGCGGGCCCCTCCGGAGTCCGGCCGGATCGGGCGTCAGCCGAAGATCCAGAAGGCACCCTTGGCGAAGACCCAGTCGAGGCCGGCGACGACCAGCATCAGCACGATCACGAAGGTCACCACGACGGTGGTGTACTGGATCAGCTGGCTGCGGGAGGGCCAGACCACCTTGCGGAGCTCGGCGATGATCTGGCGGTAGAAGATCGCCGCCCGGGCGAACAGGCCCTTCTTGGCCCGCTTGCCGGACTTCTTGCCGCCCTCGCCGTCGGCGGACTTGTTCGCCCGCCGACGCTCGCGGCGGGAGAGCTTGCCGCCCTCGGCGGTGGTCTCGTCCGCGGCGCCTTCGGTCCCCTCGGGGTTGCCGCTCTCAGGCGTTGCGGTGGAGCCCGTGGTCTCCGTCACTCGTCCTCACCTGAATCCGGGTCCTGCGGAGGTCCGTGCCTGGTGCACGGGCGATCCGGCGAAAGCTGTGCTTGGGTGGGGCCCTCTCCGCATCAAGCCCGCTCGCTCTGCGGAGCGAACGGGCTTGTCACGGATCAAGCAGCAGGGCACGAGGGACTCGAACCCCCAACCGCCGGTTTTGGAGACCGGTGCTCTACCAATTGAGCTAGTGCCCTACGGAGCCTCGCGGTTCCGCTGCGGCCCCCAACCTACCGCATCCCGTCGGCCGTGTGGTGTACCCGGCCGAAGGAACCGCACTTCGGAAGCCATCGAGCAGTGAGTGTACGGGTTCTTCGCCGATTGGTCGAACCTCATTCACCGAGATCCACATTCGCCGACTTTCGACGCCGTCCGCCCGAGATCCTCCGGCTTCGATCGCCTTCCGCCCGAGATCGTCCGGGTCGGCGACGCGGACGCTGGAACGCCCCGGAGCGCCCGCCGGAACCGCGATGACCGGCGCCCGTGCGGTCTGGGAGCATTCAGGCATGAGCGCACCCACCCCCGAGAACGTCCCCCCCGCGAACCGCCGGGTCTCCGCCCGGGTCGGCGCCATCGCCGAGTCCGCCACCCTCGCCGTCGACGCCAAGGCCAAGGCCCTCAAGGCCGCCGGGCGCCCGGTGATCGGCTTCGGCGCCGGCGAGCCCGACTTCCCGACCCCCGGCTACATCGTGGACGCCGCGGTCGCCGCCTGCCAGGACCCGGCGAACCACCGCTACACCCCGGCCGGCGGCCTGCCGGAGCTGAAGGCCGCGATCGCCGCCAAGACGCTGCGCGACTCCGGCTACCAGGTGGACGCCTCGCAGGTGCTGGTGACCAACGGCGGCAAGCAGGCGATCTACAACGCCTTCGCCGCGATCCTCGACCCGGGCGACGAGGTGATCATCCCGGCCCCGTACTGGACCACCTACCCGGAGGCCGTGAAGCTGGCCGGCGGCACCCCCGTCGAGGTCGTCTCGGACGAGACCACCGGCTACAAGGTCTCGGTGGAGCAGCTGGAGGCCGCCCGCACCGCGAACACCAAGGTGGTGCTGTTCGTCTCGCCGTCCAACCCGACCGGCGCGGTGTACACCGAGGCCGAGGCCGAGGCGATCGGCCGCTGGGCGCTGGAGCACGGCCTGTGGGTGCTCACCGACGAGATCTACGAGCACCTGGTGTACGGCGACGCGACCTTCACCTCGCTGCCGGCCCTGCTGCCCGAGCTGGCCGACAAGTGCGTCGTGGTCAACGGCGTGGCCAAGACCTACGCGATGACCGGCTGGCGGGTGGGCTGGCTGATCGGCCCCAAGGACGTCGTCAGCGCGGCCGCCAACCTGCAGTCGCACGCCACCTCGAACGTCTCCAACGTGGCGCAGCGCGCGGCGCTGGCCGCCGTCTCCGGCGACCTGGCCGCGGTGGACGAGATGAAGACCGCGTTCGACCGCCGCCGCCGCACCATCGTGGCGATGCTGAACGAGATCGACGGCGTGCTCTGCCCCGAGCCGGAGGGCGCGTTCTACGTGTACCCGTCGGTCAAGGACCTGCTGGGCAAGGAGATCCGCGGCAAGCGCCCGCAGAGCTCCGCCGAGCTGGCCGCGCTGATCCTGGACGAGGCCGAGGTCGCGGTCGTCCCCGGCGAGGCCTTCGGCACCCCGGGCTACCTGCGGCTGTCCTACGCGCTGGGCGACGCCGACCTGGTCGAGGGCGTCAGCCGGCTGCAGAAGCTGCTCGCCGAGGCCCGCGACTGACCCGCCGTCACGGCCGCCCCCCGCACCTCACCCCTTCGGGCGATGTGCGGGGGGCGGTTCCTGTTCCGGGGGGTTTTGCGGCAGGATCGGTGAATGGATCGCCTGCGTGATGTCCGGGGCCTGCCGAAGGCCCATCTGCACCTGCACTTCACCGGTTCGATGCGCCCCGCGACGCTGCTCGAACTCGCCGACAAGCACGGCATCCGGCTGCCCGAGGCGCTCAGCTCCGAGCATCCGCCCAAACTCCGGGCCACCGACGAACGCGGCTGGTTCCGGTTCCAGCGGCTCTACGACACCGCGCGCTCCTGCCTGCGCGACGAGTCCGACATCCGCCGGCTGGTCCGGGAGACCGCCGAGGACGAGCGCGCCGACGGCTCGCGCTGGCTGGAGATCCAGGTCGACCCGACCTCGTACGCGCCGCTGCTCGGCGGCCTGATCCCGACCCTGGAGCTGGTCCTGGACGCCGTCCGGGAGGCGTCCGAGGCCACCGGCGTCGGCATCCGGGTGCTGGTCGCCGCCAACCGGATGAAGTCCCCGATGGACGCCCGGACGCTGGCCCGGCTCGCCGTCCGGTACGCCGACCGGGGGGTGATCGGCTTCGGCCTGTCCAACGACGAGCGCCGGGGCCTGGCCCGGGACTTCGACCGGGCCTTCGCGATCGCCCGGAACGGCGGCCTGATCGCCGCGCCGCACGGCGGCGAGCTCGCCGGGCCCGGGTCCGTCCGCGACTGCCTGGACGACTTGGGCGCCACCCGGATCGGCCACGGCGTGCGCGCCGCCGAGGACCCGCGGCTGCTCCAGCGCCTCGCCGACCGCCAGGTCACCTGCGAGGTCTGCCCCGCCTCCAACGTCGCCCTGGGCGTCTACGACAGCCCCGAGCAGGTCCCGCTGCGGACGCTCTTCGAGGCCGGCGTGCCGCTCGCCCTCGGCGCGGACGACCCGCTGCTGTTCGGCTCCCGGCTCGCCGACCAGTACACCCTGGCCCGCGAGTCGCACGCCTTCACCGACCCCGAGCTGGCCGAACTCGCCCGCCAGTCGATCCGCTCCTCGCAGGCCCCCGACCACGTGGTGAAGGAACTGCTGGGCGAGGTCGACGCCTGGCTGGCGGCGGAGCCCGCCTAAGGCCCGCCCGCCCGCCCGCGGGCTCAGAGGCTGACGCCGACCATCACCGGCTCGTTCACCAGCTCCACGCCGAACGCCGCGCGCACGCCGTCCCGCACCTCGCGGGCCAGCGCGAGCAGGTCCTCGGTGGTCGCCGAGCCCCGGTTGGTCAGGGCCAGGGTGTGCTTGGTGGAGAGGGTGGCCGGGCCGCTGCCGTGGCCCTTGCGGAAGCCCGCGTTGTCGATCAGCCAGGCCGCGGAGGTCTTGACGCGACCCTCCCCGGCCGGGTAGCTCGGCGCCCGCAGGTCGCCCAACCGGGCGGTGAACGCGGCGAACTGATCGTCCGTCAGGATCGGGTTGGTGAAGAACGAGCCCGCCGACCAGGTGTCGTGGTCGGCGGCGTCCAGCACCATGCCCTTGCCCTTGCGCAGCCGCAGCACCTCGGCGTGGGCGTCGCCCAGCTTCACCCGCTGCCCCGGCTCGACGCCCATCGAACGGGCCGCCTCGGCGTACTTCACCGGCGAGGACAGCCCGCCCTCGTCCGCGAGCCGGAAGCGCACCCGCAGCACCACGTACCGGTCCGGGTCCGCCTTGAAGCGGCTGTGCCGGTACGAGAAGGCGCAGTCCGCGTTGGCCAGCGTGACGGTCTCGCCGAGCAGGCGGTCGTAGGCGTCCACCTCGGTGACGGTCTCGGCGACCTCCTGCCCGTACGCCCCGACGTTCTGCACCGGGGTGGCCCCGGCCGAGCCCGGGATGCCGGCCAGGAACTCGATCCCGGCCAGTCCGGCGGCGACGGTGCGGGCCACCGCGTCCGACCAGACCTCGCCGGCGGCCAGCTCCAGCAGCGTCCCGTCCAGCGCGAAGCCCTCGGTGGCGATCCGCAGCACCGTCCCGGGGAAGCCGGCGTCCCCGATCACCAGGTTCGAGCCGCCGCCCAGCACCAGCAGCGGCTCCCCGGCCCGGTCGGCCGCGCGCACGGCGGCCACCACCTCGGCGTCCGTCCGGGCCGTCACCAACCGCCGCGCCGGTCCGCCCAGCCGCAGCGTCGTCAACGGGGCCAGCGGCGCATCCATCTCCTCGATCACCGCCCCAGCGTAAGCCAAGCCCCGCCCCCGCCCGGCTCCCCCGGACCGGCCGGGCCGACCGGGCCGACCGGGCCGACCAGGGCCTAGCCGTCCGCCGCCAACCGCCGCTCGGCCTCGGCCCACCCCGGCTCGGCCGCCGTCTCCGCCTCCCAGGTGGCGAACGCGGAGCGGGCCATCGCGGGGCGCAGCGCGGTCATCGCCCGCCGGTGGGTCTCGGAGCGGACGAACGCGGCGAGCGTCTCGGGGTCGCTCCAGCTGGAGAGCACCCAGAAGGTGCGGCGCAGGGGCGCGGCGCGCAGGCCGACGCCGAGCGCGCCGGGGGCCCGGCGGGCCTGGTCGCGGATCTTCAGGGACTGCCGCAGGAAGCCGGGGACGTGCCGCAGGCCGCGGACCCGGAGTTCGGCGGCCATCACGACGGGCCGCTCCGGCGGCTGCTGCGCGGCGGGCCCCGGCGTCCAGGGGAGTGTCATGGCGATCACGGTGGTTCCTCCTCGTCGGTGCGGTTCGGTGCGGTGCGTTGCGTTGCGGTGCGGGGGGCTCGGGGGCTCGGGGGCTCGGGGGACGCCGGTTCAGGACCGGCCGGCCGGGACGGCCGCGGGCCGCTCCCCGGTGGCGGTCCTCACCGTCCGCCCGTCCCGCCGCCGCGGGATGAGCGCCGCGGCGACCGCGCCGGCCCCGATCGCGGCGGCGCCGACCAGCAGCGCGGCGGTGAGCCCGTCGGTGAAGGCCGCGGTGCTGCCGTAGCCGCCCCGGGCGGAGAACACCGCGGACAGCACGGCCACCCCGAGCGCGCCGCCGACCTCGCGCATGGCGTTGTTCGCGCCGGAGGCGATGCCCTGTTCGGCGGGGCGGACGCTGGCCATCACCAGGTTGGCGGTGGGGGCGAAGTACAGGGACATCCCGACGCCGCAGACCATCAGGACCGGCACCTGCTGCCCGTACCCGGCGGAGTGCCGGGCGAGCAGGGCGATGCCGAGCAGGCCGAGGGCCTGGAGGACGAGTCCGGTGACGACGATGGGGCGGCCGCCGATCCGGTCGGTGAGGAGTCCGGCGACCGGGGCGACCAGCAGCGGCATGGCCGTCCACGGGAGCATCCGGACGCCGGCCTGTTCGGCGGTGTAGCCGTTGACGCCCTGGAAGTACTGGCTGATCAGGAAGATCGAGCCGAACATGCCGAGGTACATCAGCAGGCTGGCGGCGTTGACGGCGCTGAACGCCCGGCTGCGGAACAGCCGCATCGGGAGCATCGGCTGCGGGGCCCGGCGGATCTCGTACCCGACGAAGGCGGCCAGCAGCAGGGTGCCGGCGGTCAGCGCGGCGAGGACCAGCGGGTCGGTCCAGCCGTCGGGGTTGCCGCGGACCAGGCCGAGGACGAGGCCGAACAGTCCGGCGCTGACCAGCGCGGTGCCGGGCAGGTCGAGGCGGCGGTCCGCGCTGCGGCTCTCGCCGAGCACGGCGCGGGCCAGCGGCAGCAGCACCAGGCCGACCGGGACGTTCACCCAGAAGATCCACTGCCAGGAGAAGTGCTCGGTGAGGCTGCCGCCGATCAGCGGCCCGGTGGCGACGGCCAGCCCGGCGACGCCGGACCAGATGCCGAAGGCCGTTCCGCGCCTGGCGGCGGGCACCGCGACGGTCAGCAGGGTCAGGGTGAGCGGCACCATGACCGCCGCGCCGGCGCCCTGGACGGCGCGGGCCGCGATCAGCGCGCCCATGGTCGGGGCGAGCGCGGCGGAGGCCGAGCCGAGGGTGAAGACGGCGAGCCCGGCGACGAACATCCGGCGGCGGCCGAAGCGGTCGCCGAGGGCCGCGCCGAGCATCAGCAGGACGGCGAAGGTCAGGGTGTACGCGCTGACCGTCCACTCCAGGTCGGCGAGGGCGCCGCCCAGGTCGGTGCGGATCGCGGGGAGTGCGGTGGTGACCACCAGGTTGTCGAGTCCGGCCATGAAACTCGCCACGCTGACGACCACCAGGGTCCAGACGGCTTGCCTGTTCACGTGCGGTTCCCCCAAAGGTTGTGATTGATCAATAACTTTTGTGGGCCGAAAAAAGGGCGCGCCGCCGTCCGGGCGGAGCGCCTCAGTCCTGCTTCCCGGCCCGCTTCTCGTCGAGCTCGTCGAACCCCGACCAGATCGGGTGCTCCCCCGGGTACCCGAGGGCCACCAGGGTGTTGATCAGCATTCCGTGCGCCATGAACTCGGTGGCCAGCGCCCGGTCGCCGATCCGCTCCCGGATCCGCTCGAACAGCCGCAGCCAGCCCGCGCGGGCCGTCTCGCCGACGCCCTCCTCGCCGGCCGACTCCGCCGCGAACACCGAGACGTAGATCTGCATCTGCATCATGACCTGCTCCCGGTCCTCGACCAGGTTCAGGTACGCCTCGCCCATCGCGTCGCACGCCGCCTCCCCCGTCAGGCCCTCCGACGCCCGGTCGAAGATCCCCCAGGTCTGCTCGATGCAGTGCTCGGCCGCGGCCTCGAAGATCGCCTGCTTGTTGGGGAAGAGCCGGAACAGGTACGGCTGCGAGACGCCCACCCGGCGGGCGATCGCCTCGGTGGACGTCCCCCGGTACCCGCCCCGGGCGAACTCCACCATGGCCGCCCGGACGACGCTCTCGCGCCGCTCCTCGGCGGACATCCGGACGCTGTTCCTGGCCACACCCACAGATTAGTGATTGGCCAATAACTTTGGCAAGCGGGCGGGTGGGCGCAGACCGACCGGCAGGGCCCGCCGGGGGCCCTGCCGGGAGCGCCTCAGCCCAGCCGGACGACCGCGCGGGCCATGCCGAGCACCTTCTGGCCCGCGCTGGTCGCGACCAGGTCGACCCGGACCCGGTTGTCCTCCAGCAGCGCGGCCACCTTCGCGGTGACCTCGACGGTGGCGCCGACGCCGTCGTTGGGGACGATCACGGGCTTGGTGAACCGGACGCCGTACTCGACGACGGCGGCCGGGTCGCCGACCCAGTCGGTGACCACCCGGGCGGCCTCGGCCATGGTGAACATGCCGTGCGCGATCACGTCCGGGAGGCCGACCTCCAGGGCGAACTTCTCGTTCCAGTGGATCGGGTTGAAGTCCCCGGAGGCTCCGGCGTACTGCACCAGCGTCGCCCGGGTGACCGGGAACGACCGCGCCGGCAGCTCGGTGCCGACCTGGACCTCGTCAAAGCGGACCGCCACGGTCACTCCTCCCCGGCTTCGTCGGCGGCGCGCGCCACCAGCGTCATGGTCGACGTCACGACGTGCTCCCCGCCGGCGTCGTCCACCTCGCCGCGGACGGTCAGCACGTCGTTGCCCGCCAGCGACTTGATCGCGTCGATGGTCACGGTGACCGAGAGCCGGTCGCCGGCCCGCACCGGGCGGGTGTAGGCGAACTTCTGGTCGCCGTGCACGACCCGGCTGTAGTCGAGGCCGAGTTCGGGGTCGTTGACCACCTGCGCCGCGGCCCGGAAGGTCAGCATGAAGGGGAAGGTCGGCGGGGCGATCACGTCCGGGTGGCCGAGCGACTTGGCGGCCTCCGCGTCGGTGTACGCCGGGTTGGCGTCACCGATCGCGACGGCGAACTCGCGGATCTTCTCGCGGCCCACCTCGTACGGTTCGGTGGGCGGGTAGGTCCGCCCGATGAACGAGGGGTCGAGCGGCATGGGCAACTCCTCTGGTCGTACGGCCGGCCCGGCGTCCGGCCCGTTCATGCAGGGCGTGCGGGGCATGCAGAAATGACTCCAGGCCGCTCCCCGTGGTGGGGTGCGGCCTGGAGTCGAGGCAAAGTCAGCGGGTTTCGCGGTGCGCCGTGTGAGAGTTGCAACGCGGGCAGTGCTTCTTCATCTCAAGACGGTCCGGGTCGTTGCGCCGGTTCTTCTTGGTGATGTAGTTCCGCTCCTTGCACTCCACGCAGGCCAGCGTGATCTTCGGGCGGACGTCGGTGGCAGCCACGGGAGTGCCTTCCTGGGACAACGAATAAGAACACAGACAAGAGTAGCCGATCGGGAGTGACCCCCCGATCGACTACGCGGAGTAGCGGTGACCGGACTTGAACCGGTGACACAGCGATTATGAGCCGCTTGCTCTACCAACTGAGCTACACCGCTTTGATGATCGGAACCCCGCCGAGGCGGGAAGCTTCTCACCAGAGCCCCCATGCGGAATCGAACCGCAGACCTTCTCCTTACCATGGAGACGCTCTACCGACTGAGCTATAGGGGCGAACGAGGAAGAGATTACACGGTTCCGGGCCAGAGGTGAAATCCGTATCCGCGGTGGATCTCCGCAGGTCGGCGGGCCCGCACTGACGGGCCGTCACCCGACACCCGTTCGGCCTCCGCCGCAACCGGAACCCGCCCGGCCCGCCCCGACACGTCCCGACACGTCAGGGCGGCCCGCATCCACCGGTCCCCGCCGGGTCCGGCCTAGGCTCGACCGTCAGTGACCTCTCACGTGGCCCCTCGCGGCCGCACGGGTGCGCCGCGGGTCGGCCGCCCCGCACCGGGCCCCCGAGGCCGCCGGGCGGTCAACGGGACTGGAGGAGCGGGCCGATGAGCGAACAGGGCGAGGAACCCCAGCCGCCCCCGTCCGCCAACCCGCTCGGGCACGGGCCGGTCCTGCTGCTCGCCGGGGCCCGGCTGCTGGACGGGCGGGTGGTGGACGTCCGGATCAGCGGGGACCGGATCCAGGAGGTCGGCGCGACCGGCAGCCTCGGGCCGCTGCCCGCGATGCCCGGGCAGCCGACGGTCACCACCGGCGCCCGGATCGACCTGTCCGGCTACCTGCTGCTGCCCGCCCCCGCCGAGCCGCACGGACACTACGACAGCGCGCTCCGCGCCGGGCCGCCCGAACCGGCCGGGGACGGCCCGGCCGAACTGGTCCGCCGGACCACCGAGTCCGCGCTCACCTCGCTCGGCTACGGGGCCACCGCCCAGCGCACCCACGTCCGGATCGGCGGCGGGCACGGGCTGCGCCGGCTGGAGGCCGTGCTGACCGCGCGCCAGTCGCTGCGCGGGCTGGCCGAGCTCCAGGCGGTGGCGATGCCCCGGCTGCTCACCGGCCGGGCCGGGGCGGACGGGCGGGCCCTGCTCCGGGACGCCCTCAAGCTCGGCGCGGACGCGGCGGGCGGCTGCCCCGACCTCGACCCGGACCCGGTCGGCTACGCCCGGGTCCTGCTGGACGCCGCGGCCGAGGCGGACTGCCCGGTCGACCTGCACACCGCCGCCGCCGACCCGGCCCAACTCGCCCGCCTGGTCGCCGCGCTGGCCCCCCACCTGCCCCGGGTCACGCTCGGCCCGTGCAGCGCGCTGCCGCCCGGCGGCGCAGGCCTGCTGGCCGGCGCCGGCGTCCGGGTGGTCTGCCTGCCGCAGAACGGCGGCTGCACCGGCCTCGACGACCCGCCGACCGGCCTGCGCCCGTCCCTGGTCCGGGAGTTGTCCCAGGCCCGGGTCGCCCTCACGGCCGGCGCCGGAGCCCTGCGCGACACCTCCAACCCGGTCGGCCGGGCCGACCCGCTGGACGCCGCCCGCCTCCTCGCCGCGAGCGGGGCCCTCTCCCCCGAAGCCGCCTACGACGCCGTCTCCACCCAGGCCCGCACCACCCTCGGCCTCCCCCCCGTCCGGGTCGACGCCGGCTTCCCCGCCGAACTCCTCGCCGTCCGCGGCGACGACCTGACCAGCGCCCTCACCGCCGGCCACTCCCGCCTGGTCGTCCACTGCGGCCGCATCGTCTCCCGCACCAGCGCCGTCCGCGAGTTCGCCGACACCGTCACCCTCGCCCTCCCCCGCCAGAACCACCCGGGCTAGCGACAGACTTCCCCCGCGCACCTGCGCCGCTCCCCGGTCGGGTGCTCCACCACCAACGCTCCCCGCTCCGTCCAGAACCGGCACCCGGCCGGGATGAACACCGGCCGCGCCAGGACGAACCACGGCCCTATCCGCCGCACCAACAGCATCCGCGGCGCGACAGGCCGGCGCTCGGTGAACTCCATGCCGCCATCCTTCCCCGCCACCGGCCCACGGGGCCAACGAAAAAGCCCCCGGCCTGCGTCTCCGCAGCCCGGGGGCTTCCTTGCGATCCAGTGGCGGGTGCAGGGTTCGAACCTGCGTAGCTTGCGCGACAGATTTACAGTCTGCTCCCTTTGGCCGCTCGGGCAACCCGCCAGGGATGGTGTCTTGTGGGGTGGTGCCCCGTTCGACGTCGTAAACGATACCCGATGGTGGGGGGTGGTCCGCCACTCTGTTCCGTCACGTCGCGATCAAGGTCGGCGCGCGGCTGTTGCGGGCGGGGGTGCGGGGCGCTGGATAGGCTGGGGCGTCGCCCGCCGGTGGCGGGTGGCGTGACCGTGCAGCCTGTAGTGCAAGGAGACCAACACCCATGGCCGACTCCAGTTTCGACATCGTCTCGAAGGTCGAGTGGCAGGAGGTCGACAACGCGATCAACCAGACCTCCCGCGAGATCGCCACCCGGTTCGACTTCAAGAACGTGGGCGCCGAGATCAAGCGGTCCGGCGAGAAGATCGAGATGAAGGCCAACGGCGAGGAGCGGGTCCGGGCGATCCTGGACGTGCTGCAGACCAAGTTCGTCAAGCGCGGGCTGTCGCTGAAGGCGCTGGACGCGGCGGAGCCCCAGCTGTCCGGCAAGGAGTACAAGATTTTCGCCGACGTGAAGGAAGGCATCACCACCGAGGACGCCAAGAAGGTCGCGAAGATCATCCGCGACGAGGGTCCGAAGGGCGTCAAGGCGCAGGTCCAGGGCGACGAGCTGCGGGTCAGCTCGAAGTCGCGGGACGACCTGCAGACCGTGCAGACGCTGCTCAAGGGCAAGGACCTGGAGTTCGCGATCCAGTTCGTCAACTACCGCTGAACCACTGCCGAGCGGCGGGACGGGCCACCAGGGAGGGCGTACCGGGGACGGTGCGCCCTCCTGGCGTTCGCGGTGCGCGCAGGAGGCGTCGGGCGGGGCCGGGTCAGTCCTCGGCGGGGCGGCGGCGGTGGGTGTCGAGGGCCGCGGTGATCGCCGGGGCGGTGGTGTCGGTGGCGCCGAGGGCGCGCAGGACGCGGTCGAGCGGGGCGCCGTCGGCGGGGGCGAGCGGGCCGAGGGTGATCCGGCCGTCGTACCAGAGCGCGGCGCGGCGTCCGGCGGGGTGCTCCTCGTCGATCTCGGCGTAGGCGATCGGGGCGGACTTGGACCAGCCGGCGATCCGCAGGGCGAATCCGGAGGGGAACCGCTTGAAGCCGAAGTCCGGTGCGTTGGAGGGGTGTTGGAGGGCGTCGTGGAGTTCGTCGGTCATCGGCACCAGCGCGAGGCCGTGCGGCAGGGGCGCGCTGCGCGCGAGCGGGACTTCGGCCGCGACCACCGCGATCAGTTCCGCGGTGGCGACCAGCGCGTTCAGTTCGTATGACACCGCCCCATTCTCCGCCAGAGAAGTCATCAGGTCAGGAAAACAATCGAACTGACTATCCATCCGATATGCCGAACCTCGGCCGCACCGGCCCCGACCTGCCGGAACGCCCTTCCCGGAGGTCGGTTCCGAAAACCGTTCGCGGGCGCTCGGCGACGTGCGCGCGCCCGCCGGTACGGCAGAGTGGGCGGGGTGACCCGTACTCCGCCGCAGCGCCCGGCCAACGGCGCCAAGCCCACGCCCGAACAGCTCGCCGCCGCCCAGGACACCGCCATCGAGGACGTGGCCGCGCCCGGCCTGCGGGTGCTGTTCTGCGGGATCAACCCCGGCCTGTGGTCGGGCGCCACCGGCCGGCACTTCGCCCGGCCGGGCAACCGGTTCTGGCCCGCCCTGCACCGCTCCGGCTTCACCCCCCGGCAGCTGCGACCGGACGAGCAGCAGGAGCTGCTCGGGCTCGGGCTGGGGATCACCAACGTGGTGGCCCGGACCACCGCGAAGGCGGCCGAGCTGACCGCCGAGGAGTACCTGGCGGGCGGACGGGCCCTGGAGGCCCGGGTGCGGCGGCTGCGCCCGCGCGCGCTGGCGGTGCTCGGGATCGGGGCGTACCGGGCGGCGTTCGGCCGGCCGCGGGCGGCGGTCGGGCCGCAGCCGGAGCCGATCGGCGACACCGAGGTGTGGCTGCTGCCGAACCCGAGCGGACTGAACGCGCACTACACGCTGGACGGGATCGCGGCCGAGTTCCGGGCCCTGCGCGAGCACCTGGAGCGGACGGACGGGTGAACGGGCGGGCCGGCCGCCGGGCCGGCCCCCGTCACTCCGCCAGGAGCAGGTCCTCGAAGCGGGCGCGCTCGCGCACCACGTACGCGGCGTCGGAGAGGTACATCAGGTGGTGCCCGTCGGCCAGGTGCGCGGCGAACGCGGCGCTCCCGGCGGCGGCTTCGGCCCGCATGTGCGCCACCAGGGCGTGCAGCCGGGCCTCGATCGCGTCCACCAGGCCCTCCCGGTCGGCCCGGCCGAGGCCGTACGCGTCGCAGAACTCCCGTACCCGGCGGGCCTGTTCGTCCGGGGTGCCGAAGCCGTCGGCGTTGCCCGGCGCGGTGGTGGGCGCCCAGCGGTAGACCGCGTGGGCGACGTCCCACAGCCGGGGGCCTGGGTGGGCGGTGTCGAAGTCGATGACGCCGACCACCCGCTCGCCGTCCAGCACGCAGTTGTGCGGGGCGTAGTCGCCGTGGCAGACCACCTCGACCGGCTCCCGGGCGGGCAGCATCCAGCCCTCGGCGCGGTAGCCCGCCGTGGCGTCGTGGTACCGCCGCAGCAGCCGGGCGGCGTCGAGCAGCGCGGTGCGGGAGGCGGAGGCCGGGGTGGCCGGGTAGTTCGGCACCTCGCCGGGCAGGAAGTCCAGGACCTCCCGCCCGTCCTCGGCGATCCCGTGGAACTGCGGCCCCGCCGTGAACCCGGCCGCCCGCAGGTGCGCCAGCAGCCCGTGCACGGCCGGTGACCACGGCCCGGTCGGCCGCAGCACACGGTCGCCCCGGCGCTCGATCCGGTTGACCCCGCCCGCCATGATCCCGCCCGGCGCGTTCTCGCCGTCCGCCACGTGCCGCTCCTCGTCCGCCGCCCTGCTCCGACCGGACGGTTCTACCCCGCCGGGCGCCGGGACGCGAACCCTTTCCGACCGGCCTGGGCCCGACCGGCAGGGCCGAACCGGCACAGCCCGGTCGGCGGGGCCGGTCGGCGGGGCCGGTCGGCGGGGCCCGGTCAGCGGGCGCCGAAGCCCTGGTCGGTGGAGACGATGTCGCGGCCGAGCGGGGTCAGCGAGACCGGGACCATCTTGAGGTTGGCCCAGCCGAACGGGATGCCGATGATCGACAGGAACAGCGGGATGCTGGTGACGATGTGCCCGAGCGCCAGCCACCAGCCCGCGAACACCAGCCAGATCACGTTGCCCACGCAGGAGGGGGCCCCGGCGTCGGCGCGGACCACGGTGGTGCGGCCGAAGGGCCAGAGCATGAAGCCCGCGAGGCGGAAGGACGCGACGCCGAACGGGATCGTGACGATCAGGACGAAGCAGACGATCCCGGCGACCGCGTAGCCGATCGCCATCCACAGGCCGCAGAACAACAGCCAGATCACGTTGAGCAGGAAGTTGATCAGCTTCATGCCTCCAGGCTCGCACACCGGGGCCGGAAGGGGCAGGTGGCGGATCGGCCTTGTGGCAGGGGTGTGACGGGTGGGGCACAGGGCGGGTCGCGGGGCGGCGCGCGCGGTGGCCGGGGACGGCGCGCGGCCCGCCCCGGGGTCGGGACGGGCCGCGCGCCGCTGCGCCGGACGGGGGTCAGGTGAGCAGCTTGTCCTTGGCCCGCTGGTACTCCTCCTCGGTCAGCGCGCCGCTGTTCTTGAGGTCGGCCAGCCTCGCCAGGTCCGCCACGTGGCCGCCCGAGGAGCCCGCGGAGGAGGCCGGGCCGCCGCCGGTGCCGGCCGCCTTGCGGACGTACTCCTGGAAGGCGGCGTCGGCCTGCTTGGCCTGGGCGAGGTCGCGTTCGTGCATGGAGCCGCCGCGGACGATGAGGTAGAGCAGCACGCCCAGGAAGGGCAGCAGGATCACCAGGATCGTCCAGGCCGCCTTGGCGCCGCCGCCCATGTCGTGGCTGCGGAAGATGTCCGTGATGATCTTGAACAGCAGGAAGAACCAGAGGATCCAGAGGAACAGCTCCAGCATCGTCCAGAAGATGTCGAGCAGCGGATAGTTGTCCATGACGCTCCGATCCCGCGCGCGGTCAGACCGAACGCCCCCGCGCGTCGGACGGCACGGGGACGAAACGATTCGTACCACCGCGAAACGGACGCCGCACCCGGGGCGGACCGCCGGTGCGACGCCGGTACGACGCCGACGCGGCCCCGAGGCGGCCCTCGCGGCGGGAGGTCAGCGCGGTTCGTTCTGCAGCCGGTCGAACTCGGTGATCTCCGGGTGGTGCAGGTCGAACGCCGGGGACTCGGAGCGGACCCGCGGCAGGGTGGTGAAGTTGTGCCGGGGCGGCGGGCAGGAGGTCGCCCACTCCAGCGAGCGGCCGTAGCCCCACGGGTCGTCGACCTCCACCCTGGGCGCGTACTTGGCGGTCCGCCAGACGTTGTAGAGGAACGGCAGCGTGGAGAGGCCGAGCAGGAAGGACCCGATGCTGGAGACGGTGTTGAGCGTGGTGAAGCCGTCCGAGGCCAGGTAGTCGGCGTAGCGGCGCGGCATGCCCTCGGCGCCCAGCCAGTGCTGGACCAGGAAGGTGGTGTGGAAGCCGACGAACAGCGTCCAGAAGTGGATCCGCCCGAGGCGCTCGTCCAGCATCCGTCCGGTCATCTTCGGCCACCAGAAGTAGAAGCCCGCGAACATCGCGAAGACCACCGTCCCGAACACCACGTAGTGGAAGTGCGCGACCACGAAGTACGAGTCGGAGACGTGGAAGTCGATCGGCGGCGAGGCCAGCAGGACGCCGGTCAGGCCGCCGAACAGGAAGGTGACCAGGAAGCCGATCGACCAGAGCATCGGGGTCTCGAAGCTCAGCGAGCCGCGCCACATGGTGCCGACCCAGTTGAAGAACTTCACGCCGGTCGGCACCGCGATCAGGAAGGTCATGAAGGAGAAGAACGGCAGCAGCACCTGCCCGGTGACGAACATGTGGTGCGCCCAGACGGTGATCGACAGGCCCGCGATGGCGATGGTGGCGGCGATCAGGCCGGAGTAGCCGAAGACCGGCTTGCGGGAGAACACCGGGAGGATCTCGGTCACGATGCCGAAGAACGGCAGCGCGATGATGTAGACCTCCGGGTGCCCGAAGAACCAGAACAGGTGCTGCCAGAGCAGCGGCCCGCCGTTGGCCGGGTCGAAGACGTGCGCGCCGAACTTGCGGTCCGCCTCCAGGCAGAGCAGCGCGCCGGCCAGCACCGGGAAGGCCATCAGCACCAGGATCGAGGTCAGCAGGATGTTCCAGGTGAAGATCGACATCCGGAACAGCGTCATGCCGGGGGCGCGCAGGCAGACGATCGTGGTGACGAAGTTGACCGAGCCGAGGATGGTGCCGAAGCCGGAGAAGCCCAGGCCCATGATCCACAGGTCGGCGCCGACCCCGGGCGAGTGCACCTCGCTGTTCAGCGGCGCGTACGCGAACCAGCCGAAGTCGGCCGCGCCCTGCGGGGTCAGGAAACCGGCCACCGCGATCAGCGAGCCGAACAGGTACATCCAGTAGGCGAAGGCGTTCAGCCGGGGGAAGGCCACGTCGGGGGCGCCGATGTGCAGCGGCATGAACCAGTTCGCGAAGCCCGCGAACAGCGGGGTGGCGAACATCAGCAGCATGATCGTGCCGTGCATGGTGAACGCCTGGTTGAACTGCTCGTTCGACAGGATCTGCGTCCCCGGACGGGCCAGCTCGGCCCGCATCACCAGCGCCAGCACCCCGCCGAGCAGGAAGAAGGCGAACGAGGTGGCCAGGTAGAGGGTGCCGATCTGCTTGTGGTCGGTGGTGGTCAGCCACACCACCAGCGCCCGGCCCCGGCGCGGGCGGGAGGCCCGGCCGAAGCGGCGGTGCGGGGGCGGGGGCGGCGGTGGACCGCTCCGGCCCAGTTCTGCATCGCTCGGCAGCATGGTCACCGCACCGCACCTCCGGCCTCGGGTCTGGCAGTGCGTCCAGCCCTACCAGCGGGGCGGCGGCGGCACCGGGACGCTCGCCGGACGGTCGCCCGAAGGGGTCAGCGCGTGCCCGCGGACGACGGGAGGAGCGGCCCCGGGAGGAACCACGGGGAGCGGCGGGTCGGTCAGCGCCCGGCCATCCGCTCCAGGCGGGCGATCCGCTCGCGCATCGGCGGGTGGGTGGAGAACAGCTTCGCGCCGCGCTCGCCGGGGCGGAACGGGTTGGCGATCATCATGTGGCTGGCGGTCTGGAGCTGCGGCTCGGGCGGCAGCGGCAGCCGCTGGGTGCCGGTGTCCAGCTTGCGCAGGGCGTCGGCCAGGGCGAGCGGGTCGCCGGTGATCCGGGCGCCGTCGGCGTCCGCCTGGTACTCGCGGGAGCGGCTGACGGCCAGTTGGATCAGGCCGGCCGCGACCGGGCCCAGGATCATGATCGCCAGCATGCCGACCAGGCCCGGGCCGTCGTCGTCGTCCGAGCGGCCGACCGGGATCAGCCAGGCGAAGTTGACCAGGAACATCACCACCGAGGCGAGCGCCCCGGCCACCGAGGAGATCAGGATGTCCCGGTTGTAGACGTGGCTCAGCTCGTGGCCGAGGACGCCGCGCAGCTCGCGCTCGTCGAGCAGTTGCAGGATGCCGTCGGTGCAGCAGACCGCCGCGTTGCGCGGGTTGCGGCCGGTGGCGAAGGCGTTCGGCGCGGGCGTCGGCGAGATGTACAGCCGGGGCATCGGCTGGCGGGCCGAGGTGGAGAGCTCGCGGACGATCCGGTACAGCTGCGGGGCCTCGATCTCGCTGACCGGGCGGGCCCGCATCGCGCGCAGCGCCAGCCGGTCGCTGTTCCAGTACGCGTACGCGTTGGTGCCGACCGCGACCAGCAGGGCCACCAGCAGACCGGTGCGGCCGAAGAAGCTGCCGATCACCAGGATCAGCGCGGACAGGCCGCCCAACAGGACGGCCGTCCGCAATCCGTTGTGGTGGCTGTGCACTGCGGACCCTCCTGTGGTGCCGGTGGGAGCCGTGGAACCGCTTCCCTCTGCCGGGATCAACGCCCCGAACTGGCCGGTTCGTTCCCCTCGGCATTCGACCACAGGTCAGAACAGGCTGCCCGACGCCACCTGGAGGACCAGCTGCGGGGCCACCGAGAGCACCGCCGCGCCGCAGGCCGCCAGGCCCAGCGCGGCCCGGAGCGGGGCCGGGGAACGGCGCGGCTCGGCCGCTTCGGCGGACGGCGCGAACAGCAGGGCGGTCCACTTCAGGTAGTAGGCGAGCGCGATCACCACGTTCACCGCCATCACCACGGCCAGCCAGCCCAGGCCCGCGTCCACGGCCGCGCGGAACACCACGACCTTGCCGAACAGGCCGACCACGCCGGGCGGCAGGCCGGCCAGGCAGAGCAGGAAGAAGGCCAGGGCGAGCGCCGCCCAGCGGTTGCGCCCGGCCAGGCCGCGGAAGCCGTCCAGCCGGCCGGAGCCGCCGACCAGCGCGACCGCGCCGAACGCGCCCAGGTTCACCAGGCCGTAGATCAGCGCGTACGCCACGGTCGCGCCCAGCGGCTCGGTCGAGTCGGCGTACCCGGCGGCGGCCAGCGGCACCAGCAGGTACCCGGCCTGGCCGACCGAGGACCAGGCCAGCAGCCGGACCGCCCCGTGCGGGGTGTCGGGGCGCTGGCGCAGCGCGGCGGCGTTGCCGGCCGTCATGGTGAGCGCGGCGAGCACCGCCAGCACCAGGCCCCAGGTGTGGCCGTACGGGCGGAAGGCCAGCGTGGTGACCAGGGCGAGGCCGGACAGGCCGGCCGCCTTGCCGACCACCGAGAGGTAGCCGGCCACCGGGAGCGGGGCGCCGACGTAGGTGTCGGGCACCCAGAAGTGGAACGGGACGGCGGCGGTCTTGAACGCGAAGCCGACCAGGGTGAGCACCGCGCCCGCCTCGGCGAGCGGCTTCAACTGGCCGGGAGCGTGCGCCAGTCCGTCGGCGACGCCCTGGAGCTGGAGCGTCCCGGCGGCGGCGTAGACGAAGCTGACGCCGAGCAGCATCACGGCGGTCGCGGTGACCGAGGAGAGGAAGAACTTGAGCGCGCTCTCCGCGCCCCGGCCGTCCCGGCGCAGCGCGACCAGGGCGAACGCGGGCAGGGTGGCCACCTCCAGGGCGATCACCAGGGTGGCGAGGTCCCGGGCGGCGGGCAGCAGGGCGGCGCCGCAGGCCGAGCAGAGCAGCAGGAACCAGTACTCGCCGCCCGGCAGTTTCTCGTCCTCGACGGTGTGCAGCGAGAGCAGCACGGTGAGCAGCGCGCCGCCGAGGGCGAGCAGTTGGAAGGCGAGCGCGAAGTGGTCGGCGGTGTAGGAGCAGCCGCCGCTCCTGAAGCAGAACGTCGAGCGGGTGTCGCCGGCCAGCGGGATCAGCGCGGCCAGCGCGGCCAGCAGGCCGACCGCGCTCAGCCGGCCCAGCAGGCGCTTGCGGGCCGCGGGCAGGAACAGGTCGGTGACCAGCACGGCGAGGGCGGCGAGCGCGGCGATCAGCGGCGGGGCGACGGCCACCCAGTCGACGGACTGGATCAGGCCGCCCGGGTCGGCGACGGCGAGCGGAGTCATGAGGGGCTGCCCCAGGTCGTGAGCGGTGGTCATCAGCCGCCTCCGAGGAGGTGCTTGACGGCCGGGTCGGAGAGGCCGAGGAGCAGGGCCGGCCACAGGCCCGCGAGCAGGGTGAGCGCGGCGAGCGGCGTCCAGCTGGCGGCCTCGTGGCCCTGGAGGTCGGGCAGGGCGGCGACCGGGGCGGGCTGCTTCGGGTCGCCCGTGCAGACCCGCTTGACCACGACCAGCAGGTAGCCGGCGGTGAGCAGGGTGCCGAGGCCGGCCAGCACCATGTAGGTGAGGAACGCGGGCCGGGAGAGCCCGGCGGCCGGGTCGAACGCGCCGTACATGGCGAGCAGTTCGCCCCAGAACCCGGCCAGCCCGGGCAGGCCGAGGCTGGCCACGGCGGCGAACGCGAGCAGCGCGCCGATCCGGGGGGCGCGGCCGTACAGGGCGGCGCCGGTGGCCCCGGCGAGGGTGTCGAGGTCCGCGGTGCCGTAGCGGTCCTTGACCGCGCCGACCACGAAGAACAGCAGGCCGGTGATCAGGCCGTGCGCGATGTTGGCGAACAGCGCGCCGTTCAGGCCGGCCGGGGTGAGCGAGGCGATGCCGAGCAGCACGAAGCCCATGTGGCCGACCGAGGAGTAGGCGATCAGCCGCTTGAGGTCGCCCTTGGCGCCCGGCCGGGCCAGCGCGAGGCAGGCGAGCGAGCCGTAGACGATGCCGACGGCGGCGAACGCGCCCAGGTAGGGGGCGAAGGTCGCGGTGCCGTCCGGGACGATCGGCAGCAGGACGCGGACCAGGCCGTAGGTGCCCATCTTGAGCATCACGCCGGCCAGCAGCACCGAGCCGGCGGTGGGGGCGGCGGTGTGCGCGTCGGGCAGCCAGGAGTGCAGCGGCCAGGCCGGGGCCTTCACGGCGAGGCCGACCAGGACGGCGAGCGCGGCGATCAGCTGGGTGGTGTGCGAGAGGCCGCCGCCGTGCGCGGCGGCGAGCCGCACCATGTCGAACGTCCCGGCCTGGACGCCGATCAGCAGGAAGCCGAGCAGCATCACGGCGGAGCCGAGCAGGGTGTACAGGATGAACCGGTTCGCGGCCGCGACCTTCTGCCCGCTGCCCCAGCGCGCGATCAGGAAGTACATCGGGATCAGCACGATCTCGAAGGCCAGGAAGAACAGCACCAGGTCGAGCACCGCGAAGGTGGCCAGCATGCCGGTCTCCAGCAGGAGCAGCAGGCCGGTGAAGGCCCGGCCGCCGGGGCCCGCGGGGAGCTTCTTCAGCGAGTACAGCGCGCACAGGAAGGTGAGCAGCGCGGTGAGCACCAGCAGCGGCAGCGAGATGCCGTCGGTGCCCAGGTGCAGGCGCACGTCCAGGGCGGGGATCCAGGACACGTCGGTGACGGCCTGCATCCGGCCCGGGTCGCCGTGGTCGAAGCCGGCCGCGAGGGCGATCGCCAGCAGCAGGGTGCCGCCGGTGACGGCGGTGCCGAGGCGCAGGGCCCGCCGGTCGCCGATCGGGGCGAGCGTCAGGGCGGCGCCGAGCAGCGGCAGGGCCAGGAGGGCGATGAGGACCGCGTTCATCGGGGGCTCCAAGGGCGTGCCGGGACGGGGAGGTGAGGACGGGTCATGAGCCGACCGCCACCAGGACGGCGAGCAGCACGGCCCCGGCCAGCAGCGCGTTCAGGTAGCCCTGGGCGTTGCCGGTCTGGGCGAGGCGGACGGCGCGGCCGAGCCAGCCGGGGGCGGCGCCCGCGCCGCGCACGTACGTCTCCACCACGGCCCGGTCCAGGAAGCGGACCAGCCGGGCGGCGGCCCGGGTGGGCCGGACGAACAGGGCGCTGTACAGCCGGTCGACGCCGAAGCCGTGCTGGGCGGGCCCGTACAGCGGGCCGAGCAGCAGGCGTCCGGGGTCGGCGGCGGCCGGGGGCGCGGCGGGCGCGGTGAGCGTCTCGGCGGCGGGCGGACCGGCCTGCGGGGGGACCCGGACGGGCGGGGCGGCGGCGGCCCGGGCGGCGGCGGTGCGCCAGGCGGCGTAGCCGATCAGCAGGCCGGCCACCGCGGCGCCGGTGCCGAGCACCATGGTCGCGGTGGCGGGGCGCAGCGGTTCGCCGTCGAGCAGGGCGGGCAGCCAGTCGGTGCGCAGCCCGAGCAGGCCGAAGCCCATGGTGGGGAGGGCCAGCACCCACAGCGGCCAGCGCATCGCGGCCGGTTCGGCGTGCGCCGGGTCGGCCTCGTCGATCTCCGGGGAGTACGGGGCGTCGGCGGGGGCGGCCACCGGCCGGGCGTGGAAGGCGACCAGCCAGAAACGGGCGGCGTAGGCGGCGGTGAGCAGCGCGGTGAGCAGGCCGGCCGCCAGGACCGTCCAGCCGGCCGCGGCGGGGACGGCCGAGGCGGGGCCGAGGGTGCCGGTGAGCGCCTCGCCGTGGGCGGCGTGCTCGGCGGCGGTGAGCACCGACTCCTTGGTGAAGAAGCCGGTGAACGGCGGCAGGCCGACCAGGGCGACCAGGGCGATGCCCATCGTCCAGTAGGCGTCGGGGACGCGGTGGCGCAGGCCCTCGATCCGGGACATGGCGCTGATCGAGTTGGTGTGCGCGGCGTGGATGACCACGCCGGCGGTGAGGAACAGCAGCGCCTTGAACGCGCCGTGGCCGACCAGGTGGAACACCGCGGCCTGCCGGTCGCCGGCGGCCAGCGCGCCGGTCATGTAGCCGAGCTGGCCGACCGTCGAGTAGGCGAGCACCCGCTTGAGGTCGTCCTGGGCGAGCGCGCACAGCGCGGAGCCGACCATGGTGACGGCGGCCAGCACGGCGAGCACCAGCAGCGCGGCGGAGGACAGCAGGAACACCGGCAGCAGCCGGGCGACCAGGTAGACGCCGGCCGCGACCATGGTGGCGGCGTGGATCAGCGCGGAGACCGGGGTGGGGCCGGCCATCGCGTCCGGCAGCCAGGTGTGCAGCGGGAACTGGGCGCTCTTGCCGGCCACGCCGCCGAGCAGCAGCAGGGCGATCAGGGTGGGGTGCTGGAGTCCGCCGGTGGCGGCGGTGTGCAGCACGTCGGTGATCCGGAACGTCCCGGCGTCGGCGCCGAGCAGGAACAGGCCGAACAGGAACGGCACGTCGCCGAGCTTGGTGACCAGGAACGCCTTGAGCGAGGCGGTGCGGGCGTCGGCGGTCTCCCAGTGGTGGCCGATCAGGAAGTACGAGCAGATGCCCATCACCTCCCAGCCGACCAGCAGCACGATCAGGTCGCCGGAGTAGACGACCAGGAACATCGCGGCGGTGAACAGCGAGACCAGGGCCGCGTACGAGGGGTAGCGCGGGTCGTCCTTGAGGTAGGCCGTGGAGTAGACCTGCACGCAGGTGGCGACCAGGCCGACCAGCACCGAGATCAGCGAGGAGAAGCCGTCCAGGTGCAGGGCGAGCGAGATGTCGGGGCCGCCGGTGGGGGCGAGCCGGGTGCCGGCGTCCAGGGTGCTCCCGGTGCCCAGTTGCAGGGCGGTGACCAGGGCGAGCACGGCGGACACCGCGACCGGCAGCACCGCCAGCGGGCGGGCCAGGCCGGGGTACCGGCGGCCGGTGGCGAGGCCCGCGGCGGCGCCGAGCGCGGGCAGCACGGGGACGAGGATCGGCAGCGCGAGGTTCATGCGGCGGCCCGCTCCTTCTCGGCACCGGCGGGGTCGTCCGCCTCGTGGCGGTCGCCGAGCGCGGTGACCTCGTCGACGGCCGCGGTGCGGCGGGTGCGGTAGACCAGCAGCACGACGGCCAGGCCGAGGCCGATCTCGGCGGCGGCGACGGTGATGGTGAACAGGGTGAGCGCCTGGCCGGCGTGCAGGGTGTCGCGCAGCCAGACGTCGAAGGCGACCAGGTTGAGGTTGACGGCGTTGAGCATCAGCTCGACGGACATCAGCACCAGGACGACGTTGCGCCGGGCGAGCACGCCGTACACGCCGACGCTGAACAGCAGCACGGCGAGGACGGCGGGGTAGGCGAGGTGCACGTCAGCGCTCCTTCGGCTGGGTCGAGGCGGTGCGCGGCTTCCCGGTGCGAAGCTTCCCGGTGCGCAGCTTCCCGGCCCGGGGCCGGGCCCGGCCGTCCCCGGTGCGGGAGAGCACGATCGCGCCGACCAGGGCGGCGAGCAGCAGCACCGACAGCGCCTCGAACGGCAGCACCCAGTGCGAGAACAGGTACTCGCCGGTCAGCCGGGTGGTGCCGACCGCGCCGGACAGGTCGATCCAGGACGAGCGGAACGCGTCGACCACCAGGGTGACCAGGGTCGCGGCGGAGGCCAGGCCGACCGCGAGCGCGGCCGGGCGGTTGCCGGAGTCGGCGTCCGGGGAGCGGCCGATCGGGGCGCGGGTCAGCATCAGGCCGAACAGCACCAGCACGATCACCGAGCCCAGATACACCAGCACCTGCACCCAGGCCACGAACTCGGCCGTCAGCAGCAGGAACTCGACCGCCAGTCCGCCCAGCGCGACCACCAGCCAGAGCGCGGCGTGCACCAGCCGGCGGGTGGTCACCGAGACCACGGCGGCGCCGAGCACGAGCACACCGACCAGCAGGAAGACGATCTCCTGCCCGGTCGGCGAGAGGTACGAGCGCGCGGCGGGCTCCAGCGGGCCCGCCGCGGCCAGCAGGGTGCTCAACTCTCCCCACCCTCCCCGGCGGAAGCCGCCGCCGCTGCGGCGGCCAGCTTGTCGGCGGCCTTGCGGGCCATGGCGATCTCCTTGGGCTCCTCCGCCGCGGCGTCGTGCGCGGGCGGCGGCGGGACGGTCCACATCCACTCGCGCAGCCGCTCGCGCTCGTGGGTGAGCTCGCGGATGTCGGTCTCCGCGTACTCGAACTCCGGGGACCAGAACAGCGCGTCGAACGGGCAGACCTCGACGCAGATCCCGCAGTACATGCAGAGCGAGAAGTCGATCGCGAAGCGGTCCAGCACGTTGCGGGTGCGGGCGCGGGCGTTCGGGTCGGCGGCGGGCAGCGTCTCCTTGTGGGAGTCGATGTAGATGCACCAGTCCGGGCACTCGCGGGCGCACAGCATGCAGACCGTGCAGTTCTCCTCCAGCAGCGCGATCACGCCGCGCGAGCGCGGCGGCAGGTCGGGCTGCACGTCGGGGTACTGCGCGGTGACGGTCTTCCGCACCATCGTGCGCAGGGTGACGGCCAGGCCCTTGGCCAGGCCGGAGCCGGGAATTCCCATTACGAGATCGCCACCTTGATGATGCCGGTCAGGGCGAGCTGGGCCAGCGCCAGCGGGATCAGCACCGTCCACGCGAAGCGCATCAGCTGGTCCTCGCGCAGCCGCGGGTAGGTGACCCGCAGCCAGAGCACCACGAAGGCCAGCGCGAAGGTCTTCACCAGCGTCCACAGCCAGCCGAGGCCGTCCGAGAACGGGCCGTGCCAGCCGCCCAGGAACAGCACCGAGGTCAGGCCGCAGAGCACCACGATGCCCGCGTACTCGGCGAGCAGGAACAGCGCGAAGCGCAGGCCGGTGTACTCGGTGTACGCGCCGAAGATGATCTCCGAGTCGGCCACCGGCATGTCGAACGGCGGACGCTGCAACTCGGCCAGCCCCGCCGTGAAGAACACGAACGCGCCGATCAACTGCCACGGCACCCACCACCAGTGGAAGGCGTCCACGATGCCCGGCAGCGAGACGGTGCCCGCCGCCATCGCCACCGAGGCGGCGGCCAGCAGCATCGGCAGCTCGTACGACATCAGCTGCGCGGCCGTGCGCAGCGCGCCCAGCAGCGAGAACTTGTTGGCCGACGCCCAACCCGCCATCAGCGAGCCCAGCACGCCGACGCCCATCACGGCCAGCACGAAGAAGATGCCCGCGTCGACCACCTGGCCGACCATCCCGTCCGGCCCGACCGGGATCACCAGCAGCACCAGCAGGTACGGCAGCAGCGCGACGGCCGGGGCCAGTTGGAAGATCCGCCGGTCGGCCCCGGACGGGACGACGTTCTCCTTCTGGACGAACTTCACCCCGTCCGCGACCAGTTGCGCCCACCCGTGGAACCCGCCCGCGTACATCGGACCGAGCCGGCCCTGCATGTGCGCCATCACCTTGTGCTCGGCCTGACCGACCACCAGCGGCAGCACCAGGAACGCCACCAGCGTGCCGACACAGCGCAGCAGCGTGTCGAGGAGGTTCACGCGCTGTCTCCGTCCTGCTCGGTGGGGTGCTCGGGCTGCGGTTGCTCCGGCTGCGGCTGTTCCGACCGCTCGGACTGCTCGGACTGCTCGGACTGCTCCGACCGCGTCGGCCCGGACTCCGGCTGCGCCGACCCGGGCGGCGACTGTTCGGGCTGCGGCTGTTCCGGCTCCGACGATCGGGCCTGCTCGGCCTGCCCCGGCCTCGCCCGCCCGGCCTCCGGCTGCGCCGACTCGGGCTGCACCTGCTCCGGCTCTACCGACCCGGCCTGCCCGGCCTGCGGCTGTTCCGGCTTCGCCGACCCGCGCTGCTCAGCCTGCTCGGGCTTCACCAGCCCAGCCTGCTCGACCTGCT
>NZ_JBIVKJ010000008.1:272864-342750 GCF_044750705.1 Kitasatospora sp. NPDC088783
CACCGACCCGGCCTGCCCGGCCTGCGGCTGTTCCGGCTTCGCCGACCCGCGCTGCTCAGCCTGCTCGGGCTTCACCAGCCCAGCCTGCTCGACCTGCTCGGCCTGCTCAGGCTCCGCCCGCCCGGGCTCGGGCTTCTCGTCGTGGGCCGGGACGGGCGCGTGCCACGGGGCGTCGGACGACTGGGTGCGGGCGGCGCGGCGCGGGGGCTCGGGCTGTTCGGCCGGGGTTCCGGGGGTCGCCTGGCTGACGGAGCCCTCGCCGACGCTGCGGGTGCGGCGCGGACGGTCGGCGCGGACCGGCGGGGTCTCGGGGGCGGCGCCGGCGGCCGGGGCGGCCTGGCTCGCGGAGCCCGTCTCGACGCTGCGGGTGCGGCGCGGGCGGTCGACGCCGGCGGCCGCGCCGGCCCGCGCGCCGCGGGCGGGGCGTTCGGCGACCGGCGGCAGGGTGCCCTTGAGCGGGCCCCACTCGTTCGGGTCGGGGACGCCGGCGGGCTGCATCTTGCGCCGGGCCGGGCCGCCGTGGTCGGCGGACTCGCCGGGCTCTTTGGCGCCGGGCCAGTCCTTGGCGACCCGGGCGGCCAGCACGAAGTCCTTGCGCAGCGGGTGGCCCTCGAAGCCGTCCGGCAGCAGCAGGGTGGCGGGGTGCGGGTGGCCCGGGAACTCGATGCCGAACATCTCCAGGGTCTCCCGCTCGTGCCAGGCGGCACCGGCGTACACCCCGACGGCGGTGGGCAGTGCCGCCTTCTCGCGCGGCACCCGGGTGCGCAGCAGCAGCCGGCGCACGCCGCCGGGCTCGCCGACGGCGGCCAGGTGCGCGCAGACCGCAAAGCCCCGGTCGAGGTCGTCGACGGCGCTCAGCCAGTCCAGGAAGGCCAGGCCGAGGGTGTCGCGGGCGGCGGTGAGCGCCTCGATCCAGTGCTCGGCGGGCACGTCGACGGTGAGCAGGTCGTACGCCTCGGCGGCGGTCGCCCAGGGGCCGACGGCCGCGGCGGTGCGCTCGGCGGGGGTCGGCTCCGGTGCCTGCTCGGGCGCCCCGGAGATGTCCGGGGTGTCCGAGGTGTCCGGGGTGTCCGGGGTGTCCGGGGTGTCGGTCACTGCCCCTCCTCCCCGGGCGCGGTGCGCAGCGGGCGGCCCAGCGCGGCGGCGGGCGCGCTGTAGCGCTGCGGCACGTCCTCGGCGGCGATCTTCTCCTGGAGCTTGAGGATGCCCTGGAGCAGCGCCTCGGGCCGGGGCGGGCAGCCGGGCACGTAGACGTCGACCGGGATGATCTGGTCGACGCCCTTGGTGACGGAGTACGAGTCCCAGTACGGGCCGCCGGAGTTGGCGCAGGCGCCGAAGGAGATGACGTACTTCGGTTCGGGCATCTGCTCGTACAGGCGCTTGACGGCGGGGGCCATCTTGTCGGTGACGGTGCCCGAGACGATCATCAGGTCGGCCTGCCGGGGGCCGGGCGCGAACGGGATGACACCCATCCGGATGAAGTCGTGCTTGGCCATCGACGCGGCGATGAACTCGATCGCGCAGCAGGCCAGTCCGAAGTTGAAGCACCAGAGGCTGTAGCGGCGGCCCCAGTTGAGCACCACCTTGACCGGGTCCGGGGCGAGCCGGGCCAGCGGGCCGAGGCGGCGCTGCTCGACGGCGGCGCCGGGGCGGGCCGGGTCGGGGATGCCGAGCGGGACGGGGCCGGAGCCGGGCGTCCCGTGCGAGTGCGTCACGTCCATTCCAGAACGCCCTTCTTCCAGGCGTAGAGCAGTCCGACCGCGAGGAATCCGATGAAGACGAACATCTCCACCAGCGTGGCCGCCCCGAAGCCGGCGGCGGCGAACACCGTGGCCCACGGGAACAGGTAGATCGCGTCGACCGCGAAGATCACGTAGAGGAAGGCGTAGACGTAGTACCGGATCTGGGTGTGCGCCCAGCCCTCGCCGACCGGGTCGACCCCGCACTCGTAGGCGAGCAGCTTCTCGGGGGTGTCGACCACCGGTCGCAGCAGGCGGTTCGCGGTGAAGGCCACCACGACGAAGAGGACGCCGATGACCGCCAGCAGACCGATCGCCGCGTAGGCGTCGAAGTAGCCGCTGCCGGCGGCGGGGTCGGCAGCGAGCGGCTGCCACTCCATGGGTCACGCCCTTCTTCTTTGCCCGTCCATAACCATCGCTATCGCGGGAGTCTATGTGTACCGCTCGTTTACTCCGCCACCTGCCCGTCCTGCAAGACGTCCGGTGGACTCCCCGCGGACACCGGCGGAATTCCGTCCACGACCGCTCCGGGGCCGGTCCGGGCCCTGGGTGCAGGTCGGGGGGTGGGGATAACCCCCGGAAGAAGACGGTGTGCAGCACCATGGCGGGGGGCGGTCGCCGAACGGGATGCTGGTGATCGACGAAGCACGGCGAGACCACCAGGAGAGGGCGCCGACCATGGAGGACGAGGCGAAGCGCCCGTCGTTGTACGGGGCACGGCTGTGGCGGGAGGTGCGGAACTCGCTGCTGAACCTGCCGATCGGGGTGGCCGGGTTCGCCGTGACGGCGGTGCTGCTGACGGCCGGGCTGGGCCTGGCGGTGACGGTGATCGGGCTGCCGCTGCTGGCCTTCGGGCTGGGCTGCTGCCGCCAGTTCGGGCGGCTGGCCCGGGTCCGGGCGCGGGCCGAGCTGGGCAGCGCGGTCGCCGAGCCGGAGCCGCTGCGCCCGCGCCGGGCCGGGCTGGCCGGCCGGGTGACGGCCTCGCTGGCCGACGGGCTGGGCTGGCGCTCGGCGCTGTACTGCGTGGTGCTGCTGATCTGGGGGATTCTCGGCTTCACGCTGACGCTGGTGCTGCTGGTGGTCGGCTGGCCGGTGCTGCCCTGGGCGATGCGGGCGATCGGAGCGGTCTCCCGGTGGCTGGTGGAGGTGCTGCTGGCGCCGGGCGCGCTGGCCGAGCGGGTCCGCGAGCTGGAGGACGACCGGGGCGTGGTGGTCGACACCGCCGCGGCCGACCTGCGCCGGATCGAACGGGACCTGCACGACGGCGCGCAGGCCCGGCTGGTCGCGCTGGCGATGGACCTGGGCCTGGCCAAGGAGAAGCTGACGGAGGACCCGGCGGCGGCCCGGCAGATGGTCGACGCGGCGCACGGCGAGGTCAAGCTGGCCCTGCGGGAGCTGCGCGACCTGGCCCGCGGCATCCACCCCGCGGTGCTCACCGACCGCGGGCTGGACGCGGCGCTCTCCTCGGTCGCGGCCCGCTGCACGCTGCCCGGCGGCGTCCGGGTGCACGTCGAGCTGGGCGGCGAGCGGCCGGACTCCGCGGTCGAGGGCATCGCCTACTTCACCGTCAGCGAGCTGCTGACCAACGCCTCCAAGCACTCCGGCGCCCGCAGCGCCTCGGTGGACGTCTGGCGCCAGGACGACCGGCTGATGCTGACGGTGCGGGACGACGGCCGCGGCGGGGCCCGGGTGCACCCCGGCGGCGGGCTGGCCGGCCTGGTCGAGCGCGCCGAGTCGGTGGACGGCGTGTTCGTGGTGGAGAGCCCGGCGGAGGGCCCGACCGCGGTGACGGTCGAGCTGCCCTGGCACACCCGGGCCGGCCACAGGGGCTGAGCGACGCCGCCCCCGGCCGGGCGGGCCGGGCCGGGGGCGGGACGTGGACGGGCCCGGAGTGCCGCCTCCCTTGCGCGGTACGGCACTCCGGGCCCGGGTCTGTCGGGCGGGCTACAGCGTCCCGAGGGTGACCTCCGCGCTCTTGTCCTGCCCGTCCCGCTGGTAGCCGACGGTGACCTTGGCGCCGGGGCTCTGCGAGGCCAGCGCGGTGGTCAGCGCGGAGGGGCTGGTGATCGCGGTGTCGCCGACCTTGGTGATCACGTCGCCCGTCTGGAGGCCGGCCGAGGCGGCCGGGCCGCCGTCGACCACCGAGACCACCGCGGCGCCGGCCGGCTGGAAGTTCGCGTCGAAGTACGGGCGGACGGTCACCCCGAGCGCGGCCCGGCCGGAGTTGCTGACCTTGCCGTCCTTGATCAGCTGGCCGGCGATGCTCGTCACGGTGGCGGAGGGGATGGCGAAGCCGATGCCGGGCGCGGCCGAGCCGTTCAGCTCCGGGTCGACGGCGGTGAGCGTGTTGATCCCGATCACCTGGCTGGAGAGGTTGACCAGCGCGCCGCCGCTGTTGCCGGGGTTGATCGCGGCCGAGGTCTGCACCATGTTGCCGATGGTGGCGCCCGGCGAGTCGGTGGTCTTGGGCTCGCTGACCGTCCGCCCGACCGCCGAGACGATGCCCTGGGTGACGCTGCTGGACAGGCCGAGCGGGCTGCCCATCGCCAGCGTGATCTGCCCGACCGCGACCTTGGCGCTGTCCGCGAAGGCGGCGGGCTTGAGGCCGCCGGGCGGGTTGTTGAGCCTGATCACCGCCAGGTCGGAGTCCGGGTAGCTGCCGACCAACGCGGCGTCCAGCGGCTTGGTGCTGTTGGCCAGCGTCACGGTGAAGGTGGTGGCGGTGCCGACCACGTGCGCGTTGGTGACGATGTCGCCCTTGTCGTCGAAGACGATCCCGGAGCCGAGGCTGTCCCCGGCGGTGATCTGCACCACCGAGGGCAGCACCTGGGAGATCACCTGCTGGTAGTCCTGCTCCAGCTGGTTGCTGCTGGAGGGGGCGGGCGCGGACGAGGACGAGGAACTGCTGGCCGCCGCGGTGGAGCTGGAGCCGGAGCCGGAGCTGGAGCAGCCGGTCAGCAGCAGCGCCGCCGAGGCGAGCGCCGCCACGGGTCCGAGCCACAGCTTGGGCCCGGTCGGCCGGGGGCCGGCCGGGATCGGGCGGGTCGGTTCCTTCTTGGGGCGCACGGCGGCCACCTCCGGTCGCTGGACAGAGCTTTGTCACTATTTCACCGATATGTCCGAATGCCCGTGCGGACACACCACGGCACCGGGAAAAGGCCGCGTCTAGGATCGGGCCATGACCTGGTTGATCACCGGCGGTGCCGGTTACATCGGCGGACACGTAGTCAAGGAACTGGCCGGGGCGGGCGAGCCGGTGGTCGTCCTGGACGACCTGAGCAGCGGTTCGGCCGACCGCCTGCCCGCCGGGGTCCCCCTGGTGGAGGGCTCCACCCTGGACCGGCCGCTGCTGGACGAGGTGATCGCCGAGCACGGGGTGACCGGCATCCTGCACATCGCCGCCAAGAAGCAGGTCGGCGAGTCGGTCAGCGAGCCGCTGCACTACTACCGGGAGAACGTCGAGGGCCTGCGCCTGGTCCTGGAGGCCGCGGCGGCCGGCGGCGTGCGCCGGATCCTGCTCTCCTCCTCCGCCGCCGTCTACGGCATGCCGGACGTCGACCTGGTCACCGAGTCCACCCCGTGCGCGCCGATCAACCCGTACGGCGAGACCAAGCTGATCGGCGAGTGGCTGCTGAACGCCTCCGCCACCGCCTACGGGATGTCCACCGTGGCGCTGCGCTACTTCAACGTGGCGGGCGCGGCCACCCCGGAGCTGTCCGACGAGGGCGTCACCAACCTGGTCCCGATGGTGTTCGAGCGGCTGGCGGCCGGCCGGGCCCCGCTGGTCTTCGGCGCCGACTACCCGACCCCGGACGGCACCTGCGTCCGGGACTTCATCCACGTCTCGGACATCGCCTCCGCCCACCTGGCGGCGGTCCGCCGGCTGAACGCGGCCGGGCCGGACGAGCGGGTCAACCTGACCCTGAACATCGGCCGCGGCGAGGGCGTCTCGGTGCGGGAGATGCTCGCCGAGATCGCCGAGGTCACCGGCATCGACACGGCCGCCGAGATCGCCCCGCGCCGCCCCGGCGACCCGGCCCGGGTGGTGGCCGCCGCCGACCTGATCCGGCGGGAGCTCGGCTGGAGCGCCCGGTACGACGTGCGCGAGATGGTCGCCTCCGCCTGGGCCGGCTGGCAGCACCGCCACCCGTAGCCCCGGGCCCGCGCGAATCGGCCCCGGACCTCGCCGCGAGGTCCGGGGCCGTACCGTTTCGCCGCGCTACTGCGGGACGGCGGTGCCGTAGAAGGAGTCCAGCGCGTACACGCAGCGGTCCTTGGAGCCGACGAAGACCCGGCCGCCGACCGCGACCGGGGAGCCGGTCAGCTCGCCCTTGGTGCCCAGCTCCCAGCGCAGCCGGCCGGTGGCCAGCTCCAGGGTGTGCAGCGAGTGGTCGCGGCTGCCCAGGTGCACCAGGCCCTCGGCGACCGCCGGGGAGCCGACCAGGTCGCCCCGGGTGGTGTAGCGCCAGCGCTCCCGGCCGCCGGCCGCCTCGAAGGCGAACAGAGTGTCGCCGGAGCCCAGCAGCACCGTCCCGTCCGCGACCACGGCCGGCTCGGCGCCCTGCCGGGCGGCGGTGGCGGCCCGCCAGCGGCCGTGCCCGGTGGCGGCGTCCAGCGCGTACAGGGTGCCGAGGTAGTCGGCGACGTACACCGCCCGGCCGTCCACCGCGGGCGGGGTGAACAGCGCCACCGGCGCGTCGAAGCGCCAGCGCTCGGCGCCGGTGGCGGCGTCCAGCGCGTGCACCCGCTGACCGGACGTCACGTACAGCACGCCGCCCTGCTCGACCGGCCGGGAGGGCACCTTGCCGCCCAGCGGCACCGACCAGCGCACCCCGCCGCCGCGCGGGTCGACGCAGTGCAGCCGGCCGCCGCCCTGGTAGTAGGCGGCGCCGCCGACCAGCGCCGGGCCGGACTGCGGGTTCTCGTACTCCTGCTGGGCGTCGTCGGCCCGCCACAGCTCGGCGCCGGTGGCCGCCGCGCGCAGCTGCACGCCGCCGCCGCGCACCCCGCAGCACAGCACGCCGTCGGCGGCGTCCAGCGCGTACACCCAGCCGTCCAGCGAGTGCCGCCAGCGCTCGGTGCCGTCGGCGGCGTCCACCGTGTACAGGTGCGGGCCGTCGGCGGCGTGCACCCGGCCGGCGTCGACGGCCAGCGCCCAGGCCACGTCCCGGGTCTTCCAGCGGCGCTCGCCGGAGCCGATGTCCAGCGCGTGCACCTCGAAGCTGGAGGCGAACAGGACGCCGTCGGCGACCACCGGGGTGCCCCACACGTCGTTCGACATCCGGAACCGCCAGGGCCGCCAGCGCGCGGCGGGCTGCGGCGGGGCGGCGGACGGCGCGGAGCTGCGGCGCACCCAGTCGGTGCCGACCGGGGCGGGCGTCGGCGCGGCCGGTTCGGCCCGCGGCCCGGGCCCTATCGGCACGTGCGCGCCGGGCAGCCGGATCTCGCCGTCGCCGCCCGGGTCGCCGACCGGCGGCCGCCGGTGCGGGCGCACCCGCTCGGTGACCACCTCGGCCTCGGAGACCGGCCCGGCGGCGCCGACCGGGGCCGGGGCGCCCGGCAGCGGCGGCGGCCCGACCGGCTGGGCCGGCAGCGCCAGCTGGGGCTGCGGCCGGGCCGGGGGCTGCTGGGCGCTGACGGGACGTCTGCTGCTGCGCTTGGCCTCGATCAGGTCGAGCGCGGCGGGCGGCAGCCAGTCCCCGGCCTCGCCGGAGGCGTCGGCCCGGGAGAACAGGTGCGGGGCCAGCTCGGCCTGGATCTGGGCGGGCGTGGGCCGGTGCTCGGGCGTGGGCCGCATGCAGGCCCGGACCAGGTCGACCAGCTCGACCGGCAGCCCGGACAGGTCGGGCTGGTCGCGCAGCAGCTGGAACACCGTCTCGACCGGGTTGGAGCCGCGGTAGGGCGGGTGCCCGGTGGCGCAGAACACCACCAGCGAGCCGAGCGAGAACACGTCGCTGGCGCCGGTGACGCTGCGGCTGTCCCGGGCCTGCTCGGGCGACATGTAGGCGGGCGTGCCGACCGCGACGTTGGTCATGGTCAGCCGGGTGCTGGAGACCCCGGCGGCGATGCCGAAGTCGATCACCCGGGGCCCGTCCTCGACCACCAGCACGTTGGACGGCTTGAGGTCCCGGTGGACCAGGCCCGCGGCGTGGATGGACTGGAGCGCCTCGGCGATGCCCGCGGTCAGCCAGCGCACCGCGTCGGCGGGCAGCGGCCCGCAGTCGGTGACCAGGTCCTCCAGCGAGGGCGCGGGCACGTACGCGGTGGCCAGCCACGGGACGGCCGCGTCGGCGTCGGCGTCCACCACGGCGGCGGTGTAGAAGCCGCCGACCGTCTTGGCGGCGGCGATCTCGCGGGCGAAGCGGACCCGGAACAGGTTGTCCTCGGCCAGCTCGGTGCGGACGGTCTTGATGGCCACCCGGCGTCCCGAGGCCGACCGGGCCAGGTACACCAGGCCCATGCCGCCCGCGCCGAGCCGGGCCAGCACTTCGAAGGGCCCGATCCGCCTCGGATCGTGCGCCGTCAGCTGGTCCACTCCTCAGCCACCTCCCCTTCCGCCAACGCCCCCCGGCGGTGGCGCCCCCCGATTCTCCAATGCCCGCCGCCCGGGAGCCAATCTCCCCCGCCCGGGACACGCCCCCGGGTACCGGAGCCGCCCGCTCCGGGTCCGCCCGCCGGACCGCCCCGGGCCCGCCCGCGGGGCCCCGGCGGACCCCCCTCAGCTGACTTGTCGTCACGCTGTGGGGTCATCAGCACACGGGGGGGCAACAACTCAAGCGGAAATGGCACGGTTTCCCCCCTCACCCGGACTAATAGTCGCACTACCGATTAGCGCCAAGATCTCACCGCTGTAAGCTGACGGCATGACAGGACAAGTTCGCACCGTCGACGGTCGCGTCGCCGGGCGGCGCGGACAGGAGACGCGGCAGAAGCTGCTCGACTGCCTCCGCGAGATGCTCAGCACGTCGCCGTACCGGGACGTCAAGGTCATCGACGTCGCCCGTATGGCGGGTACCTCCCCCGCGACCTTCTACCAGTACTTCCCGGATGTCGAGGGCGCAGTCCTTGAGATCGCCGAGGAAATGGCCGAGGACAGCGGCGGGCTCAAAGAGCTCGTCGATGGAAAGTCCTGGGCGGGAAAGTCCGGCTTCACCACTTCCGAAGAACTGGTGGACGGATTCCTCGCCTTCTGGCGCAAGAATGACGCCATTCTCCGAGTGGTCACGCTCGGTGCTGCCGAAGGGGACAAGCGGTTCTTCAAGATCCGCATGAAGGTCCTCAACTCGGTGGCGGCCCCGCTCGCCGAAGCGGTGCGCAACAACCAGGGCAAGACCGACAAGTCGGTCGAACCGTCGGCGGTCGCCGGCGCCCTGGTGTCGTTGCTGGCCGCGGCGGCCGAGCATGGCAAGGCGTTCACTTCGTGGGGCGTGAAGGTCAAGGACCTCAAGCCCAACCTGGCGCTCCAGGTGTACCTGGGAGTCACCGGAAAGAAGCCGCCGAAGTAAGAACTCCAGCCCACTGGCGCTCGGCCCCGGTTCCTGTCCGGGTGTGTCGGATGCGGCCGTGCCTCGGGGGAGGTTCGCCGACGTACCGCGGAGCGCCGTCCTGCAACGGACGCGAGGGGCGGCCGGGAGGATTTCCTCCCGGCCGCCCCTCCGTGCTGTCCGCACCGCCGGGCCCGGCACCGCCGCCCGGAGGCGACGCACCGCTCGGGCGCACCGCTCAAGGCAGCGCACCGCTCAGCGGCACCGCTCAGGCGCACCGCTCAGGGGCAGCGCACGACCTGCCCGGCGTAGGCCAGGCCGCCGCCGAAGCCGAACAGCAGCACCGGGTCGCCGGTGTGCAGCTCGCCGCGCTCGACCAGCTTGGAGAGGGCGAGCGGGATGGAGGCGGCGGAGGTGTTGCCGGAGTCGACCACGTCGCGGGCGACCACCGCGTCCTCGGCCAGGCCGAGCTTGCCGGCGATGGCGTCGATGATCCGCAGGTTGGCCTGGTGGGCGACGAAGCCGCGCAGCTCGGACGGCTCGATCCCGGCCTTCTCGCACGCCTTGCGGGCCAGCGGGGCGACCTGGGTGGTGGCCCAGCGGAAGACCGTCTGGCCCTGCTGGCTGATCACCGGCTTCCAGCCGCTGATCGCCACCGCCTCGCCCTTCTCCGGCTCGGAGCCCCAGACCACCGGGCCGACGCCGGCCCGCTCGTCCGGGACGGCCTCCAGCACCGCGGCGCCCGCGCCGTCGCCGAAGATCACGCAGGTGGTGCGGTCGGTCCAGTCGATGATGTCGGACATCCGCTCCACGCCGACCACCAGCGCCCGGGTCGCGGCGCCGGCCCGGATCGCGTGGTCGGCGGTGGCCAGCGCGTACGAGAAGCCCGAGCAGGCGGTGTTCAGCTCGTACGCGGCGGGGGCCGGGATGCCCAGCCGGGCGGCGACGGCGGCGGCGGTGTTGGGGCTGCGCTCGACGGCGGTGCAGGTGGCGACGGCGACCAGGTCGATCCGGTCGGCCGTCACGCCCGCGTTGGCCAGCGCCTTCTCGGCGGCGCCCACCGCGAGGTCGACCAGGGTCTCGTCCTCCGCGATGTGCCGGGTGCGGATGCCGACCCGGGAGCGGATCCACTCGTCGTCGGTGTCGACCAGCGCCGAGAGATCGTCGTTGCTCAGGACCTTCGGCGGCTGGTGATGGCCCAGCGCCATGATGCGGGAGGCGGTCATACAGCCACTCAACCGGGTTACCGGCGAGTCGGGAGGTGACGCCCTGACACAGGATCGGGTGCCGGAAGCTGTAGGTCCCTCACAACCGGCCCGTGGTCAGGCGGCCAGCGACTGGGCGTCACCCATCATGATCATCGGGTGCAGCGCCGGGTCCAGGGTCCTGATCAGCTCGACCATGTGGTCCTCGGTCAGCGAGACGCAGCCGTGGGTGGGGCCGCCGTGGTCGAGGTGCAGCCAGATGCCGCCGCCCTTGGCCGCGCCCTCCGGGTAGGTGGTGTCGAGCGGGGACTTGCCCTCCACCCGGTTGTAGTTGATCGCCACCACGTAGTCGAAGGAGCCGGCCAGCGGTTCGTCGTTGAAGCCGCGCCCGGCCATCACGAAGTTCTTGTTCTCGTCGTAGGGCAGCTTGGAGCCGGGGTCGGCCTTGCGGCCGCCGGCGTCGGTGAGCGAGAACAGGCCGATCGGGCTGCGCAGGTCGCCGGAGCGGTGGTCGGCGGTCCAGCCCTTGTAGGCGTTGTGGGCGGGCCAGGTCTGGCCGGCCTGCCAGCTGCCGTCGTCGCCGCGGGTCCACAGCGTGACGGTGTTGTCCGAGGAGTCCTTGCCCTGGCCGCTGGCGACCAGCAGCTGGCGGGTCTCGGCGGGGACCTTGGCCATCCAGTCGGCGCCGATGCCCGGGATGGCGGTGATCCGCTCCCGGTCGGAGCGGTCCGCGGCGGGGGCCTCGGTGTGCTGCCCGGCGTCGGCGGCCTGCATCGGGACGACCTCGGGCGCGTGGTCGGGGGCGGCGCTGGCGGTCTCGCTCTGGAAGCCCCGGCCCGGGCCGACGCTGAACCAGCCGGCCGCGAGGGCCAGCAGGGTCGCGGTGCCGACGGTGAGCTTGCGGACCCGGCGCTGCTTCGGCTTGCGGCGGCTGCGGCGGGCGGCGGCTCGGCCCTGGGGCTGCTCGGCCTCGTCCCGGCCGGTCGGCGCGGCGGCCGGGCGGCGGTGCGAGGAGACGCGATGGGAACCGGACATGCGAACGATCCTCCCAGACCGCGGGGACGAGGTGGAACCCGGGCCGTGTGATGAGCCTGTGAGCATACGCGCCCAGGAAACGTTTCTTCGGCTTCCCGACTGCCCCGGTGGTGCGTCTTCACCCCGTGCGCCGCCCGGAAAAGCTCCGCGCCCGGTGGCCGGAAACCGGTCACCGGGCGCGTGGTCCGAACGGGTGGTCAGAGGCGCATCGCCTGCGGGGTCTCCCGGCGGGCCAGGTCAGGCCCGTCGTACTCGCGGATGACCTCGTAGCGGGTGTTGCGCTCGACCGGGCGGAAGCCGGCGTCCCGGATCAGGCCGAGCAGGTCGTCGCGGCCCAGCTTGTTCGGGGTGCCGAAGTTGTCCGCGTCGTGGGTGATCTTGTACTCGACCACCGAGCCGTCCATGTCGTCCGCGCCGTGGCTGAGCGCCAGCTGGGCGGTGGTGACGCCGTGCATCACCCAGAACACCTTGACGTGCGGGACGTTGTCGAACAGCAGGCGGGACACCGCGAAGGTCTTCAGCGCCTCGGCGCCGGTGGCCATCTCGGTGCGCGCCATCAGGCGGTTGCGGACCTTGCCGTCCTTGGAGTCGTGGAAGTCGTGCTGGTAGCGCAGCGGGATGAAGACCTGGAAGCCGCCGGTCTCGTCCTGCAGCTCGCGCAGCCGCAGCACGTGGTCGACCCGGTGGCGGGGCTCCTCGATGTGGCCGTAGAGCATGGTGGCCGGGGTCTTGAGGCCCTTCTCGTGCGCCAAGCGGTGGATCCGCGACCAGTCCTCCCAGTGGGTGTCGTGGTCGACGATGTGCTGGCGGACCTCCCAGTCGAAGATCTCCGCGCCGCCGCCGGTCAGCGACTCCAGGCCGGCCTCGATCAGCTCGTCCAGGATCTCGCTCGCGCTCAGGCCGCTGATCCGCTCGAACCAGTGGATCTCGGTGGCGGTGAACGCCTTCAGCGAGACGTTCGGCAGCGCGGCCTTCAACTCCTTGAGCGAGCGCGGGTAGTAGCGCCACGGCAGGGTCGGGTGCAGGCCGTTGACGATGTGCAGCTCGGTCAGCGACTCCGACTCCATCGCCTTGGCGAGCCGGACGGCCTCCTCGATCCGCATCGTGTACGCGTCCTTCTCGCCCGGCTTGCGCTGGAACGAGCAGTACGCGCAGGAGGCGCTGCACACGTTGGTCATGTTCAGGTGGCGGTTGACGTTGAAGTGGACGACGTCGCCGTTCTTCCGCGTCCGCACGTGGTGCGCCAGGCCGCCCAGCCAGGCCAGGTCGTCGCTCGCGTAGAGCGCGATCCCGTCCTCGCGGGTCAGCCGCTCACCGGCGTAGACCTTCGCCTCCAGCTCGCGCTTGAGCCCTGCGTCCATGCGGTGCTCCGCCTCCTCGGGACTTCGATTCGTTGCCGGGACCGAGACTACGCCTAGGCGGCGAGCAGTTCGGCCAGCAGGGCGGGGTCGAGGTTGCCGCCGCTGACGACCGCGGCGAACACCCGTCCGCCCAGCTCACCGGCCCGGTGGAAGTAGGCGGCCGGGGCGACCGCGCCGGAGGGCTCGGCGACCAGCCGGCCGCGGCGGGCCAGCAGGGCGACGGTGGCGCGGATCTCGTCCTCGGAGACGGTGACGATGTCGTCCACGTAGGCGGTGAGGTGCTCGAACGGCAGGACGCCCACCGACGTGGTGCGCAGGCCGTCGGCGATGGTGCGGTAGGTGTCGGCGACCGGCCAGGCGGTGCGGACGCCCTCGCGCAGGCTCTGCCGGGCGTCCGCCGCCAGCTCCGGCTCCACGCCGACCACCCGGACGCCCGGGCAGGCCAGCTTGAGCGCGGCGGCCGTCCCGGAGATCAGCCCGCCGCCGGAGACCGGCACCAGCACGGTGTCCAGCTCGTCCGGGGCGTCCTCGGCGATCTCCAGGCCGACCGTGCCCTGGCCCGCGATGATGTACGGGTCGTCGTAGGGCGGCACCCAGACGTAGCCGTGCGCGGCGGCCAGTTCGGCCGGGACGGTGTCGCGCTCCTCGGCGGTCACGACCACCACCTCGGCGCCGAACGCGCGGGTGTTCTCGATCTTCACGGCGGGCGAGGTGTCGGGCATCACGATCACCGCCTTGATGCCGAGCCGCCGGGCCGCGTAGGCCACCGCCTGGGCGTGGTTGCCGCTGGACTGGGCGACCACTCCCCTGGCCCGCTCCTCGCCGGTGAGCGCGGCCAGCCGGTTCATCGCCCCGCGGATCTTGAACGCCCCGGTCGGCTGGAGGCTCTCCGGCTTCAGCCAGAGCCGCCGGCCGCCGTCCGCCGCCCACGGGCAGGGCAGCAGCGGGGTGCGCACCGCCGTGCCGGCGATCCGGCGTTGGGCGGCGCGCAGGTCTTCCAGGTCGACCAGGGTCACGGCGGGGGCTCCTCGACGGCTGACGGCGGGTGGGAGGAGCTTATTCGGCGAGGTGGAGCGGGAGTTCGCTGACCCGGTTCTCCCACTTGGTGGAGAGCACCACCGTGGTCCGGGTGCGCGCCACCCCCTTGGTGCCGGACAGCCGCTTGACCACCGACTCCAGGCCCTCCACGTCCGGCACCCGGACCTTGAGCATGTACGAGTCGTCGCCCGCGATGAACCAGCAGTCCTCGACCTCCGGGAGGTCCTTCAGCCGGTGCGAGACGTCGTCGTGGTCGGCCGCGTCGGTGAGCTGGAGGCCGATCAGGGCCGTCACCCCGTAGCCGAGCGTCGCCGGGTTGACCGTCGCCCGGTAGCCGGTGATCACGCCGGCCTGCTCCAGCCGGTTGATCCGGTCCGTCACGCTCGGGCCGGACAGGCCCACCAGGCGGCCCAGCTCGGCGTACGAGGCGCGGCCGTTCTCCCGGAGTGCCTGGATGAGCTGTCTGTCCACAGAGTCCATTGCCTGCCGCGTCCTTCCGAACCTCACCAGAACCACAGATCATTATCCGGAATCCAAGGCGCTGCGCGCCGCTCAACCCGGGTATCCCAGAGAACATACTCTCCCGTCACGTGCCCGCTCACTCACCCCGGCGCGGCCGTGTTCCGGGGCGGTCCTCCGGGGTGCTCGCGGCCTCGCCCAGGGCACCCGACCAGCGGCGGTACAGCGTGTGCGGGACGGCCACCGCGTCCAGCACCCGGCCGGCCACGAAGTCCACCAGCTCGCGGGCCGTCGAGCCCCCCGCGTAGAAGCCGGGGGACGCCGGGAGGACGACCGCGCCCTGCTCGTCCAGCGCCACCAGGTGGCGCAGCGTGCTGCCGGTCAGCGGGGTCTCGCGCAGGCACAGCACCAGCGGGCGGCGCTCCTTGAGCGTGACGGACGCGGTGCGCTGGAGCAGGTCCTTGGACAGGCCCAGCGCGATGCCGGCCGCGGCGCCGGTGGTGGCCGGGACGACCAGCATGCCCTTCGCGGGGTACGAGCCGGAGGACGGGCCCGCGGCGAAGTCCCCGGCCGGCCAGTGGCGGACGTCGTGCAGCCGCGACTCGTCGGTGCCGAGCCAGGCGGCCAGGTCGGCGCGCCAGTGCGCGTCGCGGAAGGAGACGCCCGTCTCGTCCAGGATGGTCAGCCGCGCCGCCCGGCTGACGATCAGGTCGACGGGCTCCCCGGCGTCCAGCAGCGCGCGGATCACCGAGGCGGCGTAGGGGGTGCCGCTGGCGCCGGACACGCCGACGACCCAGGGCTTGCGGGTGGGGCTCATGGTTCCCATTGTGGGGCGTGCGGTCCTGGTGGCCGGGGCGCGCGGTCCGGGCGGCCGGGGCGCGCGGCGGTCCGGGTTCCCGTCCCGGCCCGGGCGGCGGCGCGGGCCCGCCGGTTCCCGGGGAGCAGCCGGTCGGCGGGTTTTCGGGTCAGAATGGCCGCATGGCAGCGGAGTTGGTGGACCTGACGCATCCGGTGGTGTCCGGGATGCCGGTGTATCCGGGGGACCCGGGCGTCGAGTTGCGGGCGGCGTTGACGGTGGCGGACGAGGGGGTGAACGTGCTGGCGGTGCACCTGGGGTCGCAGACCGGGACGCACGTGGACGCGCCCTACCACCTGGACGTGCGGTGGCCGACCCTGGACGGGCTGCCGCTGGAGCTGTTCACCGGGCCCGCGGTGGTGGTGGACCTGCGGGGGCTGTCGGCCCGGGCGGTGGTGACGGCGGAGCACCTCGCGCCGGCGCTCGCGGTCTCGGGGCCGGGGACGGTGCTGCTGCTGGCGACGGGGTGGCCGCGGTACTGGGGGACGGACCGGTACTTCGCGCACCCGTACCTGGCCCGGGAGGCGGCGGAGGCCATCGTCGCGGCGGGGGTCCGGACGGTGGGGATCGACGCGCTGTCGGTGGACCCGACGCCGGACCCGGGGCCGCTGGACCCGGAGATAGCGAGCCTGCTGGCCGAGTTGGCGGACGAGCACGACCCGGAGCCGGAGCAGGCGACGCTGGTGGCGCACCGGGTGCTGCTGGGGCCGGAGGGCGGCGGGGTGATCGCGGAGAACCTGACGGACCTGTCGGCGCTGCTGGCGGCGCAGGAGGCCGGCCGGCCGGTGGAGGTGTCGCTGTTCCCGCTGCGGCTGACGGCGGCGGACGGGGCGCCGGTGCGGGCGGTGGCCCGGATCGGGTGAGCGGGCGCCAACGGGGCACCCGCTTCCGGGACTTGGTCTAGACCATCCCGGGAGCGCCCCGCTAGGCTCCCGCCATGTCTGAGATCGTCGGTGTGGTCGAGCGCCTGTGGCGCTACCCCGTGAAGTCCACGGGCGGCGAACTGCTCGACTCCGTCGAGGTCGAGGAGCGCGGCCTGGTCGGCGACCGGCTGTACGCGGTGCGCGACGGGGCCGGGAAGTTCGGGTCGGGGAAGAACACCCGGCGCTTCCGGCGGATGGACGGCCTGCTGCGGCTGAGCTCCCGGCTGGGCTCGCGGATCGACGGCCCGGAGCTGTTCGACCCGCTGGGGATGGCGGTGCCCGACCCGGACGCCTTCCTGCGCGCCTACCTGGAGCAGGAGGACGTGGCGCTGGCCCGCGAGGACACGGTGTCGCACTTCGACGAGCTGCCGGTGAGCGTGCTGACCACCGCCACCCTGGACTGGGTCGCGCAGGCGGTGCCCTCGGCGGTGGTGGACGAGCGCCGGTTCCGGCCGAACGTGCTGCTGCGCACCCCGCCGGGGACGCCGCCGTTCAGCGAGGACAAGTGGTTCGGCCGGGAGGGCCGGGTGGAGGGCGGGGCGCGGCTGGCGTTCGTCCGGGCCAGCGTGCGGTGCGCGATGGTCGGGGCGGCCCAGCCCGGGCTGCCGCACGCCCCGGAGATCCTGAAGACCATCGCGCACGAGCGGGACACCGAGCTGGCCGCGCTGGCCACGGTGTCGCGGCCGGGCCCGCTGCGGATCGGGGACGCGCTCGCGCTGGTGTGACGGCCGGCGCGGGGCGGGACCCGGGCCGGGGCCGGGGCCGCGCGGGCGGCGGGCCCGGGGCGGGCGGCGGGCTCAGGACGGGTGGCGGGCTCAGGACGGGTGGCGGGCGACCAGGCAGAACGGGTGGCCGGCCGGGTCGGTGCAGACCGTCCAGCGCTCGTGCCGGTCCTTGGCCTCGGCGCCGAGGGCGACCGCCCCGGCCTCGGCGGCGGCGAGGTCGTCGACCTCGATGTCGAGGTGCAGCTGCTGCGGGTGGGCGGGGTCGGGCCAGATCGGCGGGCGGTAGTCCTCGACCCGCTGGAAGGCGAGCACCCGGCCGTCGGGCAGGTGCACGGTGGACCAGTCCTCGTCCAGCGACCAGCGCGGGTCGGGCCGGTCGGCCTCGCCGCCGAGCAGGGCGGCGTAGAACTGGGCCAGGCCCGCCGGGTAGTGGCAGTCCAGCACCACGCACTGCAGTGTGCCGATCATCGTGTTCCCCGTTCCGCTCGTGGTGGCCCCCGCCTCCCAGCATGGCGCACCGGCGCGGCGGGTGGCGGTTCATCCGGCGGGGGCGGCGTCCGCGCGGGCGGGGGCGGCGCCCACGGGCCGTCGGGTGGCGTGCCGGTGCGGCGACGGGAACCGGTCCGCTGCCGCACGAGGGCGTACCGGCAAGGGAGTTCGGGGCGACGCGGACCCGCCGCTCCCGGGCCCCTGTTCTCCGTCCTGCGTCCTGCGTCCTCCGCTCCGCCCGGCTCAGAGGTCGAGGTCGCCGCCGGGGAGGTGGCGGGTGGGGACGTCGGGGAGGGTGTGGCGGAGCAGGGGGGCGAGCGTCGCGGGGGTGGGCGGGGTGGGGCCCGGGCCGATGGCGAGGACGCCGGGGAGCCGGGCGTCGCCGGTCCGGCCGAGCGCGTCCAACCGGGCGGCGAACCGGTCGAGTTCGGGCAGCAGCGGGGTGCCGAGGGCGTCGCCGGGCGCGTCCGCGTCCGGGGCGCCGCCGGAACGGGCGTGCCAGAGCGCGGCGTTCGGGCCGAGGCCGTTCTCCACCACGGCCGCGTGCATCCGGTGGGTGTCGGTCCGCACGCGGTGCGGCCGGACCCACTTGGCCGCCCGCCGCCCGAACCCGTCCCGGTCGAACCCGGCCGCGGTGCGGACCACGTAGCCCTCCTGGCGCTCCGGGTCGGGCTTCAGCGCGCGGATCGCCCGCTCGTCGTACCGGCCGCGCCACAGCACCCGGGGCGCCGGCGCGCCGAGGCGGCGCAGGAAGCGGACGGTGGCGTCCCGGTCCGGGCAGCGGTCCTCGGCCGTCCAGACCGAGAAGCCGTAGAACCAGCCGTCCAGGTCGGTGCAGGCCGGCGAGTGCCGGGCGTGCAGGATCTCCCCGCAGATCCGCCGGCCCGCCGGGACGCGCGGGGCGATCCGGCCCTGGAGCCCCTTCATCCAGGCCCGGGACGGGTGGTGCCCGGAGTCGGGCGAGCGGGCGTGCACCCCGTCCGCGTACAGCGCGGTGTTCTCGCCGTCGAGCTTCTCGGTGACCACCACCTCGGCCCCGGCCGACGAACTTGCCCGGACGCACGGCAGGGGCGCGCGGAGTGCCTCCGCGCGCCCCTGCCGGTACGGCCGTCAGACCGTCAGACCGTCAGACCGCGGCTGACCAGGTCGATCAGCGCGAAGACGAACAGCGAGATGCCCACGAAGCCGTTGGTGGAGAAGAACGCCCGGTTCAGCCGGGACAGGTCGTGCGGCTTGACGATGGTGTGCTCGTAGACGAACGCGCCGGCCACCACCGCGAGTCCGCACCAGAAGAACGCGCCCGCGTCGGTCAGCACCGCGTACCAGGCCAGCAGGGCGGTGGTGAGGGCGTGGCAGACCCGGGCGCCGGTGATCGCGGCGGGGACGCCGAAGCGGGCCGGGACGGAGCGGACGCCCGTGCCGCGGTCGGCCGCGACGTCCTGGCAGGCGTAGATCAGGTCGAAGCCGCCGATCCAGATGCCGACCGCGAGGCCGAGCACCACCGCCTCCCAGGACCAGCTGCCGGTGACGGCCAGCCAGGCGCCGATCGGGCCCATCGCCTGGGCCAGGCCCAGGATCGCCTGCGGGAAGTCGGTGAACCGCTTGCCGTACGGGTAGACCACCATCGGGACGACGGCGACCGGCGCCAGCAGCAGGCAGAGCGGGTTGAGCAGCGCCGCCGAGCCGAGGAAGACCACCAGGGCGATCGCCGAGCCGATGTACGCGGTGCGCAGCGAGACCGCGCCGGTGACGAGTTCGCGGTTGGCGGTGCGCGGGTTCCGGGCGTCGATCTCGCGGTCGATGATCCGGTTGGCGGCCATCGCGAAGGTGCGCAGGCCGACCATGCAGACGGTGACCAGCAGCAGTTCGCCCCAGTGCACCGACTTGTCGGCGAGGAACATCGCGGTCAGCGCGGCGGTGTAGGCGAAGGGCAGCGCGAAGACCGAGTGCTCGATGGCGACCAGGCGCAGGAAGGCCCTGGTCCGGCTCGGCGGAGCCTCGAAAGCGGCAGTGGTCACAGTCCGCACTCCGGCTGACCCCCGCGGGTGCGGGGAAGGTCTTCCTGTACCTGGTCCGTGTTCGGCAGGCTGTCGGTTCTCACAGTCCGTACTCCTTCCAGCGGCGGGTGACCCGGGCGGCGGTCTCCGGGTCGGAGGCGACCATCTCGGGCCAGCCGCCGTCGCGGGTGTAGCCCTCCTCGGGGAGCTTGCGGGTGGCGTCGATGCCCGCCTTGCCGCCCCAGAACTGCTGGTAGGAGGCGTGGTCGAGGTGGTCGACCGGGCCCTCGACGACCGAGAGGTCCCGGCTGTAGTCGACGTTGCCCAGGGCCCGCCAGGCGACCTCCTGGTAGTCGTGGACGTCGCAGTCGGCGTCCACCACGACGATCAGCTTGGTGAGCGACATCATGTGGGCGCCCCAGATGGCGTGCATGACCTTCTGCGCGTGCTTCGGGTACTTCTTGTCGATCGAGACGATCACGCAGTTGTGGAAGCCGCCGGCCTCGGGCAGGTCGTAGTCGACGATGTCCGGGATGATCACCTTGAGCAGCGGCAGGAAGAAGCGCTCGGTGAACTTGCCGAGCGGCCCGTCCTCGGTGGGCGGCCGGCCGACCACGATGGACTGCAGGACCGGGCGGCGGCGCATCGTCACGCAGTCGATGGTCAGCGCCGGGAACGGCTCCTGCGGGGTGTAGAAGCCGGTGTGGTCGCCGAACGGGCCCTCGGGGAGCAGCTCGCCGGGCTCCAGCCAGCCCTCCAGCACCACCTCGGCGTCGGCCGGGACCTGGAGCGGGACGGTCTTGCAGTCGACCATCCGGACCCGCTCCCCCGCGACGAACCCGGCGAACAGGTACTCGTCGATGTCGCCGGGCAGCGGCGCGGTGGCGGCGTAGGTGACCGCGGGCGGGCAGCCGAAGGCGATCGCCACCGGCAGCTTCTCGCCGCGCCGGGCGGCCACCGCGGCGTGGTTGCGGCTGTCCTTGTGGATCTGCCAGTGCATGCCGATGGTGCGCCGGTCGTGCCGCTGGAGCCGGTACAGGCCGAGGTTGCGGACGCCGGAGTCCGGGTCCTTGGTGTGGGTGAGGCCGAGGTTGAAGAAGGAGCCGCCGTCCAGCGGCCAGGTGAACAGCGCGGGCAGCGCCTCCAGGTCGACGTCCTCGCCGGTGAGCACCACCTCGTGGACGGGCGCGTCGGCGGACTTCACGTTCCGCGGCGGGACGTGCGCCATCGAGGCGAGCTTGCCGAACGCCTCCCGGAAGCCGGTGAAGCCCTGCGGCAGTTCGGGCTTGAGCAGGCCGCCGATCTTCTCGGCGATGTCGTCGGGCGACTTCAGGCCGAGCGCCTTGGACAGCCGCCGCTCGGTGCCGAAGACGTTCATGGCCAGCGGCATCGCCGAGCCCTTGACGTTCTCGAAGAGCAGCGCGGGGCCCTTGGCCTTCTGCACCCGGTCGACGATCTCGCCGACCTCCAGGTGGGGGTCGACCTCGACCTTGATCCGTTTCAGGTCGCCTTCCCGCTCCAGCGCCCGGAGGAAGGAACGGAGATCGTCGTATGCCATACCTGTCAGTATCCGGTACGGGCTACCCTTGGCCCGCCAAGGGTCCTGTCCGAACCTGCTCCGGAGTTCTGCGCTGTGCTGAGAGTCGTGCCCGTGGTCGCGCTGCTGGCCCTGTGGGTCTGGGCGTTCATCGACTGCCTGACCACCCCCGAGGACGAGGTCCGCCACCTGCCGAAGGTGGTGTGGGTGATCGTCGTGCTGCTCTTCCCGCTGGTCGGCTCGATCGCCTGGCTGGTGGCCGGCCGCGACCGCGCCCGCCGCCGGGCGTCCTGGCCGTCCGGCCCGGCCGCCGGGTCCCCCTCGCACGGGAGCGCCGGGCGTCCGCTCGCCCCGGACGACGACCCGGAGTTCCTGGCCTCGCTGAAGCGCGGCAACGAGCGGCACGAGGACATGCTCAAGCAGTGGGAGGCGGACCTGCGCCGCCGCGAGGAGGAGCTGCGCCGGGGCGAGGACCGCCCCGGGGACGGCGACCGTCCCAGGCCCTGATCCCGTCTTTTGGCGCATCCCTACCATCCGGACTTGATCCGGAGCCCGAGCACCCGGCCGCCGGCCCCCGTGCGCCCCTGTCGGCGCGCGGCGGACCGGCGGCCTTCGTGCGGTCCCGATCTCGCCGCTGACCTGCCGGTTCGACCCTCCGGCCGCCCCCGTCCCCGGACCGGCCCCGGTACCCGTCCCGGACGGTCCGGCGGGAGGCCCGTGCGCCCCCTTCTGTCGGGCCTGTACAGCGATCGGCTCCCGACCTTGTACGGATTCGACGCCGAAAGCCGGGCGCACTGACTCGTACTGTCGTAGCAGTAGAGGTGTTCGCTGCCCCACGCGAGCTTGGAGTGGTTCGAAATGACGGTCCTGCACGATGCGCCGGTCGGCGGCGAGGCCACGGCCGATGCCCGTAGTCGGGTCGCCGAACTGCACGAGCTGCGCGAGCAGGTCCGCCGCGGCCCGAGCGAGAAGGCCACCGAGGCCCAGCACGCCAAGGGCAAGCTGACCGCCCGCGAGCGGATCGAGCTGCTGCTGGACGAGGGCTCCTTCCACGAGGTGGAGCCGCTGCGCCGGCACCGCGCCCAGGGCTTCGGCCTGGAGGCCCGCAAGCCGCACACCGACGGCGTGATCGTCGGCTGGGGCACCGTCCACGGCCGCACCGTCTTCACCTACGCCCACGACTTCCGGATCTTCGGCGGCGCGCTCGGCGAGGCCCACGCGCAGAAGATCCACAAGATCATGGACATGGCCATCGCGGCCGGCGCCCCGCTGGTCTCGCTCAACGACGGCGCCGGCGCCCGCATCCAGGAGGGCGTCACCGCGCTGGCCGGCTACGGCGGCATCTTCCAGCGCAACACCCGCGCCTCCGGCGTGATCCCGCAGATCTCCGTGATGCTCGGCCCGTGCGCCGGCGGCGCGGCCTACAGCCCGGCGCTGACCGACTTCGTGTTCATGGTCCGCGAGACCTCGCAGATGTTCATCACCGGCCCGGACGTGGTCCAGGCCGTCACCGGCGAGAAGATCACCCAGAACGGCCTGGGCGGCGCCGACGTCCACTCCTCGGTCTCCGGCGTCTCGCACTTCGTCTACGACGACGAGCAGTCCTGCATCGAGGAGGTCCGCTACCTCCTGTCGCTGCTGCCGCAGAACAACCGAGAGATGCCGCCGTCGGTCGCCAACGACGACCCGGTCGAGCGCCGCAACGACTCGCTGCTCGACCTCGTCCCCGCCGACGGCAACCGCCCGTACGACATGCGCAAGGTCATCGAGGAGATCGTCGACCACGGCGAGTACCTGGAGGTCCACGAGCGCTGGGCCACCAACGTGATCTGCGCGCTGGCCCGCGTCGACGGCCACGTGGTCGGCATCATCGCCAACCAGCCGCAGTCGCTGGCCGGCGTCCTGGACATCAACGCCTCCGAGAAGTCCGCGCGCTTCGTCCAGATGTGCGACGCGTTCAACGTCCCGCTGGTCACCATGCTCGACGTGCCCGGCTTCCTGCCCGGCGTCGACCAGGAGCACGACGGCATCATCCGGCACGGCGCCAAGCTGCTGTACGCGTACTGCAACGCCACCGTCCCGCGGATCCAGCTGATCCTGCGCAAGGCGTACGGCGGCGCGTACATCGTGATGGACTCCCGCTCCATCGGCGCCGACCTCTCCTTCGCCTGGCCCACCAACGAGATCGCCGTGATGGGCGCCGAGGGCGCCGCCAACGTCATCTTCCGCCGCGACATCAACGGGGCCGAGGACCCGGAGGCGATGCGCGCGCAGAAGATCAAGGAATACAAGAGCGAACTGATGCACCCGTACTACGCGGCCGAGCGCGGCCTCGTCGACGACGTCATCGACCCGGCCGAGACCCGCGCCGTGCTCGCCTCCTCGCTCGCCATGCTCCGCACCAAGCACGCCGACCTGCCCAGCCGCAAGCACGGCAACCCGCCGATGTAACGGGCGGTCAAGCGCGCCGAAACCTTTCAGAATCAAGCTTGGGGGAGAACAGGAACCATGAGCGAACCTCTCGTCCGCATCGTCCGCGGCTCGCTGAACGCCGAGGAACTGGCCGCGCTGACCGCGGTCCTGGCCGCCCGGGCCGCGGTGGCCGCCGCCACCGCCGCCGCCCCGGCCGTCGAGCCGATCGCCACCTGGTCGCGCGTCGAGCGCCGCCCGGCCTACTTCTCCCCGGTCAGCTGGCAGCAGGCCGCGTGAGGCACGACGAGGGGCCCGGAGGACCGGCGGGACGCACCCGCCCGGTCCTCCGGGTCCCTCGTCGTCGCTACGCGGCCGCCAGCGCGGGCGGGCGGCCGGCGTGCATGGTGGTCAGGTTGGCCGCCAGCCGCTGCGGGTCCTGGGCGAGCCAGAGCCGGACGGCGGCCCCCAGCATGATGCAGGAGGAGCCGAGCCGGACGCCGGTGGACTGGGCGATCCGGGCGGTGGCGATGGTGAGCAGGTCGGCCAGCTCGGTGGGGAGCCAGACGGTGAGCGCGCAGGGCGCCGGGGTGGTGATGGCGGCGAGCAGCCGGTAGGCGTCCGCCGCGCAGTGCAGCGTGGGCAGGACGTCCAGCAGCCCGTCGGCGACGACTTCGGAGACGTCGCTGTGATGGCCCTGGGCGAGCCGTCGCAGCAGCGTGCGTTCCGCTGCGGTGATTCGGACGGTCATGATGACCTCGTCGCACTCCATGGTGCGGCCCTCCTCGCGGCTTTGTGGTGCGTGGGGTTGGGGGTGGGGCGGACGGGCGTCAGACGCCGGCGTAGGAGTGCTTGCCGGTGATGAAGATGTTGACGCCGTAGAAGTTGAACAGCCAGCAGGCGAAGGCGAGCAGGGCCAGGTAGGCGGCCTTGCGCCCGCGCCAGCCGGCGGTGGCCCGGGCGTGCAGGTAGGCGGCGTAGGCGACCCAGGTGATGAACGACCAGGTCTCCTTCGGGTCCCACTCCCAGTACTTGCCCCAGGCGGCCTCGGCCCAGATCGCGCCCGCGATGATGGTGAACGTCCAGAGCGGGAAGATCACCGCGTTGATCCGGTAGGAGAGCTTGTCCAGGGTGCCGGAGGCGGGCAGCCGCTCCATCAGGCTGGCGGCGCGGACGGTGAGGCCGGCCGCGACCCGGTGCTCGTAGCGGTCCTTGAGCAGGTAGGTGGCGGTGGCGACGAACGCGGCGAAGAACGCGCCGCCGCAGATCGTCGCGGTGGAGACGTGGATGCCGAGCCAGTAGGAGTGCAGGGCGGGGACGAGCTGCTCGGAGTCGGTGTAGAGCACGCTGACCGCGATGCCCAGGATCAGCAGCGCGACGACGGTCACCGGCAGGCCGAGCCAGCGGACGTTCTTCCCGGCGACGAGCAGGATGACGTACGCGCCGACCATCATCAGGGCGAAGGCGCACGAGAACTCGTACATGTTGCCCCACGGCCAGCGCATCACGGACAGGCCGCGGGTGATCACGCTGCCGGCGTGCAGGAGCAGGCCGAGGACGGTCAGCGAGACCGCGATCCGGCCGGCCAGGTCGGCCTTCTCGCTGGTGCCGGCCGGGCCGGTGCCGTCGGCGGGGACGTCGTCGCCGCGGCCGCTGGTGACCGTGGTGGCGCCGGCGTCGGCGAGGGCGGTGCGGGTGAGGGTGGTGGTGCCCCCGCCCTGGGCCGCGACCGTGACGGTGACCTTGCGCACGCCCTTGGCCGCGTCCGCGGCCTCGGCGACCGTCTCGGCGAGGGTGCTCTGCTGCGCGGAGCGGACGGCGACGCCGCCCTTGGCGCCGAACGTCCACTCGAAGATCTGGGCGAACATGGCCAGGGTGTAGACCGTCATCGCCGAGTAGATGAGGTAGTTGGAGAGGTTGGCCAACTGGGTGTCGACCTGCGCGAGCAGCACCGTCTACTCCTTGGTTTCCGGGGCGGTGGGAACGGCAGCGGCCGGGGAGTCGGCTGCGGCGGGTGCGTGGTCTTCGGGGCGGTCGGAACGGTCGGGGCGGTCGGAGCCGTCCGGGCGGTCGGGGCCGTCCGGTTCGGCCGGCCGGGTCGGCTCGTCGGTCGCCGGGGCGTCCTCCTGGAGGTCGACGGCGAGTTCGGCGAGCTCCTCCGCGGTGCGGGCGGACTCGCTGCGGCCCAGTCCGGCGACCTCGACCAGGGTGCGGCCGTCGGCGCCGGCGGTGGCCCGGACCCAGATCCGGCGGCGCTGGATGAACAGCGAGCCGATCAGGCCGAGGACCGCGCCGACCGCGCCGAGCAGCGCGAGCGTGTTGCCGGGGCGGTGCGAGACGGTGAAGTTGGCCCACTGCTGGTAGCCGTCGAAGGTCAGGGTGCCGTAGCCGTCGGGCAGCTCCCAGCCCTCGCCGACCTTGAGGATCGCGGTGGCGGGCGCGCCGTTGACCTGGAGCTGGGTCATCGCCTTGTCGTCGAGCTCGTACACGTTCTGCGGCAGGCCGCTGTCGGTGCGCAGGTCGCCGGCGTAGACGTTGAGCACCAGGCGGGGGTCGGCGGCGGCCGGGAAGACCGAGATCGGGCCGGTGCCGGTGAAGTCGGCCGCCGCGGTGGGCAGGAAGAAGCCCTTGAAGGCGAGCTGGGTCTTGTCGCCCCGGGCGTCGGTGCCGTAGTCGTTGACCTTGATCACGCCGGGCGAGGTGACGTTGGAGTCCCGGGGCAGGAACGGCGTCGGGCCGCGGTAGACGACCTCGTTCTTCGCGTTCCGGACGGTGACCACCGGGGCGAAGCCGTGCGCGGTCAGGAAGACCTTGGAACCGCCCACCTCCAGCGGGTGGTTGACCTCGATCCGGGCGTTCTTCTGCTTGCCGGAGTCGGTGCCGTCCCAGTAGCGGACGTTGGCGACGAACTCCTTGGCGGTGCCGGCCGCCGGGCCCTGGGTCTGGTAGTCGGCGGTGAAGCCGTCCAGTTTGAAGCCGAAGGCGTCCAGGTCGTCGACGCCGTAGAACGCCGAGCCGGTGAAGTCGTCAAGCTGGGTGGTGGTGTTGGAGTAGCCCTGGCCCTCCAGCACGATCTTGGTGCCGGAGCCGCTGAACAGGCTGGCCCAGGCGAAACCGGCCAGCAGGGCGAACAGCGCGAAGTGGAACAGCAGGTTGCCGACCTCGCGCAGGTAGCCCTTCTCGGCGGCCACCGAGCCGGGGCCGGCGGCGGCCCGGAAGCCGCGCTTGCGCAGCAGCCGGTGCGCGGCGGCGTTGACCGCCGCCGGGGCGGCGTCGGTGTGCCAGGCCGCGTAGACCGGCATCCGGGTCAGGTTGCGCGGGGCGGCGGGCGGCTGGGCGCGCAGCACGCCGACGAACTGCCAGGTGCGCGGCAGGATGCAGCCGGCCAGCGAGACGAACAGCAGGATGTAGATCGCCGAGAACCACACCGAGCTGTACACGTCGAACAGTTGGAGCTTCTCGAAGAGCGGCGCCACGCCCTTGTGGGTGTTCTTCCACTCCGCGACCTTGAACGCGTTGGTGTTCTGCGGCACCAGCGAGCCGGGGATGGCCGCCAGCGAGAGCAGGAACAGCAGCAGCAGGGCGACCCGCATCGAGGTCAGCTGGCGCCAGAACCAGCGCAGCCAGCCGAGCACGCCCATGCCGACCGGGGCGGTGTCGTTCTCCTCGGGCGCGGTGCTGAGCCGTTCGACGTCGGGGTCCTGCGCGGCGTCGGCCGGCTGGGGGCTGGTCTTGGTGTCGCTCACGGTCAGATTCCGATCGAGAAGTCCTGGGTGAGGTACTGGAGCTGGTTGACCAGCGCGTCCCACACCCCCGTCACCAGGGCCAGGCCGACGGCGACGAGCATGCCGCCGCCGATCCGCATCACCCACTGGTAGTGCTGCTTGACCCACCCGAAGGCGCCCAGCGCCTTGCGGAACGCCAGGGCGGCCAGGACGAACGGTACGCCGAGGCCGAGGCAGTAGACGGCCATCAGCAGTGCGCCGCGCCCGGCGTCGGCGTCGGCCTGGCTGAAGGCCAGCGCCTGGATGGCGCCCATGGTCGGGCCGATGCACGGCGTCCAGCCGAGGCCGAACACCACGCCGAGCAGCGGGGCGCCGGCCAGGCCGATCGCCGGGCGGCGGTGCGAGCGCAGTTCGCGCACCGTGAAGCCGGGCAGCAGGCCCATGAAGGCCAGGCCCATCAGCACGGTGAGCGCGCCCATCACGATCGAGATGACCCGCCGGTGCTCCTGCAGGGACTGGCCGAAGGAGCCGAACAGCGCGCCGCCGGAGACGAACACCGCGGCGAAGCCGAGCACGAACAGCAGCGAGCCCCCCAGCATCCGGCCGCGCCGGGCGCCCCGGGCGTCGGAGAGGTCGGCGGCGGAGAAGCCGGTGACGTAGCTGAGGTAGCCGGGCACCAGCGGCAGCACGCACGGCGAGAAGAACGAGACCAGCCCGGCGGCCAGCGCGATCGGCAGCGCGAGCACCAGCGCGCCGCTGCCGACCGTCTCGTTGTACCCGGCGTCCGCAGCCGCCAGCAGGGCGCTCACTTCGACTCCGCCAGCACCGGGTCGACCATCTTCTGCAGGTCCTCGGCGGACATCGCGCGCATCGCCCGGGCGGCCAGCCGCCCGTCCCGGTCGACCACGATGGTGGTCGGGATGGACTGCGGGTTGAGGCTGCCCTTGGGGAACTTGAGGATCTCGGCGCCGTCCGGGTCGTAGATGCTCGGGTAGGTCACCCCGAAGTTCTTCTCGAACGCGACGGCGTTGGCGGGGTCGGTGTCCCGGGTGTTGATGCCGAGGAACTGGACCTGGTCGCCGTACTTCTCGCTGGTCTCCTGGAGGCCCTTGGCCTCGGCCCGGCAGGGGCTGCACCAGGAGCCCCAGATGTTGAGGACGACCACCTTGCCGCGGTAGTCGGAGAGCTTGAGGGCGCCGCCGCCGTCCAGCGAGGTGCCGGTGACGTCGGGCGCGGCGACCCGCTTGGCGGGGGCGGCGGTGGCGACGCCGCCCTTGCCGGTGACGAAGCCGACCCCGCCGCCGCTGCTGCCGGAGCTGGAGCACCCGGCGAGGGCCAGGGCGGTGGCCGCGCCGAGGGCGGCGGTGAGGCGGAGGCGGCGGCTGGACGTCCGTGACATGTGAAAAGTTTCGCATGGCTCTTCGGCCCGTTTTAGGGGGGTCCGGCCTTGTCGGCCGGACCCCTCGTGACCTGCGCGTTCTCCGCTTATGATCGTCTTAATTCGGGCATATCACCGGCCGCCGCCGCTTACCCCGCGGGGAGCGGCGCGGGCGCCGCCCGCGCCGGCCGCGGGCCGGTGCGGGCTACGCGCCGAAGCTCTTCCCGACCGGCTTGTCGCCCTTCTTGCCCTTGCCCACCAGGTGGGCCGGCAGCAGGTCCCGGGCCGGCTCGCGGTAGCCGATCGAGACGATCCGGTCGCCCTCGTAGGTGAAGCTGGTCAGCGAGGCCAGCGAGCACTGCCGGCGGCGCGGGTCGTGCCACAGCCGGCGGCGCTCCGCGAACGAGCGCAGGATCCAGATCGGCAGCTGGTGGCTGACGCACACCGCCTCGTGCCCGCGCGCGGCGTCCCGGGCCGCCGCGAGGGCGCCCATCATCCGGACCGCCTGGTCGATGTACGGCTCGCCCCAGGACGGCTGGAACGGGTTGGTCAGGTACTTCCAGTACCCGGGGTTGCGCAGCGAGCCGTCGCCGACGCCGAAGGTCTTGCCCTCGAAGACGTTCTCCGCCTCGATCAGCCGCGGGTCGGCCGCCACCTGGAGGCCGTGCGCCTTGGCGATCGGCTCGGCGGTCTCCTGCGCCCGCTCCAGCGGCGAGGCCACCACGTACGTGACGTCCCGGTCCTTCAGGTGCTCGGCGACCCGCTCGGCCATCTCCCGGCCCAGGTCGGAGAGGTGGTAGTCGGGCAGGCGGCCGTAGAGCACGCCCTCCGGGTTGTGCACCTCGCCGTGCCGCATCACGTGGACGACGGTGATGTCCTTCTTGTCAGTCACTTGGGCTCCTCGGTGGCCTCGGCGGCGGCGCGGGCGGCCGCGGGCAGGGCGGCGGCGATCCGCTCGACCGCGCGCTCGTCGTGCGCGGCCGAGACGAACCAGGACTCGAAGGCCGACGGCGGCAGGTAGACGCCCTGGCTCAGCATCGAGTGGAAGAACGGGTTGAAGCGGAACGCCTGCTGGGCGCGCGCCTCGTCGTAGTTCGTGACCTGCTGCTCGGTGAAGAAGACCGAGAACATGTTGCCCGCGGTCTGCAGCCGGTGCGCCACGCCCTCCTTGGCGAGCGCCGCGGTGACCAGGCCGGAGACCTCGGCGGCGACCGCGTCGACCTTCGCGTACACCTCGTCGGTGCAGTGCCGCAGCTGGGTCAGGCCCGCGGCGGTGGCGACCGGGTTCCCGGAGAGCGTGCCCGCCTGGTAGACCGGGCCGGCCGGGGCGAGGTGCGCCATCACGTCGGCGCGACCGCCGAAGGCCGCGGCGGGGAAGCCGCCGCCCATCACCTTGCCGAAGGTCAGCAGGTCCGGCGCCCAGCCCTCCCGGGCGGCCTCCAGCCCGTACCAGCCGGCCTTGGAGACCCGGAAGCCGGTCATCACCTCGTCGGAGACGAACAGCGCGCCGTCGGCCCGGCAGAGCTCGGCCAGGCCGTGGTTGAAGCCGGGCAGCGGCGGGACGACGCCCATGTTGCCGGGCGAGGCCTCGGTGATCACGCAGGCGATCTCGCCGGGGTGGGCGGCGAACGCGGCGCGCACCGCGTCCAGGTCGTTGTACGGCAGCACGATGGTGTCGCCGGCCTGGGCGCCGGTCACGCCGGGGGTGTCGGGCAGGCCGAAGGTGGCGACGCCGGAGCCGGCCGCGGCCAGCAGGGCGTCCACGTGGCCGTGGTAGCAGCCGGCGAACTTGACCACCTTGGCGCGGCCGGTGAAGCCGCGGGCCAGCCGGATCGCCGACATGGTCGCCTCGGTGCCGCTGGAGACCAGCCGGACCTGCTCGACCGGGGCGATCCGGGAGACGATCTCCTCCGCCAGCTCCACCTCGCCCTGCCCGGGCGTCCCGAACGAGGTGCCGAGGGCCACCGCCCGCCGGACCGCCTCGACCACCGCCGGGTGGGCGTGGCCGAGCAGCATCGGGCCCCAGGAGCAGACCAGGTCCACGTACTCGCGGCCGTCGGCGTCGGTCAGGTACGGGCCGGTGCCGGACACCATGAAGCGGGGCGTGCCGCCGACCGCGCGGAAGGCCCGCACCGGCGAGTTGACCCCGCCGGGGGTGACGGCCAGGGCGCGGTCGAACAGCGACTGGGACTGGGGGGCTTCGTACGGGTAGCTCATCTGCTCGCTCATCCGTTGGGTGCTGGGAGCGGCCGGGAACCGCCCTTACCCGCACATGGTCTCAAATCGTGTCCTGGCGTTCTGCATGTCGGGCCCGATCATCTGGAACGATGATCCGTGTGCTGCTCCCCTCACCGGCTGTGCCGAAGGTAAGGTCGAGTGACGCGCGCTCGTGTAGCACGCCAAACAGACGGGTAAGGGGCATGTTCGGAGGGACACCGAGCATGCGGGGGTCTGTCGATTCCGGCGAGTTCCGGTGAGGATGGTCCAGTGTCCGAGAGGCAGGACGGTTTCGACGAGGGCGCGGGCCACGGCCGCAGGCCCGGCGAGACCGGCGGGGGTACGGGTACCGGCAGGGGAAGGAGGGGCGAGGGCAGAGTGGGGGTCACCTACAAGTACTTCGGCGCTCCGGACCGTGCGACCGCCGCCAGGGTTCCCACCGCCCTCGGCCCCGGCGGCCTCGGGCTCGACGCCGGGGAGCTCGGCGCCCTCGGCCGGCTCGGCGACCTGATGGAGACCAGCGGCTCCGTCAACGGCCACCTCTCCACCAAGATCAAGCCCGAGACCATGAGCGCGATGGTCCTCACCGGCATCCAGGGCGTGCCGCTGCACCACGTCCCACCGCTCGAACTGGTCGTCCTGCACCCCGACTACGCGGTGGTCCAACTCCCGCACACCGTCGTGGAACCGCTCCGCAAGGCCGACGAGACCGAGCTCGGCGCCGCCGCCTTCATCTGGTCCACCGTCCCCGACCGCCGCGGCCCGCGGGACGCCTTCGTCATCTACCAGATGCTCCACGAGTGGCAGGACTTCGCCAGCCGCCTGCACGAGGCCGGCCACCAGCTCTACTGCCTGGTCTGGCCCTGACCCTCAGGGCACCAGCCGGTAGCCGACGCCGCGCACCGTCTCGATGACGCAGCGGGCCCGGGCCGCCGGTCCGGGCGCTCCAGGGCGCTGAACTCCGTTGCGGTCAGCCGCAGTCGGGCCTTCCCGACGCCGCACCCCCGGGCCGCCACCGTTCGACCGGTGCTGCCGGGCGCCGCTCCGGAACGGTGGACGGGCGCGGTGGTTTTCCACAGACCTGTGGACAACTGTTCGGGTTTTCCACCGGCGGTGGCGGGCGGGTCGTTCAGGCGTCGAAGTCGTACTCCAGGATGTAGGAGGCCGAGTCGAGCACCATCTCGTTGACCTCCACCGCCTGGCCGTCCTCGGCGAAGGCGATCCGGTGCACCAGGAAGACGGGGGTGCCGGGGGCCAGGGCCAGGCGTTCGGCCTCGTCGCCGGCGGGCATCCGGGAGCGGATCTGCTCCTGGAAGTGCACCGGCTTGTGGCCGAGTTCGGCGAGCCGGGCGTAGGTGCCGCCGGGGCCGGTGTCCGGGTCGGTGATCCGGGTGCCGGCGACCAGGGCGGCGGGGAGGTAGGAGTCGGAGACCAGCACCGGCTTGCCGTCCAGGACGAAGCGGCGGCTGCGCACGCAGGCCGGTTCGCCGCCCTTGAGGCCGAGCACGGCGGCGATCTGCTCGGGCGCCTCCCGCTCGGTGACGCTCAGCTGGTCCACCGTCAGTTCGCGGGCCGCTATGTCGGCCGACCAGACCGAGGCGCCGCCGCCCCAGGTGCGGCCGGACAGCCGCTGGATGCCGCGCCGCCTTATCGGCCGGAACTCCCGGACGAAGACGCCGACGCCGCGGCGGGCCTCCGCTATCCCCTCGCCCTGGAGCACCCCGAGCGCCTGACGGGCCGTCATCCTGGCCACGCCGTACGTCGCCATCAGGTCGTTCTCGCCGGGGAGCCGGTCGCCGGGGCGGTAGCGGCCGGTGTCGATCTCGCGCTTGAGGTCCTCGGCGATCCGCTGGTACTTGGGCTGCGTGACGCGCGGGTGACTGTTCATGGCGGCGGACTTCCTTCCCCTCTCTAGACATCCTACGCAGGGCCGGGACCCTGACGCATTGACATCTCTAGAGATTTCAGCTTGTCTAGAGATGTTGGGATCTGACATACCCTCATATCGGCTGCCGAGTCTCCGCCCATCGGGCGAAACCGCGTGAGGAGCCCGCCATGTCCGTCCACCGTCGATGGTTCTCACTGCCCCGCGAGCCCGCCACCGTCGCCGCCGGACGCCGCCGGGTCCGCGACCTCCTCGCCACCTGGAACACCCCGCTCGACGAGGACACCCGCTTCACCCTCGACCTCGTCACCTCCGAACTCCTCGGCAACGCCGTCCGCCACGCCACCGGCCCCGCCGTCACCGTCGGCGTGCACGCCGACCCGCTGCACCACCGCGCCGTCATCGAGGTCTACGACTCCTCCCCCGTCCTCCCCGGCCTCGCCCCCGGCCGCCCCGCCGACGACGAGGAGTCCGGCCGCGGCCTGCTGCTGATCGCCGAACTCGCCCTCGCGCACGGGGTGGTGCGCAAGCGCGGCGGCAAGTGGGTCTGGGCCGAGATCGCCCTCCCGGGCGCGGCCTCCCGCCCGGCCGGGGGCACCGCCGACGGCGCGCCGCGCCCGGCGCCGTCCGGCAAGATCGCGCCCTGGGCGATGACCTGCCAGTGAACCCGGCGGGCCCGGCGAGCCCGGTGCACCCGGTGCACGGGGCGTCAGGCCGTCAGCGCGCGGTGCAGCTCCTCGGTGCCGCGGCCCAGTGACCGCGCCGCCAGCCAGGCCGCCGCGCCCGCGCCGTTCCCGGCGGGGCGGAGCGGGGCGTCCGGCCAGCGGGCGGCGAGCAGCGGGCGGAGCCGGGCGGCCAGCGGGGTCGGGGTGCTGAGCAGCCCGCCGGCCAGCACGATCGGGAGGGCGCAACCGCGGGCGCGGAGCAGGCCGAGCGTGTCGAGCAGGTGGTCGGCGGCCCGGGCGACCAGGGTGAGGGCCGTCGGGTCGCCCGCCCCGGCCCGCTCCAGGACGACGGGGGCGAGCCGGGCCAGCCGGGTCGGGGCCTGCCCGTGGACGGCGGTGATCAGCGCCGAACGGAGGTCGTCGCCCGAGCCGCCCGAGCCGTCCCGGCCTTCCGGGCCGTCCGGGCCGTCCGGGCCGGTCAGCGCCCCGGCGACCGCCGCGGCCAGGCCGGTGAGCGGCTCGTCCCGGTCGATGGCGGTCAGGGTGGCGGAGACGGCCTCGCGGCCGAGCCAGACGCCCGAGCCCCGGTCGCCCAGCAGCCAGCCGTGCCCGTCCGCGGTGCGGGTCAGCTCGTGGCCGCGGACCTCGGCGGCCATCCCGCCCGTCCCGCTGAGCACCACGTTCCCGTCCGGCGCGGAGGTGCCCGCGGCGTGCGCCAGCAGGACGTCGCTGACCAGCACGGGGTGCGCGCCCAGCCCGAGCGCGTCCCACAGCCCGCCGAACGCGGGCCGCGCCACCAGCCCGCCCGCCAGCCCGAGCACCCCCGCCGTCACCCGCCCCGGGTCCAGCCTGGCCAGCGCGGCCCGCACGGTGTCCCCGATCTCCTTCGCCGCGACCTCCGGCCCGTGCGCGACCGGGTTCCCCCCGGCCCCGCGGGCGGCACCCAGCACCCGCCCGTCCAGGTCGGCGACCAGCACCCGGGTACTGGTGCCCCCGACGTCCAACCCCAACACCAGCCGCGCACCGGCCACCGCGCACCTCCAGGCAGATCGACGGCTCACATGCTCCCACCTGCGGCCTGGCCGCGTTCCCGGCCCCCGGGGGGCGGGTAATCCGGTTGACCCGGCGGCCAGGATGAAGGGGTGGGAGAGACACCGAAGAGGCAGGTCAGGGCCCGCTACGACGAGGAGACGGTGACGGTCTACCAGGCGTTCCGGCCGGAGATCGCGGAGCCCGCCGCCGCGGCGGGGCGGTTCCCGGCGGCGTTCGACACCGGGCGGACGACGTGGGTGAAGCCGTCGTTCCGCTGGCTGCTGCACCGCAGCGACTGGGCCCGCGCCGGGGGCCAGGAGCGGGTGCTGGGGGTGGTGATCCGCCGGGAGGGGTTCGACGCCGCGCTGGCGGCGGCGGTGCTGAGCTCGTACCGGCGCGGGGTGCACGCCTCGAAGGCGCAGTGGCAGCGGGAGCTGCGGCGCGGCGCGGCCCGGGTGCAGTGGGACCCGGAGCGGGACCTGCACCTGCGGCCGCTGGACCACCGCTCGCTCCAGCTCGGGCTGGGCGGGGAGCTGGTGCGGCGGTACGTCGGGGAGTGGCTGGTGCGGATCGAGGACCTGACGCCGCTGGTCCGGGAGTTGCACGCGACGCGGGACGCGGGGCTGCTGCCGCCGGAGCGGCCGTACCCGGTGGCTCCGGGTACGGCCGTCCGGCTGGGCATGCCCTGAGGGGCTTGCTGCGGGGCTCGCTGAGGGCCCGTCAGCCGTGCAGGTAGACGATGCCGAGCTTGGTGAGCTGCCAGTGCTGGGCGGCGGAGCCGTTGTCGGCGGCGAGCTGGACCAGGTGGTTGCCCTGGGCGTCGGTCTGGGTGGTGGCGGTGGCGAGCTTGGTCGGGTCCTGGGAGTCGGCGAGCTTGTAGCTGCCGTCGCCGACGGGCTGGAGCAGCCAGTGCTGGTTGCCGCCGCCGTTGCAGCGCCACTGCTCGATCTTGGCGCCGGGGGCGGTGGAGGCGCCGGCCACGTCGAGGCACATGTCGCGGTTGCCGCTGAAGTCGAGCTCGTAGGAGCCGCCGGCCTTGGCCTCGAACACGAAGGACTGGTTGAGCCCGCCGGTGGCCGGATAGGTGAGTGCGGTGCGGCCGTTGGTGGAGTCGCCGTAGCTGCCGCCGCCGGACAGGTCGAGCGCCCGGCCGTCGGACTGGTTGGTGAGCTGGTACCAGGCGCCGTCCTCGGGGGTGTCGGGGAACGGCTTGCCGGGGGTGAGCGGGGTGATCGAGGTGGTGTTCTGCTGGTTGAGCGAGCAGAACGCCTGGCCGAGCGCGGCCTGCTGGTAGAACTGCCGCAGGCAGGCGGCCTCGGCGGCGTACCCGGCGACCCGCAGGTGGTACGACTGGCGGACGTTGTTCATGCACAGGCCGGGGATGGAGATCGGGCTGTCGCAGCCGTTGCGGGTCTTCTCGGACAGGTCGATCACGTCGCCGTTGGTGTACTCGTACGGCGAGCTGGTCCACTCGGCGCAGACCTCGTGGCCGAAGGCGACCCGGCGCTGGTCGAGGTAGCGCACGCCGGGGACGCCGGCGGCGGCTTCGCGCAGGGCGTCGCTGAGGGTGGGGACGACCCAGTTGTGGCCCCAGGCGAGGTCCTCGGGGAAGGCCGGGCAGCCGTCGGCGACCTTGCCGGCGTAGTCGTTGCGCCGGATGTCGGGGGTGATCGGGTTGAAGTACGACTGGTAGACCAGCTGGTACGAGTCGTCCGCGTAGCCGGCCGCCCGCATGGTGTTGCGGACGCTGGTGAGCGCGGCGGTCACCTTGGGCTTGACGCCGGCGGCGCGGCGGGTGATCTCGGCGCTGCCGATGGTGTCCCGGCAGCCCTGGGACTGCGGGATCGGGAAGTACTGGGCGAGGCAGTCCATCATGATGTTCGCGAACTCGAAGTCGTCGTTCGCGCCGATCGTGACGACCACCATCTTGACGTCGTACTGGCGTGCGGTCGCGGCGAGTTGGACGTCCTGCTTGGGTTCGCCGAAGTCGCCGCTGCCGGGGCCGGTGATCTTCGCCAGCTCGGGGTCGCTGACCAGGTCGCCGGTCTGCGCGCCGGAGCAGGCCAGGTCGACCGGGGTGACGCCGGGCAGTTGGGTCACGAATATCTCGGACCTGGTGGAGCGGTGGCAGTAGTTGGTGGGGGTGTCGGTGCCGGGGACGTAGTCGTCGCCGGTGTCGGTGCCGGCGCCTTCGCCGGAGATCGCGCTGTCGCCGAGCGCGACGATCGCGGCGGGCTTGCCCGGGTTCCCGGACGCGGCACTGGCGTCGGCGGTGCCGAGCCCGGCGCCGAGGCCGAGGGCGGCGAGCAGGGCGGCGGTGGCGAGCAGCGCGGGCGGGCGGCGGCGGGCGGCCCTCCCGAGGGGTGTCCTGGACACTCATGACTCCTTGCGAGGGTGGGGGATCGCCCGGCGGCTGCCGGGCGGCGCGGAGCAGGGGGACCGGGCGGGGGCCCGGAGAACATGAGGCAGGCTCACATGCTAGGTACTGACAGGTAACACAACAAGACTCGCGGCAGCATGACGAAGCGTCAGCGTCCGCGCCCGGCACCGCGTCCGGCACCGCTCCGGGCGCGGACCCGGGCCCGGAAAAGCGGACGAGCCGCCGCCCGCACCCCGCCAGGAGGGTGTGGACGGCGGCTCGGCCGACGGGCCGTGCGTCAGCCGACGTTGGCGCAGGAGTTGCCGAACGCCGGGTTCAGGGCGCCGATGACGTCGATCGAGTTGCCGCACAGGTTGACCGGGATGTGCACCGGCACCTGGATCTCGTTGCCGGAGGCGACACCGGGGGAACCGGCGGCGACACCCTCGGCGCCGCTGCTCGCCATGGCGGAGCCCGCACCGGCGGCGACGATGCCCACGACAGCGGCGCCGACGGCGGCGGCCTTCTTGATGCTCATTGAGTCTCCTCGATAAATCAGATCTTCCAATTGCCGCGCCGGGGGCTGCCGAAGGAAGCACACGGGACGTGCACCAGGCCAACGAAGCCACCCCGGGGCGGTTGCGGACGCCCCCGAACAATCACCCACTCGGCCTAATCCGCGCATTCGGGTGATCGGGGAATCCGCCCGTTTCCCCGGCCGCGCCGGCTCGTTCTTCCTCACGAACACCGCTCCACAGGCAGCCCCGTGCCGCCCTGGACGCGCCGCCAAACGACCGCCCCCAGCCGTGAGTGGGCAGCCGTCGGCGCACCCCGACGCGGCACGCGTCGCCCAAGCCACGGGCGACACGAGGGTGTTGGGCCGCGTGAGTGACATTCACGGCGCATCCGGAAAACCGCGGGTGATGATGCGATCGCCCGGCACCCGACCATCCACAGTCGGGCAGAACGTGAGGAAGAAAGCTATGCGCAACTTCAAGAAGGCCGCGGTCCTGTCCGTCGCCGCCGCCGGTATGGTCCTCGGCTCGGCCGGTCTGGCCAACGCCTCGGCCGGTGCCGAGGGCGTCGCCGCGGGCTCCCCCGGCGTGCTCTCCGGCAACCTGATCCAGGTCCCGGTCCACGTCCCGGTCAACGTCTGCGGCAACACCGTGAACGTGATCGGCCTGCTGAACCCGGCGTTCGGCAACTCCTGCGCCAACGTCGGCTGAACTGCCTGACGCAGCGCCCGCGCCGCACCGCACGGTCCCGTGCGGTGCGGCGCACCAACTCCCTGTGTGATCTAGGAGATCAACCCCCATGCAGAACGTGAAGAAGGCCGCCGTCCTGTCGGCCGCCGCGGCCGGCCTGGTGCTCGGCTCGGCCGGTCTGGCCAACGCCTCGGCCGGTGCCGAGGGCGTCGCCGCCAACTCCCCCGGCGTGCTCTCCGGCAACGCCGTGCAGGTCCCGGTGCACGTCCCGGTGAACGTCTGCGGCAACTCGATCAACGTGATCGGCCTGCTGAACCCGGCGTTCGGCAACTCCTGCGCCAACGTGGACCTGCCGGCCGAGCACCACGAGCACCACGAGCCGCCGGTCGACGAAGACTGCTGACCAGCCCCCGCTGATCGGCAACCCCGTGCAGACCGCCCCTCGGCCCAGTGGCCGGGGGGCCGCGCGCGTTTCCCCTGGAGCACCGTTCCACTCACCCCGAAGGATTGGCCGATGACCCGGAAGACCACCGGCGCCGTGGCCGCGCTCGGCGCCGCCGTGCTGCTCGGCGGCGTCACCGCCCAGGCCGCGCACGCCGAGACCGAACCGCTCGGCGGGCTGCCCGCGCCCACCACCCACCTGCAGAACACCGACGCCCAGCAGGCCCTCGGCGGCACCACCGGTGCGCTCGGCTACGCGGTCGCCCCGCTGAAGGAGCTGCGGCTCGACCCGTGGGCCGGGTCCGGCGCGGACGTGCTGAACAACGGCGTCGCGGTCGTCCCCGACAACGGCGTCGCCCCGGTCGGCACCGCCCCGCTCACCGCCCCGCTGTCCGGCGGCGGCGGCGCGAAGGACCTCCCGCTGGCCGGCCCGCTGCTCGGCGTGCTGCCGGGCTGAGCCGGTACGCCGAGCACCCGGCACGCCGACCGGCGCGTGCGCCGACGGCCCGGGCCCCCGACGGGGCCCGGGCCGTTCGCGTGCCGCCGGGTCAGACCCGGCTCTGGTCCAGCGCGCCGGTGAGGGTGCCCACCGGGTCGGCCTGGTTCATCATCTCGCCGGTGGTGGCGGTGGTGGTGGCGGCCAGGTTCCGCACCGAGTCGGTGACCGAGAGCTGGTCCTGCTCGCCGCCGAGCGAGGCGCTCGCCCCCGGGACGGCCTGCACCGGCGCGGTCACCAGGTGCGGGTCGACCTTGTCCAGGCTCAGCGCGGCGTCGGTGATCTGCCCGCCCTGCCCCTCGACGAAGGAGACCGGCTGCCCCAGGCCCAGCGCCGGGCCGGCCAGGTTGAGCGGGGCGGCCGGGGCGTCCAGGCCGAGGGTGCCCAGCTCGGCGCCGCGGTCGGCCTCGGGCAGCGGCAGCGCCGCGGCCAGCGAGGGGCCCTCCTTGCCGCCGCCGATCGACGGCAGCACCTGGTCCGGGACCGGGTGGGTGCTGCTCTGGCCGTTGTCGGTGGAGGCCGACAGCGGCGAGGCCGGGATCGCGCCGTGGATCCCGCCGCCGTCCGGCAGCAGCGGGAGCGGGGAGGCGGCCGTGCTGAGCGGGATGCTGAACGGCACCTCCTGGCCGGCCGTGGCGTTCTCGATCGCGGCCACCTCGGCCGGGGTCTTCGGAGCCGCCTGGGCCACGCCCTGCGCCGCCGCCACGCCGGCGCCGACCGCCAGCAGCAGGGCGCCGGTCGCCCGCTTGGAGAGCTTCATGCTGTTCGCCGTTCGTTCGGGGAGTTCGGGAAATCGGTTCGAGTGCCCGGTGGGCACCCTGGCGAACGAGCCAGCTCCCCCGCGGATAGCGGGTGTTGACCGGAACGGCTGAATAGTCCGATCTCCGCATCGTCAACAATCCGACCGGCGCGCGGGTAAAACGGTGGCCAATGACGAATTTCCCGCAGACCCCGTAACTTTCCGTGCCGCCATTCTTTGATCCCGACGACGACGGGGCAGCACCCCTCGAACAGCATTTCAGAGAGGTATCTCCACCATGCTCAAGAAGACTTTCGCTACCGTCGGCCTGGCCGCCGCAGCGCTGGCCGCGGTGTCCACCCCCGCCGTCGCCATCGGCAACGCGGACGGTTCGGCCGGCTCGATCCAGGGCAACGGCGGCACCAACGCCACCGGCACCTGGGGCAACCACAGCCCGAACTTCCACTTCGCCGACAACCCGAACATCTGCCTCCCGGAGATCCACAACATCGGTGTCGCCGTGCTCGGCGTGGCCGTCCCGGTCGAGGTCGACGCGCTCAACAACCAGCCCAAGCAGACCTGCGTGGTCGGCCAGGGCACCCTCGGCAGCGGCGACGGCGGCGTCTCCCACCTGGTCGGCTGACCCACCGTCGCTGCCCCCGGCGCGGAGCCCCACGCTCCGCGCGGCACGACCCGCCCGGTCCGCTCCCCCGGCCCGGCGGTCAGGACCCGGCGCGAGCCACGCGCCGGGCCGCTGCTCCACTCCATCAGATCCGAAAAGGAATAACCCAATGATCAAGAAGGCTCTCGCCGCCGCCGGCGTCGCCGCCGCCGGTCTCGCCACGATCGCCTCCCCGGCGATGGCCATCGGCGACGCGGACGGCGCCGCCACCTCCATCCAGGGCAGCGGCGGCACCAACGCCACCGGCACCTCGGGCAACCACAGCCCGAACTTCCACACCCTGGACAACCCGAACCTCTGCCTCCCCGAGGTGCACAACATCGCCGTCGCCGTCATCGGCGTCGCGGTGCCGATCGAGGCCGACGTCCTCGACAACAAGCCGACGCAGACCTGCGTCGTCGGCCAGAACACCGTGGGCAGCGGCGACGGTGGCGTCAGCCACCTGATCGGCTGACCTTCCGGTCGCGACCGACCGCCGGGTCCGGGGGAGCGATCCCGCGGGCCCGGCGGTTCCATGTCTCCGGCCGCTCCCGGAAACCCGGCCGTCCGCGGCGCGATCGGGTGATCGGAGCGTCGGTGGGCGCGTGCAGCGCCGCTCCAGCCGCACCGCTGTGTTCCCGTAGAAACCACTCCCCCGACGCAGAGAGGAACCTCCCCATGAAGAGCAAGCTGGGCAAGGTCGTCGTCACCTCGGTCGCCGCCCTGGCGCTGGCCGGTATCGCCGCCCCCGCGTACGCGCACGTCGCCGTCGGCGGCGGCCAGGAAGGCGTGGCCAGCGCCGACGAGCCCTTCGTCGCCGGTCACTGGGCGGGCTTCGCCGAGACCTCCCACATCTTCACCGCAGGCGGCGGCTACGGCTGGGCCACCTCCACCGCCGTCGGCGGCGGCGAGGGCGGCATCGTCGCCATCCACTGACCCCGCGTCAGTGCCCCGGGGCGCGGCGGCCGTTCACGGCCGCCGCGCCCTTCGGCGTCCCCGCCGGGCCGGGTACGGAGGGGGAGGCGGTCGTGGAGGAGATTCCGACGCTGTTCGAGCGGGACGGCGCCTTCCGGGGGGTGGACCGCCCGCGCGCCGGGTGCGCCCGGGTGTTCGCCGGGGAGGGCGCGGCGCCCGGGGAGCCGGACGGCACGGACGTCCGACCGACCGTCCGCTCGGGGCAGCTGGTGCGGGTGGAGGGGCGCCGCGACCCGAGCGCCGCGCAGAAGCGGGCGGGCGTCGTCGACGGCCGGTACGCCGACACCGCCGAGGACGCCGCCGAGGACCGCTGGGTCCTGGCCGCCGCCCGGGGCACCGACGCGTGCGGCCGGCCGGGCGGCGAGCACCCGGGCGAGGTGCTCGGCCCGCGGATCCAGGGCAACCCGCTGGAGCTGGACGGGCACCTGTGCCTGCCGTTCGACCGGGAGGCGCCGGTGCACGAGGGGGCGCCGCGCGACCACGCGGGGCCGCGGGCGTACCCGGCGGGGCCGGAGCGCCGGTTCGCGCCGGGCGCGCTCGCCGAGGGTGTCGTCTTCCACCACCCGGACGGGCGGCGCGCCGAGGTCGAGCGGAAGGGCTTCCCGGAGTCCGCCCGGGCCCGGCGCGCCCCGCGCGCGGTCGGAGTCGCGCGGCCGGGTCAGCCCAGCATCCGGGCGGCCTCGACCGCCCAGTAGGTGAGGATCTGCTCGGCGCCGGCCCGGCGGATCGAGGTGAGTGTCTCCAGGACGGTCCGCTCGCGGTCGATCCAGCCGTTGGCCGCGGCGGCCTCGACCATCGCGTACTCGCCGGAGACCTGGTAGGCGGAGACCGGCACCGGGGAGGCGTCGGCGACCTGGCGCAGGATGTCCAGGTAGGCCATGGCGGGCTTGACCATCACCAGGTCGGCGCCCTCGGCGATGTCCTGCTCCAGCTCGCGCAGCGCCTCGCGGGCGTTGGCCGGGTCCTGCTGGTAGGTCTTGCGGTCGCCCTTGAGCGAGGAGCCGACGGCCTCCCGGAACGGGCCGAAGAACGCCGAGGCGTACTTGGCGGTGTAGGCGAGGATGCCGGTGTCCCGGTGGCCGGCCGCGTCCAGCGCCCTGCGGATCACCGCGACCTGACCGTCCATCATCCCGGACGGGCCGACCAGGTGGACGCCCGCGTCGGCCTGGACCACGGCCATCTCGGCGTAGCGCTCCAGGGTGGCGTCGTTGTCGACCGAGCCGTCCTCGGCGAGCACGCCGCAGTGGCCGTGGTCGGTGTACTCGTCCAGGCACAGGTCGGACATCACGACCAGCTGGTCGCCGACCTCGGAGACCACGTCGCGGATGGCCAGCTGGAGGATGCCCCGGGGGTTGGTGCCCTCGGAGCCGACCGCGTCCTGCACCTCGGGGACGCCGAACAGCATGAGGCCGCCGATCCCGGCCTCGGCGGCCTCGACGGCGGCCCGGCGCAGGGTGTCCCGGGTGTGCTGGACGACGCCCGGCATCGAGGTGATCGGCTTCGGCTCGGTGATGCCCTCGCGGACGAACGCCGGGAGGATCAGCTCGGCCGGGTGCAGCCGGGTCTCGGCGACCAGGCGGCGCATCGCCGGGGTGGAGCGCAGTCGGCGCGGGCGGACGGACGGGAATTCGGCGGACACTTCGAAGGCTCCCTGAGTCACGGAAGAACGCGGCGGGGGGAGGCCGCGGCCTCCCCCCGCCGGAGGGTCAGCGCGCCTTGCGGCGCGAGCCGGGGCGACGTTCGCTCGGCCGGTAGACCGGCTCGCCCGCCGCGGTGGCGGCGTCCCGGCGGGTGGCCCCGAAGTCGGCCAGCGCCTGGGCGAGCGCGGACGCGGACGGGGCCGGGGCCATCACGTCGACCCGCAGGCCGTGCTCCTCCGCCGTCTTGGCGGTGGCCGGGCCGATGCAGGCGATGACGGTCACGTTGTGCGGCTTGCCGGCGATGCCGACCAGGTTCCGGACGGTCGAGGACGAGGTGAACAGCACCGCGTCGAAGCCGCCGCCCTTGATCGCCTCCCGGGTCTCGGCCGGCGGCGGCGAGGCGCGCACCGTGCGGTACGCGGTCACGTCGTCGACCTCCCAGCCGAGCTCGACCAGGCCGGCCACCAGGGTCTCGGTGGCGATGTCGGCGCGCGGCAGCAGCACCCGGTCGATCGGGTCGAACACCGGGTCGTACGGCGGCCAGTCCTCCAGCAGCCCGGCCGCGGACTGCTCGCCGGAGGGCACCAGGTCGGGCTTGACGCCGAAGTCGACCAGCGCCTGGGCGGTGGTCTCGCCGACCGCCGCGACCTTGATCCCGGCGAACGCCCGGGCGTCCAGGCCGTACTCCTCGAACTTCTCCCGGACGGCCTTGACGGCGTTGACCGAGGTGAAGGCGATCCACTCGTAGCGGCCGGTGACCAGGCCCTTGATGGCCCGCTCCATCTGCTGCGGGGTGCGCGGCGGCTCGACCGCGATGGTCGGCACCTCCTGCGGCACCGCGCCGTACGAGCGCAGCTGGTCGGACAGGCCGTGGGCCTGCTCCTTGGTGCGCGGGACGAGGACGTTCCAGCCGAACAGCGGCTTGGTCTCGAACCACGAGTGCGAGGCGCGGTGGGCGACCTGCTCGCCCACCACGGCTATCACCGAGGTCGCCGGGTCCACGGGGGCGGAGACCGGCGAGGGCAGCACCCGGGCGGCCTTCAGGTCGGCGGCGATGGCGGCCAGCGTGGAGGTGAAGGTGCGCTGCCGGGTGGTGGTGCCGGAGAGCGTCGCGGAGAGCGCCGCGTCGGGCTTGCGGCCGTGCGCCACCAGGGAGTTGGCGGTGGCGGGCAGCTGGCCCAGGGTGGTGCGCACCACCAGGGTGGTCTCCGGCGAGCCCAGGTCGACGACCTGGCCGGCCAGCAGCGCCTCGGCGTCCACGAAGCGGACGTCCGCGCCCTGGCCGCCGCGCAGCGGCACGCCCGCGTAGGCGGGCACGCCGACCGACTGGGCGACGCCGGGGACGACCTCGAAGGGCACGCCGGCCTGGGCGCAGCGCAGCATCTCCTGGGCGGCGCAGCCGTCCAGGCCGGGGTCGCCGTCGACGGTGCGGACCAGGTGGCGGCCGGCCCGGACCGCGTCGGCGGCCAGGTCGGCGAGCTCCCGGCCGGCGTCGGCCGGGTCGAGGACCTGGACGCCGCTGGGGCAGTGGGTGCGGACCGCGGCGGCGGTCAGCGGGTCGGCGACCAGGACGTCGGCGGTGCCGAGCACGTCGACGGCGCGCAGGGTGAGCAGTCCGGGGTCGCCGGGGCCGGCGCCGAGGAAGGTGCAGCGCCCTGCGGGCGGGTGGAATCCGGCGGCGGTCATCGGGCGCGCTCCCCCATCAGGTCGGCCGCTCCGGTGTCGAGCAGCCTGGTGGCCAGGGCGCGGCCCAGGGCCGCGGCCTGCTCCTCGGCGGTCTCGTCGGGGACGAGGGGGCCGTTGGCGGACATCTTGAGCAGTTCGGTGCCGTCGGTGGTGCCGACCACGCCGTCCAGGCGCAGCTCGGTGCCGGTCCAGCCGGCCAGTGCGGCGACCGGGGCGGAGCAGCCCGCCTCCAGGGTGGCCAGCAGGGCGCGCTCGGCGACCACGGCGGCCCGGGTGGGGCGGTGGTCGAGCCGGGCCAGCACGGCGGCCAGGGTCGGGTCGACGCACTCGACGGCGAGCGCGCCCTGCCCGGGGGCGGGGAGCATCAGCGCGGGGTCGAGGTGCTCGGTGATCTCGGCGGAGCGGCCGAGCCGGTTGAGTCCGGCGGTGGCCAGCACCACGGCGTCGAGTTCGCCGGAGCGGACGTAGCCGATCCGGGTGTCGACGTTGCCGCGGATCGGCACGGTCTCCAGGTCGGCGCCGCGGGCGCGGGCCCAGGCGTTCAGCTGGGCCATCCGGCGCGGGGAGCCGGTGCCGATCCGGACGGTGCGGCCGGCGCTCCCGCCGACCAGCCCGGCCAGGTCCAGGCCGTCGCGGGCGACCAGCGCGTCCCGGACGTCCTCGCGCTCGGGGACGGCGGCCAGCAGCAGCCCGGCGGGGGCGGCGGTGGGCAGGTCCTTGAGCGAGTGGACGGCCAGGTCGATCCGGCCCTCCAGCAGGGCGTCGCGCAGGGCCGAGACGAACACCCCGGTGCCGCCGATCTGGGCCAGCGACTCGCGGGAGACGTCCCCGTAGGTGGTGATCTCGACCAGCTCCACCCGGCGGCCGGTGATCGCGGCCACCTCCTCCGCGACCATGCCCGACTGGGCCATGGCGAGGGCGCTGCGGCGGGTGCCGAGGCGCAGCGGCGTCACTGTCTCTGGACCATTCATGAGGTGATCGTCCTGGTCGTGCTGGGGGGCTGACGGGGTGTTCATCTGGTTGCTCCGGCGGGCGGGGCGGTCGCTCCGGCGGGCGGGGCGAGGGCGGCCTGGGCGGCGGGGACGCCGCCCGGCGGGATCGAGGAACCCGCCTGGGCGCCGATCGGGGTGCCGGAGACAGCGTGCACTGCCGCGGGGTCCAAGTCGAACAGCTCGCGCAGGGCCTCCGCGTAGGAGGCCCCGCCGGGTTCGGCGGCGAGCTGCTTGACCTTGACGGTCGGGGCGTGCAGCAGTTTGTCGACCACCCGGCGGACGGTCTGCGAGATCTCCGCGCTGGAGCGCTCGTCCAGGTCCGGCAGCCGGGAGGTGAGCCGGGCGAGTTCGCCGCGGACCACCTCGGAGGCCATGGCGCGCAGGGCGACCACGGTGGGGGCGATCCGGGCGGCGCGCTGGGCCTGTCCGAAGGCGGTGACCTCGTCCGCGACGATGGTGGCCACGGCGTCCACGTCGCCGGCGCCGGGGGTGGCGGCGTGCGCGTGCGAGAGGCTCTCCAGGTCGACCAGCAGGGCGCCGTCCAGCTCGCGCACGGCGTGGTCGACGTCCCGGGGCATGGCCAGGTCGAGGAAGGCCAGCGGGGAGGTGGCACTGCGGGCGGTGAGCGCGGCGGCGACCTCGGCGGCGTCGATGACGGTGCCGGCCGCGCCGGTGCAGGAGATCACCAGGTCGACGTCGGCGAGCGCCTGCGGGACCTTCGCGAAGTCCAGGGTGCGGGCGGCGCCGCCGAGGATCTCCACCAGCCGCTCGGCGCGGGCCGGGGTGCGGTTGGCGATCAGCAGGTCGGTGACGCCGGAGCGGACCAGGGTGGCGGCGGCCAGCGAGCTCATCGAGCCCGCGCCGACCACCAGGGCGCGCTTGCCGGCCACCGGGCCGGCCCCGGCGGCGACCTGCTCCAGGCCGAAGGTGACCAGCGACTGCCCGGCCTTGTCGATGCCGGTCTCGCTGTGCGCCCGCTTGCCGACCCGCAGGGCCTGCTGGAACAGCTCGTTCAGGCCGCGGCCCGCGGTGTGCTCCTCCTGCGCCTTGGCCAGCGCGTCGCGCAGCTGGCCGAGGATCTGGCCCTCGCCGACGACCATCGAGTCCAGTCCGCAGGCCACCGAGAAGAGGTGGTGGACGGCCCGGTCCTCGTAGTGCACGTACAGGTGGGGGGTGAGTTCGTCGAGGTCGACGCCGCTGTGCCCGGCGAGCAGTTGGGACAGCTCGGCGACGCCCGCGTGGAACTTGTCCACGTCGGCGTACAGCTCGATCCGGTTGCAGGTGTTGACCAGCGCGGCCTCGCCGACGGTCGCCGAGGCGGCCGCCTCGTGCAGCACCCGGGTCGGGCCGTCGCCGGTGAGCGCCGCGCGCTCCAGCACGCCGACCGGCGCGGTCCGGTGGCTCAGACCGACTACCAGAAGACTCATGCCCCCACCTCGTCGTGACGGATGTTCGTGCTCACGCCGGCATCACCGCGGACAGGTCGTCGTCCGGGCCGCCCTTGGCGGCGGGGGTGCCCTTGGCCTGCTCGGCCTTGCCGCCGGCGGCCCGGCGCAGCTTGGCGGCCGCGGCCCGGACCGGACCGGGGGCGCGGTCGAGCACCGAGTCGCCCGCGGACGGCTCGTCGCCGGCCTTGCGCTGCTCGTGGAAGGCGAGGATCTGCAGCTCTATCGACAGGTCGACCTTGCGCACGTCCACCCCGTCCGGCACGGTCAGCACGGTCGGGGCGAAGTTCAGGATGCTGGTCACGCCGGCCTCCACCAGCCGGTCGCAGACCTGCTGGGCGGCGCCGGGCGGGGTGGTGATCACGCCGATGGAGACCTGCTGGGTGGCGACGATCTCCTCCAGCTCGTCCATGTGCCGCACGGGCAGGCCCGCGGCGGTGCTGCCCACCACGTGCGGGTCGGCGTCCAGCAGGGCGGCCACCCGGAACCCGCGGGAGGCGAAACCGCCGTAGTTGGCGAGGGCGTGGCCCAGGTTGCCGATGCCGACGATGACGACCGGCCAGTCCTGGGTGAGGCCCAGCTCGCGGGAGATCTGGTAGACGAGGTACTCCACGTCGTAGCCGACGCCGCGGGTGCCGTAGGAGCCCAGGTAGGAGAAGTCCTTGCGGAGCTTCGCCGAGTTCACCCCGGCGGCGGCGGCCAGCTCCTCGGAGGAGACGGTCGGGACCGAGCGCTCGGAGAGCGCGGTCAGGGCCCGCAGGTAGAGCGGGAGGCGGGCCACGGTCGCCTCCGGGATGCCCCGCGCACGCGAGGGCCTGCGCGCGGCGCCCTGGTCGGGCGTCTGCGAACTGCTGGGTGAGGGTCGGCCGATTGCCACGTTGCTCCTGTGGGTGAAGCTGGGCTTGGACCGCCAGGCTATGCGTTTGTGAACGTGTGCACAAAGATGGTGTCCGATTTGTCCCCGAACAGTGACACGCATCACTCGTCGCCCGCCGAACCGATCAGCGCCCGCGGGCCCTCCACCCCGGCCGGCCACGGCCCCAGCGGCGCCACCCGGCGCAGCAGCGGGGCCTCCGCCCGGGAGCGCGCCGAACCGGCCGGACCCAGCCGCGGCCACGGCACCGCGGGCCCGGCGGGGGCGGCCGGCAGCCGGACGTCCGCGCAGCCCGTCCGGCGGCAGTGCCGCAGCAGCTCGACCGTCGCCCGCGCGTCGCCCAGCGCGGTGTGCGCCGGGAACCAGCCCAGCCCCGCCGCCTCCACGCACGCGGACAGGCCGAACCCGCCCGCCTCCGGCAGCATCCGGCGGGCGATGCGCATCGTGCACAGCAGCGGCACCGGCGGCAGCGCCACCCCGATCCGGGCGAACTCGCGCTCCAGGAACGCCCGGTCGCAGGTCACGTGGTGGCCCACCAGCACCCGGCCGGCCAGCAGCTCCAGCAGCCGCGGCGCGATCTGCCGGAACTTCGGCGCGCCCTCGACGTCGTCCTGCGCTATCCCGTGCACGTGCGTCGGCCCGACCGGGCCGGCCGGGTCGAGCAGGGTGGCGAACTCCCGCTCGGTGCGCAGCGCGGCGTCCAGCTGCACCACGGCGACCTCGACCACCCGGTGGCGCCAGGGGCTACGACCGGTGGCCTCGACGTCGACGACGGCGTAGCCGCTCATCGCGCCCTCCTCTTGCACGGCCCCCGGCGGACACGGAAACCGTTCGATCGTAAGCCGAGAAGTGAAGGAACTCCTAGGCCGATCTTCATCGAACGTTCACGAAGCACCGGTGCCCCGGGAGGGGCGGGCGGCGGAGCCGGCAGCGGGGCGCACGGGGCCGGGCGGGGGCTAGGCGCCCAGCGCCTTGCGGAGCCGGGCCTCGTCGACCCGCCAGAAGTCGTGCTGGCGGCCGTCGACCAGGGTGACCGGGATCTGCTCGGCGTACTGCTCGTAGAGGGCCGGGTCCTGGAGGATGTCCTTCTCCTCGAAGGACGCGCCCAGCTCCGCGGTGACCCTGAGGATCACCGCGCGGGCGTCCTCGCAGAGGTGGCAGCCGGGCTTGCCGATCAGGGTGACGGTGGTGTCGGCGGGGTTCTTCCCCGCGCGTCGCAGCAGGCTCACCGGTTCATTGTGCCGCTCGTCGCGCCGCCGCCCGTTCACTGCTCGGGCACTCCTCGGTCACGGGGCGGGGCGGCCGCGCTGACTATGCTCGTCGCATGGCCGCGCTACGAAGGCTCACCCAGTCAAGGCGTTCCACCGACGACCGGACCGCCCTGGCGGCCGAGGCCGCCGCCGACGCCGCCAGCGCCCAGCTCGCGCCGGAGCCGTCGAAGGCCCCCGCGGCGCCGGCGGGGGACCACACGCCGGAGCCCGGGGACGTCCGGGCGGCCGCGTTCTTCGACTGCGACAACACGATCCTGCGCGGCGCGGCGATCTTCTACCTCGGGGTCGGGCTGTACCGGCGGCGCTTCTTCTCCCGCCGCGACCTGGCCCGGTTCGCCTGGCAGCAGGCGGCGTTCCGGCTGCGCGGCGCGGAGAACCCGGAGCACATCGCCGACGCCCGGGACAGCGCGCTCGGCCTGGTGGCCGGCAAGCGCACCGCGGACCTGGAGCAGATCTGCGAGGAGATCTTCGAGCCGGTGCTGGCCGAGAAGGTCTGGCCGGGCACCCGGGCGCTGGTGCAGATGCACCTGGACGCCGGGCAGCGGGTGTGGCTGGTGACCGCCGCGCCGCAGGAGGTGGCCCGGCTGATCGCGCGCCGGCTGGGCATGACCGGCGCGCTCGGCACCGTCGCGGAGACCCGGGACGGCGCGTACACCGGCCGGCTGGTCGGCGGGATGCTGCACGGCCCGGCCAAGGCGGCCGCGGTGCAGGCGCTGGCCCGCCGCGAGCACCTGGACCTGGCGCGCTGCGCGGCGTTCAGCGACTCCGCCAACGACATCCCGATGCTGAGCCTGGTCGGCCACCCGTACGTGATCAACCCGGACGGGGAGCTGCGCCGGCACGCCCGGGCGATGGGCTGGCGGGTGCGGGACTTCCGCACCGGGCGGAAGGCGGCCCGGATCGGCGTCCCGGCGGCGGCCGGGCTGGGCGTGCTGGTGGGGGCGGCCGCGGCGGCGGTCGCGGTGCACCGTCGGCAGCGGGCCTGACGCCGCGTCGACACCAGATCGACGCGTCGACCCGGTGTCAACGCGACGCTGCCACCCGGCGTCAACGCGATGCCGACGACACGCCCCCCGGCGGGTGGTCGTGCACGTCAGCGGGGGTGAACCCGCCCCGAGCGGGCGGCGGTTCGGGAACGTCCGGCCCTGACCGGAACTGATCGTTCGGCAGACGGGCAAAGTCATGGGTTGGGGCGGCCGATAGCGGGGAAACCCGGCCCGCACACCGGTGTTCGGTCACCCGATGTGCACAAGTGGTCACATTGAGCCGGATGGATGGCGTCAACTCCGGTCACCGACAGGTGAATATCCGCAAGAAGTGGACCTCAATCGACCACTTCGACCACGCGGTGTAGCTGTCATTGCACAAAGCGTTATTCTCTCCTGGATGCACCCCGCCCGCAGCGTCCCCGTGACGGGCGGCCCGTGCGGCGTGCTCTCCGCACAGGCGGAGGTGATCCGTCCACAGTTCTGCCTCTGGGAGTCCCGTGTACCCACCCGTCCGGAACGACGCGCCAGCCACCTCCCGCCCGTCGACCGCCACTCTGCGCCGCGGTGTGCGCCTGGAACGGCTGTGGGCCGCGATCCGCGAGTTCGAACTGGCCGTCCCGCAGCCCGCGGTGGCCGGCCCCGCGTTCGCCGCGCCCGCCCCGGCCGCGTTCGCCGCGCCGCTGCTGCGCTCGACCACGACCGGCTCCGCCGGCGGCGGAACCTCCGGCAGCACCCCCGCCACGGGCCCGCGCGGCCGCACCGTGCCCGCCCCCGGCAGCCGCTCCCGCAGCGCGCCCGCCGGGCCCGGCTACGACACCGAGCACAACCCGGTGGTGGAGCTGGTCGAGCGGGCCCAGAACGGCGAGAGCGAAGCCTTCGGCCGGCTCTACGACCACTACGCCGACACCGTGTACCGGTACATCTACTACCGGGTCGGCAGCCGGGCCACCGCCGAGGACCTGACCAGCGAGACCTTCCTGCGCGCGCTGCGCCGGATCGGCACCTTCACCTGGCAGGGCCGCGACTTCGGCGCCTGGCTGGTGACCATCGCCCGCAACCTGGTGGCCGACCACTTCAAGTCCAGCCGGTTCCGGCTGGAGGTCACCACCGGCGAGATGCTCGACTCCAACGAGTGCGAGCGCAGCCCCGAGGAGTCGGTGCTGGAGTCGCTCTCCAACGCCGCCCTGCTGGACGCGGTGCGCCGGCTCAACCCGCAGCAGCAGGAGTGCGTCACGCTGCGCTTCCTCCAGGGCCTGTCGGTCGCCGAGACGGCCCGGATCATGGGCAAGAACGAGGGCGCCATCAAGACGCTGCAGTACCGGGCGGTGCGCACGCTGGCCCGCCTGCTGCCGCCGGACGCCAGGTGAACCGCCGACCGTGGACGCGATAGCCCACAGACCGTCGCCGCGCCCGCCGGCGCCCGACGGACCGTCAACCCGCGTCGGGCACAGGCACGTCCGGGTGAAGCGGCGGTCATCTGCTCTGCTTAATACGCCAGGGGGGTCGTGCGTAACCGACTCCGGACACCGCTCGTTGGCCAGCGTGCAATCCGCCACCGGGCCCGCGGTCAAGTGGGAACTCGAACTGTCACCCGATGGTGTGGTTTCGGCCTGTCGGGACAACCAACCGGCGGGCCACGGTGTCGAAAACGACGAAGGGAGGTGTGGCCCGTGACGGCAAACGTGCTGGAGCACCGGCGGGCGAAGTCCTTCGCCGAGGCGCTGGAGGCCCACCAGAGTGACCACCGGAGCAGCGGCTCGCACCGGGCAGGCTCCGCCGCCATGACCGAACTCCTCGCGACGGCCGACGCGCTCGGTGCGGTCCCCGCCCCCGAGCTCAGCGCCGAGACGCGGACGGTCCAACGCGCCCAGCTGATGGCCGCGTTCGAGCAGGAGTGGGCCGGTGGCGCCCCCACCGCGGTCCTCCCCGCCCAGCGCGGCCGGCGCGGCCGGCGCACCCGCTGGGGCCGCCGCCTGGCCATCGGCGGCCTGGTCGCCGGCGTCGCGGTCGGCGGGTTCGCCGGGGCCGCCGCCGCCTCCACCAACGCCCTCCCCGGCGACGCCCTGTACGGCATGAAGCGCGGCCTGGAAGGGCTGCGCCTCGACTGGGCGGACAACGACACCGAGCGCGGCGCGCTGCTGCTCCGGCAGGCGTCCACCCGCCTCGACGAGGCGCAGTCGCTGCTCGGCCGCTCCGACAGCCCGACCGCGCTCAGCCCCACCACGGTCGACCAGGTCCGCCGCGCGCTCGACGACATGCACGCCGAGGCGCTGCGCGGCCGGGACCTGCTGCGCGCCGTCTACCGCACCAACGGCTCGCTCACCCCGATGCGCCAGCTCGCCGGCTTCGCCGGGGAGGACCAGCGCTGGTCGGTCCTGCAGTCCAGGCTCCCGTCCGGGCTGAGCAGCCAGGCCACCAAGGTCGACCGGCTCTTCGACGACATAAGCGAGGACGTCGCGCCGCTCCGGCTGGAGCAGACCCCCGGCCAGGGCGGCAGCGGCGGCAGCGGGAGCACCGCCGGGAGCGGTGGGGACGGCGGCAGCAGCGCCGGCACCGGCACCGGCACGGGGCAGCAGCCGCTGCTGCCCGGCACCGGGGCGCCCGGCGGCGCGAGCGGCGGCCACGAGCCGGGCGCCGTCCCGTCCGTGCGGGTCACGCCGCCGCCCGGCGCGGCCACCTCGGGCGGGCTCGGCGACCTGCTGGGCGGCCTGACCGGCACCGGGGCCTCCCCCGCCGCGACCGGCTCCCCGGCGGCCTCCGGCGGCGCCACCCCGGCGGCCCCCTCGGGCTCCCCGTCCGCGCCCGCCGCGGGCGCGGTGCCGGGCATCACCCTCCCGCCGCTCATCCCGGGCCTGCTGCCGGGGCTGACGCTCAACTGAGGGCGCGTCCGCCGGGGGGCGGGAGGAGCCGGACGGCTCCCCCCGCCCCCCGGCCGGTGCGTCACCCGAAGACGGAGCGCCGCTGCACCAGCAGCTTGTACAGCGTGTGCTGGATGGTCTCCCGGACCTGGTCGGTGAGGTTGAAGACCAGCATCGGGTCCTCCGCCGCGTCCTTCGGGTAGCTGTCGGTGGGGATCGGCTCGCCGAACTGGATGGTCCACTTGGTGGGCAGCGGGATCGCGCCGAGCGGGCCGAGCCAGGGGAAGGTGGGCGTGATCGGGACGTAGGGCAGGCCGAGCAGGCGGGCCAGGGACTTGAAGTTGCCGATCATGGGGTAGGTCTCCTCGGCCCCGACGATCGAGCAGGGCACGATCGGGACGCCGGCCCGCAGCGCGGAGGCGACGAAGCCGCCGCGGCCGAAGCGCTGGAGCTTGTAGCGGTCGGCGAAGGGCTTGCCGATGCCCTTGAAGCCCTCGGGCCAGACGCCGACCACCTCGCCGCGCTCCAGCAGGGTCTGGGCGTCCTCGTTGCAGGCCAGGGTGTGTCCGGCCTTGCGGGCGAGCTCGTTGACCACGGGGAGGACGAAGACCAGGTCGGCGGCGAGCATCCGCAGGTGGCGGTCGGCGTGGTCGTGGACGGCGACCTGGGTCATCAGGGCGTCCAGCGGGACGGTGCCGGAGTGGTTGGCGACGATCAGCACGCCGCCCTCGGCGGGGATGTGCTCGGTGCCGCGGACCTCGATCCGGAAGTACTTCTCGGCGAGCGGCCGCAGCAGGGCGAGGAAGACCTCCTCGGTGAGCTCCCGGTCGAAGCCGAAGTCGTCGACCTCGTAGTCGCCGGTGAGCCGGCGGCGCAGGAAGCCGAGGCCGTGGGCGGCGCGCTCCTCCCAGCCCTTGCCGAGGACCCGGGTGGCGGTGGCGCCGAGCTGCCCGGCGAGGGCCGCGCCGACGCCGTCGGCGATCCGGTCGGCGAGGGCGGGCCGCGGCTCCGGGCCGCTCCAGCTGGGGGCGGACTCGATCGGGATGACCTTGGCCGCCGGGTCGGCGGACTCCCGGGCGGCTGTCATCGCGGCCTCAACTCCTGGGTCTCGGTGGGGTGGTGGTCGCCGAGCAGGCCGGCCAGCCGGTCGGTGACGGCGGTCAGCCGTTCGGGCGGCAGCGGGCCGGGCGGGCAGTGCGCGGCGAAGTCGGCGAAGGTCTCCGGGGTGGTCCGGCGCGGGCTCCAGCCGAGCCGTTCGCGCAGCCGGGCGGTGTCCACCACCCTTCCGTGGGTGAGCAGTTGGAGCTGTTCCTGGGAGAAGGCGCGGTCCGCGGGGGCGGCCAGCCGCCGGGTCAGCCGGGCGACCAGGCCGAGCGCGGGCCGCAGCAGCGGGACGGTGGGGCGGCCGAGCCGGCGGGCGCACTGGGAGAGCAGCAGCACGCCGTCCCCGGCGACGTTGTAGGTGCCGGGGGGCGCGCCGAGGACGGCCAGCCGCAGCGCCTCCAGGGCGTCGTCCTCGTGGACGAACTGGAGCCGGGGGTCGTGGCCGAAGGCGGTGGGCAGCACCGGGAGGCGGAAGTACGCGGCGAGCGGGGTGTCGCCGTCCGGGCCGAGGATGTTGGCGAAGCGCAGCACGGTGACCGCGACGTCGGGGCGGCGGCGGGCGAAGCCGCGGACGTAGCCCTCGACCTCGGCGGCGTCCCGGGCGAAGCCGTCGGGGGGCAGCGCCTTGGGCTGGGTCAGCTCGCCGAAGACGGCCGGGTCGCGGGGCGCGGAGCCGTAGACGGCGGTGGTGGACTTGACCACCAGCCGGGCCAGCCCGGGGGCCTGCTGGCAGGCGCCGAGCAGCTGCATGGTGCCGATGACGTTGCTCTCCTTCACCGCGGCCCGGCCGCCGTGGCCGAGCGCGGTGACGTTGAGGTGCACGACGGTGTCGACCTCGTGCTCGGCGATCACCCGGGCGACCGCGGGGCGCCGCGGGTCGACCTGGGCGTACCGGACGCCGAGCGGGAGTCCGGGCGGCGGCGGGACGGCGTCCACCCCGACCACCCGGTCCACCTCGGGCCGTTCGGCGATCCGCTCGGCGAAGCGCGCGCCGAGCGGGCGCGCCACGCCGGTGACGAGCACGACCTTGCCCACGCTGCCCCGTCCTCCCTGGATGCCCACCCTGCGTCTGCACCGTACCGCGCGGAGGACACCCGGGCTGAAACGCCACTGCCCGCCCCGGAAATCAATCCGGGACGGGCAGGACGGAAACCTGGCGACGCGAGGCGACCGCAGGCGGTGTTACTTCTTGTTGCGACGCTGCACGCGAGTGCGCTTCAGAAGCTTGCGGTGCTTCTTCTTGGCCATACGCTTGCGACGCTTCTTGATGACAGAGCCCACGGAACATTCCTCGCTCACTCGGACCCGCGCCCGTGAGAGAACGGGAGTCCATACGACTGACGGAGGCCCTAGCCTACCGTCCACCTCGCGTTTGCCGTAATCGGTGCCCGTGGTGGTGGTGAGCTACGCGCTTTCGAGCCGCACGTAGGACTCCTGGAGGTACTCGTGCACCTTCTGCTCGGGCACCCGGAAGGAGCGGCCGACCCGGATGGCCGGAAGCTCGCCGCTGTGCACCAGACGGTAGACCGTCATCTTCGACACCCGCATCACCGAGGCGACCTCGGCCACGGTCAGGAAGACGACATCCTGCAGGGGACGCTCGCCGGAACTCATGACCCATCACCGACCCTTACCCGTGTGCAAGGCACCGGCTTCCCCTCCGGTGACTCCACCGGCACACGTGTATCCCCAGAGTAGTTATGCATGGTACGGGTGGGAAGAGGGGGGCCGTCACCTGTTGTACGGTGCGAGATCCGCCCGTTGCAGTACGTAGTCGCTCAGCGGAACGTAGCAGCTCGGCGCGGAGCCGTCCTCCAGCGGGACGACCACCTCCACCAGGCCGTCCGCCTCGGCGGCGAACGGGGCGACGTCGTTGCAGTCCGCGATGCCGCCGGCCGGGATGCCGAGGCGGCCCGCGCCGCAGAGCCAGCCGTGGTCGCCCAGCACCAGGTCGGGCGGGGGGTGTCCGGCGTCGGCGAGGGCGGTCAGGGCGAGCCGGACGGGCAGCGGGGAGTGGGTGTGCGCGAGGTCGCCGGGGCCCGGGCGGCCGGGCCCGTCGGGGCCGTCCAGGGCGCGCACCACCAGGACGCCGTCGAGCACGTCGAGGCGGCGGGGGCGCTCGCCCTCGGGGGTGGGCTCGCGGAAGCGCGCCCCGCGCGCGGGGGTGTGCACGGTGCAGCCGGCCGCTTCGAGCGCCTCGGCCAGCGCGCGGTGGAAGCCGGCCAGTTTGGTGGGGTGGCCGGTGCCGGCCAGCACGCTGCCGCGCCGGTCGGCGGTGCGGCGCAGCAGGGCGGCGAGGCGGTCCAGGGCGTCGAGGGTGCGGTCGGGGTCGATGGAGTCCGGGCCCTGGGTGTGGCGCGGGTCGGGGCTCACCCCGACGCGTTCGGCCATCAGCCGCAGCACGGCGGCCTCGTCGCGGCGGGGCTCCGGCTCCAGCCCCATCAGCGCCTTGGGGTCGCCCTGGGCGAACAGCCGGTAGTGGCGCAGGTTGTTCTGCCGGGGGGTGGGGACCTCGGGGCCGGCCAGGCGGTGCTTGACCAGGTAGGCGCGCAGCTCCGCGCGGGCGGTCACGGGATCAGCCCGTGCTGCGGCAGGACGGCCCGGCGGGTGGCCAGGATCGCCTGGTCGAGCCGGTCGGCCGGGTCGTAGCCGCCGTCCTGGAAGTCGGACCAGCGCGGGGTGGCGCCGTCGGTCATCCGCAGCGGGGCGGGGCGGCGGGTGAGCCGGTACACCTCGGCGCGCCACGCCTCGGGCGTCTCGGCGGCCGGGTCGACGGGGTGGCCGGCGGCGGTGGCCACCAGGTGCGTCCAGGCGCGGGGCACCACGTCGACCACCGCGTACCCGCCGCCGCCGGTGGCGATCCAGCGGCCGTCGGCGTGCTCGTGGGCGAGGCGGTGGACGGCCTCGGCGATCAGCCGCTGGGCGTCGACGGTGACGGCGAGGTGGGCCAGCGGGTCCTCGACGTGGGTGTCGGCGCCGTGCTGGCTGACGATCACCTGCGGGCGGAACGCGGCCAGCAGTTCCGGCACCAGCGCGTGGAAGGCGCGCAGCCAGCCGGCGTCGCCCGTCCCGGCGGGCAGCGGGAGGTTGGCGGCGGTGCCCTCGGCGTCCGGGCCGCCGGTCTCGGTGGCCCAGCCGGTCTGCGGGAACAGCGTGGCCGGGCTCTCGTGCAGCGAGACGGTCAGCACCCGGGGGTCGTTCCAGAACGCCTGCTGCACGCCGTCGCCGTGGTGGACGTCCACGTCGACGTAGGCGATCCGCTCGGCGCCGAGTTCGAGCAGCCGGGCGATGGCCAGCGCCGGGTCGTTGTAGACGCAGAACCCGGACGCCCGCCCGGGCATCGCGTGGTGCAGCCCGCCCGCGAAGTTGACGGCGTGCGGGGTCTCCCCGCGCCAGACCGCCTCGGCGGCGGCCACCGACTGGCCGGCGATCAGCGCGGACGCGGTGTGCAGCCCCGGGAACGCCCAGTTGTCGTCCGTCCCCAGCCCGTGCGCGGCGTCGACGGCGGACGGGTCGGCGGCGGCCCGCTTCACCGCCGCCACGTACTCGGCGGTGTGCACCAGGCGCAGCGTCGAGTCCCCCGCGGCCGGTGCCGAACGCACCGTCACGGACGGCCGCTCCGCCAGCCCCAGCGACTCGACCAGCCGCATCGTCAGCGCCAGGCGCGTCGGGTCCATCGGGTGCCCGGGCCCGAAGTCGTATCCGGTCTCTGCCTCGTCCCAGAACAGGTGCAGGCCGCAGGTGGTTTCCGCCATGACCCCCACCGTATCGGGACCGCCCCCGGCACCCGGTCCGCTCCGGACGGTTTCGCGGGCGGTGCCGCCCCCGCGGGAGGGCGGGGAGGCGGCCACGGCGGTCACCGGCCTCTCCCCGCTCCGCGGTTGTCACGCTCTGCGCCCCGGGCGTCGCGGAACGGTACTAGCCTGGGCGGGAGGGGCCCGCGCCGACCGGGAGCCGGACCGCGGCGGAACTCCGCGTCCTGCCGCACGGCACGCGTGCACCACGGAGAGGTGGGGAGAACGGTCATGGCCTTCCAGAAGCGGCGCCCGGCCCCGGGTGCCCGCCAGTTCTACGGGTCCGAGGTCCTGCGGCTCCGGGAGGAACACGGCTGGTCGCTGGCCCGCCTGGCCGCCGAGACGCACTCCTCCACCACCGCCCTGTTCCGGGTGGAGACCGGGGACCACCGCGTGCCCGAGGGCCTGTCCGAGGAGTTGGACCGGGTGTTCGCGACGGACGGCCACTTCGTGCGGCTGCTGCCGGCGGCCCGGCAGGAGGACCATCCCGCGAAGTACCGGGAGATCCTGGCCTCTCGCCGACCGGGCCGAGGTGGACGAGTCCTACAACCCCGGCATCCACGGCCTGCTCCAGACCGAGGCGTGCGCCCGGCACATCCTGCGCTCCGGCCTGCCCTACGGCCCGGAGGAGGAGGTCGAGCAGCGCGTGCGCGCGCGGCTCGGACGGCAGATCCGCCTGCACAACAGCTCGGAGTGCCGGTACCGGTTCATCCTCGACGAGACCGCGCTCCGCCGCCGGATCGGCAGCCGGGCCGAGATGGCCGAGCAGTTGCGCGCCGTCCTCGCGGCGGCCCGGCTCCCGAACGTCGTGGTGCAGGTGCTCCCCTTCTCCGCCGGCGCCCACTCCGAGACCGCGTCGCTGTGGCTCCTCGGGCTGGAGGACGGCCGGCAGATCGCCTACGAGGAGACCACACGGGCCGGGACGGTCTTCGAAGGGGAACGCGATGTCGCGGAACGCAGGGCGCTCTACGATCTGCTGAAGACCCAGGCGCTGTCCGAGGCCGGGTCCGAGCGGCGGATCAGTGCCGAGTTGGAAGGACTGGCCCACGATGGCCCGTGACGACCCCGAGCCGCCCGCCGAGCGCCGCTGGCGCAAGAGCAGCCACAGCAACTCCGACGGCGGCGGGTGCGTCGAGGTGGACGACGCCAACTTCGGCCACGTCCGCGACTCCAAGGACCCGCACGGCCCGCACCTGGAGTTCGCCCCCACCGCCTGGGCAGCCTTCGTCACCGCCACCGCGACCGGCGGGTTCGGCCCGGCCTGACCGCGCCGCCCGCCGCCGAGGACACCCCTCCCCGAGGAGGGGCTTCCCGCCGTGCGGCCGACTCGGGCTGGTCCGATTCGCCCTGCTCCCGTCGGGCCCGGGCGCTGGACGACGGGGAGGCGGGCACGGTGGGGCTCGGCGCGGCGGGTCAGACGGTGTGCTGCCCGTGCGGGACGGCGCGCTCCCACACCGCGTCGAACGCGGTGGTGCACAGCTTCACCACGGCCGGGTCCTCGGTGCGGGAGAAGCGCGGGTCGGCCCGGTCGCCGTCGCCGGTGAAGTGGTGGAAGCGCACCCGGCCGCTGTCGACCAGCCGGAAGTCCTCGCCGGGCAGCGCCAGGTCGCAGGTGTCGCGCAGCTCCAGGTGCACCGCGGTGTGCCGGGCACCGCCGAGGAGTCGGTCGAAGTCCGGCGCGTTCAGCCGGGGAGGGCCGAGTCTCAGGCGGGCGTCCGGGCCGGGGCGGGCTGTTCGGCCGGGGCGGGGGCGAAGTGGGGGGCGAGCGGGAGGATGGCGAGGACGAGGAGCATGGGGGCGCAGAAGGCCCAGCGGTAGTCGGAGAGTTCGGCGAGGGCGCCGACTAGGGGGGAGCCGATCAGGAAGCCGACGTAGTTGAAGAGGTTGAGGCGGGCGACGGCGGCGTCGCTGGCGTGCGGGAAGAGGCGGCCGCCGGCGGCGAAGACCTGGGGGATGATCGCGCAGATGCCGAAGCCGAGGACGGTGAAGCCGAGGACGCCGGTCCAGGTGCCGGGGGCGAGGACGGCGATCAGGAAGCCCGCGCCGGCCACGGCGGTGCCGGTGCGGACCACGGGGAGGACGGTGAAGCGCTGGACGGCGCGGTCGCCGACGGCGCGGCCGAGCAGCATGGCGACCATGTAGCCGAGGTAGGAGAACTTGGCGAGGTCGTCGGGGCTGTGCAGGCCGTCGGTGAGGTACTTGACGCTGTAGTTGGAGACGGAGGCGTCGGCGATGTAGGCGAAGGCCATCACGGCGCACAGCGGGAGCAGCGGCTTCCAGGGGATGCGGCGGGCGGCGAGGGCGGCGGCCTCGCGGACGGCGTCGCCGAGTTCGGCGGGGCCGGCGAACCAGTGGCCGGCGATCAGCGCGGCGGGGACCAGGACGGCGGCGGCGCCGCCGAACAGCAGGGGCAGGCCGGTGTCCCGGTGCGCGCCGAGGGCGGCGAGGGCGGCGCCGAGGATGCCGCCGAGGCTGAACGCGGCGTGGAAGCCGATCATGATGCTGCGGCCGTAGCGGTGCTGGAGGCCGACGCCGAGCATGTTCATGGAGGCGTCGAGGGCGCCGACCAGCAGGCCGAACAGGCCGAGCGCGACGGCGAGTTGCCAGAGCCGGGAGCCGAGGCCGGTGAGCGCGAGGGTGAGGCAGAGCGCGGGTTGGACGACCCGCAGGACGCCGCGGGCGGTGGTGCGCTTGACGAGTGTCTCGGAGGTGATCGAGCCGACCCCGGCCAGGATCGGGACGGCGGCCAGGAAGACCGGCAGCAGGCCGTCGCTGAGGCCGTAACGTTTCTGCAAGTCGGTGATGCAGGTGACCAGCAGGGCGAAGGTGGTGCCCTGGAGGAAGAAGGAGACGGCCAGCGCGGCCCGGGCCCGCCGGAGCCGGGGAGTGGGGGCGGCCGTGGCCGTGACCTGCATCGGGACCTCGCTCACCACCGACGCTACCGGCCGGTACGCAACTGTTGGGCAGAGCGTAGGCGGTCGGCGGCGCCGGCGGGAGGGGTGCGGCGGGACCAGTTCGGCGGCGCCGGCCGGCGGGGCGCGGCGCGGCGGGAGGGGCGGGAGGGGCGCGGCGGCGGCCGGTCAGCTCCCCAGCAGGCCGATCGCCTCGTCCAGCCCGGTGAGCAGCCCGGTGGCGCCCGCCGAGGTGAGCTTGGCCGGGTCGGTGAGCGCGGCGTACCCGTACACGTCCATGCCGGCCGCGCGGGCGGCCAGCACGCCGTTGCGGCTGTCCTCCAGGACCAGGCAGCGGGCCGGGTCGGCGCCCATGGTGCGGGCGGCGTGCAGGAACAGGTCGGGGGCGGGCTTGCCGACGCCGACGTCCTGGGCGGAGAACAGCAGCTCGTCCGTGAAGTACCCGGACAGGCCGGTGAGGCGGTGCGCGGTGCGGATCCAGGAGTGGTGGGCGGAGGAGGCGACGCAGTAGCGGACGCCGCGCTCCCGGAGGTGGGTGAGCAGCTTCCCGGCCCCGGCCACCGGCCGCAGCTCCTGCTCGAAGGCGGCGAACACCCGGGCGTGGAACAGGTCGTCGAAGCCCTCCGGGAGCCGGGCCCCGTACCGTTCGGCGACCACGTCGTGCACGGTGTGCGCGGCGGTGCCCATGAAGTCCCGGTAGGAGTCCTCCACGGTGGTGGGGTGGCCGAGTTCGGTCAGGTACTCGGCGAGCACCCGGTTGGAGATCGGCTCGCTGTCCACCAGCACGCCGTCGTTGTCCAGGATCAGCAGGTCGTAGCTCACGGGGCCCGAGCCTACTTGCCGCCGCCGGCCAGCTCCCGGGAGCGGTCCCGGGCGGCCTCCAGGGCGCCGAGCAGGGCGGCCCGGACGCCGTGGTTCTCCAGTTCGCGGATGGCGGCGATGGTGGTGCCGGCCGGGGAGGTGACGGCCTCGCGGAGCTTGACCGGGTGCTCGCCGGAGTCGCGGAGCATCACCGAGGCGCCGATCGCGGACTGCACGATCAGCTCGTGCGCGACCTGCCGGGGCAGGCCGAGCAGGATGCCGGCGTCGATCATCGCCTCGACCAGGAAGTAGAAGTAGGCGGGGCCGGAGCCGGACAGCGCGGTGGCCGCGTCCTGCTGGTTCTCCGGGACGCGCAGCGCCTTGCCGACCGAGCGGAAGATCGCCTCGGTGCGGACCAGGTGCGCCTCGGTGGCGTGCGAGCCGCCGGAGATCACGCTCATGCCCTCGTCCACCAGCACCGGGGTGTTGGGCATCACCCGGACCACGGGGGTGCCGGGGGCGAGGCGCTCCTCGAACCAGGCGGTGGGGATGCCCGCGGCGGCCGAGACGACCAGCTTGTCGGCGGCGACGTGCTCGGCCAGCTCCTCCAGCAGGGTGCCCATGTCCTGCGGCTTGACCGCGAGGATCAGGGTGTCGGCGAGCTTGGCGGCCTCCGCGTTGCCGACGGTGGCGACGCCGTAGCGGTCGGCGAGTTCGGTGGCGCGCTCGGGGCGGCGGGCGGTGACCAGCACGTCGGCGGGCGAGGTGCCGGCCCGCAGCAGTCCGGAGAGCAGGGCCTCGCCGATCTTGCCCGTGCCGAGGAAGGCGATCTTCTGGCCGCCGGTCGTGGTGTCGCTCATGGGCCTCTCCGTACGCTGCGGTTCCGGTTCCTGGCCGCCATCTTGCCCCCGGAGCGGCCCGGCCCGGCGGAGGTGTCCACCCTGCGGGCGCGGGCCGGGCCGCCCCGGTCAGTCCGCCGGCCGGGCCCGCCCCGGTCAGTCCGCGTCCGGGACGACGCCGAGGGCGAACGCGCCGTCCCGGACCAGCTCCTCGGTGATCCGGACGCCGGTGAGCCGCTCGGCGAGCGCGAAGACCGCCGGCCGCAGGTCGCCGCCCCGGCGGTCGACCTCGGCCAGCAGCGCCCGGGTCGCCGCCGCGTCGGGGCCGTCCGCCGCGTCCGGGTGCGCGAAGGAGACCCGCCGTTCGCCGTCCCGGTAGTGCCGGAAGCGGTCGACGGAGCCGTCCGCGGCGCTGTCGTGCTGCACGGCGTCGCCGCCGCGGGACAGCGCGGCCAGCTGGGCGGCGTCCAGGCCGGCGCTCCGGTCCAGGGCCAGCAGCAGCGTCCAGTCGCCGCCGTCGCCGGGGACGGGGAGGGCGCCGACGGTGAACGAGGCGTCCCGGCCGCCCCGGACCCAGGCGCGCAGCTCCTCCGCGCAGTCGAACAGGTCGTCCACGCCGTCGGCGAAGCCCTGCGGGACGGCGCCCAGCAGGTCGAGCGCCTCCCGCGGGGGACGGCCGCGGACCAGGGTGAGCGAGTAGCCGGCGCCCAGGCAGTCGGGGAACCAGTCGGAGTCGGCGATCCAGGCGTAGTCGTGCGCGGTCGACGTCATGGCCCCATTGTGGCGGGCCGCTCCGACACCCCGTCACGGCCGCGGCGGGCCCGGGCCCGTAGGGGGAATCTCAGGGGTACCGGCTATGGCTTCCGGGCCCGGCGGGGAGCACCGTGGAGGCATGGGACACGGAGAGTTGTCAGGACGTGAGAACCGCCAGGTCGCCGTCGCCGCCGCGACGCTCGGCCCGTGGCGGACGGCGGCGGCGGTGGGCACGGTGGTCGGCGGGGCCGCGCTCGCGGTGGACGTGGTCACCCTGGACTGGTCATGGGGCATCCTGGCCGGGCCGGTGAGCCTCGGGTTGTTCTTCTTCTTCCTGGTCGGCACCGTGGGCGGGCGGCTGCGCGGCGGCGGCGACCGGCGGCTGCGCCGCTGGGCGGACGCCCACCCGTGGCAGTCGGCGCTGCCCGCCACCGGGGCGCTGCTGGTGCTCAACACCCTGGCGCTGTGGCTGCTGGGCAGCCACGGCCTGTTCGGGGCGCTGTTCACCTCGCTGCTGCCGGCCGGCGTGCTGCTGGCGGTGGCGGGCGTGGTGGGCGCGGTGAAGTCGGCCCGCCGGAGTTGACGCCGCGTCACGTCCGACCCCGTCGTCGTGCGTGTCGGCGGTGGTCGGCATACTTCCGGCCGTGCCGACGATAGATGAGCCGAGGCCGGGCGACGGTGGTCCCGGCAGCTCCGACGACCCCTTCGAGGGGCTGGTGCTGGACGAGGAGTTCGTCCGCGCCGCGACGAACAAGGAAGCCTCCGGGCGGGCCCGGATGCTGACCGAGCGGTGGAGGCGGGAACCGCCGCCGGCGAACGAGCCGTGGCGGCCCACCACCGAGGTGCGGCCCGCCGGGAAGGCCCGGCGGGCCGGCCGCGCGGCCGGGCCGAAGCGCGCCCGCCCGGTGCGCGGCGTGCTGCTGTTCGCGCTGGCGGTGGCGGTCGTGCTGGTCGGCCTGCGGCTGACCGGCACGGGCCGCTCGGACGCCCCGGAGTCCTCCGCGCTGCCCACCGTGGGCGCGGAGACCGCCCCGCCCAGCAGCGCCCCGCCCACCGTGGACCCGGACGTGCCGACCCCGGAGCGCCCCTGGGCGGGTTCGCCCGCCGAGGCGTGGCCGAACGGCGCGGACGGCATCGGGATGCCCGACAGCACGCCCGCGACGGGCGTGTTCGGCGCGAAGCAGGTGGCCGCGCACCTGGACGCGGTGAAGGCGTACCTGGTGGCCACCAACCTGGACCCGCAGGTGCTGGCGGGCGGCAGCCCGCAGCGCGCCCTGGAACTGCTGAACGGCGAGGACGCCGACCGGCTGTCCCAGGCGCTGGCGCACCCGGACGCCGAGCACGACCCGACCGGCTGGCTGAGCCGGTTCGACCCGGCCCGGGCGGTGCCGGTCACCGACCAGGTGAAGGTGCAGGGCCGGATCAGCTTCGAGGGCGACGGCGACAAGGGCATGCTGGTGCACACCGACGTCACCTACGTGTACGCGCTGCGCCCCGGCCCGGACGCCGGGAAGGCCGGCGGGGGCGGCGCCGACGCGCGGCCGGCCTCCTGGGCGGGGGCGGACCACAGCCGGTCGGTGGACCGGGAGATCGTCCGCCGGGTGCAGGACTTCCGGTTCTACGACCCGGAGCACTACCGGGTGACGCCCGGGAAGCTGGTGCTGGACAAGGGGAACAGCGAGTTCGGCAACAACCGGTGCGCGTGGGGGGCCGGCTACCTGGAGCCCGATTTCGCCTTCCTGCGGGCGCCGTCGGCCGACCCGTCGCAGGGCGGCCCGACCGTCGACCCGTACAACCGGACCGCGCCGCTGCGGGAGGACCGGGAGTGCGGGACGGTCAGCCGCACCTGACGGCCGCTCAGGAGCGCCGCCGGGCCGCCTTGCGCGCGTCGCGCCCGGCCCGGGCGGCGCCGCGGCGGTGCCAGGTGGCGGTCTCCCGGTCGTGGACGGCCCGCCTGAGGCCCTCGCCGGGGGCCTCGACCAGGCTGCGGGCGAAGTAGGCGGCCAGCGCGCCGACGGAGCCGACCAGCCAGACCCCGGCCAGCGACTTCTCCTCCGCCATCCAGCCGGTGAGCGAGTCCCGGCCCTCGGTGAGGATCCTCCAGTTCCGCAGGCCGGCCAGCGCCGAGCAGAGGCCGATGGCGAGCGTCAGCGGCAGCGAGAGCGGGGCGGCTTCGGAGAGCCGGACGCCGGAGACGCCCAGCCGCAGCGCGAGTGCCCCGGCGGCGGTGGCGGCGAGGGCGCCGAGCGAGACCGCGACGCGGCGCAGCCAGTAGTCGGGGCCGCGCCGGACCCAGGTGGTGCCGAACCAGCGGATCGGCTGGGGGGCGGGTGCCCCGTCCGCGGTGGTGGTCGTGGCCGTCGTACGCGTCGTACTCACGGTCCGATTATCACCACGAGCGGGGTCCGCCCCCGGGGCAACGCGCCTCAGCCGAGCTTGGAGACGTCCCGGACGGCGCCCTTGTCGGCGGAGGTGGCCATCGCGGCGTACGCCCTGAGCGCGGCGGAGACCTTCCGGTCGCGGTTCCTGGGGCGGTAGCCGCCCTCGGACTCCAGCTTGAGGCGGCGCTCGTGCAGCTCCTCGAAGGAGACGTCGAGGTTGATGGTGCGGGCCGGGATGTCGATGGTGATCGAGTCGCCGTCCTCGACCAGCGCGATGGCGCCGCCGGAGGCCGCCTCCGGGGAGACGTGGCCGATGGACAGGCCGGAGGTGCCGCCGGAGAACCGGCCGTCGGTGATCAGCGCGCAGGCCTTGCCCAGGCCGCGGCCCTTGAGGAAGGAGGTGGGGTAGAGCATCTCCTGCATGCCGGGACCGCCCTTGGGGCCCTCGTAGCGGATGACCACCACGTCGCCCTCGGTGACCTGCTTGGTCAGGATCTTCTCGACCGCCTCGTCCTGGGACTCGCAGACCACGGCCTTGCCCCGGAAGCGCCAGATCGACTCGTCCACGCCGGCGGTCTTCACCACGCAGCCGTCCTCGGCGATGTTGCCGTACAGGACGGCGAGGCCGCCCTCGACCGAGTAGGCGTGCTCGACGCTGCGGATGCAGCCGCCCGCGTCGTCGGTGTCCAGGGTGTCCCAGCGCTCGGACTGGCTGAACGCCTCGGCGGAGCGGACGCAGCCGGGGGCGGCGTACCAGAGGTCGACCGCCTCGGCGGAGGCCGAGCCGCCGCGCACGTCCCAGGTCTTCATCCACTCGGCGAGCGAGTCGGAGTGCACGGTGTGGACGTCCTCGTGCAGCAGGCCGCCGCGGTACAGCTCGCCCAGGATGGCGGGGATGCCGCCCGCGCGGTGCACGTCCTCCATGTAGTAGGAGCCGTTGGGGGCGACCTTGGACAGGCAGGGCACCTTGCGGGAGATGCTGTCGATGACCCGCATGTCGAAGTCGACCTCGGCCTCCTGGGCGGCGGCCAGCAGGTGCAGGATGGTGTTGGTGGAGCCGCCCATCGCGATGTCTAGCGCCATGGCGTTCTCGAACGCGGCGCGGGTGGCGATGTTGCGCGGCAGGACGGACTCGTCGTCGCCGCCGTAGTAGCGGTTGGTGATCTCCACGACCGTGCGGCCGGCCTGCTCGTACAGGGCGCGGCGGCCGGTGTGGGTGGCCAGCAGCGAGCCGTTGCCGGGCAGCGAGAGGCCGATCGCCTCGGTGAGGCAGTTCATCGAGTTGGCGGTGAACATGCCCGAGCAGGAGCCGCAGGTCGGACAGGCGTTCTCCTCGATGATCGAGATGTCCGCGTCGGAGACGTTCTCGTTCACCGCCTGGGAGATCGCGTCCACCAGGTCCAGCTTGCGCACCGTGCCGTCGACCAGGGTGGCCTTGCCGGCCTCCATCGGGCCGCCGGAGACGAAGACGGTGGGGATGTTCAGGCGCAGCGCGGCCATCAGCATGCCGGGGGTGATCTTGTCGCAGTTGGAGATGCAGATCAGCGCGTCGGCGCAGTGCGCGTTGACCATGTACTCCACCGAGTCGGCGATCAGGTCGCGCGAGGGCAGCGAGTACAGCATGCCGTCGTGGCCCATCGCGATGCCGTCGTCCACCGCGATGGTGTTGAACTCGCGCGGGATGCCGCCCGCCTGCTTGATCGCCTCGGAGACGATCCGGCCGACCGGCTGGAGGTGGGTGTGGCCCGGGACGAACTCGGTGAAGGAGTTGGCGACCGCGATGATCGGCTTGCCGAAGTCCTCGCGGGCTACGCCCGCGGCGCGCAGAAGGGCGCGCGCGCCCGCCATGTTGCGACCCTGGGTGACCGTGTTGGACCTCAGCTGGGGCATCGTTGCCGCTCCTTCAGGAGACTCTCGGGGGCTGTCGAGCCTACGCCCGCACCGGCCGTTCCCGGACCCGGTGTCCGCGATGCGGTCAGCGCGGGCGGCCCCCGCGGCCCCGGACGCTACGGCTTCGGCAGCACGAAGGCGTCCAGCCGGTACGGCTCGGTGACCTGCCCGTCCGGGAACTCGGCGAGCAGCGCCGCCCGCTCGGCGGCCAGCACCGGGGCCCGCCGCTCCGGCTCCAGCACCGCGAAGTACGAGCGGGAGGTCAGGTCGTCGATCACCTGCTCCACCGGGACGGTCCGCTCCCAGCGCAGCCGCGCGGAGCGCACCTCCAGGCCCGATCCCGTCAACTTCTCCGGCCTGGCGTTCACCCCGCTGTGGTGGTCGTACGTGGGCAGGGCCGCCGCCAGCCGCTCCTGCTGGGCCGCCAGCCAGGGCACCTCGAAGTCCTTGACGTTCCACCACACCGCCAGCGACCCGCCCGGGCGCAGCACCCGCAGCGCCTCCGGGATCGAGCGCGCCGGGTCGGTCCAGTGGAACGCCTGGGCGTACGTCACCAGGTCCACCGAGGCGTCGTGGAACGGGAGTTCGTCACCCACCGCCTTCACCACCGGGACGCCCGGACTCAGCTCGCGCAGCACCGCGGCCATCCCCTCGCTCGGCTCGACCGCGACCACCCGGGCGCCGCGTCCGGCCAGCAGCCGGGTGGCGATGCCGGTGCCCGCGCCGACGTCCAACACCTCGGCCCCGGCCAGCGGGCGGCCGGCCAGCCGCTCCAGCTCGTCGAAGAGCGCGTCCGGGTAGGACGGCCGGGCGGCCTGGTACTGGGCGGCCACCGGGCCGAAGGAGTTGGCGTGCGCCGCGGTGTCGTACACCGGCGGGTTCCCCTGTTCCGTCACGGGTCCGACTCTAGGCGCGAACACCCCGCGCGGTGGCGGGGGTTCGCCGACGGAGGACGTGTCAGTCGGCCGGCCGCGCCGTCGCCAGGTGCAGCCGGGTGAAGGCCAGCGCCTCGGCCAGGTCGGCCTCCCGCTCGGCGGGGCCGCCCGCCTTGCGGGTGTTGACCTCCAGCACCACGTGCCCGTCGAAGCCGGTGCGGGCCAGGCGCTCCAGCAGCTCCGCGCAGGGCTGCTTGCCGCGTCCGGGGATCAGGTGCTCGTCCTTGCCGGAGCCCGAGCCGTCCGCCAGGTGCACGTGGGCCAGCCGGTCGCCCATCCGGCCGACCAGTTCGAGGGCGTCCGTGCGGGAGGTCGCGGCGTGCGAGAGGTCGACGGTGAAGTGCCGGTACTCCTCGTCCGTGACGTCCCAGCCCGGCGCGTACGCCAGCACCTCGCGGTCCCGGTAGCGCCACGGGTACATGTTCTCCACCGCGAACCGGACGTCGGTCTCCCCCGCCATCCGGCCGATCCCGGCCACGAAGTCCTTGGCGTACTGCCGCTGCCAGCGGAACGGCGGGTGCACCACCACGGTGTCCGCGCCCAGCCGCTCGGCCGCCTTCCGGGCCCGCACCAGCTTGGTCCACGGGTCGGTGCTCCACACCCGCTGGGTGATCAGCAGGCACGGCGCGTGCACCGCGAGGATCGGCACCCCGTGCCGGTCGGAGAGCCGCCGCAGCGCCTCCACGTCCTGGCTCACCGGGTCGTTCCAGACCATCACCTCGACGCCGTCGTACCCCAGCCGGGCGGCCAGCTCGAAGGCCGTCTCGGTGGTCGACGGGTACACCGACGCGGTCGACAGCGCGACCTTCGTGTCGGGCACGTGCAGCGCCGGGTGCGGGGCCGGCAGCACCGGCCGGTCCAGCTTGCGCCGCGCCGCCCGGGCGGCCCGGGCCGCCTTGGACGGCAGCGGGCCGCGCCTCGTCCTCCGACCGCCCGTTGCATCCGCCACGCAGACCAGGTTAAGCGCAAGCGGGGCGGCGACCGGGCACCGGACGGGTGTGGGACGCAGCACGCGGGCCGCCGGCGCGACTGCGCCGACGGCCCGCCCGTGCCGCTCGCGCGGCGGGTGCTACGCGGTGAAGTACCCGTTCAGGTCGGCGATGACCTGGACGTTCCCCGAGTGGTTGTACAGCGTGACCCGGCCGTCCACGACCGGCACCACGACCAGGTTGGAGACGGTCAGCCCGGGGGTGTAGTTGAGGTTCGACACCCCGGGGCGGTCCGTCCCGTGCGGGTAGGCGATCAGGTGGCTGGCGTCGGTCGGAGCGGTGACCGTGACGTTCAGCACCACCGCGGTGGCCCCGTACGGCACCCCGCCGACGCCGCCGACCTGGAAGCTGACGATCCCGTCCGGGCCGACCTGCCCGGCCCGGGCGCCGGTCCCGTAGCGGGTGTCGAGCAGCCGCTGCGGGGCGGTCGGGGCGAAGCCCGCGCCGTCGGCCGCGTAGTAGCCGGTGACGTCGGCGATCAGGTCCACCGAGCCGGAGTTGTTGCGCAGGTCGACCTTGCCGTTGACCACCGGCACGGTCACCAGGTTGGGCACGATCTGCCCGCGGGTGAAGTTGAGGTTCGACACGTTGGGCAGCGGCTTCCCGTCCGGGTAGACGGTGACGTGCCCGTCCTCGCTCGGGTCGACCGCGGTCACGTTCATCACCACGGCGGTGACGCCGGTGGCCGGGACGCCCTT
>NZ_JBIVKJ010000008.1:342847-379423 GCF_044750705.1 Kitasatospora sp. NPDC088783
TTCCCGTCCGGGTAGACGGTGACGTGCCCGTCCTCGCTCGGGTCGACCGCGGTCACGTTCATCACCACGGCGGTGACGCCGGTGGCCGGGACGCCCTTCACCCCGGCGACCTGGAGCGCCACCACGCCGCCGCCGCCCACCCGCGCCCTCGGGGCGCCGGTGCCGTCCCGGGTGTCCAGGAAGCGGGCCGGGGTGAGCGGGGTGAACGCCGAGCCCTGGTCCGCCGCGCCGGTGTAGTAGCCGGTGACGTCGGCGATCAGGTCCACCGAGCCGGAGTTGTTGCGCAGGTCGACCTTGCCGTTGACCACCGGCACGGTCACCAGGTTGGGCACGGTGCGGTGCGCGCCGAAGTTCACGTTCGACGCGTTCGGCGCCGCCTGCCCGTCCGGGTAGACGGTGACGTGCCCGTCCTCGCTCGGGTCGACCGCGGTCACGTTCATCACCACGGCGGTGACGCCGGTGGCCGGGACGCCCTTCACCCCGGCGACCTGGAGCGCCACCACGCCGCCGCCGCCCACCCGCGCCCTCGGGGCGCCGGTGCCGTCCCGGGTGTCCAGGAAGCGGGCCGGGGTGAGCGGCACGAACCGGGACGCGGCCGGAGCGGCGGCGGCCGTCACCGTGAAGGCGTGCGGCAGGTAGCCCGGCGAGGGCTGGCCGCTGGTGTAGCCGGTGCCCTCGTTCACCAGGTCGTAGCTGCCCGGCTCCAGGCCGTTGGTGTCGACCAGCACGTTGAGCGTGCTGCCGTCGGCGCTCGCCGACTGCGGCTGGACCAGCTGCCGGCTGCCGGACGGGGCCGGCGCCAGCTGGATCCGGCTGCCCATCGACAGGCCGGTGCCGGTGATCACGGCCGGCACCAGGGTGCCCGCCGGGCCGGTGGCCGGGCTGATCGACCGGGGCGTGCCGTACGCGGACGTCGGGTTCCCGGGCAGGCCCGCCACGGTGTACTCGATCGGGGTGGCGAGCTTGTTCGGGCTGAGGATCAGCACGGCCTGACCGGCGGTGGCCCCCGTGTTGGTGCAGGCCGCGCCGAACTGGCCGTAGTTCTGCGTGCACTGGTAGACCAGGCTGGAGTTGCTCCACTCGTCCGGGCCGGAGACCGAGAACCACGGCATGTCGACGCCGGTGGCGCTGGTGCTGCCCGCGACGGTGAAGCCCTGGTGCGGCTGGAGGTCGACCACCCCGCAGTAGGCGGGGGCGGACTCGGTGAGCACCCCGCTGCGCTGGGCGAAGCCGTCCGCGGAGAGCTTGTCGGCCGTGCACTCGGGTGCCCAGCCGCCCGCCCCGCCGACCTTCCAGGCGTCGACGTTCGCGTGGATCGTCTTGCCCTGGTAGCCGGACGCGACCACCACGGCCACGTACGAGGTCGAGCCGGTCACCTTGCAGGAGGCGCCCCACTGGCGGCACTGGATCTTGCCGTCGGCGTCCACCGCCATCAGCAGCGAGGACGGGTCGTAGCGGCCGCCGACCGTGCGGCTGCTCAGCCAGAACCGGTCGGTCGCCGCGCCGCTGACCCGCACGCAGCGGGCGTCCAGCGCCGAGGTGAAGTCGAACGGGGTGGACGGGGCGCCCACCCGGTTCGAGGTCAGCGGGGTGCACGGCGCGGACGGGGAGATGTCCCGGCGCACCAGGTGGTAGGTGTCCGCCCAGCCGGTGCCGACCAGCATCGCCGTGTAGGCGGCGCCGGGGGCGAACTGGCAGGTGGTGGTGGAGGAGCCGGGGGTCGAGCAGACGGTGTTGCCCGCGCCGTCGACCACGTACACGGCCGCGTTGACGCTGTTGGCGTTGTTCGCGTAGTCCAGCATCTCGGCGGGCGCGTGCTGGGCGGCCGGAACGCTCAGGCAGCGCTGCTGGGCGGCCGCGTCCAGCGCGACCTCGACGCCCCAGGAGCCGCCGTACCCGGACTGCGGCCAGGCGGTGCAGCCCGCCGCGGCATCGGTCCGGTGGACCACCAGGGCGTACGCCTTGCCCGGGTCGGCGCTGAGCACCGCCCGGAAGGGCGCGCTACCGGTCAGCTTGCAGACCGCGTAGCCGTAGCCGCCGTTGTCGCACTGCTTGGCGCCGTTCGCGTCGTCGATCTCGACGGCGACCGAACTGCCGTCCACCGGCTTCCGGTTGAGCAGGTAGAGGCCCTTGCCGGAGGCGGTGGGCAGGGTCAGGCAGCGCTGCTGGCCGGCCGCGCCGTAGGTGCCGGTGACCGCGCCGGAGGCGAGGCCGTCGTCGGCGGTGGCGGTGCAGCCCCGGGTCTCCTTCGCGGAGCGGAAGGACATCCCGAACGCGCCGACGTCACCGGAGGTGCCGTCCAGCACCCAGGTGTGGTCGCCGGCGGTCAGCGCGCAGTCGCCGTTCTGGCAGGACCCCTGGGTGCCGTCGGACTCGAACCACCGGCCGTACAGGTAGTCGCCGGAGGCGGTCACCGGGGCGTACAGGTACCGCCCGGCCGCGGGCACCCGCAGGGTGCGGCAGCGGGCCGCGGAGGACCGGTCGGGGGCCTCGCCGTACGCCTGCGGGGTGACCACGGCGCAGCCCCGCGGGGCGGACAGCCGGGCCGCCCGGAAGTCGTACTCCTGGGCGGCGCCGGAGGCCTGCTGGACCGTCACCCGGTACGGGGCGGTACCGGTCAGCGCGCAGTCCAGGCCGCGGGTCGGGTCGCTCGCGGTCTGCGAGCTGCAGACCTGCTTGCCGGTGCCGTCGTAGACCACCGTGGTCTCGCGGTAGTCCGGCCCGTAGACCCGCAGCACGTCGCCCGCGGCGAGGTCGGTGCGGTAGCAGTCGCCGACCGCGCCGACCGCCAGCGAGCCGTGGAACGCCTTCGGCGCGCCGAGGTCCAGGTCCGTCCCGGACAGCGTCCGGCAGCCGGTGGTGCTGGTCAGCAGCGGCAGGTACCCGACCGAGAGCGCGTTGTCGGCGTAGGAGCCGTTGCGCACCTGCAGGGTGTAGGTGCCGGCCTGGGTGGTGGCGCAGCGCAGCAGTCCGTTGCCGTAGGCGACGCCCTCGCAGGGGACGGTGCCGCCGTCCGGGGCGAGCAGCGTCGGGTAGGTGGAGTACTGCTGGGTGGCGACCAGCTGGAGCAGGAGCAGGTCCTTCTGCTCGGGCAGCGTCAGCGTCATGGCGGCGGTGGCGTACGCCGGCACCGTGCAGGTGGTGGGCGCCTGCGGGTCGAGCACGGCCGGGCAGGCGCCCGCCGGGTCGGACTCCTGCAGCGCCTTGGCGGCGGCGGCGTGCTCGGCCTGCGGGTCGGCCTTCGGGGCGGCCTGCGGTCCGGCCGCCGGGGTGTGCGGCGCCTCGGCCGCGGGCTTGGCACTGGCGGTGGGCGACGGGTCGACGGCCGCCGCGAAGGCGGGGCCGGACTGGACGACCAGTGCGGTGAGGAGCAGGACGCCGGCGGCGATCGAGCCGGCGGAGCGTCTGCGTCTGCCGAGTTCCGGCAGCGTTTTCATCGGTCCCCCCAGGACGTGGAGATGCCCGACGCCGGTGTCGTTCACCGGCGTTCGAAGCAGGCGGATTCTAGCGGGGGGCATACGCATCACCGCCACCGGATAACGGCCCTGGGCGGACGGAGCACCGCCGCGCGGGGGCCCGCGGCGCAGGGCGGCGAGCCGCGCCGCCGCGCGGGGCCCGCGCCGTCCGGTCAGGCCCCGACGGCGATCCGGTGCTCGGGTCCGTCCATCGTGTCCAGCCGCCGCAGGATGATGCCCTCGCGCAGGGCCCACGGGCAGATGTCCAGCTCCTCCAGACCGAAGAGGTCCATCGCCGCGTCGGCGACCAGCGCGCCGGCCAGCAGCTGGCGGGCCCGGCCGGCCGAGACGCCGGGGATCTGGGCCCGCTCGGCGGGCGTCATCGCGGCGAGCCGGGGCAGCCAGGCGGAGAGGCCGGCGCGGGTGAGCCGGCGGGGGACCCGGACGCCCGCGCCCTCGGGGGCGGCGCCGGTCATCCGGGCGAGCTGCTTGAAGGTCTTGGAGGTGGCCACCGCGTGGTCGGGCGGCCCGAGCCGGGCGATGTCGCCGACCGCGCCGGCGATCTCGGCCCGGATGTGCCGCCGCAGTTCGCGCAGGTCGCCCGGGTCGGCGACCTCGCCGGGCAGCCGGGAGGTGAGGCGGCCGGCGCCGAGCGGCAGGGAGGTGGCGACGGCGGGCTGCTCGTCGATGCCGCAGGCGATCTCCAGCGAGCCGCCGCCGATGTCCAGGTTGAGCAGCCGGCCGGAGGACCAGCCGAACCAGCGGCGGACGGCGAGGAAGGTCAGCCGGGCCTCGTCCTGCCCGGAGAGCACGTTGAGCGCGACGCCGGTCTCGTCCTCGACCCGGCGCAGCACCTCCTCGCCGTTGGCGGCCTCCCGGACCGCCGAGGTGGCGAACGGCAGCAGGTCGACCACGCCCTTGTCCTCGGCCACCCGCAGCGAGGAGGCGACCATGGAGACCAGGCGCTCGACCCCCGTCCCGCTGATCGCCCCGTCCTCCTCCAGCAGCTCGGCGAGGCGGAGTTCGGCCTTGTGGGAGTAGGCGGGCAGCGGGGCCGCGCCGGGGTGGGCGTCCACCACGAGGAAGTGGACGGTGTTGGAGCCTACGTCGAGCACACCGAGTCGCATGACCGCCCAACCTAGCCCAAACCGGTGACCGCCAGGGATACCGGCGGGGACACCGCCGGCGGTACCACCGGGGTCACAGCATCCCGTCCCAGAGCTGCTCGACGATGACCGCCCACCAGTTCTCCGGGTCGCGCAGCGCGGTGCGGTCCAGGGCGGCCAGCGCCCACTGGAACTCGGCGACGGCCGGGCCGGCCTGCTCGGGGGGCAGGTCGAGCAGCCGGGGGCGGCGTTCGGCGAGCAGCGCCAGGCAGCGGGTGAAGGCGGTCAGGTCGGCGTTGCAGTAGCGGGCCTCGCCGGTGTCGGGGTCGACGGCGCGGACCCGTCCCTGGGCGGTGTCGACGGTGAGCAGCGCCCAGCCGTCGGTGCCGATCACGCGCTGGCCGAGCAGCGCGGCCCGGGCGGCGGCGGTGGCCCGGCGGCCCCGGCCGCGCGCGGCCAGCAGCTCGGCGAGGTCGGGCAGCGGCGGGGCGGCCGGCCCGGCGATGCCGTCGGCCTCCGGCAGGTACAGGGTGAAGAAGCCGGGGACCTCGCGCGGCAGCCCGGTGCGCCGCAGCGGGCGGCCGACGGCCTCGGGCAGGTCGGCGGCGAGCACCTCGGCCTGCTCGAAGCGGCGGGTGCCGTCCTCGCCGAACAGGGCGGCCAGCCGCTTGCCCAGGCCGGTCTCGTCCTCGGGCTGGGCGGGCGGCACTGCGGGCGGGAACGGCACCCGGTTGTAGCCGCTGCGGGCCCGGGCCACCAGGGCCCGCACGGCCACCGCCCGGTGGTCGTGGCGCGGCCCGTACGGCTGCTCGAACTCCAGCCGGACGCCCGGCAGTTGCTCGGCGACGGCCTGCTCGAAGTAGCCGCCGGGGAGCATCGACAGGCGCAGGTCGGTGCGGAGCGCGACCAGGTTCTCGGCCGGGACGCCCTGCTCGGCGAGCTGGCGGCGGGCCCGCAGCGCGGGGTGCGGGCGGCCGTGCGCGGAGTGGACGGTCAGCGAGCGCAGCTCGTCCCGGTCGTCCCGGTAGGTCAGGGTGGCCCGGGTGCCCGGGCCGGTGACCGGCGGCAGCGCCGGATGGTGGCTGCCGGCGCCGAGCCGGTCGCGGTGCAGCTGCTCGACCACCGGCACCGGGACGGACGGGTAGACCACGAGTTCGCCGGTGACCCGGTCGACCACGGCGCAGGCCGCGCCGATCTCCTCGGGGGCCCGGCGGGCGCCGGTCAGCGGGTCGGTGAGGACCGGCGCGGGCTCGGGCCAGAGCACCCAGCCGAGGTCGAACTCGTGGCACCTGACAGGCCGTGAACCCTCCTGCGGGAGGTCGCCGTTGACCCAGCGGTGGGCGGTGGCGAGGGCCTGCTCGCGGGTGATCATCGGCTGGTGCTCCCGGTGGTGGTGCGGTGGATGGTGAGCCGGGAGCGCGGCGGGGCGGGCGCCGCGGCGGGGGCGGTGTCGTCAGCGGCCCCGGCGGCGGCACCGTCCTCCGCGCCGGCCGCGCCGGCCGCGCCGGCCGCGCCGACCAGGGCCGGCTCCGGGGCGCGCTCGGGGGCGTGCTCCGGGACGGCGACGGTGGCCGGCAGCGGCGCGGTCAGGTCGATCGGCCGGTCGGCGGCGTCCACCGCGATCGCCCACAGGCCGTGGTCGGCCGGGTAGAGCGGGGTGGGCCCGGCGTAGCCGGTCTGGTGGTCCAGGTAGCTGAGGACGCCCTTGTGGTTGACGGCGTTCCAGGTGTGCGAGCGGCCGAACGCGTCGACGGTGAGCAGCACCGCCCGGGTGCCGGTGCCGTGGGCGAGCAGGGCCCGGCCGAGCTTGCCGTGGGCCTCGGTGCCGTCGCCGAGGTCGAGGAAGCGGGTGCCGAGTTCGAGCTCGGCGCGGTCGCGGCCGCCGCGCTCGCCGGCCGGGCCGTCGGGCAGCCGGGGCGCGGCGCAGGTCGGGACGCCGCCGAGGGTGTCCACGGCGGACAGCGACACGTCCACGCAGTTGTTGGCGCGCCCGCTCTCGGCGGGGCCGCCGCCGTTGAGCACCTCGGTCCACTCGCCGACCATCGGGTCCGGCGCGGGCACCGGGGTGCGGCGCACCGCCTCGGCCTGGTGCGCCGGGTCGACCGGGCCCAGCCCGCCGGGCAGGCCGTACGGGCGGCTGTCGGCGAGGGTCCGCTCGCGCTCGCCGGCCGGTCGCGGGGCGACGGCGCCGGGGTGACGGCCGTTGGCGATCACCAGCCAGGCCGCGGACGCCTGTCCGGGGTTCACCGGCAGGCCCTGCTCGTCCGTACCGGCCTGGCGCCGGGTGTCCACCAGCGGCTCGTAGCCGCGGGCCGGGGTGCCGGACGCGTGCTGGCCGATCCCGCCGCCGCCCGCGGGCGGCACCGGGACGCCGGTCACCGGGCGTCCGCCGACCGGCTGCTGGCCGACGCCGATCACCGCGGCCCCGCCGCCCGCCGCGCCGGGGGCACCGGGGGTGCCGACCGCGCCGACCTGGCCGGGAGCGCCGACCGCGCCGCCCACCGGGCCCGCCGCGGGCGCGCCCGGGACACCGGCCGCGCCGGGGGCCCCCGGGGCACCGGGCACCGCCGCCGCGCCGCCGGGCACCGCGCCGACCGGTCCGCCGATCGGGCCCGCACCGGCCACCGGGCCGGTCGCCACCGGCCCGCCCGTCGGGATGCCGCCGCCGACCGGGGCGGCCGTACCGCCGCCGACCGGGCCGAGCTGGAACGAGGAGCCGCCGGACGGGCCCGACCCGCCGGAGGACGGCCCGGGGTCGGCGAGGCGGTGACCGCCGCCGCCCCCGCCGCCGGACGACCAGATGTCGCCGCCGCTCACCACCGGCGGGGCGCTCGGCGCGGGCGGCGCGGCCACCGAGTCGACGTGCACCGACACCGGCAGGTCCGGCACGCTGTGGCCGCCGCCGCCGTACGAGCCGCCCCCGTACGAGCCACCGCCGTACGAGCCGCCACCGCCGCCGTACGAACCGCCGCCGGACGGGGTGCTGACGGTCGGTCCGCTGTAGGCGGGTGCCGTGGGGCTGCCGTAGGAGACGTTGTGCGAACCGCCCTGGTAGCCGGTGCTCTGGTGGCCGCGGTAGCCGCCGCTGTCGGCCGGGCCGGTCTGCGGGTGGCCGCCCGGGTCGCCGAGCGCGCTCTGGGTCACCGCCGACACCGGTTCGGTGACGGTGCCGGCCAGGTCGGTCAGCAGGCCGCCGTGGCCGGGGCCGAGCGGGCCGCCGTGCCCGGGGCCCGGGCCCGTGCCCGGCCCGGTGCCGTCGCCGGCCCAGGTGCCGTGCCCGTCCGGGCCGCCGTGGCCGTGGGCGTGCGGCAGGTCGTTCTGGAACGGGCCGCCCGGCTGTTGGCCGTCCATCACGCTGACCGGCTGCCCGTCGGGGCCGAGCAGGTCCAGCGGGCGGCCGTCCGCGCCGAACTGGATCACCTGTCCGCCCGGGCCGGCCGCCCGGCCGGAGGCGTCCACGGTGACCGGGTGGCCGTCGTGGCCGGTCAGCAGGTGGCCTTCCGGGTCGGCGACCAGGCCGGCGACCTGGGTGCCGTCGGCGTCCAGCATCACCGGGTGGCCGTCGTCGCCGAGTTGGGGCTTGCCGTTCAGGCCGAGCGCCAGCGTGATGCCGGTGCCGACCAGCGCGCCGCCCAGGCCCACCAGCAGCGGCTTGCCGTTGCCGCCGAGCAGCGGCTTGCCGTCCTCGCCCATCGCCACGCCGGTGACCGGGGTGCCGTTGGCGTCGACCAACTGCTGGGTGCCGTCCGGGCCCTGGGTGACCGTCAGGCCGTCCACGCCCTTGACCCGCTGCCCGTCCTCGCCGACCAGCACCGGGTTGCCGTGCCGGTCGGTGCGCACCGTGCCGTCGGCCTTGACCTCGGCGTGCAGGCCCGCGACGGCGGCCACCTCGACCGAGCGGGCCACCCCGGCCCGCGCCAGCGCCCCGGTGACCTTCCCGGAGCGGGCCGCCATCGAGGTCTCGCGCAGTTCGCCGTGCAGGCCCCGGCCGTCGGTCTGGGCGATCCGCTCCAGCGCGACCAGGGGCGGCTCCTTGGCCAGCGACCTGGCGGCCTCGCCCATGTCCCGGCCGAGCCGCTCCAGCAGCTGGCCGATCCTCGACTTGGCGTGCTCGACCGCGGCCAGCTCCTCGGCCTCGGCGGCCAGCTCCTTGACCGCGCCGACGGCCGCGCCGATCGTGCCGGTCACCAGCCCGCCCAGTCCGGTGGCGGCCTCCTTGCCGGCCTGCGCGATGTCCGCCTTGGCCTTGGCCTCGGCCGCGTCGGCCGCCCGGATCTTCTCGGTCAGCTCGGTGAGCACCGCGATGATGTCGGCCTTCACCTGGTCGGCCACCCCGGCCGCCTTGTCCAGCGCGGCGGCCACCAGCCCGGCCGCCGCCGCGGCGTCGTCCAGCTGGCCGCGCCCGCCGCCGCTGAACTGCCGCCAGTGGTCGGCGAAGGCGTCCACCGCGCGGCCCTTGTTCTCCCCCGACACCCGCTGCACGGAGGCCGCGCCGCGGGCCACCAGGGCGTCCGCGTCCGACCCGAACTCGCGCCACAGGCCGGCCGCCCGGCGCAGCCCGTCCTCGTCCGCCTGCGGCCACGCGTGGCCGGTCCGCGCCAGCGCGGGGGCGAGTTCCTCCGGCAGGTTCCTGGACACGTGCTCCCCCTTCGGGTGGTACGGCTCGGCGCGCGCGGCGGCCCGCCAGGTGGACTGACTCCGGTTCAGGCCCGGCCGGTTGCGGTCGGGTGGTTCAGCGAGGGCGCGTCGAAGTCCGCGCTGATCTCCTGGTCGGTGCGGTCGGTGGTGTCCGCCATCGTGTGCAGCCCGCGCCCGATCCGGCCCAGCCGCTCCGACAGCCCCTGCAGCCCGGCCAGCGCGCCCTCCCGGGCCTCGCCGTACGCGGTGCCGAACGGCTGCCCCGGCTCGTCCTCGCCCCACGGCGCGCCCAGCGCCGCCAGGCCGCTCTCCAGCTGCTTCGCCGCGTTACCGAACTCGTCCGAGATCTTCTCGAACTCACGTCCCTCGCCGTGGAGTTCCCACGACCGGATGACGACCTCGTCGCCCATCTGCACTCCCCCGTGCAAGGGCGCCCGTGCGCCCGACCTATCGGCTGAGCCATCCTAGGACCACACTCCGCCCGCGCCGACCGGCCGGCGGCCCTTTTCACAGCCGTTTCACCTTCCCCGGCCGCCCGAAACCCCCGGAACCACCCCAACTCGGACGAACCCCCGGCAAAGCCGCGGCGCCGCGACCCCGGCCCGTCCCGCCCAGGCCATACCCTTGCCGGGTGGCACCAGCTGACAGCACCAAGAACAAGAAGACCAAGAAGCCCGCCAAGGCCGACGAACCGGCGAAGACCGCCAGGGCCGCCAAGGCCGCCAAGGCCAAGGGCCCCGTCGTCGACCTGGCGATGCCCACCGTCCGCGAGGTCGCCCTCGACTTCCCGCGCGCCTGGGTCGAGTTCACCGACCCCGCCGACGAGGACCAGGTGTTCCGCTGCGACCTCACCTGGCTCACCTCCCGCTGGGGCTGCATCTTCGGCAAGGGCTGCCACGGCATCCAGCCCGGCCGCGGCGCCTCCGACGGCTGCTGCACCCTCGGCGCCCACTACTCCGACGAGGACGACGAGCAGCGCGTCGCCGGGCACGCCGCCCGGCTCACCCCCGACATCTGGGAGCACCACGCCGAGGGCACCGACGCCAGGGGCCGGATCCGCCGCGACGGCGGCATCACCATGTTCGACGAGGACGGCGACCGCCAGACCCGCCGGGTCAACGGGGCCTGCCTCTTCCTCAACAGCCCCGGCTTCCCCGGCGGCGCCGGCTGCGCCCTGCACGTCCTGGCCCTGCGCGAGGGCCTCGAACCGCTGGAGACCAAGCCCGACGTCTGCTGGCAGCTGCCGGTGCGCCGCACCTACGACTGGATCGACCGGCCCGACGACACCCGCTACCTCCAGGTCTCCATCGGCGAGTACGACCGCCGCGGCTGGGGCCCCGGCGGCCACGACCTGCACTGGTGGTGCACCGGCTCCCCCGAGGCCCACCGCGCGCCCGACCCGGTCTACGTCTCCTACCGCCCCGAGCTCACCGAGCTCATGGGCCGGGCCGCGTACGACCAGCTCGTCGCCCTCTGCGAGGCCCACGACACCCGGCTGGCCCCGCACCCCGCGGACCAGTAGCGCCCGGGAGCGGGCCCCCGCCGGGGCCCGCTCACTTGTCGATGTCGCCGACCACGAAGAACATCGACCCCAGGATCGCCACCATGTCCGCCACCAGCGTCCCCGGCAGCAGCTCGGTCAGCGCCTGGACGTTGTTGAAGGACGCCGAGCGCAGCTTGAGCCGCCACGGCGTCTTCTCGCCGCGCGAGACCAGGTAGTACCCGTTCAGGCCGAGCGGGTTCTCGGTCCAGGCGTACGTCTCGCCCTCCGGCGCCTTGAGCACCTTGGGCAGCCGCAGGTTGACCGGCCCGGCCGGCAGGTCGGCCAGCCGGTCGAGGCACGCGTCGGCGAGGTCGAGGGAGTTGGCGGTCTGCTCCAGCAGGCACTCGAACCGGGCCAGGCAGTCGCCCTCCTCCCGGACGGCCACCCTCAGGACGTCCCGCAGCTCCCCGTAGGCGAGGTAGGGCTCGTCGCGGCGCAGGTCGAAGTCGACGCCGCTGGCCCGGGCGATCGGCCCGCTGACGCCGTACGCGTGCACGTGCGCGCGGGAGAGGACGCCGACGCCCGCCGTGCGGCCGCGGAAGATCTCGTTGCCGAGCACCAGGTCCTCGAAGACCGGCAGCTGCCCGCGCACCACGCCGACCGCGCGCCGGACCCGGCCGAGCCAGCCGGCCGGGAGGTCCTCCTTGAGGCCGCCGACCCGGTTGAACATGTAGTGCATCCGGCCGCCGGAGGCCTCCTCCAGGACGTGCTGGAGCTCCTCGCGGCCGTTGAAGGAGTGGAAGATCGGGGTGATGCCGCCCAGTTCCAGCGGGTAGGAGCCGAGGAACATCAGGTGGTTGAGGACGCGGTTGAGCTCGGCCAGCAGCGTCCGCAGCCAGACCGCCCGCTCGGGGACCTCCATGCCGAGCATCCGCTCGACGGCCAGCACCACGCCCAGCTCGTTGGCGAACGCGGACAGCCAGTCGTGCCGGTTGGCCAGCATGATGATCTGCCGGTAGTCGCGGGCCTCGAAGAGCTTCTCCGCGCCGCGGTGCATGTAGCCGATCACCGGCTCGGCGGAGACGATCCGCTCCCCGTCGAGCACCAGCTTCAGGCGGAGCACGCCGTGCGTGGACGGGTGCTGCGGGCCGATGTTGAGCACCATGTCGGTGCTGCCGCCGTCGCCGGGGAGCGTCTGCGCGCCCGGGCCGATGCCGACCGTGGTCTCCGTCATGGCCGTCGCCTCCTTCTACGAGGGGAGAGTCTGCCATCCCGGCAGGCCCGCGAGGTCGTCCGGTACCGGCATCCGGACGGCCTGGACCAGCCAGTGGAACGCGCCGAGCCCGCCCGGGTCGGTGAGCTCGGCCGCCTCGCCCGCCCCGCCGAGGGCGCGCAGGTAGGCCGCCGGGTCGCTGCCCGCCAGCGCCAGCGGCGGGCGGGCGCCGCTGACGCCCAGCGCGCGCAGCGCCTCGCGCTGGGTGGTGAGCAGCACCGGGTGCCCGGCGACCGCCGCCGCGTCGAGCGCGACGTGCGCGGTCAGGTCGCGGGAGCCGTCGGGGACGGGGGCGCACTCGCGGCCGTCCCGGAAGCCGGTCAGGGTGCCGAACGGCGGCCGGGCCGCCCGCAGGTGCCCGTAGTCGACGGCCACCGCCAGGCCCCGCTCCAGGGTGCCGACGGCCGCGGCCCAGGCGGCGTCCCGCGGGCCGCCGAGCTCGACCCGCTCCCCGTCCGGCCACCAGCGCCCGGCCCAGGCCGCGTCCTGCGGGTCCACCGGCCCGCCGGGCCGCTCCGCCCCGTCCGGCGCGACCTCGACGTAGCGCAGCCGCCCGTCCGCGCCGCGCTCGGCCACCTCCAGCGGGACGTTGTCCAGCCACTCGTTGGCGAACAGCAGGCCCCGGACGCCGGCGGGCGGCTCGGCGGACCAGCCGATCTCGGCGGGCAGGCCGGCCGGGCGGTCGGCCAGCTCGACGGCCCGGAGGTCCACCCGTCCGCGCAGCCCGGCGGGGAGCAGGTCGCGCACCGCGAGGGTGAGTTCGCCGCGGCCGGCGCCGACGTCGACGAAGGCCAGCCGCTCCGGCCGGCCGAGCGCCGCGTCGACCCCCGCCAGCAGGCGGGCGACGGCGGCGGCGAAGCGCGCGGAGGCGTGCACCGAGGTGCGGAAGTGCCCGGCCGGGCCCTCCGGCCTGCGGTAGAAGCCGCCGTCGGGCCGGTACAGGGCGTGTTCGATCGCGGGCCGCCACCGCATCCATGTCATGGTGGGCGACGTTACCGGGGCGGATCCGCCTCCACCCTGGGGAGTAGCCCCGGATCGACCTCGCGGCGGAGCAGAACGGCCCCGCGGACTCCCTACGCTGGAGACGTGCATCGACTCAACGCCTGGCTCCGCCGACATCCCGTGGTCGTCGACTCCGGCTGGGCGCTGCTCGTCCTGATGCTCGGCGTGCTCGCCGCGGTCGAGTCGTCCGGCATGCCGGACGACCCGCTGCCCTCCTGGAAGCACTACACCGGCGTCGCGGTCGCCGTCCTGCTGCCCGCCCTGATGGTGGTGCGCCGCCGCCGGCCGGACGCCACCACCGCGGCGGCCGTCGCGCTCGGCCTCGGCCAGGTCGCGTTCGGGATCGACCCCAACGTGTCGAGCGTCGCCTACCTGGTGTTCGGCTACACCGGCGCCGCGTTCGGCCACGCCTGGACGTCCCGGCTGGCGCTGGCGGCCAGCCTGGCGGCCGGCCCGCTGACGCTGTGGCGGCTGACGCCCGCGGAGCAGCGCCAGAGCGGCTACGCGGCGGTGTTCCTGGCCGTCCTGATGACCACCCCGTTCGTGCTGTGCTGGGCCTGGGGCCGGCTCACCCGGGTCCGCCGCGCCTACCTGGTCGAGCTGGAGGACCGGGCCGCCCGGCTGGAGCGCGAGCGCGACGCCCAGGCCCAGGTCGCGGTCGCCGCCGAGCGCGCCCGGATCGCCCGCGAGCTGCACGACGTGGTCGCGCACAACGTCTCGGTGATGATCGTGCAGGCCGACGGCGCCGCCTACGTGATGGACTCCTCCCCGCAGCAGGCCAAGGAGGCGCTCGGCACCATCGCGTCCACCGGCCGCCAGGCCCTCGCCGAGATGCGCCGCCTGCTCGGGGTGCTGCGCACCGCCGACACGGCCGGCGAGTACGTGCCGCAGCCCGGCGTCGAGGAGCTGCCCGACCTGCTGGAGCAGGTCCGCACGGCCGGCCTGCCGGTCGAGTTCGCCGCCACCGGCCAGGTCCGCGAACTGCCCCGCGGCCTGGAGCTGACGGTCTACCGGATCGTCCAGGAGGCGCTCACCAACGTCCGCAAGCACGGCGGGCCGGACGCCCGGGCCCGGGTCGCCGTCGACTTCCGGGACGGCGACCTGGAGGTCCTGGTCGAGGACGACGGCCGCGGCTCCACCCGCGAACAGCTCTCCGGCGGCACCGACGGGCTCGGCCACGGCCTGATCGGCATGCGCGAACGCGTCGGTATGGTCAGCGGCAGCCTGGACGTCGGGCCCCGGCCCGGCGGCGGCTTCCGGATCCGGGCCGTCCTGCCGCTCAAAGCGTCCGCCTGACCCACCCGCCCCCCATGTAAGGAGACCCGAGCGATGCCGATCCGCGTCATGCTGGTCGACGACCAGGAACTGCTGCGCACCGGCTTCCGGATGGTCCTGCAGTCACAGGGCGACATCGAGATCGCCGCCGAGGCGGGCGACGGCCAGCAGGCCGTCGACGTGCTGCGCACCGCCGAGGTCGACGTGATCCTGATGGACGTCCGGATGCCCCGGCTCGACGGCGTCCAGGCCACCCGCCGGATCTGCCTCGACGAGCACGGCACCCCGATCGAGGGCGCCCCCCGGGTCCTCATCCTCACCACCTTCGACCTGGACGAGTACGCCTTCGCCGCGCTCAAGGCCGGCGCCTCCGGCTTCCTGCTCAAGGATGTCCCGCCCACCGAGCTGGTCGCCGCGATCCGCTCCGTGCACGGCGGCGACGCGGTGGTCGCCCCCACCACCACCCGCCGCATGATCGACCGCTTCGCCGAGGTCCTCCCCACCCCCGCCGGCACCCCCGGCTCCCCCCTGCTCGGCCCGCTCACCGACCGCGAGCGCGAGGTCTTCCTGCTGGTCGCCCAGGGCCTCTCCAACGGCGAGATCGCCGCCCGCCTGGTCCTCTCCGAAGCCACCGTCAAGACCCACGTCGGCCGCATCCTCGCCAAACTCGGCCTCCGCGACCGCGTCCAGGCCGTCGTCCTCGCCTACGAGAACGGCCTCGTCCGAGCCGGCGAGACCCCCTGACGGGGAGCCGCCGCCCCGGCCCGCGCGCCCCCGGACCGGGCGCACGGGTGGGCGGGCCGGAAACCCCCGTACCATTGACCGGTACGTCTGGTACCCCTAGAGGACTGGAACGGAAGAGTGCTGCCCGACTTCGGAGACCCCTCCGACCCCGGTAACCGCCCCGCCCGACTCACCGTGGGCGTTCTCGGCGCCGGCCGCGTCGGCCCCGCCCTGGGCGCCGCCCTGCAGCTCGCCGGCCACCGCGTGGTCGCCGCGTCCGGCGTCTCCGCCGCGTCCCGCCGCCGGGCCGAGGCCCTGCTGCCGGGGGTGCGGCTGGTCGCGCCCCCGCAGGTGACGGCCGCCGCGGACCTGGTGCTGCTGACCGTCCCGGACGACGCCCTGCCCGGTCTCGTGCAGGGCCTGGCCGCGACCGGCGCGGTCCGCCCGGGCCAGCTGCTCGTGCACACCTCGGGCGCGCACGGCGTGGCCGTGCTGGAACCCGCCGCCCGGGCGGGCGCGCTGCCGCTGGCGCTGCACCCCGCGATGACCTTCACCGGCACCTCGGTGGACGTGGCCCGGCTGGCCGGCTGCCCGTTCGGGGTGACCGCCCCGGAGGAGCTGCGCCCGGTCGCCGAGGCCCTGGTGGTGGAGATGGGCGGCGAGCCGTCCTGGATCCCCGAGGAGGTCCGGCCGCTCTACCACACGGCGCTCGCGCACGGCGCGAACCACCTGGTGACGCTGGTCGCGCAGGCGATGGAGCTGCTGCGCACGGCGGGCGTCCAGGAACCCGGTCAGATGCTCGGCCCGCTGCTGGGCGCGGCCCTGGACAACGCCCTGCGCTCGGGCGACCTCGCGCTGACCGGCCCGGTGGCCCGCGGTGACGTCGGGACGGTGCGCACGCACCTGGACCGACTCGCTACGGTGACCCCGGACATCGGCCAGGCGTACCGGGCGATGGCGCGGGCGACCGCCCAGCGCGCGGTGGCCAACGGCACGTTGAAGCCGGAGCCGGCGGCGGCGCTGCTGGACGTACTGAACGAGGAGAAGCACTGATGGCACGCGACAGGCGCCCGGCGAAGGCCCCGAAGGCGGCGAAGGCCCGCACGGCGGTGCTGACCCGCACCGTGGAGGAGTTCGAGGCCGCGTTCTGGCCGGACGAGCAGCCGGTGGACAACGCCGTGGTGATGACCATGGGCGCGCTGCACGCGGGCCACGCGGCGCTGGTGCGGGAGGCCCGCCGCCAGGTCGGCCGGGACGGCCGGGTCGCGGTGACGGTCTTCGTGAACCCGCTGCAGTTCGGCGCCGGCGAGGACCTGGACCGCTACCCGCGCACCCTGGACGCGGACCTCGCGCTCGCCGAGGAGGCGGGCGCGGACGTGGTGTTCGCCCCGTCCGTGGACGAGGTGTACCCGAACGGCGAGCCGCTGGTGCGGCTCTCGGCCGGCCCGATGGGCGAGGGCTTCGAGGGCGCGTCCCGCCCGGGGCACTTCGACGGGATGCTGACCGTGGTCGCCAAGCTGCTGCACATCACCGACCCGGACTTCGCGGTGTTCGGCGAGAAGGACGCCCAGCAGCTGGCGATCGTCCGCCGGATGGTCGCCGACCTGGACTTCGACGTGGAGGTGGTCGGCGTCCCGACCGTCCGCGAGGAGGACGGCCTGGCGCTGTCCTCCCGCAACCGCTTCCTCTCCGAGGAGGAGCGCACCCGGGCGCTCGCCCTCTCCCGCGCCCTGTTCGCCGGCCGGGACGCCGGCGCGCAGGGCCCGAAGGCCGTCCGCGAGGCGGCCGCCGCCGTGCTGGAGGGCGCGGACGGCGTCTCCCCCGACTACCTCGCCCTGGTCGATCCGCTGTCCTTCACCGAGGCGCCGGACGACTTCCGGGGCGAGGCGGTGCTCGCCGTCGCGGCCCGGGTCGGCTCGACCCGGCTGATCGACAACGTGAGCGTCATCGTCCGCTAGCCCGGACACCCGGGGCGGCCGGCCCCCCGAGGGCCCGGCCGCCCCGTCCACCACCGGTAGGCACCACCAGGCATGCACTCACAGGAGGCGTGACCCATGTTCCGCACCATGCTCAAGTCCAAGATCCACCGCGCCACCGTCACCCAGGCCGACCTGCACTACGTCGGTTCGGTGACGGTCGACGAGGACCTGCTCGACGCCGCGGACCTGCTCCCCGGCGAGCTGGTCCACATCGTCGACATCAACAACGGCGCCCGGCTGGAGACCTACACCATCGCCGGCCCGCGCGGCTCGGGCGTCATAGGCATCAACGGCGCCGCCGCGCGCCTGGTCCACCCCGGCGACCTGGTGATCCTGATCGCCTACGGGCAGATGGACACCGCCGAGGCCAAGGCGTACCTGCCGAAGGTGGTGTTCGTCGACGAGCGCAACCGGATCACCGGCCTCGGCGGCGACCCCGCGGACGCCCCCGAGGGCAGCGGACTGGTGCGCGGGGACGGCGCGTACGGTGGTGCGAACGGCGCGGCCGACGCCGCCGCGCGCTGAAGGAGCAGCTGAACCCATGTCGCACCGCCTGACCGCCCCCGCCCCCGGCTGGACCACGAGCACCGACGTGGTCGTGATCGGCTCCGGCGTGGCCGGGCTCACCGTCGCGCTCAACGCCCGCAAGGCCGGCCTGCGGGCCATGGTGGTCACCAAGGCGGTGCTGGACGAGGGCTCCACCCGCTGGGCCCAGGGCGGCATCGCCGCCGCCCTGGGCGAGGGCGACACCCCGGAGCAGCACCTCCAGGACACCCTGGTCGCGGGCGCCGGCCTGTGCGACGAGGAGGCGGTGCGCACCCTGGTCACCGAGGGCCCGGACGCGGTGCGCCGGCTCATCGAGGCGGGCGCCGAGTTCGACCTCGACGAGGACGGCGAGATCGTGCTGACCCGCGAGGGCGGCCACCACCGCCGCCGGATCGCGCACGCCGGCGGCGACGCCACCGGTGCCGAGATCGAGCGCGCCCTGGTCGCCGCGATCGAGGCCGACCCGGGCCTGGAGCTGATCGAGCACGCCCTGGTCCTGGACCTGCTCACCGACGCCGACGGGCACGCCTCCGGCGTCACCCTGCACGTGATGGGCGAGGGCCAGCGCGACGGCGTCGGCGCGATCCTGGCCCGGGCCGTGGTGCTGGCCACCGGCGGCATGGGCCAGGTCTTCTCGGCCACCACCAACCCGGCGGTCTCCACCGGCGACGGCGTCGCGCTCGCCCTGCGGGCCGGCGCCGAGGTCACCGACCTGGAGTTCGTCCAGTTCCACCCGACCGTGCTGTTCCTCGGCCCGGACGCCCAGGGCCAGCAGCCGCTGGTCTCCGAGGCGGTCCGCGGCGAGGGCGCGCACCTGGTCGACGCGGACGGGGTCCGCTTCATGGTCGGCCAGCACGAACTGGCCGAGCTCGCCCCGCGCGACATCGTCGCCAAGGCGATCATCCGCCGGATGCACGAGCAGGGCGCCCGGCACATGTACCTGGACGGGCGGCACTTCGGCGCCGAGATGTGGGAGCACCGCTTCCCCACCATCCTGGCCGCCTGCCGGGCGCACGGCATCGACCCGGTCACCGAGCCGATCCCGGTCTCCCCGGCCGCCCACCACGCCTCCGGCGGCGTCCGCACCGACCTGCACGGCCGCACCACCGTCCCGGGCCTGTACGCCTGCGGCGAGGTCGCCTGCACCGGCGTGCACGGCGCCAACCGGCTGGCCTCCAACTCGCTGCTGGAGGGCCTGGTCTTCGCCGAGCGGATCGCCGCCGACCTGGCCGCGCTGAACGCCGCCGGCCGGCTCCCGGCCCGCACCGTCACCACCGACGCGGCGCACGCGGCCGAGCCCGTCCCGCTGCTGCCCGCCGGGGCCCGCGGCGAGCTCCAGCAGCTGATGTCCACCGGCGCGGGCGTGATCCGCTCCGCGGACTCGCTGGCCGCCACCGCCAAGGGCCTGGCCGACCTGGCCGACCCGGACCACCCCGGCTCCCCGTCCGTGGAGACCTGGGAGGCCACCAACCTGCACCAGGTCGCCACCGCACTCACCACCTCCGCCGCCCTGCGCCAGGAGACCCGCGGCTGCCACTGGCGCGAGGACTTCCCCGACCGCGACGACGCCCACTGGCACCGCCACGTCGTCCACCCGCTCGCCGGCTGACGTCCGCGAGCGCACCCCCGCCAGCCGATCCCCGTACCGCCGAAACCTGGAGCCCTGCCACCATGTCCCACTCCGAACTGCCCCTCCTGTCCACCGAGTCCGGCGGCTGCGGCGACGGCTGCGCGTGCGGCGAGGGCGAGGAGTACGAGACCGGTCTCGACCCGGCGCTCGCCGCCCTGCTGGAGGACGCCGGGCTGGACCCGGTCGAGGTGGAGGACGTGGCGATGACGGCCCTGTCCGAGGACCTGGCCGGCGGCGAGGACGTCACCTCGGTGGCGACCGTCCCGGCCGAGGCCGTCGCCACCGCCGACTTCACCGCCCGCCAGGCGGGCGTGGTGGCCGGTCTGCGGGTGGCGGAGGCCGTCGTCTCGCTGGTCTGCGAGGAGGAGTTCGAGGTCGAGCGGCACGTCGAGGACGGCGAGCGGGTCGCCCCCGGCCAGGTGCTGCTCTCGGTGCGCAGCCGCACCCGGGACCTGCTCACCGCCGAGCGCTCGGCGCTGAACCTGCTCTGCCACCTGTCCGGCATCGCCACCGCGACCCGGGCCTGGGCGGACGCCCTGGAGGGCACCGGCGCGGTGGTCCGCGACACCCGCAAGACCACCCCGGGCCTGCGCGCGCTGGAGAAGTTCGCGGTGCGGGCCGGCGGCGGCGCCAACCACCGGATGGCGCTCTCGGACGCCGCGCTGGTGAAGGACAACCACGTGGTCGCGGCGGGCGGTGTGGTGGAGGCGTTCACCGCCGTGCGCGAGGCGTTCCCGGAGCTGCCGATCGAGGTCGAGGTGGACACGGTCGAGCAGATCGCGCCCGTCCTGGAGGCCGGCGCGGACCTGATCCTGCTGGACAACTTCACCCCCGCGCAGCTGCGCGAGGCGGTCGCGCTGGTCGCGGGCCGGGCGAAGCTGGAGGCTTCCGGCGGCCTGACCCTGGCCACCGCGCGCGAGGTCGCCGAGACTGGGGTCGACTACCTGGCCGTCGGCGCCCTGACGCACTCCGCCCCGATCCTCGACATCGGCCTGGACCTCCGCAGCTCCTGACCCTTCGAACCCCGACCCTTCGAAGCAGAAAGCGCCCCATGCTCCTCACCATCGACGTCGGCAACACCCAGACCACGCTCGGCCTGTTCGACGGCGAGGAGATCGTCGAGCACTGGCGGATCTCCACCGACCCGCGCCGCACCGCGGACGAACTCGCGGTGCTGATGCAGGGCCTGATGGGCGCCCACCCGATCGTCTCGGCGGACGACCGGGTGGCCGGCCTGGCGATCTGCTCCTCGGTGCCGGCCGTCCTGCACGAACTGCGCGAGGTGACCCGCCGCTACTACGGGGACGTCCCGGCGGTGATCGTCGAGCCGGGCGTGAAGACCGGCGTGCACGTGCTGATGGACAACCCGAAGGAGGTCGGCGCGGACCGGATCGTCAACGCGCTGGCCGCCAACCACCTGTACGGCGGCCCGTGCATCGTGGTCGACTTCGGCACCGCGACCACCTTCGACGCGATCAACGCGCGCGGCGACTACGTGGGCGGCGCGATCGCCCCGGGCATCGAGATCTCGGTCGACGCCCTGGGCGGCCGGACCGCGATGCTCCGCAAGATCGAGCTGGCCCGCCCGCGGAACGTGATCGGCAAGAACACCGTCGAGGGCATGCAGTCGGGCATCCTGTACGGCTTCGCCGGCCAGGTCGACGGCCTGGTCAACCGGATGGCCAAGGAACTCGCCAAGGACCCGAACGACGTCCAGGTGATCGCCACCGGCGGCCTGGCCCCGCTGGTGCTCGGCGAGGCCGACTCGATCGACGTGCACGAGCCCTGGCTGACCCTGATCGGCCTGCGCCTGATCTTCGAACGCAACCGCCCGGCCACCGCCGCCTGACAGCCCCGGCCACCGCCGCCCGACACCCCCGACCGCCCCGCCCGGGCCCCGGTCCGCCCCGGCGGGCGCCGGGGCCCGCCGCGTTCCCGGGGCGCGGGCGGCCCGCGGGCCATCTCATAGGCCAATCGGGACAAACACGTCATCAATCGCCATAAGTCGGACGTACGACACGTACTGTCGACCCATGCCAACGCCACACGGATCGCGCGGCGGCATGGCCTTCAGCGCCGATGAAGTCCGGGTGCTGCGCCGTGTCCTCGCCCAAGCCCTCTACCCGGCCGCGCCCGACCGGCTCCCGCTGCCCGCCGCGGCCGGCGAACTGTGGACCGAGGACGTCCAGGACGCGCTGCGGCTGACCGAGGCCATCGACGAGGCGGTCCAGGAGGGAGGGCGGCTGCGGGCCTTCATGCTCACCGACCTGGCCCGCTACCGGGCCGCCCTGCCCGGGAGCGTCGCGGGCTACCTGGACCGCCTGGAGGAGGCCGTCGCCGACGGCTACCTGCCCACCGCCGAGGACCTCTCGGCCCTGCGCTCGCTGTCCCGCCAGCCCTGCGGCCCGCCCGAACAGGCCCGCCGCTCCCGGCTCGCCGGGCGCTGCCACGCGCTCGCCGAGGCCGAGGTCCGCGAGCGGCTATCGCTGGGCTCCGGCCAGCGGCACCTCGCGGCGGTGCCCAGCCCGGCGTCCGAACCCCAGCCCGCCACCCCAGTCGGAGGACGGTCCCCGATGAACGACCAGCAGCCCCCGCACCCGGCCGAGCGCCCCCGCCCCCGCCGGATGCCCACCCCCGCCGAGCTGTTCGGCCGCCGCGCCCGCTCGGCCCCGCACCAGGAGCCCCCGGCCGACGAGGAGCACCCGGAACTCGCCACCGGCACCGACGGCTGACCGGCCGCCGCGCCCCGGGCCCCCTCCCCCCGGAGGGGGCTCCGCCGTTCCCGGCGCGCCCCCGCCGACATCCCGTGACGGAGCGGGCCGTGAGCCTGGCTACCCTGGTGGGGTGAGTGATCAGAGCACCGTCCCCGCGACCGACGACCTTCCCGAGCAGATGCGCGTCCGGCGCGAGAAGCTGGACCGGCTCCGGGCGGCCGGCGTCGACCCGTACCCGGTCGGCTTCCCCCGCACCACCACCATCGCCGAGCTGCGCGACAAGCACCCCGACCTGGCCGCGGACACCGCCACCGGCGAGCGGGTCGGCGTCACCGGCCGGGTGGTCCTGGCCCGCACCGGCGGCAAGCTCTGCTTCGCCACCCTGCGGGACGGCTCCGGCGACCTCCAGGTGATGCTCTCCCTGGACAGGCTGGGCGCCGAGCGGCTGGCCGCCTGGAAGGGCGACATCGACCTCGGCGACCAGGTCGGCGTCGAGGGCGAGGTGATCACCTCCAAGCGCGGCGAGCTCAGCGTGATGGTCGACCGCTGGGAGCTCACCGCCAAGTGCCTGCGCCCGCTGCCGGACAAGCACAAGGGCCTGAACGACCCGGAGGCCCGGGTCCGCCAGCGCTACGTGGACCTGATCGTCAACCCCGAGGCGCGCGAGATGCTCCAGCTGCGCACCCGGGTGATCCGCTCGATCCGCCGCACCTACGAGGACCGCGGCTACCTCGAGGTCGAGACCCCGATGCTGCAGCCGATCCACGGCGGCGCCAACGCCCGCCCGTTCACGACGCACATCAACGCGTACGGCATCGACCTGTACCTGCGCATCGCCACCGAGCTGTACCTCAAGCGCCTGGTGGTCGGCGGCGCCGAGAAGGTCTTCGAGATCAACCGGAACTTCCGCAACGAGGGCGCGGACGCCACCCACAACCCGGAGTTCACCGCCCTGGAGTCGTACGAGGCGTACGGCGACTACGACACCCAGGCCGAGCTGATCCGGGCGGTCATCGTCAACGCCGCCCGGGACGCGCTGGGCACCACCGTGGTCAGGGGCCTCGGCCCGGACGGCGCCGAGCACGAGATCGACCTGGCCGAGCCCTGGGAGGAGGTCTCGGTCTACCCGGGCATCTCCGCCCACCTGGGCACCGAGGTCACCCCGGCCACCTCCGCCGAGGAGCTGCGGAAGCTGGCCGCCGAGCACGGCCTGGGCGAGTACCTGGACCCGGCCTGGGACCACGGCCAGATCGTGCTGGAGCTGATCGAGCGCCTGCTGGAGCACCACGCGATCCGGCCGACCTTCATCAAGGACTACCCGACCTCGGTCTCCCCGCTGACCCGGCAGCACCGCTCGATCGAGGGCGTCGCGGAGAAGTGGGACCTGGTGATCTTCGGCACCGAGATCGGCACCGCCTACTCCGAGCTGATCGACCCGGTCGAGCAGCGCGCCCGGCTCACCGCGCAGTCGCTGCTGGCGGCCGGCGGCGACGTCGAGGCGATGCAGCTGGACGAGGACTTCCTGCGCGCCCTGGAGTACGCGATGCCGCCCACCGGCGGCCTCGGCCTGGGCGTGGACCGCCTGATCATGCTGCTCACCGGCAAGAACATCCGCGAGACGGTGCTCTTCCCGCTGGTGAAGCCGGAGAAGGCGGCGAAGAACGAGAGGACCGCCGCCGAGGGCGCGTCCGACCCGACCGAGGAGTAACCGATGGAGTACGTCAGCGCGATCGTCCCGCCGCTGGTCATGGCGGTCGGTTTCGCCTTCCTGGTGCGGGCCATCATCCGCAGCCAGGGCGGCGCCCAGAAGGCCAAGGAGGACGCCGCCGCCGAGGCCATGGCGGCGCGTTCCGCCGCCGAATAGCGGTCTCCGGGCCGGTGCGCCGTTCCCCCCTCCGGGGAGCGGCGCGCCGGTCCGTTTGCCGTTTGCCGCCTTTTGTCCGCATCGGTCCTATCCTTGGCGGCACTATGGTGCGGCAACTCGGAGAACTCGAGAACGACATCATGACCCGGGTGTGGCAGTGGAACCGCCCGGTCACGGTTCGGGAGGTTCTGCAGGATCTGCGGTCGGAACGCGAAATCGCGTACACCACCGTGATGACGGTGCTCGACAAGCTCTATCGAAAGGGCTGGGTGCGCCGGGAGCGCGCCGGGCGCGCATACCGATATGAGCCGGTCTCCTCCCGGGAGGCGTACACCGCCGCGCTGATGAACGACGCCTGGGCGACGAGCGACAATCCGGCCGCCGCCCTGGTGCACTTCTTCGGGATGATGTCCCCGGAACAGCGCGAGTGGTTGCGCGACGCGCTGCGGGTGGCGGGCGCCGATACCGACGAGACCGGGCCGCCCGCGGCACGATAACGTTCCCCGGCATGGAGGTCACCATCCGCCGTGCGCGGACCACCGACGTGCGCGCCGTCCGCCGGCTCATCGACGCGTACTCCCGGGACGGCATTCTGCTCGACAAGCCGACCGTCACACTGTTCGAATCCGTCCAGGAGTTCTGGGTCGCCGAACGCGACCAGGACGGCCGGGTGGTGGCCTGCGGCGCGCTCCACGTGATGTGGGAGGACCTCGCCGAGGTGCGCACCCTCGCGGTGGACCCGGTCTGCAAGGGCCTCGGTATCGGGCACCTGCTGCTGGACAAGCTGCTGGAGACCGCGCGCTGGCTCGGCGTCCGTCGGATTTTCTGCCTGACGTTCGAGGTTCCGTTCTTCTCGAAACACGGCTTCGTGGAGATCGGCGAAAACGACGATCGTACGGCAGACCCGGCGGCCGTGGCCACAGAAGTCTATGAAGAACTCCTGCGCTCGTACGACGAAGGCGTCGCCGAGTTCCTCGACCTGGAGCGGGTGAAGCCGAACACGCTGGGCAACTCGCGGATGCTGCTGCACCTGTGAGTCATGCCCCGCGGCACGACCGGCGACACAGGGGTTTGTGTTTTCCGGGAAAAGACGCTTTCCTTTCTCCAGGCAATGGATCGTTATCGCGGAAAGGGAAGCCCGTGGCACAGAGGGTTCAGGTCATTCTGGAAGACGATCTCGACGGCGGCTCCGCGGACGAGACGGTGACGTTCGCCCTGGACGGCGTGGCCTACGAGATCGACCTGAAGAGCGACAACGCGGAGAAGCTCCGCGACCTGCTCGCCCCGTACGTCGAGAAGGGCCGCAAGCAGAGCGGCCGGCTGACCGCCCCGCGGCGCGGCGGCAGCGGCGGCGGGCGCAGCGGCGGCGGCCGGTCCGCCGCGGCCGGCCAGGCCGACACCGCCAAGATCCGCACCTGGGCGAAGGAGAACGGCCTCCCGGTCAACGACCGCGGCCGCGTCCCGAGCAACGTGCGCGAGGCGTACGAGAAGGCCAACGCCTCCTGACGGCGGCTCCCGGGGGAGTCGCCCGAGCCCCGGCGGGGCTCTCAGCGGGCGGGCGGCAGGCCCAGCCGTTCCCGCGCGCAGGCGTCCGCGAGGGCGTCCAGCAGGTGCAGCAGGGCGGGCGAGCGCAGGTCCAGGGCGGGCCGCGGCGCTCCGGCCCGCAGCCAGTCGGCGGTCCGCGGTTCGGGCACCCGGGGGTCTCCCGGGTGCGCCGCCCGGGCCTCGATCGGCAGCCCCAGCTCCGGGCCCCAGCCCAGCCAGCGGAGCAGGTCGGGCACCGGCTCGGCGGCCCCCGGGGCGAGCAGGAAGACGGCCCGGCCGGACTGCCGCAGCACCGGCCCGGTGGGGCGGCCCAGCCGCTCCAGCCGGCCCAGCGCGGCCCGCGCGGGCCCCAGCGGCGCGGTCACCCGGTCCGAGCCGCGCCAGCCGACCGCCGCACGGGGTGCGGCCGGGGCGGGCGGCGGCGGACGGGTCACGACCTGTGCAACGCTGGAGGGGCCGGGCGGTCACGCGACCGCCACCGGAACGGCGGTGAGCCGCCCGCAGCCGACCTGACGGCCCGTCATCCAGGTCCCCGGTCGGCAGACTTCTCGCCAGGCGAACACAGACCCCCGGGAAACCACGCGAAACCCGCCGGATTACCGGGTATGAATGCTGGTGGACGGGCTCCGCGGAGTCCGCCCGCAGCACACCGCGGGGCCGGTCCGCCGGTTCCGCCGGACCGTGTTCGCCGTTGGCGTAGCGGGATCCGGTGCATCGGGCCCGTCGCTGGGAACACCGTCTCCCAGCATCAGGTTGGGAAAGGTGTCGGCTGGTCGCGCAGCATGTTGCTCCCGCTCCGTGGGAGTTCCGTAGCCGCGCTGCTGAGCGGGACTAGCATGCGGAAGGACAGGGCGGGGACGGCCCCCGAACTGACCGACCGCTCTGAGGAGCGATTAACGATGTTCGAGAGGTTCACCGACCGCGCGCGGCGGGTTGTCGTCCTGGCACAGGAAGAAGCCCGGATGCTCAACCACAACTACATCGGCACCGAGCACATCCTCCTGGGCCTGATCCACGAGGGCGAGGGTGTCGCCGCAAAGGCGCTGGAGAGCCTCGGCATCTCGCTCGAGGCGGTCCGCCAGCAGGTGGAGGAGATCATCGGCCAGGGCCAGCAGGCCCCGTCCGGGCACATCCCCTTCACCCCCCGGGCGAAGAAGGTCCTGGAGCTGTCGCTCCGCGAGGCGCTTCAGCTCGGCCACAACTACATCGGCACCGAGCACATCCTGCTCGGCCTGATCCGCGAGGGCGAGGGCGTCGCCGCCCAGGTCCTGGTGAAGCTCGGCGCCGACCTGAACCGGGTGCGCCAGCAGGTCATCCAGCTGCTGTCCGGCTACCAGACCGGCAGCGGCAAGGAGTCGGCCACGGCCGGCGGTCCCGCCGAGGGCACCCCCTCCACCTCCCTGGTGCTCGACCAGTTCGGGCGCAACCTGACGCAGGCCGCCCGCGAGGCCAAGCTCGACCCGGTGATCGGGCGCGAGAAGGAGATCGAGCGGGTCATGCAGGTGCTGTCCCGCCGCACCAAGAACAACCCGGTGCTGATCGGCGAGCCCGGCGTCGGCAAGACCGCCGTCGTCGAGGGCCTGGCCCAGGCGATCGTCAAGGGCGAGGTCCCGGAGACGCTGAAGGACAAGCAGCTCTACACGCTGGACCTCGGCGCCCTGGTGGCCGGCTCGCGCTACCGCGGTGACTTCGAGGAGCGCCTGAAGAAGGTGCTCAAGGAGATCCGCACCCGCGGCGACATCATCCTGTTCATCGACGAGCTCCACACCCTGGTGGGTGCGGGCGCCGCCGAGGGCGCGATCGACGCCGCCTCCATCCTGAAGCCGATGCTGGCCCGCGGCGAGCTGCAGACCATCGGCGCCACCACGCTGGACGAGTACCGCAAGCACCTGGAGAAGGACGCCGCGCTGGAGCGCCGCTTCCAGCCGATCCAGGTCGCCGAGCCCTCGCTCCCGCACACCATCGAGATCCTCAAGGGCCTGCGCGACCGGTACGAGGCGCACCACCGGGTCTCGATCACCGACGCCGCCCTGGTCGCCGCCGCCACCCTGGCCGACCGGTACATCTCGGACCGCTTCCTGCCGGACAAGGCGATCGACCTGATCGACGAGGCCGGTTCCCGGATGCGCATCCGCCGGATGACCGCGCCGCCGGACCTGCGCGAGTTCGACGAGAAGATCGCCGACGTGCGCCGGGAGAAGGAGTCCGCGATCGACGCGCAGGACTTCGAGAAGGCCGCGTCGCTGCGCGACAACGAGAAGCAGCTGCTCCAGGCGAAGGCCAAGCGGGAGAAGGAGTGGAAGGCCGGCGACATGGACGTCGTGGCCGAGGTGGACGAGGAGCTCATCGCCGAGGTCCTGGCCACCGCCACCGGCATCCCGGTCTTCAAGCTGACCGAGGAGGAGTCCTCGCGCCTGCTGCGCATGGAGGACGAGCTGCACAAGCGGGTCATCGGCCAGGAGGACGCGATCAAGGCGCTCTCCCAGGCGATCCGCCGCACCCGGGCGGGTCTGAAGGACCCGAAGCGCCCCGGTGGCTCGTTCATCTTCGCCGGCCCGTCCGGCGTCGGTAAGACCGAGCTGTCCAAGACCCTGGCGGAGTTCCTGTTCGGGGACGAGGACGCGCTGATCGCGCTGGACATGTCCGAGTTCTCGGAGAAGCACACCGTCTCCCGGCTGTTCGGCTCCCCGCCCGGCTACGTGGGCTACGAGGAGGGCGGCCAGCTCACCGAGAAGGTGCGTCGCAAGCCGTTCTCGGTGGTCCTGTTCGACGAGGTCGAGAAGGCCCACCCGGACATCTTCAACTCGCTGCTGCAGATCCTGGAGGACGGTCGCCTGACCGACTCCCAGGGCCGGGTCGTGGACTTCAAGAACACGGTCATCATCATGACCACCAACCTCGGCACCCGGGACATCTCCAAGGGCTTCAACCTGGGCTTCGCCGCCACGGGTGACGTCCAGGCCGGCTACGAGCGGATGAAGGCGAAGGTCGGCGAGGAGCTCAAGCAGCACTTCCGCCCCGAGTTCCTGAACCGCGTCGACGACATCGTGGTCTTCCACCAGCTGTCCGAGGCGAACATCATCGAGATCGTCGACCTGATGATCGCCCGGGTCGACCAGCGGATGAAGGACCGCGACATGGGCATCGAGCTCAGCGTCGAGGCCAAGCAGCTGCTGGCCAAGCGCGGCTACGACCCGATCCTGGGCGCGCGTCCGCTGCGCCGCACGATCCAGCGGGAGATCGAGGACCACCTGTCCGAGAAGATCCTGTTCGGTGAGCTGCGGGCCGGCCACATCGTGGTGGTCGGTGTGGAGGGCGAGGGCAAGGAAGCCAAGTTCACCTTCCGCGGTGAGGAGAAGTCCCCGGTGGCGGACACTCCCGCGGCGGTCTCGGCGGCCGGTCCGGACCTGACCAAGTAATAGCCCCGCAAAGCGTTCGGCAAGCCGCCGCCCCCGACCTGATCAGGTCGGGGGCGGCGGTTTTCTGCCGTCCTGCTCTTCAGTTGAAAAACTGTTTAGGTTTCCGTGTGCTGTGAATGCGGCCGGGCGGCCCGCCGAACGGGTGGACCGCGGCGCGGTGCGGGCACGACCGACCCGTGGCGGGCAGGAACGGTAGGTAGGTTGACGGACCGTCAGGGAAACCGGGATGCGGGAGCATAGCGGCGTGGCCACACCAGGGTCAAGGTCTTTCTTTTTTACCGGACCTTGGGTCAAATGTCGTCCACCTGTCTTGCATTGGTTCACCGGTTCGGCCAACCAGCCCGACCGGTAAGGGGAGGACGTCACCACGTTGAAGATAACCAAGAGGGCTGTCGCGGCTTCCGCCGCCATCGCGGTGACCGCCGCGCTGGGCGCCGGAATGCTCCCGGGGACCGCCACCGCCGCCCCCGCGACCAAGACGGTCACCGACCCGGCCGAGGCGCTCCAGAACGACAGCGTCCCGCGCGAACTGCAGAGCCCGCTGGCCGACAAGCAGCAGGCCGAGCAGACCGCCGCGGTGGAGCAGTTGGTCAACGGCACCGCGAAGGTCGAGCAGCACGGCAGCGGCTCCTCGATCAAGCTGGGCCGCGACAAGTACGTCGAGCTGTCCCGCGAGCGCACCGACAAGATCTTCACGATCCTGGTCGACTTCGGCACCCAGGTGGACACCACCAGCACGACTCCGGACGGCAAGGTCAAGTACGGCGGCACCCCCGGCCCGGCGCACAACCAGATCGCCGCCCCGGACCGCAAGAACGACAACTCGACGGCCTGGCAGGCGGACTACAACCAGGCGCACTACCAGGACATCTACTTCGCGAAGAACAAGCCCTCGCTGAAGACGTACTACGAGCGCCAGTCCTCCGGCCGGTACTCGGTCGACGGCCTGGTCACCGACTGGGTGCGGGTGCCGTGGAACGAGGCCCGCTACGGCTCGGACTACTGCGGCCAGCACGTCTGCGCCAACGCGCAGGACCTGATCCGCGACGGCATCGACGCCTGGGTCGCCGACCAGAAGGCCAAGGGCCGCACCGACGCCCAGATCAAGGCCGACCTGGCGCAGTACGACCAGTGGGACCGCTACGACTACGACGGCGACGGCAACTTCAACGAGCCGGACGGCTACCTGGACCACTTCCAGATCGTCCACGCCGGTGAGGACCAGTCGGCCGGCGGCGGCGTCCAGGGCACCGACGCGCTGTGGGCGCACCGCTCCTACGCGTACGCCAACCAGGCCGGCAAGACCGGCCCGGACAACAACAAGCTCGGCGGCACCCAGATCGGCGCCACCGGCCTGTGGGTCGGCGACTACACCATGCAGCCGGAGAACGGCGGCCTGGGCGTGTTCGCCCACGAGTACGGCCACGACCTGGGCCTGCCGGACCTGTACGACACCTCCGGCCAGGGCATCGACAACTCGGTCGGCTTCTGGTCGCTGATGTCCTCCGGCTCCTGGCTGGGCGAGGGCAAGAACGAGATCGGCGACATGCCGAACGACCTCGACGTCTGGTCGAAGCTCAAGCTGGGCTGGCTGAACTACGACACCGCCAAGGCCGGCAAGGAGTCGCTCTCGCTGCTCGGCCCGGTCGAGTACAACAGCAAGCGCAAGCAGGGCCTGATCGTCAACCTGCCGGCGAAGACCGTCACCACCGAGGTCAACACCCCGTTCGAGGGTGCCAACGAGTGGTGGAGCGGCAGCGCCGACGACCTGAACGTCGCGCTGACCCGTGACCTGGACCTGACCGGGAAGACCTCGGCCACGCTGACCGCGAAGGCCTGGTTCGACCTGGAGACGGACTACGACTACGCGTACGCCGAGGTCTCCACCGACGGCGGCAAGAACTGGACCCCGCTGGCCGGCACCTTCAACGGCACCGCGCTGCCGGACAACGCCATCAACGGCTCCAGCAACGGCGCCTGGGGCGACCTGTCCTTCCCGCTGGACGCGTACGCCGGCAAGGCCGTCAAGATCCGCTTCCACAACACCACCGACGGCGGTGTCCACTACAAGGGCCTGGCCCTGGACAACATCGCGGTGACCGCGGACGGCGCGGCCCTGTTCACCGACGGCGCCGAGAACGGCGACAACGGCTGGACCGCCACCGGGTTCTCCCGGATCACCGGCAAGTTCGCCAAGGACTACGACCAGCACTACCTGGTCGAGAACCGCCAGTACGTCTCGTACGACACCACGCTGAAGACCGGCCCGTACAACTTCGGCTCGGCCGCCCGTCCGGACTGGGTGGAGCACTACGCCAACCAGAACGGCATCCTGATCTGGCTGTGGGACTCCTCGCAGTCGGACAACAACGTGGCCAACCACCCGGGCCAGGGCCTGATCCTCCCGATCGACGCCCACCCGGCCCCGCTGAAGTGGAGCGACGGCACGCTGCTGCGCCCGCGCTTCCAGGGCTACGACTCGACCTTCGGCTTCGAGCGCACCGACGGCCTGAACATCCACAAGGCCGACGTGCTCACCAAGATCCCGAGCTCGCGCGGTGTGACGGTCTTCAACGACCACACCACCAAGTACTGGTCGGCCGACAACCCGTACAGCAGCGTCCAGGTCCCGGACACCGGCACCCAGATCGAGGTGCTGTGGCAGTCCTACAACGACCTGGAGGCCCTGATCCACGTCAAGCCGGTCCGGAAGAAGTGACCCGGCGGCGGTAGCGACAGCGAGGGCCCCGGCGGTTTCCGAACCGCCGGGGCCCTTCGCGTGCCCGGCGCACCCCGGGCGGGCCGGTCAGAGCAGGGCCAGGAAGTCCTCCAGCGCCTCGGTGACCTCCTCGGCGCTCCACTCGGCGGCGTCGGCGGCCACCGTCACCTCGGTCATCGACAGGCCGGGCTGCGGGCCCGGCTCGCGCCAGGCGCCGAACAGCGCGACGCCCTGCTCCTCGGCCTGCCGCAGACCGGCCTCGTTCAGGCGGTCGGCGGGGTGCGGCAGCCAGAACTGGAACTGGTGGGTGTGCGGCGGCTCGGGGTGCACCCGGGCGCCCGGGGCGCCGGCGAGCGCGGCGGCGACCACCTTGGCGTGCGCCACGTACCCGGGCAGCCGGGGCAGCTCGCGGTCCAGGCCGGCCAGCGCGGAGAGCACCGCCGGCCACTGCTGCCAGAGGTTGCCGCCGTAGCGGTGCCGCCAGACCCGCAGCCGGCGCACGTACTCCTCCTCGCCGGCCACCAGGGCGCCGCTGTGGCCGCCGAGCGACTTGTAGCAGGAGACGTACACCGAGCCAGCCCGGGCGCAGACCTCCGGCAGGGTGCGGCCCAGGTGCGGGGCGGACTCCCAGAGCCGGGCCCCGTCCAGGTGGACCGGGCGGCCCTGGCGCTCGGCCAGTTCGTACAGCGCCTCCAGCTCGGCCCAGTCGGGCAGCAGGAAGCCGGCGTCGCGCAGCGGCAGCTCCAGCATCAGCACGTCGTACGGCTCGTCCAGGGCGGCCAGCTCGGCGGCGGCGGGGTGCCGGGGGGCGGTGGTCTGCGGGACGCTGCGCAGGCCGGAGAGCACCTGGTGGGCGCGGCGCTCGTGCACCTCGGGGTGGGCGAGCGGGTGCATGGCGACCACCGGGCCGTGGGTGTCGGCCCAGGTCTTGAGGGCGGCCTGCTGGGCCATCGTCCCGGTCGGGAAGTAGGCGGCGTCGGGCTTGCCGAGCAGGTCGGCGGTGCGCCGCTCCAGGGTGCGGACGACGCCGCTGCCGTACATGTCGACGGGCTCGTCCAGCGGGAGGGGGCAGTCGTCCAGGGCGGCCAGGGCGGCGAGCGCCTCGCGGACGGTCTGCGGGCGGCCGCCGGAGAGCAGGCGGTCGGCCTGGCGGCGGGCCCGGAAGCGGCGGTCCTGAACAGGGGTGTCGTTCATCAGCTGATCATCTCCGACGGGGGGGTTCCCCGGCCGGGGCCGGGGGCGGGTGGATCGGATCGCGCAGCTGGTTCGAAAGCCGGTTCTACCCGGGCCGGTTCGGGCCCAAACCGGGCGCTCGCCGGTGGCGCTGCTCACAGCACATTTCCGACATACGACCCACGGTAGGAGGTTTGGGGCGCGAAAAGCCGTTCCGCCCGAGGCTCCGAGGGGGTATTCCCCGCCCCTCACGCACTACCGGCCGTCGTAGGTCACACTCTTGGGCCTGCGCATCCGGTTCGTTTACACCGGAGTCGTTCCACCAGTTCGGCGAGTCGCACCGACTCGGCCCCGCACTGGCCCCGTCCGTGAGGTACCGACTCCGATGCGTTCTCTCCCCGCCACCGGCCGCCGGGTTCTCCAGGCGATCAGCACCGGCCACGTCCGTTCCGTGCTCTCCTCCGCGCCGCTGACCACCGCCCGACTGGCCCCCGCCAAGGCGATCGCCTCCGGCGCCGCGGTGGTCGCCGCCGGCGCCCTGCTGATCCCCACCGGGCAGGCCATCGCGCAGAGCGGGCACCCGGCCGACCACGCCGCCGCGGCCACCGCCGCCACCGGCACCGCCACCACCGCCACCACCGCCGTGCAGGACTTCCGCCTGCCGGTCCAGGCCGAGCAGCCGAGCGAGCAGACCGCCGCGGTCAAGGCCGCAGTCGTCGCCTCGCTGGGCGGCGGCTCCGGGGCGGACGCCCCGGCCCAGACCCGGACCCAGGACGAGTCGGCCTCCCGCGGCGAGGAGCGCACCGAGCTGCGGGCCGCCGGGCAGAGCGACGAGCAGCAGGCCGCCCAGCAGCAGGCCGCCGCCGACCAGCAGGCCGCGGAGCAGCAGGCCGCCCAGGCCGCCGCGGAGCAGCAGGCGGCGCAGGCGGCGGCCGAGCAGGCCGCCCAGCAGCAGGCCGCCGAGCAGCAGGCGGCCCAGGCCGCCGCCGAGCAGGCCGCTGCCGAGCAGGCCGCCCAGCAGGCCGCCGCCGCCGCGAAGCCGGCCTGGTCCTCCCCGGCGCCGGGCGCGACGATCAGCAACCCGTACCACAAGACCAACGCGGCGTACGCGGCCGGCTACCACACCGGCACCGACTTCGCGGTCTCGGTCGGCACCCCGGTGCTGGCGGTCGGCGACGCCACCGTGGTGTCCTCCGGCTACGCGGGCGCCTACGGCAACCAGATCGTGCTGAAGCTCTCCGACGGCCGCTTCGCCCAGTACGCGCACCTGTCGCAGCTGGGCGTGAAGGCCGGGCAGCACGTGGACGCGGGCGACCAGGTCGGCAAGTCCGGCAACACCGGCAACTCGCACGGCCCGCACCTGCACTTCGAGATCCGCACCGCCAACCAGTACGCGAAGGTGATCGACCCGGTCGGCTACCTGAAGCAGCACGGCGCGACCAACTTCTGATCCGCCGCCCGCCGCACCCCGCCGAGCCGTCCGCGCCTACCGCGCGGGCGGCTCGATGCGTGCCGCGACCTCCAGGGCGACCTCCAGGGCCGCGTCCATCGCCTCCTCGACCGAGGGGCCCGGCCGGTCGGGCTCGCAGAGGTCCGCCTTGAGCAGGAACATCGCCGAGTGCATGGAGGTCAGCGCCACGGTGGCGCGCAGCCGGTCGCGGAAGGTCGGCTCCGGCCCGTGCAGCAGGCCGATCATCCGGATCATCCGGTCCTTGAACGCCAGCCCGGCCGCGGACTCCCGCAGCGCGGGCTGGTTCTCGTGGAAGAAGCGCAGCAGCGGGGCCCGCTCGCCCATCCCGGCCGCGAAGCGGCGCAGCAGCTCGTCGCGGAGTCCGGGCGACCAGGGCCTGCCCTCGCCGTAGGCGATGGCGTCGTCGAGCGGGGCGGCCATCTTCTCCACGATGCCGCGGACGATGTCGTCCTTGGTCTTGAAGTGGTAGTAGAGGGCGGCCTTGGTGACGCCGAGGCGGTCGGCGATCTCCCGCAGCGAGGTCTTCTCGTAGCCGTGCTCGGCGAACAGCTCCAGGGCCACGTCGATGATCCGCGCTCTGGTGTCGCTGCGGGGGCTCTGGGTGGTGGTCATCGCTGGCGGCCTGCCTCTTAAGCGGGGAGCGGACGGGTGTCAAGGTCCGGTTCTCTCGGCATTCTCCCTGCCCAGAGGGGCTGCTTCGAAACTGGCTTGACGACCGGCTAGGGAACAACCTACCGTGCCGGACGACGATTAACTAGCCGGTCGTCAAGTAAGTACCGCCGCGGCACCCCGCGGCTCCTGCGCCCCGGGAGAGACGCACCATGACAACCCAGCAGTCCGAGGCGGTTCCGGAGGAGCCGTCGGTCGAACTCGGGAAGCCCGACGAGTTCGAGCAGCGCCCGCACCGCGAAGTCCGCCTGGTGATGGTCGGCCTGGTGATCACCATGCTGCTCGCCATGCTCGACAACCTGATCGTCGGCACCGCGATGCCGACCATCGTCGGCGAACTGAACGGCGCCGAGCACATGTCCTGGGTGGTGACGGCCTACACCCTGGCCACCGCCGCCTCCACCCCGATCTGGGGCAAGGTCGGCGACCTGTACGGCCGCAAGGGCTCGTTCCTGGTCTCGATCGCCATCTTCCTGCTCGGCTCGGCGCTGTCCGGCCTGTCGCAGACCATGGACCAGTTGATCGCCTTCCGGGCCGTCCAGGGCCTGGGCGCCGGCGGTCTGATGGTCGGCGTGATGTCGATCATGGGCGCGCTGGTGCTGCCCCGCGACCGCGGCAAGTACCAGGGCATGTTCGCCGCCGTGATGGCGCTGGCCACCGTCGGCGGCCCGTTGATCGGCGGCTTCATCACCGACCACCTGAGCTGGCGCTGGACGTTCTACGTCAACCTGCCGCTGGGCGCGATCGCGCTGGCCTTCGTCGTCGTCGTGCTGAAGCTGCCCAAGGTCCGCTCCAACGCGAAGATCGACTACTTCGGCGCGGTCCTGCTCACCGTCGGAATCGTCTCGGCCGTACTGATCACCACCTGGGGCGGCCACGAGTACGCCTGGGGCTCGAAGCAGATCCTCGGCCTGGGCGCGCTCGGCGTGGCCTCGCTGATCGGCTTCTGCTACGTCGAGCAGCGGGTCGCCGAGCCGATCCTGCCGCTCAAGCTGTTCCGCAACCGGAACTTCACCATGGTCTCGATCATCGGCTTCATCGTCGGTTTCTCGATGTTCGGCGCGGTGACCTTCCTGCCCACCTACCAGCAGATCGTCCAGGGCGCCTCGGCGACCAACTCCGGCCTGCTGCTGATGCCGATGATGTTCGGCATGCTGGTGATCTCGCTGGTGGTCGGCCAGGCCATCACCCGGACCGGCAAGTACCGGATCTACCCGATCATCGGCACCGCGGTGATGGCCGGCGGCTCGCTGCTGCTGTCCACCCTCTCGGTGGACACCACCAGCTTCGCCTCCTCCTGCTACATGGTGGTGCTCGGCGCCGGCATGGGCTTCCTGATGCAGGTCACCATGCTGGTCGCGCAGAACAGCGTGGAGATGAAGGACATGGGCGTCGCCTCGTCCTCCGCCACCCTGTTCCGCACCATCGGCGGCTCGTTCGGCGTCGCGCTGTTCGGCACCCTGTACATCAACCAGGTCAACGACTCCGTCAGGACCCTCCCCCCGGAGACCCTGGCCAAGATGGCCCAGAGCGGCGGCGGCGAGGGCATGTCGGCGATGAACCCGGCCACCCTGAAGCAGCTGCCGGCGAACGTGCTCAACGCCTACCAGCACGGCATCTCCAACGGCATGCACACCGTCTTCCTGTGGGGCACGGTGATCAGCCTGGTCGCCGTCGTCGCCGCGCTGTTCGTGCGCGAGGTCAAGCTCCGCGGCGGCGCGGACGCCGCCGAGGCCAAGGCCGAGGCCGCCCTGGAGGGCGCGCTCTGACGCCCCCCGCGGCCTGAACGCGCGGCGGCCCCGGGCCCCCCCCGGGGCCCGGGCGCCCCCCCGCCGCGGGCCCCCCCCCCGGGCCCCCGGGGGGGCCCCCCCCCCCCCCGGCCCCCCCGCCCC
>NZ_JBIVKJ010000008.1:379433-407871 GCF_044750705.1 Kitasatospora sp. NPDC088783
GGGGGGGGGGCGCCCCCCGCGGGGCGGCCCGGGCCCCCCGGGGGGGGGGCGCGGGCCCCCCCCCCGGGGCGCCCCGGGGGGGGGCCCGGGCCCCGCGGGGGGCCGGGGCCCGCCGCGCGTCGGCGCGCCGCTACTGCGGCAGCCGGTAGGTGCCCGGCCCGACCGGCTCGACCAGGCCGTCGGCGACCAGCCCGTCCAGCGCCCGGGCCCGCTGCACCGCGTCCGGCCACACCACGTCCAACTGGCCCTGCCCGACCAGCCCGTGGGCGTCCCGCAGCACCGCCAGCAGCTTGCCGCGCACCTGCCGGTCGGTGCCCTCGTAGGTCTGCCCGCGGCGCGCCGGGCCCTGGTACGGCGGGCAGCCGGCCCGCTGCCAGGCGCACTCGGTCAGCAGCGGGCAGCCGCCGCACGCGGGGCTGCGCGCGGTGCAGACCAGGGCGCCCAGCTCCATCACCGCGACCGCCCAGGTCGCGGCCCGCTCGTCGGTCGCGGGCAGCAGCTCGTGCGCGGTGCGGCGCTCGGCGGCCGTGGTGGCGTTCGCCGGGTACTCGACGCCGGTCACCGCCCGGGCGAACACCCGGCGCACGTTGGTGTCCAGCACCGCGTGCCGCTGCCGGAACGCGAACGAGGCGACCGCCGCCGCCGTGTACTCCCCCACCCCGGGCAGCGCCAGCAGCGCCGCGTGGTCGTCCGGCACCACGCCGCCGTGCCGTTCGGTGATCGCGACGGCCGCGCCGTGCAGCCGCAGCGCGCGGCGCGGGTAGCCGAGCCGGCCCCACATCCGCACCGCCTCGCCGGGCGCGTCGGCGGCCAGCGCGGCGGGCGTGGGCCAGCGCTCCAGCCAGGCCGCGTAGGCGGGCAGCACCCGCTTCACGGGCGTCTGCTGGAGCATGAACTCGCTGACCATCACGGCCCAGGGCGAGGCGTCGGGGGCCCGCCAGGGCAGGTCGCGGGCGTGGGCCTCGTACCAGCCGATGACGGTCGAGTGCAGCGCCTGGAGGGCGCCCGGGGCAAGAGTCGAAGCAGTGGCAACCATGGCCCCACGATCCTGCCACGACCCGGGCCGGAGGCTTAAAGCCCCAGGTCGTCGAGCTCCTTCAGCAGGTCCGCGCGCGGGCTGACCGGCCCGGCCGGCCCGATCGCGGACGCACCGGACGCACCGGACGCGGCGGATTTCCGGCCGGGGGCGGCACCCGGGGCGGGCAGCGACGGGGCGGCGGGGCCGTCGGGGAGCGCGGCCGCCTGCTTCGGGCGGCGGTCCCGGAAGATCCACGCCCCCGCCAGGCCGCCGACCAGCCCGCCCAGGTGGCCCAGCCAGGACACCCCCGGGGTGCCGGGGACCGCCGTGGTCAGCAGGTAGGCGAAGGAGGCGCCCATCACCAGGCCGATCAGCGAGTCGATCAGGTTCCGGTCGAACAGGCCGCGCAGCACCACGTAGCCGAAGTAGCCGAAGATCACGCCGCTCGCGCCGACGGTCACCACGTCCCCCCGCTCGAACAGCCACACCGCCATGCCGCTGGTCACCACCAGCAGCACCGTCAGCCCGAGGAACTTGCGCACCCCGCGGTACGCGGCGAGGAACCCGAACACGAACAGCGGGCCCGAATTGCCCTGTAGGTGCTGCCAGTTCAGGTGCAGGAACGGCGCGGTCAGCAGGTACCCGAGGCTGTCCACGTCCCGCGAGCGGATGCCGTGCAGCAGGGCCATCCGCCCGTCGAGCAGCCAGTTCACCAACTGCACCGCCCAGACCAGGCAGAGGAAGCCGAACATGGTGAAGAACGCCTTGCGCGCCTCGGCGATCATCTGCGCCGGGTCGAGGGGCGTGCCGCTGGGGGCGCGGTCGTGCGGGGAGGCCATGAGGGCGACTATAGGGCGACACGGCGACGTGTCGAGTCCCTCTTCCGGACCAAATGGCGGATGATGTGAAAGAAGTGGTCCCGGTGCGGTGTTGATGCGTCAACAGGCGCACAAGGTCTCGTAGAGTTTGCGCGTGCCCTCTCTGCGCCAGCCCGTCGGACCCCTGCCCGCCTCGATCTACTGGCGGCGCCGCGCCGTGGTCCTCGTCGCCCTCGCCGTCGTCCTCCTGGTGGTCGGCTGGCTCGCGCTCGGCGGCGGCGACGGCGGCAAGCGGAAGAAGGACTCCGGGAACGGGCCGCTGCCCGCGCCCGCCCAGTCGATCACCCCCGGCGCCTCCCCGACCGGCCCCGCGATCACCACCCGCCCCGGCGGCACCGGCGGCGGGGGCAACGGCGGTGGCAGCGGCGGCGGTTCCGGCACCGGCGGGACGGGCTCCGGCGCGGGCGGCGAGATCAGCGTCACCGGCGGCGGCTCCTCCGGCGGCAGCGGCTCCTCCGGCGGCTCCGGCGGGACGGGCTCCTCCGGCGGGACGGGCACCGGCGTCGGCAACTCCCGCCCCGGCGGCGGGGCCTCGCCCGCCGTCAACACCACCGAGGTGATGGCGCTACCGGTCTGCACCACCGCGCAGCTGACCCTCGAACTCGCCCCGGGGCAGAACTCGTACCCGGCGAAGGACAAGCCGAAGCTGGCCCTGACCGTCCGCAACTCCTCCGGGGCGGGCTGCCGGATCAACCTCTCGCACGAGTACTCCTTCCTGACCGTCACCTCCAGCGCCAACGAGCGGGTCTGGTCCTCCGCGGACTGCATCACCGAACGCACCGACGCCTGGGCCCAGATCGCCGGCAACAGCGGCGTCACCGAGACCTTCACCTGGGACCGCTCGCGCTCCAAGCCCCAGTGCGCCACCCCCGACCCCACCCCGGCCCAGCCCGGCAACTACCTGGTCCAGGCCGACCTCACCGGCCCGGCGGGCGGCCCGCTCTCCGCCCGCACCTCGCTGCGCCTGGAGGGCTGAGCCCCCGGCTCCGCGCCGTCGGCCCGCGGGTCGTCCCGGGCGCGGACCCGGCGCGGCCGCGCGGGCGGGACGGTCAGACGTACCGCTCCAGGATGGAGGACTCGGCGAGCCTGGACAGCCCCTCGCGCACCGAGCGGGCCCGGGTCTCGCCGACGCCCTCCACGGTCTGCAGGTCGTCGATGGAGGCGGCGAGCAGCTTCTGGAGGCCGCCGAAGTGGTCGACCAGCCGCTCGATGACGGTGTTGGGCAGCCGCGGCACCTTGGCCAGCAGGCGGTAGCCGCGCGGGGAGACCGCGGAGTCCAGCGACTCGGGGGTGCCGGTGTAGCCGAGCGCCTTGGCCACCGTCTGGAGGTCCAGCAGTTCGGCGTGGGTGAGCGCCTCCAGGTCGGACAGCACCTCGGTGACGGTGCGGCCCTTCTTGGCGGCCCGGTCCGGGAAGTAGTCGCGCACCACCAGCTCGCGCTCGGGCTCGACGCCCGCGATCAGCTCGTCCAGCTGGAGCGAGAGCAGCCGGCCGTCGGTGCCGAGCTCCAGCACGTACCCGGCGATCTCCCCGGCGATCAGCCGGACCATCTCCAGGCGCTGCACCACCGCCGAGACGTCCCGGACGGTGACCAGGTCCTCGATCTCCAGCGCGGAGAGGGTGCCCGCCACCTCGTCCAGCCGCAGCTTGTAGCGCTCCAGGGTGGCCAGCGCCTGGTTGGCGCGGGAGAGCACGGTGGTGGAGTCCTCCAGCACCCGGCGGGCGCCGTTGACGTAGATGGCGATCAGCCGCATCGAGTGCGAGACCGCGACCACCGGGTAGCCGGTCTGCCGGTTGACCCGCTCGGCGGTGCGGTGGCGGGTGCCCGTCTCGTCGGTGGGGATGTTGGCGTCCGGCATCAGGTGGACGCCCGCGCGCAGGATCTTGGTGAGGTCCTTGTCGAGGATCACCGCGCCGTCCAGCTTGCACAGCTCGCGCAGCCGGGTGGCGGTGAACTCGACGTCCAGCACGAAACCGCCGGTGCACAGCGCGTCCACGCTCTTGTCGAAACCGAGCACGATCAGGCCGCCGGTGTTGGCCCGGAGCACCCGCTCCAGGCCGTCCCGCAGCGCCGTGCCCGGCGCGATCGCACTGAGGGAGGCCCGCAGCAGGGCCTCCTCGCGGGAGGACTTGTCCGCCCGGTCGATGGCTGCCACGTGACTCCTTGGGCCGACCCGGACCGTGTGCCACGGCGGCCGACGGTCTGTCTGTTGTTGCTGCGAATGATGCCGATGAGCAGGTGAAGTCTAACTGCGTACGGCCGCGGCGGGGCGTGGGTCAGCCCAGTTCGTCCGAGTCGACCGGCTCCCAGCCCGCCATCAGCTCCTCCGGGAAAGCCGGGACGGGGGCCTGGGCGCGGGCCCGGGCGAGCGCCCGGGCGCCCTGGTCCGCGGGCGGCGCCGCGTCCTGCCGGGGCTTCGAACGGGGGCGGCGGCCGGGGATCGCCCGCAGCGCCTCGCCGATGTCGGAGACCTCCACCACCTTCATGCCCGCCGGGACCTTGCCCGGGTCCGGCGGCACCAGGGCGTGCGTGAAGCCGAGCCGGTGCGCCTCGGCGAGCCGGCGCTGCACGCCCGTCACCCGCCGCACCTCGCCCGCCAGGCCGACCTCGCCGATCGCCACCAGGTTGTTGGGCAGCGGCGTGTCGGTCGAGGAGGAGGCCACCGCGAGGGCGATCGCCAGGTCCGCCGAGGGCTCGGTGAGCTTCACGCCGCCGACGGTGGCGGTGTAGATGTCCTGCTTGCCGAGCTTCACCCCGCCGTGCCGCTCGACCACCGCCAGGATCATCGCGATCCGCGGCGACTCCAGGCCCGAGGTGGTGCGCCGGGGCGAGGGGATCTGCGAGTCCACCATCAGCGCCTGCACCTCGGCCACCAGCGGGCGCTTGCCCTCCAGCGTGACGGTCAGGCAGGTGCCCGCGACGGGCTTGTCGCGGCGGGTCAGGAACAGGCCGGACGGGTCGGCCAGGCCGACGATGCCCTCGTCGTGCAGCTCGAAGCAGCCGACCTCGTCGGTCGCCCCGTAGCGGTTCTTCACGCCGCGGATCAGCCGCAGCCGGGCGTGCCGGTCGCCCTCGAAGGAGAGCACCACGTCCACCAGGTGCTCCAGCAGGCGCGGGCCGGCGATCTGGCCGTCCTTGGTGACGTGGCCGACCAGCAGGGTGGCCATGCCGCGCTCCTTGGACGCCCGGATCAGCGCGCCCGCCACCTCGCGGACCTGCGCCGGGCCGCCGGGGGCGCCGTCCAGCTCGGCGGAGGCGATGGTCTGCACCGAGTCGAGGACCAGCAGGCCGGGGTTGACCGCGTCGATGTGGCCGAGCACCGCGCCCAGGTCCTGCTCGGCGGCCAGGTAGAGGTGCTCGGAGAGCGCGTTGATCCGGTCGGCGCGCAGCCGGACCTGCCCGGCGGACTCCTCGCCGGTGACGTACAGCGTGCGGTGCCGCTCGCTGGCCGCCTTCGCCGCCACGTCCAGCAGCAGCGTGGACTTGCCGACGCCGGGCTCGCCCGCGAGCAGCACCACCGCGCCCGGCACCAGGCCGCCGCCGAGCACCCGGTCCAGCTCCGGGACGCCGGTGGAGCGGGCGGTGGCGACCTGCCCGTCGACCTGCCCGATCGGCTTGGCGGGCGCGGAGACCGGCCCGGCCGCCGTCGTCCGGATCGGCACCGCGCCGTACTCCTCCACCGTCCCCCACGCGTTGCACTCGGGGCAGCGGCCGACCCACTTGAGCAGCTGGGCGCCGCACTCGGTGCAGCGGTACGAGGAGCGCGGCTTGGCGGTGGTCTTGGTACGGGCAGCCATGCGGGCCACCGTAGCGCCTCGCACCGACAGCGGCCGGACGTCACCCGGACGGCGTCAACCGGGCGAACAGGGGATCGGTCCTGTTACCCGAAAGAAGGACAAGCGGCCGAAACCCCCCGGGCGACGGGTTTCGGCTGCCTACCGTCGATCCCGTGACCACCGGCCAGCCCCACCCCGTCGACCCGTCCCCGGCCCTGCGGGCGTACGGCGCGTGCGTCGACGGGCTGTTCACCTACTGCCTGTCCGTGCTCTGCGCGCACGACGCCGCCTCGGCCGCCGTCCTGGAGGTCCGCGACCTGGCCCGCCGCCACGGCGACCGGATCGAGGACCCGGCCCTGCTGCGCGCCTGGCTGTACGCGCTGGCCCGGCACCGCTGCCTGGCCCGGCTGGAGGGCGGCGCGCCGGACGGCGCCCCGGCGGGCGGCCCGCCCGGGCCCGGCGCGGGCCGCGAGCGGCGCGAACTCGCCTCGCTGGCCTGGCCGGAGGCGGCCGGCACCGACCCGGAGCAGCGCGAGGCGCTGGAGCTGGCGGTCCGGCACCGGCTGGACGGCGCGGAGGTCGCGGCGGTGCTCGGCCTGAGCACCGGGGCCGCGGCGGCGCTGCTGGACGCGGCGGGCGCCGAGGTCGGCCGCACCAGGACGGCGCTGCTGGTGCTCGGGGTCGGCTCCTGCCCGGAGCTGGCGCAGCTCGGCGGGGTCGGCGCGGAGTCCTGGCGGGGCTGGGTGCTGGGCCCGGCGCTGCGCCGCGAACTGGTGGCGCACCTGGTGGAGTGCCCGACCTGCCGGGGCACCGCGGAGCGGGTCGCCGGGCAGCTCGGGCACGGCCTGGCCGGGCTGCCCGGCCTGCCGCTGCTGGCCGCGCCGGGCGCGCTGCGCCCGGTGTCGGCGCCGACGGCGGGCGGGGCGGCGTTCCTGTCCGGCGCGGCGGCGGGGCGGCGGGCCGCGCAGGGCCCGGCGGAGCCGCGGTTCGACCAGCGCGGCTTCCCCCGGCACCGGATGCCGTCGGTGCCGCGCGGCGCGGCGGTGCGCCAGCGGGTGGTCACCACGGGCGTGCTGGCGGCGGTGCTGGCCGCGCCGGTGGTGGCGCTGTGGAGCGCGCACCGGGACGGCGGGGAGGACCACGCCTCGGCGGTGTCCTCGGTGCGGGTGGACGCCACCGCCGGGGCCGGGCACCGGGTGCCGGTGCCCGAGCCGACCGCGGTCGGCTCGGCGGCGCTGCCGCCGGCCGTCTCGGTGGGGTCGCTGGAGCTGGCGGGGGCGATCGCAGAAACGTCCCTGCCGACCCTGCAGGGGCCGGCCGTCGCGGTGCCCTCGGCCGGGTCCGCCCCGCTCTCCAGCCCCGCGCTGACCGCCGCGCCCGCCCCGGCGCCGTCCGCCGCCCGGCTGGCCGTGGAGGCCGGCGAGTACGGCAGCCGCACGGTGCTGACCCTGACCAACACCGGCGACGCCCCGCTGTCCTGGCACGCCGTGCTGGACGTGGACTGGCTGCGGCTGAGCCGGGACGCCGGCACCCTGGCGCCCGGCCAGCGGATCACCGTGACCGTCACGGTCGACGAGTCGCGCGCCCCGCAGACCCGCTGGACCGCGCACCTGGCGCTGCCGCCCTCCACCGCCGTGGTCACCCTGGAGGGCGGCACCGACCACCGCGGCCTGCCCTCCCCCGGCGGCCCCTCGCCGTCCGCGGGCGGCTCCGGCTCCCCCGCCCCGTCGAGCCCGTCGCCGTCCGGCTCCTCCTCCGCGCCCGGCTCGCCGTCCGCCTCGGCCTCGGCCTCGGCGCCGGTGTCCCCCTCGCCGTCCGCTCCCCCGTCGTCCCCGTCGTCCCCGGCTTCGTCGGCCTCCCCGTCGTCCCCGTCGTCCGGGAGCCCGTCCGACCCGGGCTCCGGCTCCCCCGCCGCCTCGCCGTCCGGTTCGCCCGCGCCCTGACGGGGTGCCGCCGCCTCCTCGGGCGCGGCGTCCGGGACGGGGCCGGAGGGGGGCCGGGCGGCCGCGTCCCGCGGGTCAGCGCAGCCGGACGGCCGGCAGCCGGTAGCTGCCGTCGAGCACCGCGTCCTGCGGCTGGTACATCCGCACCATCGGCCGGAAGCCGCCCTCGGGCGCGGGCAGCCAGTTCGCGAGCTCGTCCTGGTCGGTGGGGGGTTCGTGCCGGAGGTGGAGGGTCAGCGAGCCGTCCTCGCCGTGCACCAGGCCGGGCGTGCGGTCGCCGATCGAGTACCGGTCGATCGGGTTGGGGACCAGCCGGTACTCCGGGGTGCCGTACATCGTCACCGACCAGAACGCGCCCACCGGCGGGGGCTGCTCGAAGCGCAGGGTGTACGCGTGCGCGCCGGTCAGCGGGACGCCGTCGGCGTCGTGGTGGGTGGTGGCGTACACCGCCTCGTACGCGTGGTTGCCCCACAGGCCGGCCCGGGCGGCGACCGCGCGGGTCAGGTACGCGGCCCGGCGGTCGGCGATCCGCCACTGCGGCTCGTCGCGGGTGCCGGGGCCGAGGTGGTCCAGGTTGTAGTCGAACAGGTGCAGGTTGGCGGACCACTCGCCGGTCGGTTCGCCGGCCCCGGCGGTCGCCGCCTCCACCCGCTCCCGGCCGGCGGCCAGGCCCTTGGCGAGCGCCGCCGTCCACTCGGCCGGGCCGTCCAGGTAGGGCGAGCGGCCCTGGTCGAGCAGCCCGATCGGGGCGAAGCGCTGCTGGAAGGCGACGTCGGCGGCGGCGGGCGGGAAGGCCGCCATCCAGCGCCGCAGCCGCTCCAGGAAGAGCAGCTCGGCCGGGACGTCCGCGTCCGGCTCCGGCAGCCCGGCCGGGGTGCCGCCGCCCTCCAGCGGGGTGAGGGTGAGCTGCCGCTGGAGGTCCCGGACCCGGTCGAGGTCGTCCGGCCCGGCGCAGGAGTTGCGGCCGGCGATCACCGCGACCGTGGTCGGCGCGACGATCACCGGCACGTCCGGCGGCGGCTCGCCCTGCCAGCCGGGCGGGGCGATCAGCCAGGTCTGCTCGGCGGTGCCGGACGAACGGCGGCCCACGTAGGCGAAGTTGTTCGTCCAGGCGTCGATGAACTGGAACACGTCGTACGCGCCGCCGGTGTCCGGGACGTGCAGCAGCAGCGGACCGGCGGAGAGGTCCAGCGGCGCGTTCGAGTACAGCGTGTCGTTGTTCACCGACACGAAGTCCGTGTCGGCGTCGGCGAGTCGGGTGGAGTGGCCGAAGGTGTTCCAGGGGGTCGGGCCGACCGAGCCGAATCCCCGGCGGACGAGGGTGTCCACGGCGGTCAGGTCGGCCACCAGCGGGGAGCCGTACACGAAGGCCTCGGCGGCCAGCATCTCGGGCGTGGCGTCAGCCATGCGAACGTCCTTGTCTGCTCGGTGACTTCGTCGGAGGGCCGGGGCGGGGCGCGCCGGGTTCCCCCTCTCGCCCGCCCTCCTCCCCCCAGAAAGGGAACATTCCGACATACCGGTACACCGGGATGCTATGCGCTCCCCTCCGGTCCGGCACGCCGGGAAGCCGACGGCCCGTCAGCCGGTCCGCGGTCTGCTCCCGGCAGAACCGCTCCGCTCCCGGTGAACGCGGCGCATGGACCGCGCCCGGCCCGGAGACCCTCGGAGGCATGGACATCCTTCTGCTCGGCGGCTCCGCGTTCCTCGGCCGCGCCTACGCCGCGGAGGCGCTCGCCCGCGGCCACCGCGTCACCACCTTCAACCGCGGCGTCAGCCGGGCCGACCCGCCCGGCGTCGAGGCCGTCCACGGCGACCGCACCGACCTCGCCGACCTGCACCGCCTGGTCGACGGCCGCCGGTGGGACGCCGTCGTCGACACCTCCGGCCAGCAGCCGCACGACGTGGTCACCGCCGCCCGGCTGCTCAGCGGCCGGGCCGGGCACTACGGCTTCGTCTCCTCGGTGCACGCCTTCGCCGACTGGCCCGCCCGCCCCGTCGACGCCGACTCCGCCACCCTCGACTGCCCCGGCGACCTCCCGCCCGACCAGCCCTTCGCCAACGCGCTCAAGGCCGGCTGCGAGCGCGCCCTGCGGGACACCTTCGACGGACCGGCCGCGATCCTCAACTGCGGCCTGCTGATCGGCCCGCACGAGCCCATCGGCCGCCTGCCCTGGTGGCTCGACCGGATCGCCCGCGGCGGCCCCGTCCTGGCCCCCGGCGCCCCCGACCGCCCGATCAGCCTGATCGACGCCCGCGACTTCGCCGCCTTCGGCCTCGACCTGGCCGAGCGGCGGGCGCCCGGCCGCTACCTCACCACCGCGCCGATCGGCTCGGCCACCACCGGCGAACTCCTCGCCGCGTGCCGCACCGCGACCGGCTCCGACGCCGAGTTCGTCTGGACCCCGGACGACGCGCTGCTCGCCGCCGGGGTCTCCCCGTGGACCGAGCTCCCGCTCTGGGCCCCCGCCACCGAGGGCTGGCACGGCACCTGGCGGGCCGACCCCGCCACCGCCCTCGCCGCGGGCCTGCGGGTGCGCCCGCTGCTCGACACCGTCACCGACACCTGGGCCTGGCTGGAGTCCGGCGGTCGCGCGGAGGTCTCCTACCGGCAGCTGGACACCCCGCTGGGGATCGACCCGGCGAAGGAGCGGGAGCTGCTGGGACGCCCCTGAGCGCCGCCCGCCTCACCAAGGCACCGGCGCGCCGTGCCGGTCCAGGAAGCGCAGCCCGGGCGTCCCGGCCTGCGCCTCCAGGACGTCGACCACCGCGGGGACGCTCCGCCGGGGGTCGAGCGGCGCGTCGGGGCCGCCCAGCCGGGTGCGGTTGTGGCCGGGGTCGATCAGCAGCTTGGTGTGGCCGTCGTCGGCGTGCCGGGTCGCGTAGCTGCGCATCAGCTGGTTCAGCGCCGCCTTGCTGGCCTTGTACAGCTCGTAGCCGCCCTCGGTGTTGAGCGAGACGCTGCCCTGCTCGGAGGACATCACGGCGACCGTGCCGCCCGGGACGACCAGCCCGCGCAGGGCGGCCAGGACCCGCAGCGGGGCCAGCGCGTTGACGGTCATCACCTCGGTGAACACCTCGGTGGGGACCTCGTCGATCGGCCGGTCCCCGCGGTCGATCGCCGCGTTGACGAAGAGCAGGTCGAGCGGGCGGCCGGCCAGGCGCCCGCGCAGGGCGGCGAGGGCGGCGGCGTCGGTGACCTCCAGGGTCTCCACCGCGAGCCGGCCGCCGGCGGCCCGGACGGCGGCCGGGAGCCCGCCGCGGTCCGCGCGGGCGGTGGCCACCACCTGCCAGCCGCGGCGGGCGAGTTCCTCGGCCAGGACCAGTCCGAGGCCGCGGGAGGCGCCGACCACGAGGGCGCGGCGGGGCGGCGGGGCCGGGTGGGTCATCGGGTCTCCTCGGGGAGCGGCGCGGGGGCCCGCGCGGTCGGTCCCGAGTCTAGACGCAACGTTGCGTCCAGACACAACGTCGCGTCCGGGCAGGGCGGGTTCCGGCCGATAGGGTGGCGGGCATGTCCGCCACCAGCACCCCGCCGACCACGGAGCCCCCGGAGCCCCCGGCCCCCCGGGCGCGCTCCGGCAACCGGCGCGACGAGGCCGCCCGGCTGGCCGTGCTGCACGCCGCCGACGACCTGCTCGCCGAACAGGGCTTCGCCGCGCTGACCGTGGAGGCGATCGCCCGGCGGGCCGGGGTCGCCAAGCAGACCATCTACCGCTGGTGGCCCTCCAAGGTGGAGATCCTGCTCGACACCCTGATCGAGGACAGCGCCAAGACGCTCCCCGTCCCCGCCGACCGGCCCACCGCCGCGGCCGTCCGCGGCTACCTGCACGACTTCGCCCGGTTCCTCGACCGGGACCCGGCCGGCAAGGTGCTGCTCACCCTGCTCGCCCAGGCGCAGCACGACCCCGGCACCGCGGCGTCCCTGCACCGGCGCCACCTCGGACCGCGCCGCGCGCAGGAGCGCGCCTGGCTGGCCGCCGCGGCGGACGCCGGGGAGCTCGCCCCGGCGCTCGACCTCGACGCGGTGCTGGACGCGCTGACCGGCCCGCTGGTGTACGCCGCGATGACGGGGGCGCCCGCCCGCCCCGAACTGGTCGACACCCTGGTCGACCGGCTGCTCGCCCCGCGCGGGTGAGCGCGCCGCGCCCGGGCGGCGGCGGGTGATCAGTACGCCCGTCGGGTGATCAGTCCGTCCGGCGGGCGCTCAGTACACCGGGGCGCTCGCCCGGTACGCCCGGCGGGCGCTCAGTACGCCCGGCGGGTGACGAGTTCGGCGAGGGCGAGCAGGTCGTCGGCGCGGGAGGGGTCGGGGACGGCGGTGGCGAGGTGGGCGATGGCGGCGGCCATCCGCTCGCAGCTCTCCGCCTGGGCCCAGGCCCGGCCGCCGGCCCGGTCGACCGCGTCGGCGGCGGCGGCGAGTTCGGCGGGGCTGAGCGGGCGGCCGGTGGCGTAGAGCGCGGCGAGTTCCGCACCGGCGGGGGTGCCGGAGGAGAGGGCGTGCACCACCGGGAGGGACTTCTTGCGGGCGGCGAGGTCGGCGCCGACCGGCTTGCCGGTGACCGCGGGGTCGCCCCAGATGCCGATCAGGTCGTCGATCAGCTGGAAGGCCAGCCCGATCTCGCGGCCGAAGGCGTCCATCGCGTCGGCGGTCGCGGCGTCCGCGCCCGCGTACAGCGCGCCGAGCGCGCAGGCGCAGCCGAGCAGGGCGCCGGTCTTGCCCTCGGCCATGCCGAGGCACTCGGCGAGGGTGACGTCGGCGCGCTGCTCGAAGGAGCAGTCGGCCTGCTGGCCGGCGCAGAGTTCGACCACGCAGTCGGCGAGGCGGCGGACCGACGCGGCGGCGGCCGGGTGCGGGTCCTCGGCGAGCACCCGCAGGGCCAGCGAGTGCATGGCGTCGCCGGCCAGGATGGCGCCGGTGGTGCCGAACACCCGCCAGGCGGTGGGGCGGTGGCGGCGGGTGTGGTCGCGGTCGAGGACGTCGTCGTGCAGCAGGGTGAAGTTGTGCACCAGCTCGACGGCGGCGGCGGCGCGCACCGCGTCCTGCGGGCGGCCGCCGACCGCGGTGGTCGCGGCGAGGACGAGCGCCGGGCGGATCGCCTTGCCGGCGCCGGCCGCGCCGGGGCTGCCGTCGGCCTCCAGCCAGCCCAGGTGGTAGCCGGAGATCCGCCGCATGGACTCGGGCAGGGTGTCGACGGCGGCGCGCAGCGCGGGGCCGACGGTGCCGCGGGCCCGGTCGAGCAGGGCCAGCGCCTCGGCGGCGTCCCGGCCCACGTCGGTGGCGGCGGCCCCGTGCTGGTCGCGTTCGGGCACGGTGATGGCCATGGTGAAGTCCTCCCCCTCGGCCGGCCCCGGCTGCGGGGCGGCAGGAATGCGCGCTGACGGGCGGTCAGGCGGTGGAAGGGGCGGGCCCAGGACGGTGGGCCCGCCCGGGTGGTCAGCGCCGGTGGTCGACGTTCACGTTCTCCAGGACGCCGATCGCGTCGGGGACCAGGATCGCGGCCGAGTAGTAGGCGCTGACCAGGTAGGAGACGACCGCCTTCTCGTCGATGCCCATGAAGCGGACGTTCAGGCCCGGCTCGACCTGGTCCGGGAGGGCGCCGGGGCGCAGGCCGACCACGCCCTGGTTGTCCTCGCCGACGCGCATCGCCAGGATCGAGGTGGTGCCGTCGACCACCGGGATCTTGGTGCAGCTGAGGATCGGGACGCCGCGCCAGCTGGGCACCGTCCGGCCCTCGAACCGGATCGCCTCGGGGTGGAGGCCGCGGCTGTTGCACTCCCGGCCGAAGGCGGCGATCGCCTTGGGGTGGGCGAGGTAGAACTTGGTGCTGCGCCGGCGGCAGAGCAGCTCGTCCAGATCGTCGGGGGTGGGCGGGCCGGAGTGGGTCTGGATCCGCTGGCCGTACTCGGCGTTGGCCAGCAGGCCGAACTCCGGGTTGTTGACCAGCTCGTGCTCCTGCCGCTCGCGCAGCGCCTCGACGGTCAGCCGGAGCTGGTGCTCGGTCTGGTCCATCGGCTGGTTGTAGAGGTCGGCGACCCGGCTGTGCACCCGCAGCACCGTCTGGGCGACGCTCAACTCGTACTCGCGCGGGGCGGGCTCGTAGTCGACGAAGGCGGTGGGCAGCTCGAACTCGCCCTCGTGCCCGGCCGACATGCCGATCGCGGCCTCGCCCTTGTGGGTCTGCGGGAGCTGCGAGTCGGCGATGAAGGCGAGGATCTGGTCGCGCAGCGCCCGGGAGCGGTCGGCGAGCTCCTGGAAGGCGGGCCAGGGGAGCACCATCGCGGTGCCGGCGGTGGTGGCCCGGACGCTGTAGGGCCAGCGGCGGTCGGCGACGGTGAGCGCCTCGTCGCCGAGGTGGTCGCCGTCGGCGAAGGTGCCCAGCACGGTGGGGTCGCCGTACTTGCCGGTGCCGAGCTTGTCGACCTTGCCGTGCGCGATCAGGTAGACCCGGTCGATCTCGCCGCCCTGCTCGACCAGCACCTCGCCCGCGGCGAAGTCGCGCTGGACGAAGCGGCCGGCCAGCTCGGTGAGCAGCTCGTCGTCGGCGAAGCCGCGCAGCACCGGGACCTCGCGCAGGGTGGGCGGGACGACCGAGACCCGGCGGCCGGCCTGCACGAAGCCCACCCGGCCGCGGCCGACCGCGTACGACAGCCGACGGTTGACCCGGTAGGTGCCGCCGGAGACCTCGACCCAGGGCAGGGCGCGCAGCAGCCAGCGGTTGCTGATCTCCTGCATCTGCGGGGCCGACTTGGTGGTCGACGCGAGGTTCTTGGCCGCCGCCACCGAGAGGCTGCTCCGCTGCCCCGCCCAGGGAATTTCGGTGGTGGTTTCGGTCGTCATTTCCGCGGGGCCCCTAGATCGTGTCGACGGCACGTTGCGGCAACCATGCTGACGGCCGTTCAGGTGAGGCGGCAATCACTCGTGGGGGTGATTCGGGTGCGCGGGCGCGGCGGGCGCGACCAGCGCGCCGGGCCGGTCGGCGGGCGGTCCGGACCCGCCCCGGGGGCTCTTCCGGGCGCTCCCGCCGGCCCTCGTTCCAGGCGTCCGCGCTGCTCACCGGCCCCCTGTTCGAATCCGCCCGGAACAGCGCTAAGGTGGCCCCCTCACCGCGTGGTGACCGCCGCCGCAGCGCAGGCGAACCGGTCGGTGACCTCCCATCGGCACGCCCTTCTCCAGGGAGACCCCTCGTGACCGCGCCCGTCCGCGTCTGGCTGAACCGTACCTACGCCGAGAACGTCTTCTTCATCGACCTGCTGCGGGCCGCGCCGCGACCGGTGCACGTCCTGGCCACCCACGTCGACCCCGACTCCCCGGTGCTCGCCGCCGCCGATCTCGGCGCCCTGGAACCCGACGGGCTGAGCGCCGAGGGGTACGTGGAATTCGCGCTGGAATTCTGCGCCCGGCACGACGTGGACGTATTCCTGCCGCGGCTGCACCAGTTGGCGATATCGCTGCGCCGCCGCGACTTCGAGGCGCTGGGCACCGCGCTGGTCTGCCCGCCCGCCCCGGCGATCTCGCTGTTCACCAGCAAGGCCGACGGCTACCGGGCGCTGGACGCGGCCGGGCTGCCCACCCCGCTGTGGCGGCAGGCCGACACCGCCGCCGAACTGCTCGCCGCCGTCGAGGAGATCGAGGCGACCGGGATGACGGCCTGCCTGAAGCCGGCCAGCGGCGCGGGCGGCGAGGGCTTCCGGGTCCTGACCCGCGAGCCGTTCCACCTCGGGCGGCTCTCCGGGTACGTCGACACCCGGGTCCAGCTCGACCAGGTGCTGGGCGCGTTGGAGCGGTCCGCGGCCCCGGCCGAGCTGCTGGTGATGCCGTACCTGGACGGCCCCGAGGTGTCCGTCGACTGCCTGGCCGAGCAGGGCGGCCGGGTGCTGGCCGCGGTCGGCCGCACCAAGCAGGGCCGCCGCCGCGGCTTCACCGTCGACCCGGCCTACCTGGGCCCGGCCCGCCGCCTGGTCGAGGAGTTCGGCGTCGGCCACCTGTCGAACGTGCAGTTCCGGCACGAGCGGGGCACCGGCCGCGCGGTGGTCCTGGACGTCAACACCCGCCCGTCCGGCGGCCTGCACCAGCTGCGACTGTGCGGGCTCAACCTGCCCGCCGCGGCCGTCGAACTCGCGCTGGGCAACCGGCCGTCGCTGCCCGCGGCGGAGGAGCTGACGCTCGGCGACTACACCCTGGTCTCCACCATCCAGGCGGTGCTGCCCCGGCAGGCGGCGGCGCCCGCGCTGGAGCGGATCGGCGGTGGCTTCGGCGTGAGCGGTATCGGGGCCGGCGTCAACGGGGCCGGCGCGCGGCTGCTGCCCGCGGCGGGTTAGAGCTCCGGCCCGGACCAGTCCAGGGTCGGCGGGAGCACGCCCTCCAGGGTGAGCAGCCAGCGCTTGGTCTCCACCCCGTGCCACGCCCCGCCGAAGCCGCCCAGCCCGTCGGCGGCCACCACCCGGTGGCAGGGCACCAGCAGCGGCAGCGGGTTGGCCCCCATCATCTGCCCGACCGTCCGGGCCGGGACGCCCGGCTCGGTCGGCTCGGTGAACACCCCGCTGCGGGCGGCGAGTTCGCCGTAGGTGACGGTCCGCCCCCAGCCGACGTCGGTCCACAGGCGGCGCAGCACGGTCAGGTGCGGGCCGGAGGCCAGCCGCCAGTCGATCGGCAGCTCCAGTTCGCGCCGCGCGCCGGCGAAGTACTCGCCGACCCGGGCCCGTACCGTCGCGGCCTTCCGCCCGTCGGCGCACTCCGGCACCGGGCCGTCGCAGACGTAGCTGGCGGCGGCCACTCCCCGGTCGGTCACCGCGAACCGCATCGGCCCGCTCGGCAGCGGGGTCGGGACGGTCACCCAGGAGAGTTCCATCCCGCCACTGTAGGGCGCGCCGGGGCCCGGCGGGCCGGGCTCAGAGGTGGTCGCGGAGGTGGCCCGCGAGGGTGCGGGACCAGGTGGCCAGGGCGGCGCGGTCGGGGGCCTCGCCGCCGCCGAGGGCGGCGAGCTGTTCGGTGGAGAGGTGTCCGCTCGCGACCAGCGCGGAGAGGCCGGCGAGCAGGGACGAGAGCCGTGCGGCGTCGTCGTGGCCGAGCATCACGAGGGTGTCGGTGTGGCCGATGGTCATGGAGCCGGGCATCGCGTCCTCCTCGGTCGTTCCTTCCGTCCACCGTACGGCCGCGGGGGCGGTGCTCGCCCGTTCGGGCCACTCCGATGGCCGGGGGGCCGGTCGACGGCGGACGGTCAGAGGACGCGTGCCCGCCGGACGAGAGCAGGGAGTGCAGATGCCAGCACAGGCCGCCGGTCCCGCCGCCCCGCCGCCCGGCCTGCGCGAGCTGCTCCGCAGCCCCGGGTACGGGCGGCTGCTGCTGGTGTCGGCGCTGGTCGGGGTGCCGGTCTCGCTGGCGGCGTTCGGGTTCGTCGGCCTGGAGCACGAGTTGCAGCACTGGGTGTGGGAGTCGCTGCCGCGGAAGCTGGACCACGCGCGCGCGCCCTGGTGGTGGCCGCTGCCCGCGCTGGCGCTGGCCGGTCTGCTGCTGGCGCCGATCGTGACCCGGATGCCGGGGCGCGGCGGGCACACGCCGGTGCTGGGGCTGGGCGGACCGCCGACGCTGCCGGTGGAGGTGCCGTCGGTGGTGCTGGCGGCGCTGGCGGCGCTGCCGCTGGGCGCGGTGCTCGGCCCGGAGGCGCCGCTGATGGCGCTGGGCAGCGGGCTGGCGCTGCTGACGGTGAGCGCGGCGAAGCGGGCGGCCAGTCCGCTGCTCGGGCCGATGCTGGGGGCGGCCGGGTCGACGGCGGCGATCGCGACGATCTTCGGGAGTCCGCTGGTCGCGGCGGTGATGATGATCGAGGCGGCGGGCCTGGGCGGGGCGCAGCTGACGATGCTGCTGCTGCCGTGCCTGCTGGCCTCGGGGGTGGGGGCGCTGGTGTTCACCGGGTTCGGGCACTGGACGGGGCTGTCGATCGGCGCGCTGAGCCTGCCGTCGGTGCCGAGGGCGGGGCTGCCGGACGCGGGGGACTTCCTGTGGGGGGTGCCGCTGGCGGTGGTGATCGCGGTGGTGCTGGTCGCGGGGCAGACCCTGGGGCACCGCTCCGCCGCGTTCACGGCGCACCGGACGGCGGTCCGCACGGTGCTGTGCGCGGTGCTGGTGGGCGGGTGCGTCGCCGGGTACGCGCTGGTGACGGGGCGGTCGCCGGAGGAGGCGGCGCTGTCCGGGCAGGCGACGCTGGGGCAGCTGGCCGCGGACCCGCACGGCTGGCCGGTGGGGGCGCTGCTGGCGCTGGTGCTGTTCAAGGGGCTGGGCTGGGGGGTGGCGCTGGGGTCGCTGCGCGGCGGCCCGATCTTCCCGGCGGTGCTGCTGGGCGCGGCGCTCGGGGTGGCGGCGGGCGGCCTGCCGGGCCTGGGCGTCGAGGCGGGGCTGGCGGCCGGGCTGGCGGCGGGCAGCTCGGCGGTGACCCGGCTGCCGGTGACCAGCACGGTGCTGGCGGCGGCCCTGCTGGGCGACCAGGCGACGGACTCGATGCCGTTGCTGATCGTCGCGGCGGTGGTGGCGTTCCTGACCGCGACGTTCGTCCACCGGGTGGCCGCCCCGGGACCGGACGCGGGGTCGGACGCGGGACCGGGCGCGGGGCCGGGCGCGGGGGCCGGGCCGGAGCCGGGCCGCCCGGCGCCCGCCGGGCCGGTTCAGTAGGAGATGCAGGCGCTGCGCAGCTCGGTGTAGAAGTCCCAGACCTGCGGCGAGCACTCGGCCGGGCCGTACTGGGACTCCTTGGCGCCGATGTGCGGCATGTGCGGGTAGGCGCCGACGCCCGGGCGGTTGACGTGCAGCATGCCGACGTCGATCCGGTCGAGGGCGTCGAGGGCCAGGGAGGTGTCGCGGGTGAAGACGGCGGCGGCCATGCCGTAGCGGACCGCGTTGACGATCCGCAGGCCGTCCTCGGGGCCGTCGCAGGCGATCACCGAGAGGACCGGGCCGAAGATCTCCTCCTGGGCGACGTGGCTGTCCGGGTGGACCCGGTCCAGCACGGTCGGGGCCATGAAGTAGCCGTCCGGCAGTCCCTCGGTGAGCCGGCCGCCGCCGGTGACCACGGTGGCGCCGTCCGCGGTGGCCCGCCGGACGCCCTCCAGGCAGGCGTGCAGGCGTTCGGCGCTGACCACCGGCCCGAGCCGGGCGTCGGGGTCCGTGCCGGGGCCCACCCGCAGGGCCTCGGCGCGGGCGGCGAGGCGGCGGACCAGTTCGTCGTGGACGCCGCGGTCGACGACCACCCGGCTGGTCGCGGAGCAGCGCTGCCCGGCCTGGCCGAAGGCGCCGGCCACGATCGCGTCGGCGGCCCGGTCGAGGTCGGCGTCGGCGAGCACCAGGGCGGCGTTCTTGCCGCCCATCTCCAGCTGGGTGCGCAGGAAGCGCGGTGCGCCCGCGACGTGGATGGCCCGGCCGACCTCGACCGAGCCGGTGAAGGAGACGCCGGCCACGTCGGGGTGGTCGACCAGGGCCTCGCCGACCTCGCGCCCGCCGTGCACGAGGTTCAGCACGCCGTGCCCGGCCCCGGCCTCGACGAAGCAGTCCACCAGCAGGGTCGCGGTGAGCGGCGTCAGCGGGGAGGGCTTGAGGACGGCGGTGCAGCCGGACAGCAGGGCGGGGGCGACCTTCCAGGCCGGGATGGCCAGCGGGAAGTTCCACGGGGTGATCAGGGCGACCACCCCGATCGGGTCGCGCCTGGTCAGCGCCAGGGTCCGCGGGTCGTCCGCGGGCAGGGTGGCGCCGCCCAGGCGGCGGCCCTCGCCGGCCGTGAACTCCAGCAGCGCGACGGTGCGGTCCACCTCGCCCAGCGCCTCGTGCGGGAGCTTGCCTTGCTCGCGGGTGATCGCCGCGGCGAACTCGGCGCGCCGTCCGGCCACCAGCCGGGCCGCCCGCAGCACCACCTCGCCCCGCCGGACCGGTCCGAGCGAGCGCCAGGCCGCGAGCGCCGCCCGGGCGGCGGCGACCGCCGCGAGCGCGTCGTCCGCGGCGGAGTCGGCGCTGCGGCTGACGGTCTCGGCGAGGTCGCCGGGGTTGCGGTTGTCCCGGCTGCGGCCCGAGGCGGCGCCGCACCACCGGCCGGCGACGTGGTTGCGGGCTTCGGCGAGGCGGGGGCCGGCGGTCAGGCGGGGCTCCATCGTGATCCCTTCGTGGGCGGGGCGAGGCGGGGCGGGCGGCTCGGTCAGCCGAGGGCGGCGTACTGGGCGGTCAGCGCGTCGTGCCGCTCCTGGCGGGCGAGCAGCGCGTCCACGTTCTGCAGGGCGAAGACGTCCTTGAGGGTGGCGATGGACCCCTCCACGGCGTGGGTCGAGCCGGCCGCGCCGATCTGGCCGAGCACGTCGCGCATGGCGCTGATCGCCGCGCGCAGCCCCTGGTTGGCGTAGATCACGCCGCCGAACCGGCGCTCGGTCAGCTCGGCCGCGGTGACCTGCGGGTAGGTGGTCGGGACGACGATGACCGGGAGCGCGCCGGTGTAGGCCGCGCGGAAGGCGAAGACCTCCTCGGGGGTGGAGAGCTTGGAGTGGATCAGCAGCGCGTCCGCGCCGGCCGCCTCGTACACCGTGGCGCGGCGCAGCGCCTCGTCCAGGCCGGCGCCCGCGATGAACGCCTCGATCCGGGCGACCACCACGAAGTCCTCGCCGGTGCGGGCCTCCTTGGCGGCGGTGATCTTCGCGGCGAAGTCGCCGATCGGGGCGAGGTCCTGGTGGCCCTCGACGAAGCTGTTCAGCTTGGGGAACTGCTTGTCCTCGATGCAGACGCCGGCCAGGCCGCGGGCCTGGTACGAGCGGACCATGTGGGCGACGTTGCCGACGCCGCCGAAGCCGGAGTCGCAGTCGGCCAGCACCGGGACGTCCACCGCGTCGGCGATCTGGGCGGCGGCCTCCAGGCACTCGGACATGGACAGCACGTTGGCGTCCGGCAGGGCGCGGCTGGCGGAGATCTCCAGGCCGCTGGCCCAGATCGCCTCGAATCCGGCGTCCTGGCCGAGCTTGGCGCTCAGTGCGCTGTGCGCACCCACCAGGCGGATGACCTCGGAACCGTTCAGGCCGTCGCGCAGGGTACGGCTCTTGGACATGGGGGGGCTCCTTCAGGGGGCGGGACGAAGTGGGGGAACGGTGGGGCGGGGTCAGGACGCGGGCTGCAGCGCGTCCGGACGGTTGAGGGCGCGGTGGACCCGCGCGACGATCTCCTGCGGGGTGTGCGTCACCCGGCGCCCGGGGCCGCCGGCGCGGGGGCCGGTCAGGGCGTGCAGCAGGACCGGGCCGGCCGGGAGCCGGGCCGCGCGCAGTTCGGCGGCGGTGGCGACCCGGACGGTGGCCCGGTAGCCGGCCGCCAGCGCCAGCGCGCCGAAGTCGGTGCGCCGGACGGTCAGTTGGCCGCCGGTGCTCTCGTGCATGCCGTTGTCGACCACCACGTGCAGCAGCTCGGTGCCGGACGCGGCGACCAGCGGGAGCACGCCGAGGTTCATCAGCAGCGAGCCGTCGCCGTCCAGGGCGATGACGGTGCGGCCGGGGCGGGCCAGGGCGATGCCGAGGGCGACCGGGGCGGCCATGCCCATCGAGCCGACCAGGTAGAAGTTCTCCGGCCGGTCGGCCGCGTTGAACAGCTCCCGGCTGGTGAACCCGCAGGTGGAGACCACGACGGCGTCCGGGTGGCGGTCGAGCAGCTCGCCGATCACCTCGGTGAGGCTCAGCGCGGGCCCGGGGGTGAGCAGGTGGTCGGTCATCAGATCCCTTCCCGGACGACGAGCACGCCGCAGCGCTGCTCCCGCTTCATCTGGTCGATCACCCGGGCCACCGACCCGGCCGGGTCGGCCGGGTCGAGGAGGGTGTGGGGGAGCTTGAACAGGTCGAGCAGCGCGAGGAGTTCGGCGCCGATCACGTCGTGCTCGACCGCGTCGTTGCCGTCGTGGCCGCGCCAGCTGACCACCAGCAGCACCGGCACGTCGTAGATCAGGTTGAACGAGGTGAGCACGTTCAGGCAGTAGCCGAGCCCGGAGTTCTGCATCAGGACCACGGCCTGCTCGCCGGCGACCACCGCGCCCGAGGCGACGCCGACGGCGCTGTCCTCGCGGGGGGCGGGCAGGTAGCGCAGGGCGGCCAGCCGCGGGTCGTCGCCGGGCTCCTCCAGCAGCCGGAACGCGCCGTTCAGCAGGCTGCAGGGGACGCCGGTGGCCAGGGTGTAGCCGTGGTCGACCAGGCTGTGCAGCAGGTCGCGGGCGGTGGTGCCGCCCACGCTGGACGTGTGCATGTTGACCTTCCGTCGGTCGGTTCGGGGGTGGGGGCGGCCCGGCTCAGCCGAGCGGGGCGTACTCGGTCCGGTGGGCGGCCAGCACCCGTTCGGCGAGCTCGGCGCAGTGCGCCGGGTCCTCGCCGGCCAGCAGGAACGTCAGGACGCCGTACGGGCGGTCCGGGTGCAGTTCGGCGCCGGGGGCGAAGCGGGTCTTGCAGAACACCAGCTCCGGGAAGGCCGCCAGCAGCTCCTCGCGCGGGGTCTGCCGGACCAGGGTGACCGCCTCGGCGGGCGGCGGCACCGAGCGGTACAGCGCGTGGCGGACGGCCCGGTAGTCGCCCTCGGCCGGGCGGCCGAGCGCCAGCCGGACGACGTCGGCCGCGATGTCGGTGTCAGCGCAGGCCCGCAGCAGGTGGCCGATCGGGCCGCCGAGCCGGGCGTTCAGCTCGATGCAGGCGGGCCCGTCCGGGGTGAGCTTGAGCTCCAGGTGGGTGGCGCCCCAGCGGATGCCCATCGCCGCGATGACCCGCCCGGCGTGCTCCAGCACCTGGCGGCGGCGCTCCTCGGGCAGCGAGGTGGGCATCAGGTGGCCGGTCTCCACGAACGCGTCGAGCGGGAGCTTGTCGGTGATCGCGACGTGCCGGACCCGGCCGTCCTCGACCAGCGACTCGACGCTGACGTAGTCGCCGAACCCGGGCCGCCCGTACCAGTCGTCGCCGACCAGCAGCTGCTCCAGGACGAACCGCGGCTCCGGGTCGAACAGCGGGGAGGTGCGGTAGGCGTCCAGGGCGGCGCGCAGCCGCTCCCGCAGCTCGGCCTCGTCGTGGACCTTGGCGACCAGGAAGCTGGCCGCGCCGTGCACCGGTTTGAGCACCGCGGGGAAGCCCACCTCGGCGGCGGCTTCCGCGAGGTCGGCCTCGCCGGTGACCTCCCGGAAGCGGATCTTCTCGACGCCGGCCTCCCGCAGCCGGCGGCGCTGCGCCAGCTTGGACTGCGCGGTGCGGACCGCCTCCGGCGGGTTGCCGGGCAGGCCCAGGCGCCGCTGGGCCTCGGCCTGGGCCACGATCAGCGGCTCGCCGAAGGTGGCGACGCCGTGCACCGGGCGGCGGGCGTGCAGCTCCGCCAGCAGGTCGGGGACGGCCAGGTGGTCGGCGACGGTCAGCCACTCGCCGGTGCAGCCGGCGCTCCAGGCCGTGCGCAGCGCCTGCGCCGCGGCGGCGGACGGGCCGCCCTGGTACCAGACCACGCTGATCTCGGAGGTCACCCGCCGGGCGGAGGCCAGCGCGGCGTCCGGGGAGATGCCGCCGGCGCCCAGCAGCAGCACCAGGTGCGGGTCGGGGGCGTTCACCGGGTGCCGGCCGGGACGGCGCGGGCGGGCAGCGCGGACAGCAGCAGGCCGGTGACCAGGCGGTCCAGGTCCCCCTCGTCGTGCGGGTCGACCAGCTGGACGCCCATGCCCTTGCCGACCCGTTCCCGGGCGGCCATCACGTTGCGGTGCGGGACGCCGTGCACCGGCGGGATGGTGATGCCGTTGCGGGTCAGCCAGGTGTCCGCGCCGAGCGAGGCCATGGTGTCGGAGGGCACCAGGACCAGCGCCCGGGCCGCGGCGACCAGGCCGGGGTCGCGCAGGATGTCCGGGATGCCGGCGCCCCACAGGTCGCCGCCGAGTTCGGCGACGACGATCTCGGCGCCCTCCCCGGTGAGCCGGGCCGCCAGGTGCCGGGCCGCGCCGACCACGGTGTCCGCGGTGTGGCCGTAGGTGGTGGCCAGGCCCGCGTCCACGAAGTCGGCGGCGCAGTGGGCGCCCGCGTCGGCGAGGGTCAGCAGGTCGCGGAGCCGGCCGGTGCCGGCCAGCTTGGTGACGCCCACCCGCACCCCGTACCGGGCGGCCAGGTGGTGCACCAGCGCCGCGGCGAAGGTGGTCTTGCCGACCTCGGCGGCGGTGCCGCCGACGAACACCACCGGGGTGGCCGGGGCCTCGGCCGCGGCCTGCCGGCGCAGGCTCAGCACCCGCCCGTCCGGGCCGGCGGCGAGGCCGGTCAGCTCCAGCGCGGTGGCCGTGCCCAGCGAGGACGGGGAGGAGGCCGCGATGCCGACCACCCCGCCCACCGCCAGCAGGTCGGCGGGGGTGCCGGCCTTGACGGCCAGGCCGTCCTCGGGCAGGCCGCCGTAGATCGACGTGGTGGAGTGGCGGTCGCCCAGCACGCCGACGACCTCGTCGCCGACCCGGATCCGGACGTCCCGGCCGTGGACGTTCTCGACCCGCGGGTAGGCGCCGACCCGGACCACCCGGGCGATCACCAGGTCCCCGGCGCGGCCGGTGCCCTCGACGGCCGTCAGCCGCTCCGGCAGCTCCTGCGCACCACGGGTGCAGCTCGTGATTACCGTGCTCATGTCTCTTTCCAGGATGGTGAGTTGGCGGGAAGTGGACCGAACCTGGTTCGGATCACTGGATGTTGACGCTCCAGATGGTGCGCGGATTGACCTCGGTCCGGCCGTCGGCGGCGGTCCGCGCCGCCACCACGTGCTGCCGGCCGTGCCCGTGGCGGTCGTTGTCGATGATCACGACGTCGCCCGCGCGCATCAGGTAGACCTGCTGGAGGACCGGGTCGTTGGCGGCGGCGTGGAAGCGCTCGACCGCCTCGAACCAGCGCTCGCCGCCCTCGATCTCCCCGGCGGCCTTGCGCAGCCGGCCGAGGTCCTGCGGCAGCCGGGCCGCGCAGTCGTCCGCCACCGGGGTGTAGCGGGGGGTGCCGGGCAGGTAGAGGAAGGGCAGCTCGGAGGGTGCCTCGTCGAGGTGCGAGGCGGGGAAGCTCATCGCGAGGCCGGTGAGCTGCCGCAGGTCCTCGGCCCAGTGCTCGGGGTGGCGCTCGCGCAGCGCGGCCAGCACGTCGCCCCAGCGCACCAGCAGGGACTCCCCGTTGCGGCCGGGCTCGAAGCCCTGCCAGCCCGGGTCGGCCATCAGCATGGCCAGGTACAGCGGGCGGCGCCGGGCGAAGGAGCGGCCCGAGTGCATGGGCAGCGAGCCGGCCTTCTCCTGGACCCGCTCGACCCCCTCGGCCTGCGGCGCCCGGCAGCGGACCACGTTGATCGCCTCGTGCAGCGCGTACGCGGCCTTGGTCGAGCCGGCCGCGTAGTTGGGGCACAGCTCGCCGAGCCGGGACAGCAGGGCGGTGTAGCGGTCCACCTCGATCGGGAAGTTGCGGAGGTAGGCGAGCCGGTGCGCGGCGACCGAGGCGAGGGTGGCGGCCTCGATCTCCTCGGCGGAGCGGCTGGAACAGTCGATGGCGAATTCTTCGAACACGGGTGCTGGCTCCTGGGACGGGGGGTCAGGTGCGGCGGACCAGGTGGTGCGCGCCGAGCAGGGCGAGCAGGGCGTCGGCCGTCGGCGCGGGGCCGGGCCCGGGGGCCGGGGCGAGGAAGGCGGTGCCGGACAGCCGGTGGCGCTCGCGCACCTCGGCCAGCCCGGACGGCTCGGGGCCGGCGCCGGCCACCACCGCCAGGACCCCGTTGCGGGCGAGGATCTCGGCCACCATCCCGGTGCGCCGGACGGCCCCGGCCGGGTCCTCCCCCGGCAGCGGCGGGAACGCCGGGAGGAACTCGGCCCGGCGGTGGTGCTCGGTGCGCAGCAGCTCGGCGAGCTCCGCCCCGGCGCCGTGCTCCCGGGCGTCCGCCAGCCAGAGGGTCGCGCCCGGCAGGCAGGTGCAGACGGGGGCCGGCCTCATGCCGCACCCGCCCGGACCGCGACCGGCTCCCCGGCCACCGGCCGGTCCGTCGCCAACTGCCCCCGGGAGACCGCCCGTTCGAGCCAGCCGCCGGCCATCAGCGAGGTGACGACCGCGGTCAGCACCAGGGTGGTGAACAGCGTCGCATTGATGATGTCCGCGTCGTACGCCAGCGTGGCCAGGACGATGCCCGGGCCGCCCCGGGCGTTCATCGCCACTGCCAGGTTGGCCGAGCGCACCGGCGGACAGCCCGACCAGCGGGCCCCCGCGTACACGCTGCCCGCCTTCACCACGCAGGCGAAGGCGATGAACAGCACGGTGAGCAGCGGGTCGAAGGAGTGCACCAGGTCGAGCTTCAAGCCCACCACGGCGAAGTACACCGGGATGAAGAAGTTCGCGGCGAAGGTGTGCACCGCCCGCGCGGGTTCCTCCCCCGCGTCCCCCGCGCCCCGCACCGCCCCGCCCCAGCCGGCCACCAGGCCGACCAGGAAGGCGCCGTACATCGGGGTGATCCCGGCGAACAGGCAGCCCGCGGACGCCGCCAGCACCGCCGACAGCTGGACGGCCACCCCGCCCGCCCGGCGGCCCGCGGCGGCCGTCCGGCGGCGCACCGCCACCCCGACCGCCGCCATCAGCGCGAACAGCACCAGCGGCGCCAGCGCGTGGTAGGCCAGCGCGGCCGGGCCGTCGCCGACCCCGAGCAGCACCGCCGCCCCGAAGCTGTCGTGCCGCCCGTCGTTCACCATGCCGAGCGCCACCGAGATCACCACGTTGAGCGCGATGTCCTCCAGGACCGCCACCGAGAGCACCACCCGGGCGAAGTCGGTGCCGAGGATGCCCAGGTCGAGCATGATCCGGGAGATCACCGGGATGCTGGTGATCGCCACCGCGCAGGCCAGCACCAGGGTCAGCGCCGCCCGGTCCCCCGCCGGGCCGACCACCCGTCGCAGGTCGAGGAACGGCGCGAGCCCCAGCCCGAAGGCGAACGGCACCACCATCCCGACCACGGCCACCAGGCCCACCGTCCGGCCGTCGCGCCGGGAGAACACCGCCCGCATCTGCGCCCCGGCCAGGAACATCAGCAGCAGCGTGCCGAGTTGGTAGACCAGCGCCAGCCCGGACGCCGCCGGACCGGTCCGCGGGAACAGCCAGCCCTGGGCGTGCGGGGCCAGCAGGCCGAACAGCGAGGGCCCGAACAACAGACCCCCGACGATCTCACCGATCACCGGGGGTTGGCGGAAGCGGGCGAACACCCTGCCCAGCAGGTGCGCCGACATCAGCAGCAGCACCAGTCCGGCCAGCAGCCGGAACAGATCGACGTCAGGCATGGCGGGTCCATTCCTCCGCGGTCGAACCGGCCATGCCGGCGGTGAGGGTGGTGCCGTCGGCCGGGTCGATCAGGATGAACGAGCCGGTGCGGCGGTTGGTGGTGTAGTCGTCGAGGGCCAGGGGTTCGGCGGTGCGCAGCACCACGTGGCCGATGTCGTTGACGTGCAGTCCGTCGGTGGCGGGGCGCTGGTGGAGGGTGTCGATGTCGATGCGGTAGCCGATGTCCTTGACGAGGGCGCGGACGGTGCGGGTGGTGTGCTTGAGCAGCACCTTCGCGCCGACGTGCAGCGGACGCTCGTTCAGGTGGCAGACGGTGGCCTCGACGTCCTTGGTGGGGACGGGCAGCGGTCCGGCCGCGATCAGGTCGCCGCGGGAGATGTCGAGGTCGTCGGCGAGGCGGACGGTCACGGACTGGGGGGCCCAGGCGGTCTCGGTGGACGTGCCGAGCGCGTCGATGGCGGTGATGGTGGTGGTGTGGCCGGAGGGCTGGACCGTCACCGGGTCGCCGACGCGTAGGACGCCGGAGGCGAGTTGGCCCGCGTAGCCGCGGTAGTCGTGGAACTCCTCGCTCTGGGGGCGGATGACGTACTGGACGGGGAAGCGGGCGGGTTCGGCGCCCGGGTCGGTGCCGACCGGGACGGTCTCCAGGTGCTCCAGCAGGGTGGGGCCGGCGTACCAGTCCATGTGGGCGGAGGGCTCGACCACGTTGTCCCCGGCCAGCGCCGAGATCGGCACCGCCACGACGTCCTTGACCCCGAGCGAGGCCGCGTACGCGGTGAACTCCTCGGCGATGGCGGCGAACACCGGCTCGGCGTAGTCGACCAGGTCCATCTTGTTGACGGCCAGGACGAGGTGGGGGACGCGCAGCAGGGCGGCGACGGCGGCGTGGCGGCGGGTCTGCTCGACCACGCCGTTGCGGGCGTCGACGAGGACGACGGCGAGTTCGGCGGTGGAGGCGCCGGTGACCATGTTGCGGGTGTACTGCACGTGGCCGGGGGTGTCGGCGAGGATGAACCGGCGGCGGGCGGTGGCGAAGTAGCGGTAGGCGACGTCGATGGTGATGCCCTGTTCGCGTTCGGCGCGCAGGCCGTCGGTGAGCAGGGCGAGGTCGGGGGCCTCCTGGCCGCGGCGGCGGGAGGCGTGCTCGACGGCCTCCAGCTGGTCGGCGAGGACGGACTTGGAATCGTGCAGGAGGCGGCCCACCAGCGTGGACTTGCCGTCGTCCACGCTCCCGGCGGTGGCGAAGCGCAGCAGCGAGGCGGCGGTCTGTGTCGTCATGGTTAGAAGTACCCCTCGCGCTTGCGGTCCTCCATGGCGGCTTCGGACATCTTGTCGTCGGCGCGGGTGGCCCCTCGTTCGGTGAGGCGGGAGGCGGCGATCTCGGTGATGACGGCCTCGATGGTGTCGGCGTCGGAGTCGACCGCGCCGGTGCAGGACATGTCGCCGACCGTGCGGTAGCGCACCAGGCGGGTCTCGACCGGCTCGTTGTCCTTGGGGCCGCCCCACTGGCCGGCGGTCAGCCACATGCCGTCGCGCCGGAACAC
>NZ_JBIVKJ010000009.1:0-13561 GCF_044750705.1 Kitasatospora sp. NPDC088783
ACCAGGCCCTCTACACCCGCATCAGCACCCTGTTCGCCACCTACCTGACCTCGGCCCACGAGACCGGCCTCCTACCCTGACCCGACCCGGACCCGGCCCCGGCGCCCCGGCGCCCCGGGCCTCACCAGGAAGCCCGGCTTCACGACCTTCCCGTACTCGTCGAGCACCGCCGCCCGGTGGCGCTGGCCCAGCACCGCGGCCGCCTTCGCCACGGCGACCTCGTCGACCGGCTCCATGCCCTACCCCCGTCGTGGAACTGCCCCGTCACCGTACGGGGTCCGCCCCGCTGGAGGGCCGGGGACATCCACCGGGCTCGCCGTCCGCCGCCGCGTGCCGGGGGGACGGCCTTTGAGTGCCCCTTTGGGGGAGGTCTCGCAGTGCAGGACGGCCCCAAACGGCGGCAGTCCGCCGCGGTGCGGCATCTGCGCGGCGCCGGTCGGGGCCGGCTGCCCGTTTCCCTGACCGGGTCCTGCACGGCATGCCGCGGCAACCGGCGGTCGGTCCTGGGCTCCTGGCCGACCAGAGGCGGCTGTGCGGCCCCTTTCCGCGAGGGCGCCGAAGCCGGCCGCGGCGCACGGACGGCCGCCGGGCGGGACGGACGGCAGACCGGCCGGACGCGGACAACCCCGGGCAGCCGCCGCGGGCGGACTGGACGGCTGGGCTTCAGAGGCGGCGGCCGAGTGTGGGCAGACCTGCCGATACCGCCCGTACGCACCCGCGCGGCGGGCGGCACGGCCGCCCTCGAGGAACCGGCGCGCCCGGACCCGCGGACGACGAGGCGTCTACGACCGAGCGCGGCGCAGCCGACCGCCGGACAACTGCGGACAACTGCGGACGGCGGCGAGCGGAGCGGCCGGACGACGGCGGACAGCTACGGGCGGCGTGCCGAGATGTCGGCCCGGGCCAGCGGCCGAGCGACACCGGACGGCGGCGGACAACTGCGGACGGGCGGCGGGCGAAGCGGCCGGGCCGCTGTCACCGTTTGTGCGTCTCGGCCTGTCGGTCGATCACCTCGAGTTGCTGCTCCGAGGGGAGTTGGTAGAGGAACGCAGCCTCGCCGAAGCGCTCGCGCTTCGCGGCCAGGGCCTCCTCGGCGTTGGTGCCAGCAACGGCGGTGCACAAGGTGGGCAGAGGGTGGAGCCAGCCATGGTCGAAGCACCACGCGAACGCGGCAGGGGAGCTTTCGGGCATCGCCAGGACCTCCTGGAGTGTGGGGCAGGGTCGTCCCCGCGCGGGCAACAGCGGGGCGCAGCAAGGAGTATGTCGCGCGCTGCCCACAGCACGGGCCCGGTGGCGCCCGGGCGGGTTGCGTCGATCGGCGGCCGCGGGCCCGTGACGGCCGCTACGATCGTCGGGGCTGTCCACGCGGCCCTGCTGGGGCGCCGCCGCCCGGAGGAACGGCGCCAGGAAGGCAAAAGCGCCGTGGGTGCAGGACCGAACCGTGTTGCAGCTGGGCTCCGTTCACCTGATCTCTCGGAGCACTGACCGGGCAGTGCCACAGGGAGAGAGCATGTCCACGCACATCCCGCTGCCCGCGCTCCTCGGCCACCGCGTGCGTCTGCGGATGCAGGCCACCGGCGAAACCTGGAGCCAGGCCAAATCGGCGCTGACCACAGGCCCTGCCCGCCACTTGGTCCCCGAGCCGACCGCGGCGCAGCAGGCTCTGGAGGCCGAGGCCGTCGCCGCGCTGGCCGCCGCGTACGGGGCCCATGAACCGCCGCCGGGTGTGCTGGCGTTCGGGATCCGCAGTGTCACACCCGTCTCCGACGGGCTGCTGGTGCGCATCGAGCGCGGCGCCGCCGCGCTGTGGGCGAAGGCGTTGCTGACGGGGGCGCTGCCGGGCTTGCGCTGGCGCGGGCAGGGCAGGGACGTGTGCCTGTACGACGCCGTCACCGGTGCCCGGATCGTGCTGCGCCGGGTCTTCGCCCGCCCGTGGGCGGCCGCCGCGGCGCGCCTCTCCCCTGCGAGGAACGCCGGAAAGGGAGAGCCGGCCTTCCGCACAGAGGAGCACGCGTACGAGGCCAGCGCCTACCTGCGCCGGATCGGTCTGACCCGGCGCGGCGGTCCCGTGCCCGATGTGCACGTGGGAGTCGCCCCCGACGGTGGCATCGCCGGGCCGCGGCTGATGGACCTGGTCTCCTGCGAACCGGCGCTGGAGATGCTGCTGGACCGGGCCCCCTACGAGGTGCGGCCGGGCGCGGAACTGCGCGATCTCGGCCAGGAGGAACACTGGCGGGTGATCGAGCGGCTGGCCGGCGCAAGCGGGCGCGCGTGGACCCAGAGCGTGCCGGCGCCCGGGGTGACGTGGGGGCAGGCGCTGCGGGCGGCCGCGCTGCTGGAGCACCGGCTCGGCGACGACCAGCGTGAACGTCTGGGCCGCCGGGCCGTGCCGGTGCGGGGCGCCGGTGACACCACCGGCGAGTGGTGGGAGAAGTACGACCTGCTGCGCGCATGGTTGCCCGACCATCCACGGGGCCTGCACCGCGGCCTGGAAGTCGACGGGCACGCCCTGGGCGAGTGGGTGTGGAAGCAGCTGCACCCGCGGCAGGTGATGGGCAGCGAGCTGAGGAGCAGGGCCTTGGCCGAGCTGGTCGGCAAGCTGTACACCGCGATGCCGTGCCGCCCGCAGGCCCCGACGCCGGGGCGCGGTGTGCGGGCCGGTCTGGAGGAGCTGCTGGAGGAGGACGAACGCCGGTGCCGCTCCGAGCGGGCGCCCGTGGTGCGGCGGGCCGGCGGGCCGGACCCGCGGTCGGGTCTGGTCGTCCAGGTCACGCTCGGCTACCAGTCACCGGATCACGCCGCGACCTTCGCGGTGCACGGCGGGCACACCTTCGCCCACCTCGCCGACGCGATCGACGGGCTCTACGCACGCGACCTCGTCCACTCGGCGTTCTTCTTCTACCACTCCACGACGTGGAAGGTCCGGCCCGACGACTGGCCCACCGACCGCTTCGAGCGCATCGTGATCGGCCACCCGCGCGAGGCCGTCGAGCCGGCCGTCGCCTTCCGGCCGGGCGACGTCCCCGACTGCGACACCCCACTGTCCGCGCTGTTGGCCCCCGGCTACCAGCTGGGCTACCAGTACGACCCCGGCGACAAGTGGATGCACACCGTGCGCGTCCTGCGCCCGACCCATCCGGTGGAGGACGCCCAGCTCCGCGACGCGCCCACTCCCCTGGTCGGCGTCCGGCCGGCCCAGGGCCCGCCCGGCCAGTACTACCCCGAGGACGCCCCCGGCTGGGGGCACTACCTCACCCTGCCCTCCCTCCGGCAGGCCCGCCCCGCCGGGCCCGGACGAGGCGCGACTGCAGGACACCGCGAGTAAAGCCCGGCCGGCAGGACGGCGCGGAGCCGGCCTGGTGGGACGGCGTGCGATGCCTCGGATTGAACACAGGATCCGGCCGTCAGCCGGACGCTGCGGTCGTGCAGGGCAGCCAGCGGCAGCGGCCTGCGCGGCTGCGGACGGTCTGCGTCGTGGGGCGGCAGCCTGCGGCGGGGTCGAAGGCGGCGGCTGGTCCGGTACGGCGCAGCGGGTGCCGGACGGCCGGCGGCACGGAAGGCACAGACGGGGGCGGCGGCCTCGGCGGCGGCAGCCGGTATGAGAAGACCGGGCGGCACGACTGCAGGGGCTGTGGGCGCGATGCGGCCAGCAGACCGGGGCGGGCCGATGGCCGGCGGGGGCGGTGCGGGCCGACACGCCCGCACCGCCCCCGCCGGCCGGTGCGCGTGGCGCAGCTCGTCCGGCGAAAGACGGGTGCGGCGCGGACGGGCGGCGGACGGGGAGTCGTCGACGGCGGCCGGTGCGGGACGACCGGCAGGCGTCGGGTGGCGCGGGACGGGGTGCGGCCGTCGGCGGGACCGTGAAGCCGGCCGGCGGTGACCGCGGTCCTCTGCCCGCGTTCACGTCCGGGAGGTTTTGGAGCCGCGGAGGTCCGCCAAGCACCGGTGCAGCCGGCCCGCCTCGGACTCCGCGTCGAGGAGGCGGCGGATCACGAACCCGATCCGCTCACCGGCCCAGGACGCCTGGTTGAAGCAGTACCAGTCCTCATGGACGGGGTGCTGGTGCTCCCGGCGGCCGCGCACCGACTCGGCGAGCTGCTGGAGGAGGCTGTCGGTCGCGGGGGCGATGTCGCCGATCAGCTCGGTCACGGCGGTGGCCCGGGATGCGGTGAGCGGGCGGTGACGCCGGTCGTCCCCGACGGACTCCGAAGGCTGGGCGGTGTTGGTCTCGATGATCTCCCGGATCCGCTTCAGCGACGGCGCGTCGTGCCAGCGCGGGTGGCGCGGGGTGGAGGCAAGACCGGAGCCGAGGCGGCGCATGGAAGTTCCGGTGCCGAAGGCCGTCCACGTCAGGTGGTCAAACTTCCAGACCTCCTTCGGCGTTCGGCGGTACAGCAGTTGGACGGTGAGCGTCGGGTCGCCGTCCGAGCGCCGTCCCCATGCCGTGGACGTGGTCCAGCCGTGGTCCTGCGCGCACTCCAGGAGGGCGGCCGCGGCTTCGGGCAGTTTCCAGCCGTCCGGCGGGACGGACCGGTCCGGCGGGGCCAGGGCTTCGCGCAGTTCCGCTTCGCTCTCGCGCAGCTGTTTCTGGGCGCTCTCGGCGGTCTTCTTCCACATGTCGGCGTTCCACTGCGCGGTGCGCAGCCGACGCAGCACTTCCAAGAGCGGCTGGCCGTGGAAGTGGGTGAGGAAGAACGTGCGCTCCTCCTCGCTGGCGCCTTCGAGGGGGTCGGGGAGTTCGTGGCGGGTGGTGCCTTCCGGGCCGATGCGCAGGGAGCCGCCGGCGCGGGGCTTCAGCAGGTTCAGGGGGTTCAAGGTCTCGCTGATGACGGTCTCCGGTGAAGTGGCGGGATGGGGGGTTCGAGGCCGGGGCGGCCCAGGGCCGGCAGGGCGGCACCCAGGCAGGGCGCGGCGCGGGCCGGGCGCAGCGGGGTGGACCGCGCCGCCCGGTTCGGGGCGGGCCCGTGGTGTCCGCCTCGTGGCGCCGGTGGTGGGCGTGGACGGCCTGGGGGGATCCGGCCCGGGTGCGGCGGGGTCCGGCGGGGTGCTCCGGGTGGTGCGTGGCTCGGGGTGGTGGCGCGTGCAGTGTCGGTCCGGGAGCCGGCGGCGGGCCGCGCGGCACGGGCCTGCCCGCAGCCCGGCGGGCGCGCGGTGCGAGGGGCCGGGCCGTTGCGTGCGTCTGCGGCGCCGCGTGCCCGGGTCCCGCGGCGGTGGCCGGGCCGGGCGTGAGGTGCCGTCAGGGCTAGCAGGATGCGGTGCGTGCAGGAACGCTGGAGCAGGGACGGCACTGGCCCGGCCGCACCCGCGCGGCGGGGCGCGGCAGGGCCGGTGCCGGGGCGGGACTGCGGGAACCGGGGCGCCTTGGAGCGGGTGGGGCGGTCAGTCACCGCCCGCTCCCGGTGCTCGTGTCATCGCGCCGGGCGGCGGTGGGGTCCGGCCGGGCCGCTCGGGAGCAGCAGGCGTCGTGGTCGGTGACCATGCCGGCGAGCACGGACAGGCTGTCGCCGTGCTCGACGTCGCACAGGCGGGTGCCGCAACGGGTGTGCACCAGCTCCAGGTCGCTCTTCACGGTGTCGTCGGAGCAGAGCATCGGGTAGTCGTCCCAGCGGACGGCCTGGGCGGAAACGGGCGGGTGGACAGTCGGATCGGGCAGCAACGAACTCCTCAAGGGGTCGGGCACAGCAGTGGACGGCGCAGCCGAGCGAGGCGGCGGGCGGCGGGCGCCGCCGAGGGCGAGGAACAGACAGTTCAGAACCCGCACCCGCACGCACCGGGGCCGGTCGGCCGGGATGTCGGCGAACTCCAGCAGCGCGGTGTGCAGCTCCTCGGTGAGCCGCACGGCCTCGCGGGCGGTGGGGCCCATCGCGTGGAAGCGGGCGACCAAGCCAGGCAGGGCGTCCGCGCAGGCCCGCGCCTGGGCGGCCTCGTTGTTCAACTCCTCGGCGGAGAACATGATGGCGGTCGCAGGCGGATTCATCCAGACACAGGGGCGACGAGCAGGGGCAGGCGGTCCCACGGCCGCGCCGGTGCACCGGCGCCGCAGAGCACGGCGCGGGAACCGGGCCGGCGGCCGAACAACGAGGTATGGAGACCGGGCCGGCGGCCGCAGAAGGCGACGGCGCGGGCGAGGTCAGGGCGCGGGGGATGCCGCGCAGATGGAGGAAGCGGCGGAGGAGCTGTGCAGAGCGGAGAGCTGACGGATCAGCATCTCCATTCGCAGGCGTCGCGCCTGGTCAGCTGGGGTGTCGGCGAACGCCAGCAGGGCGGCGTGCAGGTCCTCCAGCAGTTGTGCGGCCTGGCAGGCGAGGAGTTCCGCTGCCGCGTTGCTGTCAGGGACCTGGGTTCGGAAAGCCTCGATCGGACGGATCAAGGACGCGGCGAAGTCGCGCGCCTTGTCGGCCTCGGTACGCAGCTGCTCGGTGAGGGCGGCAGCGGTGGTCACAGGTGGATCCTTCCAAAACGAGTTGAAGTGGGACAGGAGCGGGCAATACCCGGGCCCGTGAGCGGTGGGATGTAGCAGCCGCAACGCGGCGCGGCGCCCGGATCAGCGGCCACCGAACGAGGCACGCACCCGGCACCGGCGGCCGCAGAGCGCGACGGCGCGGGCGAGGTCAGGGCGCGGAGGGAGTGCCGCGCAGGTCGAGGAAGCGGCGGATCAGCATGTCCACCAGGATGTGCTGGGCCGTTTCGGTGGGGGCGTCGGCGAACTCCAGCAGCGCAGTGTGCAGTTCTTCCAGGACTTCCACCAGCGCGGCCGCGGCGGGGCCTTGCGCGCGGTGGTCGGGCAGCAGGCCGGCCACGACAGCGGCGAACCGGCGGGCCATGGCGGCCTCGTCATCGTCGGCTTCGTCCAGTTGCTTGGCGGGAAACGGGATGGTGGTCACGGGTGGGTCCTCCACGTCGGGGAACGGGCGGGGTGGGGGTGGGTGCTGTGAGAGCGCGGTACCCGCTGCCCGGCGGCTGGCCGGAACGACATGCCGTCCGGCCGGCCGAGGCGGCAGCAAAGGACCGCGGCCTGCCGACACCGACCGGTCGGCACCGGCGGGCCGCGGGGGGTAGGGGCCCGGTCCTGGGGAACCGGCCGCACCCGGCGGCAGAACGGGGTGCGGGCGGCCACCGCCCCGGACCGGCCGGAGCGGCGGGCCCGCAGTTGCCGGGCCTGCGCCGCTCCCCGGCGACCGGGCCCGGGCGGGCAACCTCCTGACCACCTCCTAACCGAGGCGGCCGCCGGTCCGGCTGTGTCCCGGCGGTGCCGGGCGCTGCTGTTCCTCGGCCCGGATGGGGCGGGGGCGGGGTGGCGGGCAGTTGGCCGCCGCACGCCCCTTGCGGTGCCCGGGCCCGCACGGAACTCCGAAGCTGCCGGGCACGCGCCGAAGCGCGGGCCTGGCCGCGTGCCCGGGTTTCCCGGCCGAGGGCTCTTGAGAGTCTCCGGGCGCCCATCTCTTCCCGCCCGAACGCCCCAGGCCCGGGGCCCTGTGAAGCCGGCCGGTGCCACCGGGGGCGGAGCGTTTGCCGGCACAGCGGCACGCGCGATGAGGGCCGGCGGTCACCGGCCGGGCGCGACACCCGCAAGGACCGCGGCCGGGGCAGCCGGTCAGGGCAGCGTGGGGATCACTCTGCCTGCTCGCCCTGCCCGCAAGCCCGTTCCTGCTCCGCGGCAGGGCGCAGCGCGGGGCCGTACAGCGGCGGGCCGGCCGGTGCGGGATGTGGCGACCTGTCAGCGGCCGTCGCGGGCCACGTCGGGCGCGGGCAGGATGACGGTGAACCTTGCTCGGTGGCCAGGTCGAGGGCGTTCTGCTACGGGTTGTTCATGCCGGTGTGCTCGCCGATGGCCTCTTCGGGGGCGATCGCGGCGGCGAGGCGGTCGGCGTAGTCGAAGGCGCGGTCGCGTTCAGTGATGGTGGAGGTATGGGCGTGGTGCTCTGCGCCGAGTTGCTGCTCCAGCTCGGCGACGTGGGTCTCCAGATGCTGGGCGTAGGCGATCAGCGCGGCCACGTCGGCGCGGGCGAAGTGCCAGGGGCCGGGCGCGTTCAGCTCGGCGAGCAGGGCGTCGAGGTCGGGGCGCTGGGGCTGGTTGCTCTCCGTTTCGCCGCGCAGGCCCCGGATCTCGCGAAGCTCGTCGCCGATGGCGTCGTAGCGGCGGCGGGCGTTGTTGAGGGCCTTTTGCGCGTCTTGGGCGTCGGCGCGGAGGCGGCGTTCGCGCTCGTCCAGTTCGGTGGCCGTGGGCCGGGTGTCGGTCATCGGGTGTCCTCGGTGGTCGTGGTGGGGTCGGCGAGGGTGCCGGGCTTCGGCCCTTCGGTCAGGCAGTGCCCGCACCAAGACGGCCTCGTACTGGCGACCAGAGGCAGCGGCAGTCAGGGTCACGGGGCTGGCTCATCGGGCGTCCTGGGTGGTCGTGGTGGGCTTGCCGCCGTCGCAGGGCAGGCGGTAGATGCCGCTGAGGGTGAGGTTGGTGGGGTGGCGGTGAGACCAGACGGCCCCGGTCTTGGTGAGGCGCAGGCCCTCGCGTCCTCAGGTGGGGCAGGTGCCGGTGGAGGTCATCGGTGGCTCTCCTGGGCGGGTCGTGTTTGGCGGGTGCAGTCAGGGTCGCATCCCCCGGTAGGAGGACGCGTGGCCGGCCTCCTGACCACCTCCTCAGCGCGGCAGGCCCTGGCCGGGTCCGGCCGGGTCGGAACGCTGCCGTTCCTCGGCCCGGGCGCGGCGGGCATACGGCCGGCTCCGCGCCGGAGAGCGACCCACCGCCGGGGACGGGGTATGGACTCCAGGTTCAGCGCGGGCCCGAATTTCGGGCAGAGGCGTCGTGAGAGTCTGCGGGCGCCCGCTCCTCGTACCGGGACGCTGTTGGGCCGGGAGCCTTGCAGTGCCCGGGCCGCAGCGGAGGCGAGTTTGCCCGGGCCGTGCGCGGGCAGGGCAGCACGCACGACGAGAGCTGGCGGTCACCGGCCAGGCGCGACATCCGAGAGGGTCGCGGCCGTGCCGGGCACGCGCAGGGCCTGCTGGAGACGGCCGGTCACCTCGCCGGGCGCGCTCACGCCGCCCACCCGCCCGGCGGGTTGGGCCCTCGGCGGGGGCTGTCCGCGGCTGCGCAGCGGCGGGCGGAGGGTCAGAGCGCGGAGGTGAGGTCGTGGACCCGCTTGTATGCCCGGGTCCTGGGGTCCTGGCGGTGGGCGAGCAGGCGCACCGTGCCGTCGCCCGGGGTGAGGCGGGCCACGCGGTAGCGGACGCCTCCGATGAGGCGTTCACGCACTGCGATGCCGTGCAAGGCCAGTTCGTTGTCCGGCTCGGACGCGAACCGCTCGGTCGGGGTTTGGTCGGCCACTGGTGTCTCCTGGGAGTGGTGGGCGGTGACGGGCTGGAGGAACGCCAACGGGCACGGAGCGCGGGTCATGCGCCGCTGCGTACCCGGAGCAGCGGCGCCCCGGGCCGGGGATAGGACCCGGACAGCGGGACGGCGGGGCGGAGGACGGGACAGCGACCGGGCAGGCGGTGAAGCCGAGAGGTCTACGGCTTCCAGTCGCTGCGGTAGTCAGGATGGTCCTTGCACTGCTCAGCGAGCTTGAGCATCAGGTCCCCGAGTGCGGTTGCCGCGGGCCACCGTCGCTTGTTGATCGCGTCGCAGTACTCGTTGACGATCAGCTCGACTATGGCAGCGCCTTCGAAGGAGTGCGCGGTATCAGCGGCTCGGGCAAGGAGGAAGTCATGTACGTACGTCTCGTTCTGCATCAGTGCTACTCCGAAGTCGTGATGTGGCGCCACTCCACTCTGGCAGGACCGCACTGGCCAGTCGGGCCGGACTGGGCGGACGGCAACGGCGACCGGGCGAGCAGCCGGACGGGCGGCACGGCGAGCGGACGGGAGGGGGATCAAGCGGGCCGGGCGGGCGTACGACGTGCCGACGACGGGGCGGGCTCGTCCGTGGCCGGCTCCAGGAACGGCGAATGCCCTGCCGGCGGCGGGCAAGGACGCTCGGCCAACGGGAGGGCCCGGTCGATGGCAGACTCGGAGAAGGCCAGCCCCAACGGGCGACGGTCGGAACTCATGAACCCAGTCTGACCTATCGGTCCCGAACCGACCCCGCCCGCCCCGCAGCGGCGCGGCCCGGCGGAACGGATGCCGGGCCGTCCGGTCACAAGTAGCGGACCCAACGCTGCCCCAGCTCAGCTGCCGGGCACCTTCAACTCTGCGGTTCGTGCTTTGAGTACCTCGCCCAGCGGCCGGGTCTGGTCATCCGCGCACGGTACCCGAACTCCGTTGACTCCCAGTTCGGTTGCCCTGACTGCTGCCCTGAGGACCCGCGTTAGGTCGCTCCACCCGTCGTTCTCCATGAGACGGTTCACGATGCCAGCGACGGCCTGCACATCGTCATCGCCGTCACCGGCATCAATCTCCTGTGGCCTGGACACCGCCTCGCTGCCGGGAGCAGTTCCTTGGGACTCTGCTTCCGGGCCGAATGCAGCGCTGGTGTCCTCACCGTGCGCTGCGTTCCAGTCCGCACCAGGGTTGGGCCAGGTTCCGGCCGGAGAGCCCCAGCCCGCGTTGGGGGCGGGCCATGCGCCCGCCGGAGCGCCCCAGTCGGTCTCAGGGTTGGTGTACTGGGGCGGGGTTCGCCCGGCGGGCTGCTGGCTACGCTCCAGCCTGCGCCGCTCCTGCGCCTCTTCTTTCTCGGCTCGTTCTCGGGCCTCACGCTGTATGCGGATTCGATTGCGCACCAGGTCTCCGAGGGTGCACAGAGTGCCGTCGTGCTCTCTGGCCGCCATTCCCTCCATCCGGGTACGTTCCAGCAGCAGTTCGAGTTCGATGAGCTGCCGCTCCGTTGCCTGAGGTTCTTGCGCGGCGGCGTACCAGTCCTCGGGGGCGAGGTTGATCCCGTTCCTGGTCCAGGCGAGGATCGCGGCGCCCATGTCGGTGTAGGCCGCCCCGCTCAGAACGGATTCGCCGCTGTAGATGGTGCCGTCCGGGAGGTTCGGCACCCTCGATTTGCGCACGAGGATGGAGTGCCCGGGGAGCATGGTGAGTACGACGTCGAAGTCCGACTCCGCTCCGGGTCGGAGTTCGGGTCGGAGCGCGTACTGCCTCGGGATCGTCTGCCCATCTACGACTTCGAGCAGGGTCTCGGTTGTGCTGCGGGCGGTGGCGACGACATGGCCGGGGAACGCGGCCAGTGCATCGGTCATCCTGCGCTCCGTGGGCCGCATGGCGATCCAGCCGATGTTCTTCTCGGCTTTCGGGCCAGCGGCTGCGGCAGCCTGGTCGACCAGTTCGAGAAGCCCCCCTCGACCGGACCACCATGCGGACAGCGAGTCGATGGCGACCACCTCGTAGCGCTGGCTTCCGGCGATGTAGAGAGCCGACAGAAGCTGGTCAGGGGCGAAGGAGGTCAGTTCGAGGATGTTGAACCCGGTGCTGTCGCGGCGGTTTGCGGAGCCGTCGGTGTCGATTACGGCACGCCGTGTGCCCAGAGCGGCGGACAGCGCGAGCGCGGCCGGCGTGCGGCCTGAACCGGGTGCTCCCTCGATCAGCACTCGGGCAGGACGGGCGAGCCTCTGCGCGGGGCGGAAGTGGAGGTCGGTCGCCAGCGGGGACGTGGTTCCAAGGATTGCAGGGGCGCTGGCCATGGAGTGGCTCCTACGGATGGTCTCTACGGTTTCGACAGAGCCGACACGGGCCTGCAGGACGTCGAGCGTTGGGGAGGCCGCGACTCAGATCGCCTCGAGCGTGAGCAACTGGTCGGCCGAACTGCCTAGGAGAGCGGGGTAATTCGCCGGATCTTGCGGTCGCGCATCGGGGCGGCCGGGTGCGGGCGCCATTTCGCACCCGGCCGCCGCGATGATCAGCCGGAGAAGACGAGGAGCGTCGTGCCGGTACTGCGAGCGATGGCCGCGAGCTGGGCGGCGAGCGCCGACGGGTCCGACTTCGGATGGGGGCGGGCCTGGTCATTGGCGACTCCGGCGAGGATGGCCAGCTGCCCCCGGACCTGATCCCGGGTGGTCGCACTCTGCGGCGGGTTCACCCCGGCGGCGTACGCCGCGGCGTCCATCTCCGCGTCCGTGATGGTGTTGAGGTCGTCGGGAAGGTCGCCGCGGCGCGCGGCGTACAGCTCCTGGGCCGTGGCGTACGCCTTCCGGTTCCGGTTGAACGCGATACAGGCGCTCTGGCTGCTGCCTACCGGCATCGTGCCGCGTGCCTGTGCGAGCAGGGGGGCGTGATGAGCCGTCACTGATCTCCTCGGGGAGTTGGCGGGCCTGATGAGATGGGGCGGGAGGTGAACCTCGACCGCCTTTTCTCTTATAAGTGTACCACGTGGCGAGTCTCCCGCCTGCCGTTTTCCCTTGCAGCGCAGGAAAGTCGGCCATTCCATCGCCTCAACCGCGAAGCGCGGGACGCCCCGGCCGCAACTCCCGGCGGCCGGAACATCCGGCCTCCGCCAACGACAGCGAAGGTTTATTTAAGTGTATTTTCGAGCTCTGGACTGATACACTTTCGTGAGGTTTTCGGGACCCTGCACCCTGGCGCGATCCAGTGCACAGGGTTTCGCTCCTCTGCTCGGATGCCGCGGACAAGAGCCCCGCCCGCAAGACGGGTACCGGGTCCTGGCGCCCCTCATCGAGCATCCCGCGAAAACCCGCCCCGCCGAGATAGACCTCCCGTCGCCCTCGCCGCCACGCAGTCGCCAGCTCCACCCGGCCCTTGCGAACGGCAGCCACGGCGCCCTCGGCTCCCGGCCTCGCATCGCGATCGCCTCTGAACTGCCGCTGCCCGCTGCCGTAGACCCGCGTACCCGGCCGTTTGGCTCCGCTTTCCTCCAAAGGGTTCGGCATGCGGCCTCCTGCTGGCTGCTTCCGCCGGGCCCGGCCCCGCGATCCCTTCCACGACTTCCCTTGGAGACCCATGCTCGTCATCCCCTCCCACGAGACCGTGCACCGAAACGACGTGCATGAGCAGCGTAGGCGTACGTACACCGTGGACCCTGAGCACCACCAACTCCCGCTGACCGGCTCGGCCGTCCTGTCCGTGCGCACGGTGACGGCCATCGACCGGCGCCTCGATGCGAGCGATCCCTGGGTTCTGCAGCGCGTCGAGTTCACCGGGTCGGTGTTCGATGTGACGTCGGACCCGGAGTTCCCGACGCCCGTCACGCGGTTCATGAACGCCTCCGAAGGGGCCCTGCCCTCCCGGGCTCCGCAATGGGCGGCGTCGTACGCGGACCCGTCGAGCAAGCCGGTCCAGAGCCCCTGGCAGGTGGTGCGCGAGGTGAACGACCTGCACGCGCAGGTGGCGGAGGCCTGCGACGGCGACGGGCTCAACGGCGGGGACCTGGTCGAGATCGTCGAGGCGTTCTTCCTCCGGCTCGGCATCCCGCTGCCCGAACCGCGCGACGAAGACGAGGGCGAGGAGTGTGACTGACCCGGGCGGGTGTGTACAACGGGGGCGCCCCCCCCCCCGTGGGGGGGGGGGCCCCCCGGGTTAAATGTGTAACCCGGGGTTTTTGTAAACGCTGCCCGGAGTGGCAACCGCCCGGTTTGACCCGGGGGGCCCCCGGGGGACCCCCGGACCCCCCCCC
>NZ_JBIVKJ010000009.1:13571-174672 GCF_044750705.1 Kitasatospora sp. NPDC088783
GCGGTCTCCCCCGGGCGGGGCACCCCGCGCCCCGACCCGCGCGCCGCCGCGGGGGGCGCGGCGTGTGCCGCACCGGGGGGGGGGTGTCCCCGGGGGGCCCCCCCCCCCTGTGGGGGGGGGGCGCCCCCGTTGTACTTGCTGAACGCGGGTGTTGTGAACCTGTCTCCGGTTCGTGCAACCGTCCGGTTGTCAGCGGTGGAGAGCCGGGTTCACCCCTGTCCCCGCCGGCAGTCGCTCAACGCGTGCTCCGCCCTTGGCTCAGGCGGCGTGTCACCGTCACCACCGCTGCGTGCCGAGGTAGGGCTTCGCCTGCTCACCGAGTCGATGTGAGAGTTCGACCAGTTGGGCTTGCAGTTGAGGCATGTCGTCGGCCAGGTGGGCGACCGTTCGCAGTACGTCGGGGTGGAATCCGAAGCCGGCCTTCGCACGGTAGTTGGCTCGGCCGGCGTCGATGCGGTCGGCTCCGCTGGTGATGGCCCATCGGGCGGCTTCGCTGAGAAGCCAGGTGTAGGTCCTGCGGGCGCAGGGGTGGCGGTAATCGATTCCCGATGCCCAGAGGGACAGTGTGCCCCGGTAGAGCCAGCCGTAGAGGCCACCGACGAGCTCGTCGTTCTGGCGGGCCTGGAGGAGGACGGCTCCGGGAACGTCGGCGAGGACGTGGAAGTGGTCCGCGCCGTACAGGCGGGTTCCGTGGCGGTCGGCGGTGGTGTTGGCGAGGGCCGCGAACTGTGTCGCGAGGGGGTGTATGGCCTGTCCCGTCGCGGCCTCGAGGATCAGGCCCTCCTCGGTGCCCCGGCGCCAGATCCTGCGGGCCTCGCGCCGGGTGGAGTTGGGCATGCCGGCCCACCAGTCGTCGAAGGTGCGCCCGAGGTGCCTGGTGTGGGCGACGTCGGTGGCGAGGTCGAGGGTGTGGACCAGTTGCCCGTTCGCGGCTCTGGTGAGCGCGGTGGCCTGGTGGGGCCTGAGGCCGGGATGGACGACCGCGCACGCGTCGAGTTCCTTGGCCAGCGCGGTGCCGGCATGGACGGTGGCGGCGGCCATGGCGGCCCCTGTGGTGCCCGCGCCGTTGTACTGGGCGTGCGGGGAGCCCGCGTAGAGGACGGGTCCGGGCCAGATGGGCTCCATCCCGGCGTCCGCTTCCTGGCTGGCCCAGTAGGGGCTGCCGTTCGGGGGCACCAGGTAGAAGGAGACGGTCTCGGTGTGGACGTCCGCGGTGATCGTGGCGTGCCGGTGGTGGAGGACCTTCTCGGTGGTGACGGCCTGCCATGCCGTCGCCCACTGGCGGGTGCGCGAGGGGTGGCCGGGGGTGCGCGAGTCGGCGGGGGCGTCCTGCAGGCGGGTGTGCCAGTGGATGTCGGCCGTGAGGGGGCTGGTCATCGGGTGCGGACTCCGGGGGTGACGCGGTAGTTGAGGGCGGTGGCGGCGGTCGCGAGTCGTTCGCGGACCTGGGCGGGGTTCGACCCGGCGGCGACGAAGTGGGCGATCCGGTCGTCGATGCCGCCGTCGGGGGGCGGTGCGACGTGGTTTCCCGGGCGCTGCTCGAGGACGGCGCGTTCGATTCCGTCGATGTCGGTGGGGGTGAAGAGGAAGCCGGCCTCGGTGAGGGTCCCTGCGGTGGCGGGGTAGTGGAAGGCGACGCCGGCGCACTTGCGGCGGGTGGGCTCGAGGACGGGAGGCGTGCCGAGCGCGAGATCGACTGCGGCGGCGGCCATGTCGATGCCGGTCGCGAGGTGGACCAGGTGGGGGATCAGGTCGCCGCCGAGTCGGGGGTTGATCTCGATGATGCGCGGGCCGTGCGCGGTGAGGCGGACTTCGATGTGGGCGGCACCGTGGATGAGTCCGACGGCTCGCAGGGCGTCCTCGGCGACACGTGCGGCGGCTTGTTCGGCGCTGGTGGCCGCCGGGGTGATGAGGTGGCCGGTCTCCTCGAACCAGGGTTCCGGGCCGAGGCTCTTACGGGTGACGGCGACGATGTGGATGAGTCCGTGGTCGCAGATCGCTTCGATGCTCACCTCGGGCCCGGCGAGGTGCTCTTCGAGAAGCAGGCCGGTGCCGAGGGATGCCTGGGCGGCGAATGCCAGGGCTGCGGGCAGGTCCTGGGGCCGGTCGACTTTCACCACGCCGCGGCTTCCGGCGCCGGAGACGGGCTTGACGACGAGCGGGTAGCCGATCTCGGCCGCTGCCGCGGCTGTGGCGGCGGCCTGGTGGTGGGGGGCGACGCGGTGCCAGCGGGCGGAGGGCACTGCCGCCCGGTCGAGTGCGGTGCGCATCAGGCTCTTGTCGCGGCAGGCTGCGACTGCGGCGGGCGGCGGCCCGGGCAGGTCGAGGTCGTCGGCGATGCGGGCGGCGGTGAGGGCGGCGAACTCGTTCCACGTCAGGACGCCGCGTACGACGTACCGTTCGGCGACGAGCCGGACGGCGGCGCGGGTGCTGGCGAGGTCGGTGATGTCGGCGGTGGCGTGGCCGGCGAGGTAGGGCAGTTGCCAGGTGGGGGCGGCGGCGTCGAGGAGGACGAGCCGGTGGCGTCGGGCTGCCGCTTCGAGGGCGTAGCCGCGGTAGAGGCGGTCGCCTGCTCCGAGGAGCAGGACGCAGTCGGGGCGGCCGCTGGGGTTGGTCACGGGTTCTCCTTGGTGTCGGCGGGGCGGCGGAGGGTGCTCGGCGGGGTTCAGCAGGTGCCGGGTTCCGGGGCGAGCCAGTAGGCGGCGACGCCGAGCGCAGAGGTGAGGCTGTCGACCAACGGGGCTCCGGTATCAGCGAGTTCGCGGGCTGAGGAGGCCCCTCCGGTGTAGAGGACCACGCGGATGCCCGCGATCTGGGCGGCGAGCGCGTCGTCCGCTGTGTCGCCGATGGCGACGATGTTGCGTCTCGGGATGGCGAGGTGCTGGATGTGGGTGACCATCGCGCGGCTCTTGGTGCCACCGGTGGGGCCGAGGCGGCCGGAGATCTTGGTGAAGTAGTGGGCGATGCCGTGCTGGTGGAGTTCGTCGACGAGTTCCTGATGATGGTGGAGGGAGACCAGGGACTGCGTTCCTCCGGCCGAGCGCCAGCCTTCGAGGGCGTCGTGGGCACCGGGCATGAGGGTGGTGTGCTCGTGCTGGTATCGCCGGTAGGCGTCTTGGTAGGTGTGGTCGGCGAGTTCCCACTCGGCTCCGCTCAGAGGCCGGCCGATGAGTCGTGCGTAGAAGTCGGGCACGGGGATGCAGAAGGCGTCACGGTAGAGTGGGAGGTCGATGTGCGGCTGTCCGATCGCGGTGAGCGAGTCGTTGACGGCGAGGAGCCTCACGGATTGATCGTCAACGATCGTTCCGTTGAAGTCCCACAGGATGTGTGCCGGGCCGTTTCGGCGGGAGATCACTGGCGGTGTCCTTACGGAGTGGTCCGGGGCTCAGGGGTGATGGGCTGGGGGCCGCGAGCGAGGCGGCCGCGGTGAGCAGGGCGACGAGAGCGAAGCCCGCCGGAGCACCGGCGGTGTCGACGACGGGTCCTGCGAGCGCGCCGCCCGCTGCGGAGCCGAGGCCGATGGCCGCGATCAGCCAGCCGGCTGCCTCGGCGGCCGTTCCGCTGGGGGCGTGGTCGGCGCAGACCGCGAACGCGGCCGCCAGCGCGGGGGCGAGGGCCAACCCGGGCAGGAAGGCTGCGGCCGCTACCGCCGCAGGCGCCGTGTATGCCGCAGTGGCGACGGGCAGCCACCCGGCAGCACCGAAGGCGAGCAGGCGGCGAAGTCGTACGGCCGCTGGTACGCGCCAGGTGACGGCTGCTGTGGCCGTGCCGCCGATGAGGCTGCCGGCGCTGAAGGAGGCAAGGACGAAGCCCGCTTGCCCCGATGAACCGTGGGCCGTGGTGGCGGTGGCCGCGACAGCCTGGGCGCCGAGTGCGCCGCCGAGGAGGGCGAGCCCTACGTAGAGGGTCCGCAGACGGACGGAACGCAGCGGTCCGAGTGAGCCTCCGGTACGCCTGGCGGTTCGGTGGTGGAGGGCCGCGGGCGTGGTGGCGAGAGCGGTGACAGCTGCGGCTGATGCAACTGCGGTGGCGATGAGGACGAGTCCGGGCTGGGCGTGTTGGGCGGTGAGCGCGAGCAGCAGCGGGCCCGCGACGAAGACCACGCTCTGACTGGCTGCGTCCAGGGCGTAGGCGCTGGGGAGCAGGTCCTTGTCGACGGTACGGGGCCACTGGGCGCGCAGCACGCCTTCGACAGGCGGTGTGGCGAACCCGGCGAGGATCGCGGCTGCGGTCGCCGCGAGACCGACGCCGAGGAACGGTAGAGCTGTGAGTGCGGTGGTCGCAACGGCGGCGCAGCCGAGCAGCGGGGCGCGCATGCCGCGGTGGTCGGCCCAGCGTCCCAGGAGTGGCTGGCCCAGCGCGCATGCGATGCCGTAAGCAGCGGCGAGGCATCCGGCCCGGGTGTAGGAAGCCCCTGAGGTTGTGGCGAGAACGAGAATGGCGAGTGGTGCGACGCTGGTGGGAAGGCGCCCCATGAGAGCGGCGAGGATCATCCTGGGGACGTGCGGTGTGCACAGCACGCCGGTCAGGCCCGTGTGGTTAGTCCTGGTCTTGGTCGTGGGCGGTTGGTGGTTCATCGCTGGCTCCGATCGGCTCCGGGAGCAGGCGGGCTCTGCGGGCGGCTCTGAAGTCGGCCCAGGCCGATGGCGGCTGCGCCCGTGACCGCGGCATGGACGGCTGCGGCTGCAACCAGGAGGTAGGGCAGATGCTTGGGGTCGGTGCCGGCGGTCAGCAGGCCGCCGAGGGGCATCGGGAGGAGCAGGGCGAAGATCATCACTGCGACGGCGGCGCCGAACACGGACGGCGGTAGAAGGCGGACCCGGGTGGTACGGAGAACGACCAGGGCGACGCCCTCGGCGGCGGCCAGAAGCGCGAGCGCCGCGGTGAAGAGGGCGTAGGTGGGCGCAGCCGCTGCACAGGCTGTGGCAAGGGCTGCACCGGCGCAGACGGCCACGATCAGTCGGCGCGGCGCCACCCGGTCCAGAATCCGACCAGCGGCTGCGGCTGCGGCTATCGCTGCGGCTGCAGCCGCGCTCCAGGCGATGCCGACTGCTGCTGGGGACGTCGTCCAGGTGGCAACGAGCACGGGTGTTGCCGCCTGAAGAAGCGCGGCAAGGAGGTTCATCGACGCGAGGGCCGCCGTCATCCAGCACAGCACCGGCTGCTTCAGGACGGCCCGCACTCCGGCCCGCAGAGCTCGTGCCGGAGTGCCAGTGCTGCGTGCGTGCATGGGCCGGTGGGTCAGCGGCCAGGCGGCACCGGCTGCCATGGTCGAGAGGACCGCCACCATGGTGAACGCCCAAGCAGGTCCGGCGAGGAGCGCGGTGCCGGCAAGCAGAGGCCCCAGCAGGACGGTTCCCTGGTCGATCGCGGTCTGGGCCGCTTGGGCACGGGCACTCACTGCGACGGCGGCCCCGACCTTCTCCAACGTCAGGTAGCTGACCTCGTTGATCGCTCCGACAGCTGCACCTGCGGCGACGATGGCCAGTGGGCCGGCGCCCGTCATGAAAGCGGTGATGGTTGCGGCCGCCACCAGGACTCGGGCGCACGCGCTGGCGATGAGCAGTGTCCGCGGGTTGCTGCGGTCGATCAAGGCTCCGCCGCAGCTGATGGCCACGAGGCGCGCGGTCCACTCGAGGGCGAATGTGCTTCCGGCCCAGAGGGCGGATCCGGTGATCCGGAAGATGGCGACGGGGATCGCGGTCTGGGCCACGGACCCGGCCAGCGAGTCGCACGTTCTGATCAGGCCGATCTGGCGGGCGGTCCGCCGTGCGGCGGCGGCGCCATCCTGTTGGCCTTCGCTGTTCACGGCGGAGGGCATCACGAGTCGTCCGATCATCTGAGGGTGCCTGCTGCCACATCAGGCGCCTGTTGATCCACCCACAGGCGCTGGTGCTCGGACCGTTGCTGAAGCGTGGGAGGGACATGCCCGGCAGGTGTTGACGGGCGGCTCCTGCGGGCGGGTTCGTACCGCCGCAGCAAGATCAGCTTGAGCTCCCACGCCTGTGGATAAAGGTCGCGGTCGCACACCCATCTCAGATACGTAGAAAGGTTCGAGATTCTCAGCGATAGTTGGCCATTCTCAGCCGCAGTTGGCCGTGCAATAGCCTTCGCCTCTCCGGCCTGCACCGATGCACCAGGAAGGTTGAGAACAGGCGCGGTTGCGGCCAGCTACCCCTGTCAGCTCGACCCGCCGCCGGCTCCCGGCCCCGGTCGCCCGATCGAGGGTCCGCACGGCCACGGCAGACGGCGTCGCCCACCGCGCATCCGGACACTGTGGGACGGTAGGGACCATGTCCCCGAACGCGAACCGGCACCTGCAACCCGTCCCGGCCACCCGGCCGGTGGACGCCCCCGAGGCCCACGAGCTGTCCGGCCGCGACCGAGCAGCCGCCCTCGTGGATGAACTCCTCGCCGCAGCAGCCGAGTTGCAGTGCATGCCGGGCTACGTCAACGGCGACCACATGGACGAGTGGCATGTCCCCGCGAGCAAGCGCCTGCTGGAAGGCCTGGCAGAACTTGCCGCCGCGGTCCGCCGGCCCGAACTCGAGCTGCAACTGCGCCGGCTGGACAGCCCCCGCTGCTACCGCGATCCACACCCCGGGCGGCCGACGCGCGGCGTCCGGATCTGCGGACGCCCGGTCGACGCCTGGCACCAACTCTGCCCGGAGCACCAGGAAGTCGAGGACCGCGCTCGCGCGGCCCACCGCGCCCAGGCCGAAGCCCAGACTGAGCAGGCGCGGCTGCGACGCGCCGCGGAGAACCTGCGTGCCCTCCAGCGCCCCTGCCCCCGCTGCGAAGCCCGGCCCGGCAGCGGCTGCACCACCCGTAACGGCAATCCCTGCGACACCCACACCCCCCGCAAGCGGGACCGTCCGGCGACCAACCGGTAACCGAACCCCGATCTGCCGGGACAGCCAACGCTCCCAGGGGAGACCCCTCCGGCGCAGGCCAGCCCGAGCCGACGGATCAGCGCAGCCGGCCACCCGCAGAGATCCCCTGACGGACACGGCCGTCAAGTCCGCGAGTCCATTCTCACCCTTCTCGGGCAAAGAGGCCCGAACCGCGTCCTGGATCGGGCAGGATGACGCCATGCCTGCCCCGATCACCGCCCTCCTCCGATGCTCAGGCTGCGGGCGCAGCCACGCCGCGGCGAGCGATCAGTCCGAGTGGAACGGGGACTTCACCAAAGGTGTTCTCAGAGCGGTGACCTGCCCGGGGTGCCAGACCCCGGCGCAGTCGGTCGAGGCGCTGATCAACGCGGCGATGATCGACCCGAACACCATCAGCTACACCCCCGACGGGCGCGCACGGGCCCTTGAGCCGGGGATGTGGACCAGGGTCGAGGCCGCCTCCCACCCCCTTGTCGAGGACGATCCGGACGTCCACCTCGCCATGAGCGTGCGCGACGGCAAGCTGCTGATCTCCGTCGCTCGACACAGTGACGCCGCTCTCGTCTCCGCGCTCGCCCCCGGCCCCTGCGCGGACGTCGCCACGGCCGCGCTTACCGCAGCAGGCGCCACCCACACCGGACGACGGGTGACGGTCGCCGCCGAGGACGGCTTCCCGGCCGACACGGCGCTCCTCGTCGCCGACCACGCCACCCTCAAGGACCATGAGGACCGCGGCGAGCTGATCCTGCTCTTCAACCCCGATGTCGACCCGGCTCTGCTGCGCGCCGTCGCCCCCGACATCGCCGCCGCCATGCGCAGCCAGCTCCGCTCCACTGTCGGCACTCCGGACGGGCCCCGCAGCTTGCCCGGCCAACGGACTGACGGCACCGACCTGACAGCGGTGGGGCTGGCCACCAGCGGACCGGCCTGGCAGCAGTTCTGGTACGGCCCGGGCGACTCCGGCTTCGACCTGGAGGCCGGCCTGCGTGGCTGGACCGAGCGGGTCATGGCAGAGAGCGGCGCAACCGCCCTCCTGGCCACCCGGTACGGGCTGAACTGGGCTGAGCTGCCTGCCGACCACCGCGCGCAGCTCCACATCCCGGAGAGCGGCGACGGGCCCGGCCTCAGCCTGGCCACCCTGATGCTCGGCACCCGCGAGAGCGACTGGGAGTGGGACCGCCGCTTCGCCCGCGTCTGCCCCGACCGTCTCCCGTCCGACCTGCGCGGCCTCGTGCCCACTCACCTCAGCGCGCTCCGCTCCGGCCTCGTCCCTCCCGCTGCCTTCCAGCCCGACCGCCAGCGCAGCCCCGCCGCCCGCCTGGCCCACCGCGTTGCGGCGCTGGCCACCACCGCGGCCTACCTCGCCATCGACCACGCGCACTTCGTCCCCGCGAACCTCGCCCTCGACGTCGCCACCACCGCCGAGCCCGACCCCGGCACCCTCCGGGCGCTGCGCCTGCCAGGGCCGTGGAACCTGGTCCTCCACGAGCCGGTGCCGGTTCGGGCGATCAGCGCCGACGACGACGAGCTGGAGGTCATGACCGCCCACGGGGTGGTGCTGGGCCGCGAACAGGCCGTGCTCGGCGCGGTGCTCGCCGCTCACCCCGACCACACCGTCGACACGAGCATGGGCCTGGTCCTGGTCACCGACGTCGACGACCGCGGCACCCGCCGCTGGTACCTGCAGCCCGCCGCCTACGGCAGCCACCCCGCCGGCCGGCTCCTCTACTCCTACGCCGCCCAACTGGGCTTCGCCGCCTGGCTGAACGCGCCCGAGCCGCCTGCCCGCGGCACCTCTGGCAAGCCGGATTCCGCTAACCAGCTCAAGCGCCTGGCCAAGGACCCTGCCGTCAGGGCCGGCGCCCTGCACCGCATGCGCGTCCTCGACTACACGCCACCGCCGGCCGAGCCCGCCACGTCCCGGCCCTCCGGCGGCACCGGCACGCCGCTGAGCCACTCCGGCACCCGCCGCGCCTACTGGAAGCCCGGCGTGCGGATCGGCATCCGCGACGGCTCCGGCCGCAAGGTCGGCCCCGTCTACAAGGACGGCGCGATCGAGGGCGAGACCTTCACCCGGGAACGCCGGTGGATCCGCCGCCCCGACGCACGCCTGGACCTGCCCCCGCGTCCGGACCGCCACGTCTACGAGCTCACCGACAACCCGACCCCTGCCGACCACCGGCCGGCCGAGGGCGGCCGCGACCCCGACAGGCTCGCACCGTGACCGCCCAGCCCCCTCCCCCCCGAGGGCACCCTCCAACTGCCGGTCGACCCGGAAGCCACCGCGGGAGTCGACGCCTGGCTCAAGCCGTACGGCTGGTGCGTGGAACCCGATCCCGCGCAGGCCCGGCCCGGACACTTCCGCCTGCGCCCTCGCAGGACGGACCCCGACGACCATAACGGCGGCCTCACGCTGATTCCCGGGGCCACCATCCGCTGGACCGGCACCACCATCACCCGCGAAGCCACCACTCCCCCGGGCACCTCCGACCGCTGATCGCCTAGATCGGGAACTGGGCCAGCGTTACCCTCTGAAGGGGTTGATACAAGGTCACCAACGCTGTGCTGGGGGCGTCGCGCCTCTCGCACGAGAAGCTCTCCTGGCCGTTTTGCCGCGCCCGCAGCCGTCCGGCTGGCCTTACCTCCCGGTCCAGGTCGTCCTAGGTGGTGTTCGTTCGCGGTCAGGAGGTTGTTGGGAGGTCGGTCCACCGGATCCGGCCCGCATTCCGTCTCTCTGGCTCAGGTCACTCCAGTCGCAGAGGGGTTGGCCACTGCGCACCGCTTGCCTCGACTGCGGCGGTAGCCGCAGGGAACAGCCGTCCCGGCCACTAGAGTGGCACCGCACACTCGGCGCCACTCTGGCGGCTGTCCGATGCATCCGGTGCTGGGAGTCGGGCTGCGTGCGGCGTCCAGGGGTGCTCAGGCGATGGTGGCAACGATCCCGCTGCCGGCGAGGCTTCGGATGATCTCGGAGGCCGCGGGGACCGAGACGCCGGCCTCGGTGGCGAGGTCGCCGAGGGTTGCCACCGGATTCGCGAGCAGCGCGGTGACCACCGACTGCCAGCTGGCCGAAATCCCCCAGGTGCGGTTGGCGCCGTCGAGCACGAGCCCCTGCCCGGTCACGGACAGACGGGCGCGAGGCAGCAGGAGCCGGACCTGTTCGGTGCCCGTCGGTGCGGGAACCTGGGTAGGGGCCGGGGCGGGTATCGCGGTGGCCGCTCGGACCGGGGCGCAGCGGTCGCGGGCGGTGTAGTACCGGTCGAGGACTGCGGGGTTGTCCAGTGCGGCGGCGATCCGCTCCGCCAGGGCGGCGAGGTCGGTATCGGCGGTGGCAGCGCTGTGCGGCAGGTCGGCGCGCAGGACGTCGTGTTCGGGGTCGGTGGCGAGCCAGGTGAGCAGGTCGGTGGTGGTGTGGGGAGTGAGGGCGCAGGTGAGGTGGAGGGAGGGGCCGTTGGTGGCGGCGACCTCGTGCCACCAGCCGCGGGGGAGGTAGAGGACGTCGCCGGGGTGGAGGGTGAGCGTGCTGTCCGGTGGCCCGGCGGGGGCCGGGGCGTGGACGGCGTGGGTGGGCCAGGCGACGGTGGGCCGGGTGAGGGTCCAGTGCTTTGTGCCAGCTACCTGGAGGACGAGGACGGCGTGGTCGTCGAAGTGGCTGTTGAAGGCCTGGACCTCGGTGCGGGAGGTGTAGGCGGTGATGAGCACGTCGGTGCGCAGTTCGGCTTCGAGGACGGTTGCGAGGTCGCGCAGCGGTGGGTGGAGGTGGTCGATGGCGTCCAGGACCAGGGAGGCGCCAGCGTCGAGGAGTTCGGTGAGCTTGTCCGGTCGGATCTGGTGGCGGGTGGTGCCCGGCCGCAGGGTGAGGGGGGCGGTGTAGTCGGCCTGGGGCAGGAGGGCGCGGTCGCGGGCGAGTTGGAGCTGGGGCGGCTCGAGGTGGTGGTGGGTGAGGATGGCGTCGAGGTCGCGCCAGGCGAGCAGGTGCTCGGGCTGGGTGACGGCGGCGGGCAGGTGGTGCGGGCTGCTGCGGTCGGCGTTGACCGTCTCCAGGACGTGGTGGAGCCAGGCGAACGGTGCTTCGGTGGGGGCGGGTCGCCAGCTGGTGGTGGGCTGCGCGGTCACTGGTCTCCTCCGGAGGCGGTGGCGGGGATGGGAGCTGCGCACGCGGGGCAGGCCGGGTCGCGGGGGTGGGTGATGGTGCGGGTCCGGCCCGGCGTGAGCAGGTTGTGGATGTGGACGGTGCCCGGGGTGAGGGGGGTGGTGCCGGTGAGGTGGCTGATGGCGGCGTGTGCGGCATAGGTGCCGGACAGGGCCGCGGTGACGGCGCTGACGGGATGTCCGATCGCCTTCGGGAGGGCCTTGATGGCGTCGGCGGGGTCGGTGACGCCGAGGTCGTGGGCGCCGGCTTCGCCGGTGCGCAGGCACTGCCAGCAGGGTCCGCCGTGGTGGCCGGGCCGGTAGAGGGCGGTGCTGATGACGGGGCCGGTGTAGCCGCCGTCCACCCACGGGCGGCCGGTGGCGATGCTCGCCCGGTTGGCGGCCTGGCGGAGTCCGGCGGGCTCGTCGGCGCAGAGGACCAGGATGTCGGTGTCGGCCATGAGCTCGGCAATGCGCGTCTGGGAGGTGACCTGTTCGGCCTGGGCGGTGATGGCCACGTGGGGGTTTTGGGCGCGCAGCCGGGCGGCGGCCCGCTGCGCCTTGGGGTGTCCGATGTCGTCGGCGGTGAACAGGATTTGGCGGCCGAGGTTGGACTCCTCGACGGTGTCGTGGTCGACCAGGTGCAGGCGGCCGACTCCGGCGGCGGCGAGCAGGAGGGCCGCGTGGCTGCCGGCCCCGCCGGTGCCGAGGACCGTCACAGCGGCCCGGCGCAGGGCCAGCTGCACGTCCCAGGCGGGGCGGTCGGTCGGGTCCGTCCAGGACCAGAGTTCCACCGCCCGGCCGTAGCGGACGAGTTCGGCGGCCGTGAACTCGGCGGGCGGTGTGGCGGCGGCGTCGTCGAGGCGGCCGTTGGCGGCCAGGTCGGCGAGCAGGCGCAGGATCTGCTCGTCGGTGCGGTCCGGGTGGGCGGCGCGTACCGCGGCGCAGATCTGGGCGGTGGTGCGGGTGCCGTCCAGCTGGGTGAGCAGGGTCCAGCGCCATCCGGTGTGGTCGGGGATCTCGGCGGCCAGGCCGGGGATGCCGCCGCCGATGCGAACCGCTCCGGTGGGGGTCCGGTAGGGGGCGTGCTCGCGGCGGATGCGGGGTAGCTCCACGGGGTGCCTCTCGGTGGTGGGATCCGGACGCGGGACGGGCCCGGCAGTCTGCGCTGTCGGGCCCGTCGTGGTGTGTGGTACTGGTCAGCCGGAGACGTTGGTCAGGGCCGGGGTCTCGTCCTCGTGCAGCAGGCGGATGCCGGCCTCGGCCTCCTCCTCCGGGTCGACGGCGGTGACGGCGGTGTTCTGGGCGGCGTCCATGGCGGACTCCTTTCGTCGGTGAATTGCTGGGCCCTATCGAATCAGCCGACCTGGGGAATTGGCAAGTGATTCCCGGCCAGTTTCCAAAACCCCTTACCGGCCGATTGATTGCACGCTAAAGTGCGGTCCGGCCAATCCCGGAAAAACTGACCGGGGATGGCTTTACCGTCTGCGAAAGGAATATTTAGGCGTGTCTAAAATCGACCTCCGTGCCCTGGGACGACTCGTTCGGCGGGGCTTGGCGGCTCATCCGCCCGGCCGTCGGGTCCCCTCGGTCGAAGCTCTCAGCCGGCACATCAAGCGCCTGGCCGCGCAGGCGCCGGAGCTGTGCCGTCTGCGCCGGATCGGGACATCCCGGCGGGGCAGAGCGCTGGACCTGCTGTCGATCGGCCAAAGCGGCCGGGCTGTCCTCGTGGTCGGCGGCCCCCATCCGAATGAGCCGGTCGGGTACGCCACCATCGCGTTCCTGACGGACCTGGTGGTGGAGCGGCCAGAGTTGCGAAGCGGCGTTTCCTGGCACTTTCTTCCGTGTATCGACCCGGACGGGGCAGCACTGAATTCCGCCTGGACGGGCGAGGAGCCCGACCTGGCGTTGCAGCACCGCTTTTTCTTCCGGCCCGCGCTCGCCGAGCAGCCGGAATGGACTTTCCCGATCGCCTTCGGGGATGAGGTGTTCCGGTTCTCCCTTCCTGAGACCGATGCGCTGGCGGCCGTGGTCGACGAGCTGAGGCCCGCAGTCACGGTGTCGCTGCACAACTCCGACTTCGGGGCGGCCTTCTTCGTCCTGAGCCGCGACGAGCCGGACCTGGCCGTGGAGCTCTCAGCGGCCGCGGGCCTGTACGGGCTGAGCGGCGGGGCGGTGCCGACCGACACCCAGGACTGGGAACGGTGCGGCCCGGCCGCGTTCGTGATGCCGCCGGCCGACCGGCTGGTGATCCGCGGCCGCGACGGCGAGCGCCCTGGCCACGGTTCGCACCTGGGCCACTACGCCCAGCGGCACGGCACGCTGACCGTGATGCCGGAGGTCCCCCGGTGGCGGGTGGGTGCGACCATCCCCGGCGGGCGCCCCGCGCTGCTGCGAGCGGAGGCCGAACGGCTGGACACCCGGATGGGCGAACTCGCCGCTCTGCACCGGCTCGCCGGCAGCCCGACGCGGACAGCCTTCGGGCGGGCGCTGGAGGACACCTTCGCGGTGGCCTCCACGCTGGCCCGGTCGCTGGTCGAGCGCGCCGGAACGGGCCGGCCCGTCGCAGGGGAGGAGATGGCCGATGTGGTCTATACCCGCGTCCAACTCTCGCTTCGAGCCGCCGGAATGCTGTCGCGTGAGCTTGACGACCCGAGGGCCGCCGGCGTCGGGGGCCAATCGGCTCAGATAGAACGCCTGCTGACGACCTGGGCCGATGAGGCCCGACGCGACCTGGCGCTCGAGCAGCAGCGGCTGGCGGATCTGGTGGCGCTGCAGGCGCATGCGGCCCTCGCTGCGAGTCGGTGTTAGGCCCCGGCGGAGGATGACGCGCAGCCGCAGCGCTCCCTGCGCCAACTTCGCGGCCGGCTGCGCAGCACTTCGGTGGGGCGCGACGGGTGTTCCGCCGGGGCGCTGGAGCGGCATCCGGGCCGGGACAGCCCACCGTTGCCTCGGCCCGCTGTTGCGGTGGGACGCCACCTATACCTCCTTCGCAGCAGTCGAGTCGGGGCCGGTGCCAGCGGCAGGGGAGCGCCGCCGGCACTGGCACCTCGAGCCTGGCCCGGAACAGACGGCACCGCTACGCCGCCGATCCGCCACTTCCCCGCCACTTCCCCGCAGCTGCGGTTGGCGGACGCCATGGCGCATCTCGGATTTGGGACTTTCGCCCAGGTTTCATCAGGGGGCAGGGTAGGCCGGGCAGCTTGAAGTGGCGGTGAAGTGGCCGGACCGGCGCCCTGGCCACACCATCGCGTGCGGTGGATGCTGGGAGCACCACCACAGGACCGGTGTCCGACTTGCCCAATCAGGCCTGTTCGCGTGCGGCCAGCCGGTATCCTGTGGGACACCTTGATGGCCTGTCAGGCGGGCAACTCGCCCCGCCGATGGGGTAGTCGGTGGCGAGCGTGCCCGGTCGGTCGGAGCCGGCGCTCCCCGATCGGGTGAAGCGGAGTGTGGCCGGCAGGGCCTCTACCGGAGGGTCGTGAGATGACGCACAGGTTCCGTGAGGAGGTGCAGGCGCACCGCTGGCCGTACGAGGTGTTCTACAACCGGTTCCGGGCCGCAGCTCTCGAAGTGGCGGAGTCGGAAGGGGACCCGAGCATCGCGCAGGTATCGGTCTCCTCCCGCAGCTTCGAACGCTGGATGGCCGGTGATCTGAAGTCGCTGCCGCGGTACGAAACGGGCCGGGTCCTTGAGCACCTTCTGGGCATTCCGTTGAAGGTGCTGTTCGCGCGCGCCGACGATGCAGCGAGCGGCGTGGACGAGCAGCCGCCGCCGATGAGCGGCGGCGACCCTGCGGCTGCGGAGCTGGTGCCGGGGCGTACAGGAGCCCCCGATCCGGCCCTCGTGCCGCACTGGGCGACCCTGCTTCGCATCCTCGCCGAGGCCCACAACGCCATCGGGTCGGCGCACGTGCACCGGTCCGCGGTCACGGAGATGACGCTGATCCGCGGGGCGCGGCGCCAGGCGCGTGGTCACCTGCTGAGGTCTCTGCTCGGGATTGAGGCCCGGTGGGCCGAGTTCGCGAGCTGGACGGCCGAAACGCTCGGCGCGTCGGAGGACTCGGCGTACTGGCTCGACCGCTCCCTTCACCTAGCCAGAGAAGCGACTGACGGCACCATGACGGCCTACACCCTCATGCGCCAGGCCCAAAGCGCGATCGAGCGCCGGGACGCCGCGACCGCCAAGAGGCTTGCCGGCCTCGCCGTCCGGAACGGCGAGGGCGCCCCACGTGATCGCGCGCTGTCCGCGCTCCGCCTGGCGCAGGCCCTCGCTCTCAGCGGGGACGCCCATGGCAGCGAGAACGCTCTGCGCGCCGCCTCCCGTCTGGTGGATGAGGCAGACGAACTGGGACTCGACGACGACCCCGCCACCATCGGCCAGCACTGTCGGCAGGCGTACGTCCAAGCCCACCGAGGACACTGCCTCCTCCTGCTGGGGTGCCACGACCACGCTGTACGCACGCTGGAGGAGACCCTCGGCTCGTGGCCCCAGGAACTGCGGCAGGACGAGTACCTGACCCGGGCCTGGCTCGCCCTCGCCTACGCCGGCAGCGGGCGCGTCTGCGAAGCCGCCGCCACCGGAGCGGACCTCCTGAGCACCGCCCGCGGCTCCACCCGCGTCCTTCGCCACCTTCGCCAGCTCGACCGTTCACTGGCCTCCCACCCCGGCTCTGCGGCCGAGGTGGCCGCCTTCCGCACCGCAATGGCCACCTCGGCCCCCAGGATGTGAGCATGAACCCCCTCTCCAGCGCGACGATGACCGAGGTCCGTGACCAGGCAGCGACCGTCGCGGTCTTGCCCATCGGCAGCTTCGAGCAGCACGGCGCCCACCTTCCGCTGACCACCGACACCCTGGTTGCCAGCGGCATCGCCACCGCCGTGGCCTCGGAGCACCAACTCCTTCTCCTGCCGCCCGTGACGATCGCGTGCTCCCACGAGCACGCTGCCTGGCCCGGAACGGTGAGCATCAGCGCCAGCACCCTGATCTGCGTCGTGACCGACATCGCCCGCTCCCTGGAACGATCCGGCATCGACAAGCTCGTCCTGGTGAACGGCCACGGCGGAAACTACGTGCTCTCCAACATCGTCCAGGAGGCCAACGTCGACGGCCCGCGGATGGCGCTCTTCCCACGAGGCCAGGACTGGCAGTCGGCACGGCAAGCGGCCGGCCTGGAGAGCAGTGCCCACGACGACATGCACGCGGGTGAAGTCGAGACGTCGCTGCTCCTGCACCTGTGCCCCGACCAGGTGCGGGACGGCTTCGAGAAGGCCGACCACGTCGCGGATCGCCCACACCTCCTGGTCCACGGCATGGCCCCGTACACCGACAGCGGAGTCATCGGCCGACCCTCGCTCGGCACCGCCGAGAAGGGCGCCGCCGTCCTCGACACCCTGACCGCCAGCTTCACCGAGACCCTCGACGCGCTCACGACACCCCACGCCGCGCAGCGCTGACCCCACCCGGAGCGGAACAGCCAGATGGCCCAGACGATGATCCCCCGGATCAAGCAGCTCGCCGCCGAGGCCGGGTGGGGAACCTACGAGAAGTTCAGCATCCAGTACGCCTTGGCCGCGAAGCGGGCCGCCGTCCAAGAGGGGAACCACCGGCTCAATTCGGAGACCGTCCCGCGCCGCAGCTACGACCGCTGGCTCAACGCCGGGCTCAAGACCGCGCCGCGGGATGCGGCGTCGATCGTGCTCAGCCACATGTTCGGCATGCCGGCCGAGCGGCTTTTCGCGCTCGTCGAGGACACCCTCACCCCTGTGGTTGTGGAGGCGACGGGTCGCGGTGCGGCCCCCGGCGTGGAGTTGGACGACCCGCTGGAGATCATCAGCCAGGCTCGTGACCTCGTCTCCTCCAGCGTCCCCGACACCGTGATCGAGACCAGCTACATGGCGATCAACAGCGTCGTCGCACGGTACGAGAGCGCAGGCCCCCAGCACCTGGCCGCCGAAGTACGGCTGCTGCGCCGGATGCTGCACGGCCTGCTGAAGGGGCCGAGCGCGCCCCGCCAGCGGGCGGAACTGTTCCGGCTCACCGGCCAGTCCGCGGGCCTCCTGGGCTACATGGCTGTCAACGCGGGACAGCCCGATGCGGCACGCGCCTACAGCACGGAGGCCGATCTCCTGGCCGCCGCGGTCGGGGACACCGAGCTGCGCATATGGGCTCACGGCACCCAGTCGCTGGCGCTGTATTACCAGGGCCGCTACCGGGAGGCCGACGACGCGGCAAGGGCGGGTGTCGCCCTGGCCCCGGGCAACGGCCAGGCGATCCGCCTCCTGGTCAACGGGCAGGCCCGGGCACTGGCCAGGATGGGGCGCACGCGAGACGCCGAGGCGGCCATAGGCCGTGCCCTCGACCTGTCGGAGAGGTACCCGGTCCCGGACGGTCTGACCTCGTGCATCAGCTTCGAGCCGTACTCCCTGGCCCGGACGCTCGCGAACGCGATCACCGCCCACCTCTCCCTCGGGCGACCGGACGAGGTATTCGCCTACGCCCGCCAGATCCAGCCGCTGGTGGGCCAGTCCCAATCCGCCTGGAGCCGCGCCCTCGTAGGACTGGACGTGGCCACCGCGCACCTCCTCCAAGACCCGCCCGACGTGGAGCAGGCCATGCGGCTGGGAGTCCGAGCACTCCAGGCCGGCTCCGGTGCGCCGATCACCTCGGTGTGGAAGCGGGCCCAGGAGCTGTGCCAACAGGCCCAGCCCTGGCGCGGCGCGCGGGCCGTGGGGGACTATGCGGAGGAACTGCACCTGTGGCGCTCCCGCCCCCTGGCCGCCCAGATCGCCAGCGGCGCCCTCTGACAGCCTGCCCGCCGCAACCAAGAGGCCCCATGGACCAGCTCATCCCCGACACCAACTCCTTCCCCGCCGATCCGCCGTCCGACCTGGACGACGCGCTCGCCATCACCGACCACGACTGGGGTGCCTTCTCGGCGCTGACCCGGATGAAGAACCACTGGAACCGGACGGGCTGGGAAGACCCCAACCGCCGCGTCCTGTACTGGCTGCTCACCTTCGCCGGCCAGCCGGACCTGCTCGACCTGGTGCAGCGCTGCCAGCAGCCGCTCGAACCGCTGGGCCTCGACCTGATCGCGGCTGACGGCCTGCACGTCACCATGGTGCGCGTCGGAGACCGGCACCTGGTCTCGCCCTCTCGTGCACAAGATCTCGTCCGGGCCGTCGACGACATGGGCCTGCCCGCGTTCACCGTGCACGCCCATCCCCTCACCGGCTCCCGGGGCGCGGTCCGCTTCTCGCTGTCCCCGTGGACACCGCTGGTCCGCCTCCACACCGCTCTCACGCTGGTCGGCAGCTCCCATGGCGTGCCGGGCGGTTCCGACACCAGCAGCTTCCGGCCTCATCTCGGCGTCGCCTACAACCCCTGCGGCCGCGACGCCCGGCCCGTGATCGACACGGTCGCCCCGCTGCGCCGGCTGCCGCCTGTGGCCCTGAGGGTCGGCAGCGTCGACCTCGTCGAACTACGCCGTGAAGGGCGCAGCTACCGATGGGAGACCCTCGCCAAGGTCGCTCTCGCGGGCTCCGCCTGACGGCCGGCCGAACCAGTGACGCACGCTGCCCCAGCACCTGGTGGAGGTGCTGGGGCAGCGTCGCAGGCGCTGATGGGTCGGCTCAGGCCAGGGCGAGCGAACCGGCAGCCGAGAGCACGGCCAACTCGTCGCGCACGCTGCGGTAGACCTCCCCGACGAGGCCCAGATCACCCGCGCTCAGCGGAACTGCCAAGCTGTCGAAGTTCTCCGCAACCTGGCGACGGCTACTGAAGCCCGCGACCACGGCCGAATGCGGAGCTTGGCCGAGGCAGTACTGCAGGGCTGCGCCGACCACCGCCGCCGGGCCGCCCACCAACTGCGCGCGCAACCGGTCCAAGCCGGCCGAGACCACCGACCACGCCTGCGGGCTCAGCGCCGTCGCAGGGCCTCGGTCCCCGCCCCAGGCGAGGACTCCGCCCGCGAAGGGCGCGGCAAGAAGCAGCCCGATGCTGTTCTGCGCGGTGAAGGTGAACAGGTCCTGCCCGTCGAGCAACACGGTGGGGGTCAGCGCGTTGAACCGGGTCAGGACCACGTCGGGTTCGACCAGGCGCAGCAGTTGGAGGAACCGCCCGGGCTGGGCCGCCCCGTCGGTCCCCCTGGTGCAGGGGTCGGGGCCGCGCAGGCCGATCGCGCCGATCATGCCCACTTCCCGCAGGGTGTGCATCTGGTCGATCGCGGGCCGGAGGTAGCGGTCGTTGTCACCGAAGTCGAAGCTGGGCAGGACGTAGAGGTCCATCCGCTCCACGCCGAGGTTCTCGATGCTCTGTTCGAGCTGGTGGCGCAGGTGCGGGGCGGCGTACGGGTGCGGGGCGGAGCCCTGGTGGCCTACCTTGCTGCTGACCTTCAGGTCGGCGTGCGGGTAGCAGCGCAGCACTTGGCCGATGAGGCGCTCCGCCCGGCCCTCGCCGTAGGTGTCTGCGGTGTCGAACAGATCGGCGCCCCGCTCGACCGCTGTATGCAGGGCTGCGGTCCATTCGGCGTCGCTGACGGCGGGTTCCGATCCGATGCGGCGGCTGCCGACACCGAGGGGATGGGTAGTCAGGCCGGGTGCCAGGCGGCGGCGCTCCAGGTTCAGGGCGGTCACGATGCGGCGGCCTCGGGGTAGGCGAAGGCCGCCCGGACGGTCTTCCCGCCCGGGCAGCGCCTCACGTCCCACGCCGTCGCCGTCTTCTCGACCAGCAGCAGTCCCCTGCCGCCCTCACCGATGGCGGCCAGTACTGCGTCCACGCTCCATCCCTCCATGTCGTTGTCGCTCCTCACGGCCTGCTTGGCCCTGAACTGCAGGGTTTCGACGCGCTCATCGCGATCGCGTACCGCGACGGTGATCCCGTGGACGTGCCGGCACATCACCAGGTCGACCAGCCCGCAGCCGTGGATGGCGGCGTTGGTCACCAATTCGGCGATGACCAGCAGCACGCTGTCGAGGCACTCCGGCTCGGCGGATGCCAGGAAGACCAGAGCCGCATCGCGCGCAGCGGCGGCGACCTTGTCACCGAGCTCCGTGCCCGGAACTCTGCGGTGCTCCAGCCGGCGACCGAGCTTGACCTGGCCGAGCGAGCTTGCTGTGTCGGTCACCTTCGCCTCCTCAGGCGGTGGGCCGGGCCGCTCCGGCAGACCTCGGAGCCACTGCCAGCTTGGAGGACACGGAGCGGCGTATCCAGGCCGCGAGTCCGCCACTTCACCGCCACTTGCCCACTGCGGCGCGTGGCCCTCCGGCATCCAGATCCGGGCAAAAGGTGACGAAACAACTGGGGATGCCGACATCCACGCGGCACCGGAGCCGCCATGTGGCGGAGAAGTGGCGGACCGGCGGCCTAGTGGTGCCGCCGATCCCCAGCCACGGTAGAGACCTGCCGCCGACCGAACGCAGCGCTGCGGGCGGTCCGCACGTACTCACCCATCACGCCACGCAGAGACAGGAGTTGACCGATGATCACGCCAATGAATCCATCGGTCAGCCACCCGAGCCGATCCCTGGTTGTCACACCCCGGCGCCACTCCATGGGCGAGGATTTGCGCGGCGCGCGGCCTCGGGCGTCTGGGAACCGGCGCGGCGGTCTTGTGTCGAGCTCGGCGCACCTACGGACGCTTGTCCGCCCCCTCCCAGTAGGCGCTCCCGAGCATCTCGCTGGGCCAGGCCGGCTGGTGGACGGGACCGCGCGGCCCCATCTCCTTGAACCAGGGGCCGATGTCGAGCACGGGGGTGCCGTCGACCGCGTCGAGGTCGGTGACGTGCAGGTCCCGTCCATCGACTCCGATCAACCGCGGGTAGGAGACGGCGAGCTGGTTCGGTCGGCGGTGGTTGCGGTGGGCCAGGGTGCCGGTGGCGGGCCAGCGGGTGTCACCGCGCGGGTGGCGCAGGCCCTTCAGGTGGACATCCTCCGGGGACGCCTGGTCGAAGTGCCAGAGCACGGTCAGGTGGCTGAACTCCTCCAGGCCCACCGTCATGCTCTCGGGGAACCGGGCATCGAGCCTGATGATCGCCGTGGTGCCGCCCTGGTAGTCGTCGGCGACCTTTTCGTGTCCGCCGACCACGGTGGCGATCTGCTCGATGGTCAACTGCATGCGCGCTGCCTCCCCTACTACCCGGCCGGGGCGGCGCGGCGGCCGGCCCTTCGGGCGTTGCACGTCCTGGACGGCTCAGCCTATGGCCAGGAGCGCTTCGCGGGCACGGGCGTCGAGGGCTGCCGCCACGCTGCCGCCGCGTCCTCGCAGCGGGGAGAGCGCGCTGAGCATCTGCCGGACGACGCCTGCGGCGCGGTCGGAGCGGATGCCGGTCATGGCGTCGAGCGCGAGGTGCCAGGTCGTGCACGCCTCCTCTACACGCCCGCTCTGGGCCTGGACGGCGCCGAGGTAGCCGATGGTGACGGCGTGGGTGCGGGCGTAGGGCAGGGCGCGGGTGCGGACGCTGCGCCGCAGCTCCTTCTCGGCGCCGGGCAGGTCGCCCAGGGTCCGCAGGGTAAGCCCGGTCTCGTGCGCGAGAGCGGCCTCGCCGAAGAACGCCGCCCGGGCGGGCGCCTGCTCGCCGTCGGCCCGGTCGAGGTCGTGCTCCGCGCGGTGCAGGGCGGCAAGGGCGTCGCTCTTGCGCCCGGCGGAAGCGAGGGCCCGGGCGTGGACGACTCCGAACAGGGCGCGCTCGCGAGGGCCGGCCGCCCGATAGCGGGCGCTGTCCACGGACGCCTCGGTGTAGCGGAGCGCGATGCGGCGGTGGCCGAGGTCGCCCGCCTGGTGGCCTTGGGCGCGCAGGATGTGCCCGGCCAGCGCGGGGTCGTCGGCCTCGGCGGCCAGCGCCAGGGCCACGCCGAACGCCTTCTGGGCTCCGGCCTGGTCGCCGGCGTCGAAGCTCATCCAGCCGTACAGGTAGGTGAGTTCACCTGCGGCGGAGAGCAGGCGGGGGCGGATGTCGCCGCTCGCTGCGGTGAGGTATGCGGCCACGTCAGTGGCGAGGAAGGCGCGCAGCGCGGTCCGGCCGGTGCCGCCACCGAGCCGCTGGTCCTGGCCGGAAAAGTAGGCGGCGGCCTCGTGCAGGGCGTCCACATGAGCAGCCGTGACGCGCGGTGGCTGCTGCGGCGTGTTCTGCCGAGCTACTGTCGGGCGGCTGTCCCACCAGGTGAGGGCGGGGAGGGCGGCGGCGGCGGTGGAGTAGAGGAGTTGTCGGCGAGCGAACATGTCGTCCCTGAGCGTGGTGAGTGCGGTAGCGGGGTCGCCGGCCCAGGAGGGGCCGACGTGGGCATCGTGGTCGGCGAGTCCGATCTCGGCCAGGGTGACCGTGCGGACGCCTCGAAGGCCGCGGGTGAGTGCTTCGCACAAGGTAGCGGCCGCACTGGGTCCGGGGCGCGTTCCCTTGACCCAGTGGGCGATGTGCGAGCGGTCGAGTGCTCGGAGCTCGTCGATGCCGTTCTCGGCGGCGACGGTCTGCATCTCTCGCGCGACGCGGGGCTGCGACCAGCCCGTTTCGGCGATCACGCTGGCCAGTCGGGTGTTCCGCTCCCGGGCCATACGGCGCCTCCTGCTCTCGGAATGATCTTTCACGGCTTTCACGGGGTCCGCAGCGGCGGGCCCCTACCAACGGCCAGTGACAAGCGGTTTGCTCTCCGTCAAGACGATAGGCCGCGTTGGCCTGTGGAGATGGCGGAATCCGCGAGTTGCCCGTCGTCAAAACCGTTGCACCGCATGCGTCCTGACTGTCCGAAACCACACTGCGCGAACCTGGAGGAGACGATGACCGGCCCGAGTGGGACCGAAGGCGGCTGCGGCCACCGTCACGCCGCGTGGGAGGCCCGTCTCGCCCGTACCGTGGCCGACCACCAGCCCCAGGGGGCGGGTTTCGGCAACACCGCGGACCCGGTGCTCGCGATGCTGCACCCGGTGGCGGCCGAGACCGACCTGCCCGATCTGCAGGACGGATTCGCCCTGCGGGACCAACTGGTGCGCCTGGCGACGGAGGTCGAGCGTGCCGACGCCCTGGCGAGCGCCCGCGACAGCGAGGGCGCCCGGCAGGTCTACGAGGTCGAAGCCCGCCACGCGGTACGGGAGCTGGTGGAGATCGTCGGGCGGGGCGGGTGGCCCCGCAGTGCGCTGGTGGGGAACGCCGGCACCGCCGCCGCGCTGACCATCGCCTCGCACGCCGACCGGGACCAGCAGGTACTCCTGCTGCCCGCGCTGCGCACAACGGTGCGCAACGGCGGCGCCCCCGAGACGCACCAGGTTCGGCTGGAGGCCATGATCGCCGCCGCGCTGGGTGCCTCCCTGGACGACCTGGACCTCCTCCTGGACACCTGGGCCACCGCAGGAGCCGCCGCGTGAACGCCTGCGCCCGCGCCGACGGCGCCGCGAGCGTGCACGGCGGCCGCGAGGGGAGCCGGCGGTGACGATGTCCCTGGTCCAGTGGCGCGACGGTGCGGTCGACGTCGCCGCGGCGAGCGAACTCTCCACGGGTGAGCTCCTCGCCTTGATCCCGATCCTGCTGAGTCTCGCGGAGCAGGGCGAGGCACTGCCGGAAGGGCTTCCCCCCGAAGCCCTGCACGCCGCGCGGTTCATCGGCATGACCGTCGAGCGGGTCCGCCAGGCCGCCCGCCACGATGCCCTGGCCGGGGCACGGACGGTGCTGTCCGCTGTCCGGCAGCAGGGTCGCAGGCTGGCCGCCGCGCAGCAGGGCGTCGAGGACCCCGATGTGCTGCAGCACTTGCATGCCGTCGACCACGCGAACGCGGTCGCCGAGCGGCGGGCTGTGCGGCTGATGATCCTGTCCGGCGGCTGGCCGGCCGCCCGCACCGAGCCCGCGCCGCTCATCGATGTCATCAGGGCGGGCGCGGCGGCCGTGGAGGGCTACGAGCGGATCCTGTTCGGCGGGAACCTGCAGTTGCTGACGCACCCGCAGGCGGTGGGACCGCTGGTGGCCGCCGTCGCGGAGCTGGCCGAGAACGGGCTGCGGGCCGGTACCGGCCCTGTCGGTATCGAGGTCGGGGAGCGGACCGAGGACGGGTCGACCTGGCTGATGGTCACCGACCCGGGGCCCGGCATGCCGGCCGAGGTCCTCGCCACGGCCCGCCAGGTGCTGGCGGCCGGCGGCCGCCGACCGTCGGCCGCAGCGTGGCCCGGGCACGGACTGCGGCTGGTCGCGGCGGTCACCCGCGCACTGAACCTCCAGGTCGGCCTCGCCAGCTCCCCCGACCACGGCACCCGCGTGAGTGTGCTCCTGCCGCCGCACATCGTCGAGCACCCCGCGCTCGCCCCCGCTGCCCCCGAGCCGAACTGACCACGAAAGCGACACCATGTCCTGTCCCGAAACCACCGCCCGGCCCGATCTGCCCGGCGCCCTCCAGCTCGGCGCCGACGCCCTGAACGCCATGGTGGCACGCGTCCCCAGAACCTCCTGCCCTGTCCACACCGCACCGCGGGGCCTGCTCGCCGCTCCCTTCGGCCGCATCGACGGGCAGAGCGCCCGGAGCGCGGCCGCCAGGAGCACGGCGGCCGCCGCGGCCCAGGGCCTGGCCGCCGCGCGCTTCGGCAAGGCGGGTCTGCGCCCGCTCGGCGCCGGGTTCGGCCCGCGGCTCGCCGGCACCCGCCCCGCGCCGGCGGCGCTCTGGTGGGCCGGCCGATGCTGATCACCGAGATCGCAGTCGCCGCGCCGTGCGCAGCCGCGATCGGCGCCGGACTCCTGTGGCGCCGCGAACGCGCGGCACATCGCCGCACCGAGGCCGACGCCGCCGCCGGAACCGCCTTGCTGCACACCCGCGAAGCGGCGCTGCGGGACCTCGCCGACGGATGGATGCCGGCACTGGTGCGGGGGTGGGCGGAGCCGTTCGATCCGGCACTCGGTGAGCCGGCCGGTAGCGCCTTCGCGGCCGCCCTGGAGGCGATCGTCGCCAACACCCTGGCTCTGGAGCGCCAGCGCGCTCAGGAGCAGCGGACGGCGGAGCACTGGTACGGCCAGGCGTCGGCGGCAGCGCACCAGCTGCAAGAGTTCGCGACGGAGCAGCGCCAGCAGGCGGCCGCCGCCCAGTTGCCGGCGTGGACGGAGGCGCTGCTGCTGCTGGCGCGGCGGGCCCATCCTCTGGTGGATGAGGCGGTCAAGGGGCTGAGCGCGGCCGAGAGGGGCGTGGAGGATCCCGAACTGCTGCACGTGCTGTTCGGCGTCGACCAGCGCGCGGTGCTGCTGCGGAGGCTGATCGAGAACGCTGCGCTGCTGGCCGGGCAGGTGCCCCGGGGGCTGGCCCGCAGTACGCCGGTGGCCACCGCGCTGCGCACCGGCGCGGCGGAGATCCTCGCGTTCGGGCAGATCGAACACGTGCCGCCCCGGGAAGAGCTGTACCTTCCCGGCCATGTCGCCTGGGCGCTGATACGGATCGTGGCGGAGCTGGCGGACAACGCGACGCGCTTCTCGCCTCCCACGTCACCGGTCGTGGTCGATGCGGTGGTGGTCGCCGAGGGCCTGGTCGTGACCGTCCGAGATCGCGGCCTGCCCCTGACGGGGGCGCAACTGGACTGGCTGAACGGGGTCCTGGCCGGGCCCGAGGGCCCCTCGGCGGTCGAGCAGCTGCGCTCGGGCCAGCTGGGACTGCTGGTCTGCGCCCGGCTGGCGCGCGGCCTGGGGCTCTCCGTCTCCTTGGAGGCGGGTTCGCCGGGTGTGACGGCGAAGGTCTTCATCCCCGGCCAGTACCTGAGCGCGGACGCGCCGGCGGAGGCCGGCCGGCAACCGGCTGCCGCCGCGCACGGGCCGGCCGGGGCGCAGGCCCAGCCGGCCCTGGTCAGCGCGGTGCGGACGGTGCCGGGGCCGGCCGGTTCCGGGGCTCCTCCCCTGCCCCAGCGGGTGCGCCGGAGCACGGTGCCCGCGCAGCCGGCAGCCCGCGACCGGCCCCTTCGGGCAACCGAGCCGCCCGCGGCGTCGACCGCCCTGGCGGCGAGCTGGCTCACCGCCACGCGCCGGGCGGACTCGCACCACATCCAGCCTTCCGAGAGTTGATGGAGAGACACATGGACGAGCGCGAATTCACCCCCGAGGCCCTCGGCTGGCTGCTGGCCAACTTCGTCGGGTTGACCGCCGGCGTCGAGGACGCGGTCTTCGCGAGCATGGACGGCCTCTCGCTGGCCTGCACGCTGAACGACGAGACGGCCCGCGCGCACTGGGCCGCGCTGACCACGAGCGCCTACCTCACCATGTCCCGGCTCGGCGACGTCCGCGGGGTCGCCGAGCCGGGACGGCAGTGCGTCGCCGAGCTGGGCGACGGCAGTCTGGTGATGATCATGGCCGCCGGTGAGGGGCTGCCGCCGTGGAAGGTCGCCGCCGAGACCGGCAACGTGACCGGCTGCCTCCTGGGCGTGGCGACCAGCAGCGGCGCCGACCCCGGGGTCGTGGCTTACGCCGCGAAGCAGTTCGTGCAGAGCATCGCCCAGCACCTCGTCGTGCCCGCCCGGGCTGCGGGCTGACATGGCCGGCGCAGGCGCCGAGCCGTGGCGGCGCGACAGCGAGGGAGTGGTTCCCGCCTATGCCCTCACCGGTGGCCGAACCGCCCCCCGGCACCGGATGCGCTTGGAGACCCTCGTCGGCCGGGGTTCAGCTCTCGAGGAGCAGCTGCCCCACTGCGCGCCTGCCGAGCGGCGGCTGCTGGAGCTGTTCGGTTCCACGCCGCTGCCGGTGGCCGAGGCCGCGAGCCGGCTGCGGTTGCCGGTCCTGGTGGCGCAGGTCCTCATCTCGGACCTCATCGACTGCGGCGCCCTGTCGGTCGTCGCCTCGCCGGACGCCGCGCGCCCTGGAGTACAGATGTTGGAGGCGACCCTTGCCGGGCTACGACGCAAGTTCCCCCAAGCAGGCTGAACCCGTCACGGTCTTGAAGATCGTGGTCACGGGCGGGTTCGGCGTGGGCAAGACCACCATGGTCGGCTCGGTCAGCGAGATCGAGCCGCTGACCACCGAGGTGCCGCTGACCTACGCCAGCACGGGAAGCGACGACCTGGCGGGCGTGGAGGGCAAGACGACCACGACCGTCGGCCTGGACTTCGGCAAGGTCACCTTCGACGAAGAGGGCATGGCGCACCGGTTCGAGCTGTACCTGTTCGGGACGCCGGGCCAGCAGCGGTTCTGGTTCAGCTGGGACGACCTGGTCATCGGCGCCCTGGGTGCCGTCGTGCTCGCCGACACCAGGAAGCTGGCCGACGCCTTCCCCGCCCTGGACTACTTCGAGCGCCGGCAGCTCCCCTTCGTGGTGGGCGTGAACACCTTCGCCAACTCCCTCTACACCTACAGCGACCAGGACGTGCGGCAGGCGATGACGCTGCCGGACGAGGTGCCCGTGGTCTTCTTCGACGCCCGCGACCCCGACGCTTCGGCCCGCGTCCTGATGACGCTGATCGCCACCGCGCTGGATGCCGCCCGATCCCGTCCCCCCTCCCCAGGAGCGCTGCTGTGACCCCTTCCGAGCCGGCACTGAGCCGGGAGCAGTTCGAACGCGCCCGCCGGATCGGCGCCTTGGACCTGATGCAGATGCCGGGCCTGGACGACATCGCCGCGCGGATCGGCGTGGCGCTCGGCCAGCCGTACGCCATGGTCAACCTGATCACCAACGTCCAGACCTTCGCCGGCCTCTACAGCGCGCCCGGCATGCCCGCGATCGGCCGCACGATGCGCGTGGACCACGGCTACTGCCCGGCGCTGCTGGACCGCGACGCCGCGCTCGTGCTGCCCGACGTGCAGGCGTGGGCGCGCTTCTCCAGCAACCCCGTCGTGGACGGGGTGGGCATCAGGACCTACGTCGGCGCGCCGCTGCCCGACCCGGACACCGGCATGGTCCTGGGCACCGTCTGCGCGGTCGGCACCCAGGCCCTTCACCTGTCCACCGGCCGCCGTTCCCTGGCCGTGATCAAGGAGTTCCAGGCGGAGGTCACCGAGCTGATCGCCGCCCGCGCCCGCACGCACTGACCCACCACGCGAAGGAGCACGCAGGTGAGCACCGAACGTCACGAGCAACTACGCCGCACGGTACGAGAATTCGCCGCCTTGGAGGTGGCCCCCCGCGTCGCGGCGATGGAACGCGACCAGGCCGTGGACGGCGAACTGGCCTCGCTGATCGCCGCCCAGGGCTGGATCGGCGCCACCATCGATCCCCGGTGGGGCGGGATGGGCGCCGGCCACGAAGCCAAGACGATCATCGTGGAGGAGCTGTCCCGCGTCAGCGCCGCCGCGGGCGCGATCGCCCAGGCCTCCCAGCTCGGCGTCGCCAAGATAGCCCTGTTCGGCAGCCCGGAGCAGCAGCAGACCTGGCTGCCCGCGATCGCCGCAGGGAGCGTGCTGCCCACCATCGCGGTCACCGAGGCCGGATCCGGCGGCCATGTGCTGGGCATGCTCTCCACCGCCCGGCGCCGCGGCGGCTCCTACGTGCTGAACGGCAAGAAGTGCTTCGTCGGCAACTCCCACGTCGGCGCACTGCACGGCGTGGTGGTCCGTACCGGCCCGGGCTCCCGGGGCCTGAGCGCGTTCCTCGTGGAGGCGGACCGGCGCGGGGTGGGCCTGGAGCCGCACAAGCGGCAGCTGGGCCTGCACGGTTTCAGCTTCGGCACCATCACGTTCGACAACGTCGAGGTCCCGGCCTCCGCTGTCGTCGGCGAGGTGGGCGACGGCCTCGCCGTCGCCTACTCCTCCAGCATCCTGTTCGGACGCCCGAATCTCGCGGCGGTCGCCCTGGGCCTGCACCACGCGGTCCTCGAACGCACGACCGCGGAGACCGGGACCCGGGTGCGCTACAGCAGGCCGCTGGGCGATCTCCCGGTCGTCCAGGACAAACTCGGGCGGATGCAGGCCCGGCTGGACTCCGCACGCGCCCTCGCCTACAAGGCCGCCGCCCGGCTGGATCGCGGCCTGCCCTGCGACAGCTTGCTGATCGCCTCCAAGCACGAGGCGGTGAAGGCCCTGCTGGACTCCGTGCGCCAGGGGATGGAGATCCACGCGGCCGCGGCCCTCGACGCCGACAGCCAGATGGCGCGGCTGATGCGGGACAGCTGGTGCATCGAACCGCCGGCCGGAACCAGCGACGTGCAGGCGCACCGCCTCGCCCAACACCTCCTCCACCCCGGCCGCCACCCCGACTGGTCCGAGCGGTTCGCCGAACAGCTCAAGACCCGCGCAGAACAGGCCGGCGCCGACGCGCCCGCGCCGGTACCGGTCGCCGAGGGAGCCGGACGGTGAGGGAGACGCTGTGGCCCGAGGACGAGGAGTTCACGGACCCCGATCCGCGTCAGTGGCGGCCCGAGTGGGTGCCGCTGGTGTGGACGACGCGCCTGCCCGCAGGCCGCCACTGGGAGGCGATCCGCGTCACCGGGCCCGAGGCGCGCCAGACGCTGCACCTGCTCGGCGGCCGCATCGGCCCGGTGATCGTCAACCCGTACGCCCAGGTCGCCTTCTTCCTCCTCGACCGGCTCCACGGGCCGTGGCAGGCGACCCGCACCGCGCGGCTGCTGCGCCACGGCACCGTCGTCGCCGTACCGCAGTGGCACGTGCGCGGCGGGCGGGACGTGCACTGGGCCGTGCCGCCCGGGCGCGGGGAGACCGACCCCGGCGACCTGCGCGAGGCCCTGGCCGGACAGCCGCCGCAGCGCCGCCGGCCCCTGGCCGTACCCGCTTCGAAGCGGCACCCCGAGCCATAAACCGACGTCAGAAACGAGAGCCCCCATGTGTCAGCACAAGGTCGACTGCCCTTCGGCCGACGACCCGGCCCGCCAGGCCGCGGCCGTGATCAGCTCCCACCCCGACCAGGGCTGGAGCCTGCTGTGCAACGGTGTCGTGCTGTTCGAGGACACCGGCGCGGTGCTGCCCGACGGGCGCACCACCGCCCCCCACCGCGACGGCGCCCTCGCCGGAGCGAGCGCATGACCACACCCGACCCCCGCACGCCGTACGTGCGAAGCGCGCCGCTCTACGACCCGCACGCACCGAACGCGAACCCCCTGCAGCTGGTGGACTACCACTTCCACACCCTGGGACTGAGCAACACGTGGCCCACCAGGTGGTCGGGGGAGACCCTGTGCACCGTCGACCCCGCCATAGGCGATTGCAAAGCCGAATGGGTACCCGCGGCAGTATGGCCCGACGGCACCGACCTGTGCGTGGTGGTGAGCTGGACACCCCCCGAGGAACTGCGCCGCGACGGTAAGACCGGCGTGGTGCCGGCGGGCGCCGACGACCTCTGGCGCAAACGGACCGCCGCCACCGCCGACGCCCTGGAATCGCTGGGCTACGTGGTCGAGCGCAACGGGCCGCCCCAGTCCCCGCAGACCCACTGGGACGCCAAACTGCTGGTCTACCGGATGATTCCGGGCCATGCGCCGGTCCTCAACCACCCTGACGCGTGGGCGGGCCGCACGGCCAACCCGCCGAACTACCAGCGCCACGGCTGGGGGTTGGACCCGGACCCGTGCATGGACATCGAAGCGGTCCTGGCGGACGCCGGGGTCCTGGGATGGGACCGCTGGGCCCTCGGGCATCGCCGGCGGCCTATCCGCCCCGGCACCGGCATGTGCTCCTCGCACCCGCTGCGCCAGGTCCTGTGGCCTCCGCACGCCGACTCCTGCGTCGAGGTCACCTGGGCGGCCTGCGAAACTTTCCATCGCATCGGGCCCAAGGGGACCGGGCCGCTGCCGGCGGGCGCGGCCGAGCACTGGCAGGAGCGCATCTCCCTGGTGCAATCGGCCCTGGAGGAGGCCGGCTACACCGTGCGCTGGCCCCGCCGCCCCTGGGACCTGCAGACCGACACCTCCGTCTCCGCCATGGTCTACCGTCCGGCCAAGCCGTCGGCGCAGGGCGCACCGCCGGACACCGCCGCGTCCCCTGGCGGATCCGCGGCGCGCGGCGAAGCGCGCCATCCGTGGAGCCTGGCCAGCCTGGCTGCCCTCGACGCGGCAGCCCGCAGCGCGCATCCGTGCGCCGGCCTCGGGCACGACCGGGCGCGGTGGGCGCGCCTGCAGGGCCACCTGCTGGGCGGCGGCGTCCACTTCGCGCCGGACCGCGCCTTGGCGCAGGAGCTCACGGCCGCCGATGCGGGCATCCGGGCGCTGGCGCACGCGAGCCAGGTGTTCTTGACCTCCCGCGTCGCCGCGCTCGCCCGGCAGGGCATCGACCAGTACGTGGTCCTGGGATGCGGCTACCCGGCGCCGTCCTTCGACGCGCTCCACACCGCCGCCCTCGTCCACCGGCCCGCCGCCCGGATCGTGTACACGGACGCCGACCTGAGCGTGCTGGCCCACGCCCGGGCGCTGCTCACCGCCCCGGCCCCCGCCGCCATCGGCCACCTCCACCTCGACTTGGCCGAGCCGGCCGCCCTGGCGCCCGCGCTGCGCAGCCTGCCCGCCTTGGACCTGGAGCGGCCGGTGGCCCTGATCCTCGCGAACGTGCTGGAGCAACTGACCGACGAGCAGGCGCACCAGGGCGTCGCCGCGCTGCGTCGCCTCGTCGGCGCGGGCAGCGTCCTGACGCTCAGCCACCACACGCTGGAGCACGCCGACGGGCAGATCGGTCGGCAGGTGCGGCTCGCCTACCGCCGCGCCGGCATCGCCTACCACCCCCGCACCCGCGCGGGCCTCGCCGCGCTGCTGGAGGGCTGGCAGCTCCACAGCCCCCACATCACCGAACTCGCACCCCTCCCGCAGCCGGGGCCGGCTTCCGCGCGCGGCGCCCGCTCCTACGCGGCCACGGCCCGCAAGGGCGAGGCGGGCGCCTGGACGCCGTGTCGGAGGCCGCAGTGATCGCCCCGCCCCTGACCGGCCCGCACACACCGGCCGCCGTCGCGCCGCAGTGTCCCGACCCCGTGTACTTCCAGGGACTGCCGGTCCCGCTGATCCTGGCCTGGACGGGCGAGCAGCCACCGGAGCCGGCCCCGCCCCGCGCCACGGACCTCCGCTCGGTGGACGGCGTGCGGTGGGAGACGTGGAGCGGCACGCCGACCGGCGCACCGCGGTGGACGGTGCACCACCCCGCACGTCAGCTCGAACTCATGGACGCGCGGACCCGGTGCTCGGTCGGCGGCGGCCCCGCCCACCGCACACCGCGCGGGCTGCTGTGGCTGCTGCCCGCCGACCCCGCCCAACTGGGCCCGCGCGCCACAGTCGCCACCGCCATCCGGACCGCGAACCCGCCGCTGTGCCTGCGCCACGCCCACCAGGCACAGCGGCACTGCCGCCGCCTGGCCGTCGACTGCCTGGTCCTGGCCGTGCCGGAGGTCGAGATCGTCGCGATCCGCGGCACCGTGCACCGCCCCGGCGCCCATCCGTCCTTCGAAGAACTCGAACTCGACGATCCCGGCCTCGAGTTCATGGTCGGCCAGCAGCTGATCGCGGAACTGCGCCACCCCGTCGTCCTGGAGTCGCTGCCACCGCTGCCCGAGGCGCAGCACTTCGGCAACAAGCCGCCCGCCGCGCCGCCGCCTGCTGCTTGCGCACCGCCAAGCCGTCGCGGCTTGCCCGACTGGACCTGACACAGCCCTGCCACTGCCCGACTCCTTCCTCTTCCTGGAGAGCTTCTCGTGCCCCCCGTCCTGACGGCCGCCCCGGCGGCCCGCCCGCCCTCCGGCACCGTGCGCTTCCAGCGCGCCGCGCTCCCGGGGGACGTGACGGTGCCGCCGGAGGGCGCCGCGATGGCCCGTGCGCTGGCGATCGCCCCCACCACCGCCCGGCCGCACCTCGCGGCACAGGTCGCCGACGGCCCGGGGCAGCGGAACGGGTCGGGCAGCGCCGCGCGCCGCCGCCCGGAGGTACGCGGCGCGGGGCGGGAGACGGCCCGGTGAGCGAGGCGACCCGCAACACCGTCAGCGGCGGCGCCTACGTGGGCACGGCGGTGCAGGCGGGCGCGATCCACACCCTGCACCTCCACGCCCCGCTTCCGGCGCTCGCGGCGCCGACGCCACGCCAGCTCGCCCGTCCGGTAGTGCCGTTCGTCGACCGGACGAGGGATGAGGCCCTGATCCGGGACGTCCTGGATCGCCATGTCTACCCGGTGGTGCTGATCGTCGGTCCCGGCGGTATCGGCAAGACGGCCCTCGCCGAGCGGATCCTGCGCGAGCGCAGCGCCCCGGCGGACGCGATCCTGGCCGCTGACCTGCACGCCGGCAGCATCGGTGGCCCCGCCCGGCCCGAAGCGGTGCTGGCCCGCTGGCTGCGCGCGCTCGGCCGCCCCGGTCCCTGGCTCGACCTGGAGGACTCCGTCGCCCAGTGGCGCTCGGCCACCGCCGACGGGACGGTGGCCGTCCTGCTCGACAACGCGGACAGCGCCCACCAGGTCCGCCCGCTGCTGCCCGCCGCCGGCACCGCGGTGGTCACCAGTCGCGCCCTGCTGGCCGATCTGGTCCTGGACGGCGCCGTCCACCACCAGCTGGGGCCGCTGCCGGAACCCGCGGCCGTCGAACTCCTGCGCCACCTGGCCGGCGGCCGGCTCGGCGGCGAGGCCGGCCTTCAACGCGTCGCGGCCGACTGCGGCGGCAAACCGCTGCCGCTGCGCCTGGCCGCCCTGCGGCCGCAGGCGCCCCCCTCCGCGCCACCCGCCCACGGCGGATCCCAACTCCCCTCCCGCGCCATAGACATGGACGTGATCACCGTGCATTTCGACGCCAGCTACTCACTGGTCTCCTCCCCGGCCCGCGACCTACTGCGCGCGGCCGGGACGATTCCGCTCACCCAGTTCGACACCGGCGTGATGGCGGCCGTGCTGGACGCCGACGCCGCCCGGGTGCGAGAGAGCATCGCCGAACTGCGGGCGGCCGGGCTGCTCATCGGGGAACCCGGCGAGCGGTGGACCGGCCTGGTTCCGGGCCCGGAGAGCCGGGGCGCCGCGGCGGACCTGGCCATCGACCTGGACCGCCCCGCGCTGCGGGCCGAGCAGGTGCGGCGCGCGCTGGAAGCGATCCTCGCCTACGCCGGCCAGGTCGAGCGGATCCTGACCCCCCACCACCGCACCGATCTGACCAGGACGTTCCAGCTGGTCGATCCGGCCAGCCTGGCGGACCCGATCACCGACGAGAACGCTGCGCACGCCTGGCTGGAGTGGGCCGACGGCCAGGTCGAGACCGCGCTGGCCGCCGCCGTCGAGCACGACCACACCGACCTGCAGTGGCAGCTGGTGCACGCCCTGTGGCCGCTGTGGCACCACCACCGCGACTACCGGCAGTGGCTGGCCGCCCTCGCCATTGCCGAACGGGCCGCCCGCATCAGCGGCAACCCGCTGGCCCACCTCGAGATCCTCAACAACCACGGTGTCGCACTGCGCGGTGTGGGCCGCTTTGAGGACGCGATCGCCAAGTTCCGCGCCTCGCAACAGCTGGCGGCCGAGATCGGCGACGACCGGGCGCGCGCGCAGAACTCGAACGCCATCGGCAGCACCCTGGAGCGCACCGGCCGCCGCGACGAGGCCGAGCCCTACCTCACCGAGGCCCTGGAGCTGCGCACGGCGCTCGGCGACGTGCGCGGCTGCGCCCTGACCCGGCTGCTGCTCGCCCGGTGCGCCGCCGCGCGCGGCGAGCACGCCGAGGCGCTGGAACTGCTCGACGCCGCCCGGATCGACCTGCTCGCCGAGGGCGACGCCCTGAACGCGGCGGGCGCGCTCGCCAACAAGGGCCGGGTCCTGGCCGGTGACGGACAGTTCGAACTGGCGCAGAGCGCCCTGCTCATGGCGCTCGCCGAGGCCGAGGAGTGCAGGGCAAGGGGGTGGGTCGCGCGCTGCCACCTGTGGATGGCGGACATCGCGCGCGAGCAGGGCGCCACCGCGCTGGAGGCCGACCGGCTGGAGAGAGCGCTGGACGCGCACGGCTTCGACCCGGTCACCCGGGTCGAAGTGGAGGCCCGTCTCGCCGCCGTCCGCGCCGTGCGGGGCGACGCCGATGCCTAAGCCGCCCGCCGTCGAGCAGACCGGCCTCCCGCCGGCCGCAGCTCGCGTTCATCCGGAGGCCGGCGCGCACCGGCGGGCGGCCCCCCTCCCTCACCGTGAGGCGGTGGCGCGCCTGATGGCCGGCGCTGCGAAGAGCGTCGTGGTCACCGGCCGCCGCTCCACGCAGTTGGCCGCGGCGCTGACCGTCGGCGCGCTCCGGCACCTCGATCCGTCCTGGGATCTTCGAACGCCCCCGAAGGGGCTGGAGAGCGGGCACATGGGCAGCGGGAGCCTGCTGATCGCCGAGATGCCCGTGCCCGACCCCGCCGACCGGGTGCCGTACGCGCCCACCGTCCTGCTCGTCACCGGCCTGGGCGACGACCTCGATACCCACGACCTGGAAGACGACATCGCGGCCCTGCTGCCCCTCGCCCACCGGGCCCGGTGCGTGGTGGTCTGCGACTGGGACACCGGAGCCCGCGCCTTCGCCGCCCGCCTCAGCGCCCGAAACCACCCTCGGGTGGTCACCGCCGGCCGCGACCGCCACAGCACCGTGTACTTGGCCACGGCGGCACGCGGGAGCGGCACGACCCGGGCGGCCGTGGCCACCGGCGGCGCCGTCCACCCCTTCGAGCTGGCGGTCCCGGGACGGCGCAGCGCGCTCACCGCCGCCGCGGTCTTCGCCACGTGCCTGGAATTCGGTGCCCAGGCTGGGGAGATCGCGGCCGGGATCGGCCGCAGTCCGGGCATCGACGGCTACCTGAGCGTGTGCACCGTCGGCGGCCGGGGCCTTCCGGGGGTGGCGGTGCTGTCCTCCCTCGCCCAGCACACCGACGACGTCACCGGCGATCTGGAGGACGTCCTCGACCTGGTGGACGGCCGGGTCGTCGCGGTCGTCGACGTGGCCGGCTACGACGGCCGGGCCCGGGATCTGGGCCGCGCCCTGGCCGTGGCCAGCCACCTCGTCCTGGCCGGAGAGCCCCGCGACCGGGGTCTGCGCCGCGCGGTCGCCGACGCGGCCCTGGCGGACGGCCTGCCCGAGGACGCGCTGAGCATCGTCGAAGTGGAGCGGGAGCCGTACGGGCCCGCGCTGAGCGAGGCCCTGCGCGACCTCGGGATCGGCACCGGCGACCCCCACGGCGGCGTCCCGGGCGACGCGGTCCTGGTCCTGGGGCGGCAAGCGCCACTGCGCGGACGCCAGTTGGTCGCCGACCTGCGGGCCGTTGCGGCGGACCTGCTGGAGCGCGCGTACCTGGGCGGCGCCGCGGACCCGCTGATGGCCGGCCTCGCCCACTACCTGACCGGCTCCGGGCGGCCACCCGCCTTCCCCACCGCCGAACCGGACGGCGACGGCGCCGCGCCTGCGGTGCCGCTCGCCGCGCACCACACGAGCCTCGTCGTACCCGACGCCGCCACCGGCCACTACCAGGGGCTGCGCGGGCGGGCCGAGGAACTGGGCCTCCCGGTCCTCACCTACAGCACCGCGGCGGCGCTGCTGGCGGCCCGGGCGAAGCGCACACTGGTCGTCACCGGGACGGACACGACGCTGCTGGGAGGCGCGCTGGCCGTCGGCGCCCTGGCGCACCTCGACCCGTCCTGGATCGTGGAAGTCCCCCCGGACGGCCTGCCCGCCGGACACGCCGGCAGCAGCGGCCTGATGATCGTCACACTCCCCCTGCCCGCACCCGCACTGCCCGCGGCGGCCCTCCTGGGCCCTGTCGTGCCGGACGTGCTGCTGGTCACGGGCATGGGCGAAGAAGTCGACCTCCAGGCGTTCGAGGACCTGATGCCGCTGGCCCGGCGCTCCGGTCGAGTCGTCGTGTGCGAGGTGGACGCCGCAAGTATCGAGCTGCGGGAACGGCTGTTCTTGGAGGGCCACCCCGGGCTGGTGAGCGTCGGTTATGACGAGAGGGACCACGACATCGCCTTCCTCGAGGCCGCGCCCCGGCGCGGCGGGACAGCGGTACGGGTCAAGGTCAACGGGTTCTCCCATCGCTGGCACCTACAGGTGCCGGGCGAGGACAGCGCCTACGTGTCCGCCGCGGTCTTCGCGGCCGGCATCGAAGCGGGCGCCCGGCTCAAGAACCTGTGCGCCGGGCTCAGCGAACACTCCCGCGTCAGCGGCTACCTGACCGTGTGGAGCGACCCGGCGGCGGACACCGTCCCGCAGGTCCTGTCCAGCCTCGCCTGGCGGCCCGGCGATATCGCCAAGGACATCAGCACCCTGCAAGGGGAAGCCCGCGGCGGGCAGGTCATCGTCGTCGCCGACGTACCCACGGACGAAGCCGACGCGCAGAGCCTCGGCCGGGCCCTGGCCGGCGCCGACCGTGTCGTGCTGCGGCCCGCCGTCGACGACCTCGTGCAGTACGCCGCCGGGCAGGCCGCCGTCGACGCCCGGCTGCCCATGTCCGCCCTGACGATCATGCGGACCGGCTCGTGCGAACCGGACATCGCCCGCCTGCTCGCCGGCCTTGCCACCCGCCCCGGCCGCGACCAGATCCTCCTCGTCGCTCCGCACGCCCCCCGCCTCGCCCAGAACCTCGCACAGCGCCTGACCGCACTGCTGGGCAGTGCCTCCCAGGGGGAGGCGCCGTGAACCGGCCCGCACCCGGAACAGGCGGCACCGAGCTCTCCCACCGCAGCCCCCGCACGCCCGGGCTGCTGCTTCTGCTGGCCGCCGTCGCTCTCGGCATCGACTTCAAAGCGGTGATCGATCTGAGCCGGGGGCCGTGGGTGGCGGCCGGCGCGCAGGTGCTCGTCCTCCTTGCGGGCGTCGTGCTGCCCCTCGCCCTGACCCACCGCCAGGAGGCGTACTGCGAGCGGGGCGAGTGCCACCAGGGCGTCTGCTACCAGGCCGGGCCCGCCGCCGGGGAGGTGCCCGATGGCAGCTGAGGCACTGCGGCCGCTACCGGACGCCGGCCGTCTTGAGTACGGCGAGAGGGCCGGGCCGTACGACGTCGGCGCCTTGGTCGTGGGCACGCTGCTGTCCACCGAGCGCCGCACCGCCGAGGTCCGCCTCGCGGCCGCCGCCCGCGCCACCGGGCTCAGGGTCCGCGACCTGTTCGCCGTCGAAGCCGGCCACGCGCCGATCGACCCCTGGCACGCCGCGGCCCTGCTGGACGTCTACGGCACCGACGATGCCGAGCGCTGCGCGGTGCCCGCCCTTGCCCACCGCGTCGCCGCCGCCGGCGAGCGGCTCGACGTGCTGCCCGACCTGTACGCCGGGTGGCTGCGCCGCCTGCACCTGATGCTGTGGCAGGCCGACCGCGTCCGCGCCACCGCGACCACCTGGGTCCCCTTCGGCCTGCGCACCCACCGGTACGGGGCGGCCGCGGCCCTCGACTACAGCGGCCTGACCGCCGACGACCACCGGCTGCTGACCACCCCGGTGGTCCCCGCCCGACTCGCGGACCAGCAGTGGACTGTTCTGCTGGCCGGCCACGTCTTCGCCCGCGCCGCCGCCGTCCCCGGCCTCGACGAGCAGCTCGAGCACCTGCTGGCACTGTCCGGCCGTGGTGTCGACCTGCGGCTCGTGGCCGAGTACGACCTGCCGGGTGTCGACATCTTCGAACTCACCCTCCCCGGGCCGGGCGCCGAGACCCTGATCGCGGAGGTCACCGACCGCGGTGTTCTCTACCGGGCCGGCCCGCACGGCGGCGCCGAGGCCCTCACCCGGCAGCTCGACCACGCCCTGCGAAACGCTCCGCCCGCGGCAGCCGCCCGCGAGCACCTGCGGCTCCACCGCGCCGCACTGGCCAGCGCCGCACAGGCCGCCGCGCAGGCCGAGTCGGCCTGATCCCTCCGCCCCACCCACCGAACGGAACCACCGTGCCCACCGCCACCGCCACCGCCACCCCCGACACCACCGCCGTCGCGGCTTGCGCCGCTGCCGGCTACCAGTCCGTCCCCCTGGAAGACCTGGTCCCACTGGCCGACGGCCAGACGTCCGTCATGCTGTCCACCTCCGGCCGCGTCGTGTACGGCGCCGGGCAGTTCGGCGGACCGCTGCACTTCGCGGAGCTGCTGGGCACCGGCGACCACGGCTTCTGGCACCTCGCGCCGGCCGGTGCCCAGCGCGCCGACATCACCTACTGGGACGGGAAGCCGCAGGACGCCAGCGGGATCGTCCACCAGGAGTGGACCACCCCCACCGGCACGGTGCGGATCACCACGTTCATGCCGCCGCGCACCCCGTACAACACGGCCCCGAGCCGGCTGCACCAGATCGTCGAGTGCCTGACCGGCACCGTCACCCTCGCCTCCGTCTTCGCGCCCCGCTTCGAGGACGGCCGGCTGCCCGGGTTCGCCGAGATACTCCAACGCCCGGGCGGCCAGAGCGCGCTGAGCCTGTCCTCCGGGCCCGTCACCCTCACCCTCGACGGCCTCGAGCACCGGCAGGACGCGTACGGCCGGTGGACGGCCCAGGCCGAACTGCCCGTCGGCCGCCAGGTGGCGCTGACGCTGACCGTCACCGGCACCTGGCCCGCCGCGGCCTTCGGCGCGCCGTCCCCGCACGCCGACCTGGCCGCCACCCGCCGCGACGCGCAGCTGTGGGCCGAGCGACTGAACTACACCGGCGCCTGGCAGGAGCCGGTGCGCCGCTCCGCCGCCCTGCTGCGGATGCTGTGCACCGTCTCGGGCTCCGTCGCGGCGGCGCTGACCAGCAGCCTGCCCGAGGAGATCGGCGGTGGCCGCAACTGGTGCTACGCGGCGAGCTGGCTGCGCGACGCGGCCGAGACGATCCGCGCCCTGGTCCGCCTCGGGCAGCTGCGCGAGGCCGCCCGCTGGCGGACGTGGCTGCTGCGCGCGGTGGCCGGCGACGTCCGGCGCATGACGATCATGTCCCGGATGGACGGCTCCCGGACGCTGACCGAAACCGAGATGCCCTGGCTGCCCGGCTACGAGAACTCCCAGCCCGTGCGCCGGGGCAACGGCGCCGCCGAGCAGATCCAGCACGACGTGTGGGGCGAGGTGCTGGAGGCGCTGATCAGCGCCGAGAGCGCCGGACTCGCCCCGGACCCCGCCGCCGACCAGCTCATGGCCGAACTCGGCGAGCAGATCATCCGCGTGTGGCGCACCCCGGACGCCGGGATCTGGGAGGTCCGCGGCCCGCAGCGCCACTTCACGCACAGCAAGCTGATGTGCTGGCAGGGCCTGCGGCTGCTGGGCGAGTGGGCGCACCGCCGCGCGGCGGCCGGCCAGCCGGTCGTCGCCGAGGCCACCGCCACCCGCTGGGCCGCCGAGCGCGACCTGATCCACGCCGACATCTGCGCCAACGCCTGGAACCCGGCCGCCGGACCGGCCGGCGCGTTCACCCAGTACTACGGCGGCACCGAGCTGGACGCCGCGGTGCTGTTGATGGCCCGCACCGGTTTCCTGCCGCCCACCGACGAGCGCTTGGTCGCCACCATCGAGGCGATCCAGCACCAACTCGTCGACGAAGCCGGCTTCGTACGCCGCTACCTGCCCGACCCCACCGGTGCCGTCGACGGCCTGACCGACGACGAAGGCAGCTTCTTGGCCTGCTCGTACCACCTGGTCGAGGCGCTGGCGTACCTGCGCCGCGGCGACGAGGCCCGGGAGCTGTTCGAGCGGCTGCTGACGATCCGCACCCCGATGGGCGTGATCAGCGAGATGTGGGACGCCAAGCGCCGCCGCCTGACGGGGAATCTGCCGCAGGGCTTCAGCCTGTGGGCGCTGATCTTCGCGGCCCTCGCCCTCGACCGCCTCGACGCCGACAGGGACGACGCCGACCGCTTGGTCGCCCTTCCCGTGCAGCGCTCCGCCCAGCCCGCCGCGACCGGCGAGGCGGTGAGCGCCGCGTGAGCGCTACCCGTGCGCCGCGCGCAGCCTCCCGGCCCGGCCCCCCGGCCGCGGACCCGCAGGCTGCCACGCCCATGCCGGTGCGGGCCGAGGTGCTGCTGACCACCGCCTACGGGCACGTCGTCGTCACCGGCACCGGTCCCCACACCGCGCTTCCGGGCGGGCCCGTCCCGCCCGGCGAACCGCCAACGCAGGCCGCCCAACTGGTCCTCGACAAGATCGGGCTCGGCACCGCGGTCGGCCGACTGCTGTTCAGCGACTGGCCCGACCCCGCACCCCCGCCCGGCACCGTCCCCCCGCAGGTCTGCGTCTACGGCCACCGCCCGCTCACCGACGCCGAGACGGCCACCCTCACCGGCGCGGCGGCGGCCACCGGCCCGCGGCTGGTCGACCCCGCCGGCCTCGACCCCGCCGCGCCCGCCACCCGCCGGATCCTGACCGCGCTCGACGCCCAGGCCGCCCACAGCGCCCCAACGCTCGTCCCCGCGCCGCGCGCCGGCTGCTCGGTGCTGGCGCAGCTCCTGCTGAGCTGCCCGGACGGACGCATCGTCATCAGCCCAGCCGGGGCCCACCCCCAGTACGGCCTGCCGGGAGCGGAACCCGGACCCAGCGAAGCGCCGCACGCCGCCGCGGCGCGCGCCGGCCAGAGCGTCACCGGCCTGGCCCGCCTCGACCCGGGCCGGCTGCTGGCCACCGACTGGCGAGCGGGCGCGGACGGATTGGTCCTCGTGCACATCTACGACCACCCGGTGCTCACCGGCGGCCAGGCGGCGGCGCTGGCCGCAGACGCCGGCAACCCCCGGATCCCGCTCCCGCTGCGCCCAGGCGACGCGGCGCGCACGCTGCACGGCGCCGCGATCGGCGCGGCGCTGGCTGCCCGGATCGAGGGCCGCACCGCCGAACTGGTCGACGGGGTGCCACGGCACCCCGGAGTCCTGGACCGCTACCTCCTACACCTGCGCGAGCGCCCCGCGCCGAGGCGGACCCAGTGGCAGCATGGAGAACCGGAGCCAGGAGCGGGAGTGCGCGGCGCGCGAATGTGGCTGCTCGCATCCGACGGCCGCGTCGTCGTCCACCACCACCCGGAGACGGGCGCCACCGAGCTGCCCAGCCGCCAGCTGCACGGCGAGACGCCGGTGGAGACAGGCGCCCGCACGATGGCCGGGCTGGTCCTGGACACCGCCCCGTACGTGATCGGCCACCACCACGGCGACGGCTTCGACGACGTGCGCCTCGTCGGACCCGTGCAGGCAGTGGGGCCACTGCCCGCCGAGAGCGGCATTGTCCGGCTGCTGATGACACCGCACCAGGCCGCCGAGCTGGTCCACCACCCGATCGACCCGGGCGAGACCGAGACGGTGCGCCGCGCGGCCGCCGCCCTCAGCCTTCCCCCCGACCCAGCCCGGCAGCCCGTCACCGAAATCCACCCCGTCCCCCTGCCCCGGTGACCTCGGCGCGGCCCGGCGATAGCCGCCGGGCCGCCACAGGCAGCGCACCCGCACCACGCCCCCTCCCTCCCCCGAAAGAACCTGATGACGTCCTCTCAGAACACCCGCGCCAGCCGGCCCGGCCCCGCCGACGGCGGCACCACTCGCATGCCCGACCCGCCGGACCTGAGCACCGACGAGCTGGCCCAGCTGCGCTTCGCGTTGCTGCCCGACACAACGATCGCGCGCCTCGAAACCCCCGGGCTGCCCCGCTCTGCTGGGAAGACGGCCGCTGAGCGCGCGTGCTGCCTTCTCGGCGCGGCGAACCTCGTCCAAGCCGGCGCGCTGAGCGCCGCCTACCGGCTGTTCACCCCCGCCCAACTCCACATCAACGCCAACCAACTGCCCCGAACCTCCAACCGCCGCACCCAGGCCCTGGCGCATGCGATCGCAGGCCTCACCGCCGCGCAGAGCGCGACCCGGATGGACGTGAGAGAGGAGACCGTCATCCAGTACTGCCGCACGGCCCGCAGGCGCCTGGGCGCCAAGAGCCCGGGCCAGGCCGGATACGCGGCGGTCCTCGCCGGCTGGGTACCCCTGTCCGCCATCCGCCCCGGCTTCCCCGACCTGACGCTCGCCGAACTGGAGGCCCGACACACCCCGGCCCCGGCTGGCTCCAGCGAGGACACGCCGACCGGCCCGCCCGGATCCTGTCCAGCGCCTCTCCCCCAAGAAGGCCCAATGACAGCCGCAGCCCGACAGCCGCACCAGGCTGCTGCCACCGCGAACGAGAGTGCCTCGTGAGGTCCGCCCGCCCGTCGCGCGCCGCCGCCCCGCACTGCCCCCCGGCCGCAGACCCGGGTGCTGCGCAACCGCCCATGCCGGTGCGGGCCGAGGTGCTGCTGACCGACGACAGGGGACGCATCCTCGTCACCGGATCCGGCCAGGACACCGCCCTGCCCGGTGAGCCGGTCCCGCCCGGCGAGAGCCCGGCGCAGACCGCCCGCCTCGCCGCAGCCCGGCTCGGGCTCGATGCCGGACCCGGCCCGCTGCTGCTCGTGGACTGGCCCGAGCGCTCCCTCCCGCGCCCGCCCGGCGCCGAGCTCGTGCAGGTCTGCATCTACGGGCACCGCCCGCTCACCGCCGCGGACGTCCACGCCCTCACCGCCGATCCGGCCGGAAGCGGCCCGCGGCTGGTCGACGCCGACAGCCTCGACCCCGGCGCGCCCGCCACCGCCCGCATCCGCAAAGCCCTCGCGACCCGGGCCGTGCCCGCCGATGCGCCCCTGCCCGCACCGCCCGGCACCGGCTCCGTGCTGGCCCAGCTCCTGCTGACCGCCCCGGACGGACGCATCCTGCTCACCCCGCTCGGACCCTACCCGCCGCAGTACGACCTGCCGGGCGCCGCACCCGAAGGCGGCGAGAGGCCGACCGCCGCCGCCTCGCGCGCCGCGTCGGCGGCCACCGGCCTGATCGCCTTCACCCCGGGCCGGCTGCTGGCCGCGGACTGGCGCGAGAGCCCGGACGGCCCGGGCCCGGTCCTCGTCCACATCTACGACCACCCGCCGCTGAACCACGCCCAGGCGGCCGCGCTGGACGCCGACGTCGGCAACCTGCGCGCCCCGGTGCTGCTGCACCCGAGCGCGGCGGTGCACACCCAGCGCGGAACCGCGATCGGCGCGGCGCTGGCCGCCCGCACCGAAGGCGGCTTCGCCGAGCTTGAGTACGGGCGGCCGCGCAGCCCTGGAACTCTCGACTGGTACCCCCTGCACCTGCTGGAGCGCCCCGAGTCCGGCCCCGGCCTGTGGCGGCCCGGGCCGCCCGGGACAGACGCCGAGGTGCGGCAGGTACGGGCGTGGCTGCTGTGGCCTGACGGCCGCGTGCTGGTCGACCACCACCCCGCCAGCCGCGCCACCCACCTGCCCGGCGCTCCCACTGGCGGTGCCGGGGCGCAGGAGGTGTTCGACCGGGCGGTCTGCGGCCTGGCCCTGGTCACCGTCCCGCGCGTGATCGGCCACCACACCGACACCAGCGGCACCTTCGACCTGCGGTTCCTCGCCCCCCTCACCGCGGCGATCCCGCCGCCTGCCCAGGACGGCACGGTACGGCTGCTGATGACACCGCGCCAGGCCGCCGAGCTGGTCCACGGTCCGGTCGACCCGGTCGAGATCGAGACGGTGCGCCGCGCGGCCGCGGCGCTCGGCCTTCCCTCCGACCCTGCCCGGCAGCCCGTCACCGAGATCGCTGCCGGTATTCCGCCGTGGTGAAGGTCAGCGCGCTGCGCCCGGCACCGCCGGGCGGAGCGGCCCCTGCCCGCCGCCGACCCATCGCACCCAGGACGGACCCCTGATGACGACAACCACGCCACCCGGCACGGTGACGGTGCTCAGCTGGAACCTCCAGAAGGCCAGACGGCTCGACGCGATCCTCGCCGCGCTGCGCCGGCACTTCGTCCAGCACGGCCGCCCGGACGTACTGATGCTCAACGAGGTGCCGCCCCGGCTGCACCGGCGCATCGCCCGCGAGCTCGGCATGCGGGCCTACCCGGCCCCGGCCAAGTGGTGGCTGACCTCACGGGACTTCCGCCGCCGCCACCGCAACGTGATCCTCCTCGATCCGGCGGGGGCGCTGGTGCCCGAGCGGGGCCGGGGGCGCTGGCGCGTGCAGTGGCTCGGCCCGTGGCTGGTGCCCGCCGGCCTCAAGGTGCGCCTGTGCCTGCCCGGCGGCCACCTCAGCCGCCGCACCCTGACCCTGCTGTGCGTCCACCTCGCCTACTGGTCCGCGCAGCTGCGCCTGGACGAGGCGACGTGGATCGCGGCCGCCGCCGTCCGCGACGGCGAACTCACTCTGATCGCAGGCGACTTCAACAGCTGGACCGTCGAAGGCGCTCCGCTGTCGCTCGCCGGGGTGCGCGACCTCCAGCACGCGCTCGGGCGGGCGGTGGTCGTCACCGCGCCGGACGGCACCGTGACCTTCGTGCCCGACACCCGCCCCTACGCCGTCCTCGTCCGCCGAGGCCTGGCGCACCTTCAGCACCAGGCCGCCCGGCTCGACCTGGAGGGCGCCGACGACGGCCCGACCACCGGCCACGACCGGGACGCGGCCACCCAGCGCTTCCCCGCCGAGCACCTACCCCCCGGCGGGCCGGGCCCGATCGACTGGCACCTCGCCTCGGCCGAACTCGCCGACCCCGCGGTCCTGGTGGGCTCCACGGTTCTGCGCGACGCTGCCTTCGCCGGCTGCTCCGACCACCTCCCGCTGGAGAGCGTCCTGAGCGGCGCGGGCCTGGCCGCGGTGATGGACCGCAAGACGAAGGTGATCGACCGGTGACGCCCTACGGGTCCCCGCCCTTGGTGGCGACCTGGGGCGGGGTCCTCGACCACCTGGGCGGCGGGCACGAGGCCAACCGGCCCTGCCGCCGGGTCGCCCGGACGCTGATCGGCCTGCTGCCCGACGCACCGATGCTGGCCCTGGACGCCGAGTGGTTCATCCGCGGTGCCGTCACCACCCTGGTGAAGGAGCACGGCATCCGGCAGATCGTCCACGCGGATGCCGGCTACCCCCGAGACAGAGGCCACAACACCCACCAGATCGCCCACAGCCTCGCCCCGAACTGCCGCACCCTCTACGCGGACGCCGACGTCTTCGCCTTCCACGCCGCCCGCTGCTTCCGGGCCGAATCCGAGCAGGAAGCCGTCGTCCACGCCGGCCTCGCCGACGGCATCAGCGGCATCCTGGAGCACCCGGCCGCCGCCGCGCTGCTCGATGCGGCCCTGCCCACCGCGGTGCTGTGCCCGGCGGCCGAAGCCGTCCCCGACCACGTCCTCGCCCGGCTCCTCGACGACCTCGCCCGCCTGCTGCCCGCCGGCGGCTACCTGGCCCTCGGGCAGCTGAGCACCGACGACCCCGCCCTCGCCGCCCGGATCGACACCGCCATGGCCCAGGGCCTCGACGGGAACTGGGGCCGCCTGCGCACCCTCGACCAGCTGGCCGGCGTCCTGGGCGACGCCCTCACCGGCTCCCCGGAACCCGTCAAGGCCCCGAAACACGAGCACAGCACCACCTACAGACCCGCCGGGCCCCCGCGCGGCGCCCTGCTCGGCACGATCACCCGCATCGCCGCCGCCTCTCCCGAGCCCGGCCGGCGCGCGCCGACCGCACTGCCGCCAGGCCCGGGCGAGCCATCCGGCACCACCGCCTCCTGAACTGTCCGAAGATCCAGAGAGACCCATGCCTGCCCTGACCTCCCCCGTCCGCGACGCCCTATGCGGCCCGGCGACCTCGCAGCCGGATTCCGTGGCACCGCCCGGCCTGCCGGACACGATCGCCGTTGCACCGCCGCCTCCAAGCCGCGCACCGTCCGGTGTGCCGGCACTCGAGGAGAGGGAGCGGCTGCTGGCCGAGCTCGACGCGCCGACGATCGCCCGATTCGACCTGTTCGGGTTACGCCCGCACCAGAGGGTCGCGGTGGCCGCGTCCCTGCGTACCGCAGCCGACCATGACCGCTTCGTCGTCACCCAGCCCTGCGGCACCGGGAAGACCCGGGAGGCCGCGGCCATCGCCGACCTCCTGATGCCGCCCCTGGGGGGCCGGCTGCTGCTGGCCGCCCACACCGTCGATGTCCTCGCCCAGACCGTCGAGGAGTGGATCGGTACGTGCGGCCGGGAGTGGCTGGGGGACATCGTGGCGGTGTGCGGCAGGCGAGAGGTCCTCAAGGAGCAAGCCCGCATCAGGGGGTGGGGCGCGTGGATCACCACCGACCCGGCCGAGATCGCCCGCCTGGTGGCCGGCGGGCGCCGGACAACGATCCTGGTCACCTACCAGAGCCTGCCCAAGGTCATCGACGCCCACCGGGCGCACGGCATGCCACCCACCCACGTCGCGGTCGGCGACGAGGCCCACCGGACGGTCGGCACCACCACGTGGTCCGACTTCCACGACGAGGCGCTGCTGCCGGCCGGCAAGCGCATCTCGATGACGGCAACCCTCAAGGCCGTCCCCAGCGACGACGACAACGCGATCAGCCTCGACCGCCCCGAGCAGGTCGGCCCGATCGCCTACAACCTGCTGTTCGACGATGCGGTCGGCCAAGGGCTGATCACCGACTACCACCTCCTGATCGCCGCAATCGGTGACCGCGAACTGCGGGACATCGTCGCCAGCAGAGCGCACCTCCCGCTGGGGGACGACGACGTCGAGGCCGCGACGTTCGCGAAGGCCGCAGCCCTGCTGCGCGCCGCCCATACCTCCGGCAGCCGCAAGATCGTGACATACCACTCCACAATCCGCGAAGCGAGGCGCTTCACGCGGGTCCTGACGGCCGCGCAGAACTGGCTGCCCGCCCGCGAACGACCGGCCTCGCTGTGGACCGGACACGTCAGCGGCGCCCAGCCGCCGGCCGCACGCGAGCGGATCGTCAACCGCTTCCGCAAGGGCGACCCGGACGGGCTCGCGGTCCTGACCAACTCCAAGATGCTCACCACCGGCTGGAACGTCCCCGAGGTCGACGGCGTCGCGATCCTGGATCCCCGTCACTCCGTGGTCGAGCTGATCCAGATCCTGGGCCGTGCCATCCGCCTCGACCCCTCCAACCCCCGCAAGCGCGCTGCCTTCATCGTCACGGCGATGACCGACGCCACCGACGGCTACGCCGAGACCGTCTCAGCCGTCCTCGCACTGGCCGCGACCGACGACCGGATGGCCAAGGACCTCAAGCGCCTTCGCACCGCCCGTCACGCCCCCCACCATCCAACGGGGCCAGGCAGGCTGCCCCAGCAGATCGCTGTGGTCGGCCATGACGTTCCCGCCCGGCTGGTCGACGCAATCACGGTGCAGGTCCTGGCCTCCACCGCCAGCGACCGCGAGCACCACCTCGAAGCTCTCGACGCCTACTGGGCCGAGAACGGCACCCTCGCCACCGTCCCCGCTGACTGGGTGAGCCCGGCCGGAGTGCACGCCGGCCGGTGGCTGGAGAACATCCGCGGGCGCCAGCGCGCGCTCCCCTCGACGCTGCGCGAGTGGCTAGGCGAACGCGGCGTGGTGTGGAACAAGTACGAGCAGGCGTGGAAGGAGACCCTCAACTACCTCATCGCCTTCCACGCCCAGCACCACCACCTCGTGCCCGTCAAGGGCACCGAGTTCCAGGGCCGGGACATCTCCGCCCTGATGAACAGCCTGCGCAGCCGCTACCCGGGTTACTCCAAGGAGAGGCGCGAACAACTGGCGAAGATCGGCTTCGTCCCCAACGTCCATGAGGCGCGGTTCGAGGAGAACATGCTCCTCTTCGCCCGACATGTCGAGACCACCGGCAAGACGCACATGCCGGAAGACCACCTCATCGACGGCGTGAAGGTAGGTGCCTGGTTCAACGAGATCCGCGACGCCGCCCTGGCAGGCACCCTGCCAGCCGCCCGGCGCAAGCGGTTCACCGACCTCGGCGTCACCTTCGTCAGCACGCAGGAGATCAAGCGCGAGGAGGCGTTCGCCGACTGGATCGACCTCGGTACCGCCTACCTCAAGGAGACCGGCAAGGCCACCATCTCGACGAAGGCGCACTTCCGCGGCAAGCACCTGGGGCAGTGGTACAACAGCGTCCTCCGATACGCCCGGCAGGGCACACTCACGCCGTCGCGTCGCGCCGCGGTGCAGAAGGCTTTCGGCGTGGCACTGCCCGAACCGGCGACCACCCCCGCAAACGGGTGCCCGCCCGATCCGGGCCGCGGCGAGAGCACCGGGGCGCCCGGAGCCGTCGCGGGCCCGGGGCGACCGGCTGCAGCCGCCGTCCCAGAAGCAGCCCACCGCCGGGAGCCGAAGCGGTGAGCGCCGCCGCCCGCCCGCTGCCGCCCTCCTCTCCTGCCGCCGGGGCCGGCAGCCCGATGCCCGGCGGCGGGGCAAGTACGGATCGAGATCCCGCCGACGGCCAACCGCGCTGGACCGGGCCCGTGGCCGCGGCGTGGGTTCTGGGAGCGCTGCTGCGGGAACTGCGAGAGCGGCGAGGTCTGACGCTGGCCCAGGCGGCACCGCTGTGCCGCGCGAGCACATCGAAGCTCAGCAGCCTGGAACGCGGTCGGCGCCGGCCCCTGCCCCAGGACGTGAGCGACCTCCTCAGCGCCTACAAGGCCGACGAGGCCACGCGCGCCGACGCCGTCATCTGGATGACGATGGTGCGGGCCGGACCGGACGCGGACGCCCACCTCGACGTCGAGCCCGGCTGGCAGCGCCGGCTCACCCTCTTCACCGCCGCTGCCACCCGGGCCGAGCACTGGGCGGGCGTCGTCCTGCCGCCCCCGCTGCAGACCGGTCGCTACGCGAGGGCGCTCGCCGACGCCCTGCTCCTCCCGGAGCCGCAGCGGAGCGGGTACGTGCGCCAGCGCGCGCGCCGGGCCGGCCTCATGGCCCAAGAACCCGGCGGGACGACCGTGCTGCTGGACGAGAGCGTCCTGCACCGGCCCGTCGGCGCAGCGGAGGTGATGGTCGAGCAGTTGATGCACCTGCGGCACTTCGCCGCCCGGGGTGTCGACGTGCGGATCGTCCCGGCCGCCGGCGCTCTCACCGTGCCGCCGACGGCGATCACCCGCCTGGTCTTCGGGCCGCCCGGCCCCGACGACGTGGTCTGCCTGGAGAGCGGCACCAGTGCGTTCTACCTGACCAGCACCGCCGACACCGTCCCCCACCAGGAGGCTCTGCGCCGCCTGGCCCGGCACGCCGTCGGCCACGACGCCGGCGTCCGGCTGGTCGACGAGGCGATCCGGCTGCACCAGGAGCGCCTCCCGGACGGCCCCGGAGACAGCCGGTGACCTTGACCCCGCCCCGCCGACGACGAGTTGGAACACCATGATCACCACAGGAGACGCCAGGAGCGCCGGCCCGATGGAGCTGGTGCTGGGCCTGCACCTGCTCCACCTGCGCGAGAGCCGGCAGTACACGCTCGACCAGGTCGCCGAGCGGGCCGCGAGATGGCTCGCGGTGACCAGCGGCGACCTGGAGGCCATGGAGGCCGGGCACGGCACGGCCCTGCGCGGGCTGCTCGGCAACGGCCAAGGCCCGGCCCTGGCCTGGGCGTACGGCGCCAGGCAGCGCGAAGCCGACGACTGGCAGCACTGCCTGCGGCCCACCGGCGGCGACCCGCGGCAGTACGCCGACGACAGCGGACCCGGCTACGCACACCGCTACCAACTGCTGGAGCAGCGCGCGCAGCGGGTGCTGTTCACCGCGTCCCTCGCGGGCGGACTGCCGTCCGCGCTGTTCAGCGCCGGGATGCGGGAGGCCATGGCCCCGCCGGGTGTGCGCCGCCGGGCCCTGGCCGGTGAACCGCGGCGGCTCGGTGCCCGACAGAAGCCGGTGCAGGGCCTGTCCGGGCAGGACTGCGCGCTGTGCGAGCTCTACCGGGGCCCGCTGCTGGACGCCCCGCTCCACGACGAGCAGGTCTGGGAGTGGGAGGCGCACGCGGGCCGGGCCCGGGCCGCCGTCCTTCTCCAGCGCCCCCGGCAGCCCGGCGCCGACGCGGTGACGCTGCTGATCTCGGAGTGGGCCGTGGTGGAGCTGAGCCGGGCCGAGGCCGGCCCCGGGCAACTGCGCCACCTCCTCGACCTGGCCCAGCGGGGAGCGTTGAGCGTACGGGTGCTGCCGTTCCAGACACCTGCGCAGCTGATGGTCTCCCAGGTGCTGGTCGTCGTCGACGGCATGGCCCTGCTGACCGTCCACGGAGGACGCGGCGTCACCTACACGCCCGCCCGACAGGACGACTTCGACCCGCACCTGGGCGCGGCGCTTCCCTGCGACGGCAGCCTCCTCATGCTGCGCCGCGGAGCCGCGCAGGCCCTGCCCCGCCCGTGGTGAGGCGCCCGGGAACCAGGCGCCACCGTCCCGTGCTGCGCGGTGAGCGCGCCCGAAACGCGAGCGCGCCTTGGCGTCCGTACGAGCGCCATCCCCTTCAGCCCCGTCCTGCCCAGGAGGTCTGACCCGTGTCCCACCTCACCGATGTGCCGCCCGGCCTGCTACAGCAGGTCCTGGGCCCGTACCTGGCCCACCTGCGCGCCACCGGCCCCCACCTGCGGCCGGCGCTGCCGCCCCGCCTCGACCCCGGGAAGCTGGAGAGCGTCCGGGGCAGCGCGCTTCACGAGGCGATCAAGGGCGGAGACCTCGAGGTGATTGCGCACGCCTACGCCCCGGGCGACAAGGAGCTGAAGGCGTGGTTGCACGCGGTCACCACTGCCCCCGGCTACGGCTGGCTGAGCGACACCGGCCCCGGTGCCGATCACCGCTACCAGGTGCTGGAGGAGTCGGCCGACAGCGTGCTGATCACCACTCCGAGCATCCACGACCTGCCGGTGCTCACCGACCGGATGCGGACGTGGCTGCACCGGGAGCGCCGCTCGGTCAAGCGCCTGCTCGAAGCCGGCGAGAGCGCGCCTGCGGTGCCCGGCTGGGGACCGGTCCCCGACGTCTCCCCGGCTCAGTGCCTGCTGTGTGCGCTGCTGCGCCGGTGGCTACTGCGGACAGATGCCCGGCCCGAGCACGAGCGGGAGTGGCGCGGCCGGGTCGCCACCGCCCGCGCCGAGGCGTTCTTGGAGCGTCTCGGCCGCGCCGGGGCGCAGGTGACGATCGTCATCAACGAGCGGACGGTCCGGGAGCTCAGCCACATCGAGGAGCACACCGGGCAGCTGGGCCACCTCGCCCACCTCGCGGCCGACACCGCGCTGGAGCTGCGCTGCGCGCGGCCCAGCCAGCCGGTGCTGAACTGCCTGAATCTGCTCGACCTCGACGGCACCGTCCTGGCCGCCAGTTGGGCGGCGGGGGCCGTCCTCTACGAGCCGGCGCTCCCCGGCGATCTCGACTACCGCACGCAGCGGGCGCTGTCCGCCCAGGACACCCTGCGGCTGGTGCGCCGCGCCGCGACCGGACCGCTGCCCGAACCCCGGTGCCCCCCTGCCCCAGCCCGCCGTACGACCCGCACATCCCCGACCCGAGGACAGCTCCCGTGACGTTCCATCCCCGCGACGAGACCGACATCTCCATCGCCAGCAGTGCGCGCATGCAGAGCGTCCTGCTGGGCGGCCGGCGCCACTTCGACGCTGACCGCGCCGCGGTGGAGATCCTCGCCGAGCGCCTGCCGGACGCCGCCGTGCTCGCCCTCGGCGCCCGCGCGTTCCTCGAACGCGCCGTCCACGCCCTGGCCGCCGGCCACGGCGTCCGGCAGTTCCTCGACCTGGGATGCGGCCTGCCCCTGCCCCCGAGTGCTGGCCGCACCGTCCACGAGATCGCGCAGGCCGTCGACCCGCGCTGCCGCGTCGTCTACACCGACACCGACCCGATCGTGCGCATCCAGGGCCTGGCCTTCGACGACGACGATCGGACGGTGCTGCTCGCTGTGGACCTGACCGACACCGACACCCTCTTCGGCCACCCGGACGTCCAAGACCTGATCCGTCCCGGCGAGCCGCTCGCGGTGCTGCTCAGCGCGAGCCTGGAGTGCCTGCCCGACACCTACCTCCCCTGGCAGGTCCTGCACCGCACCGCGCAGCGCATCCCCCCGGGCAGCTTCGTACTGCTCAGCCACCTCGTGTCCGACGACCCGCGCCTGCGCGCGGACGTCACGGCGATCATGAAGGACCAGACGAACTGGCGATGGGGACGCGTGCGCGAGCGGTGGGAGATCGACGAGGCCGTTGACCGCCTCCGGCGCCACCTCGGTCTGCAGATCATCGCCCCGGGCCTCGTCGACGTCCGCGACTGGCGCTGCGACGAGCTGTCCCGGCGCCGGAACCGGCACTCCGGCGCCTGCCAGTACTACGGCGGCGTGCTCCACAAGCCCGCCGGCCCGGCCGCCAGCGAGCAGAGCGCGCGCACCCGATGGTGACGCGGCCGCAGGCCCAGCGGCGGCTCCGCACGCTCCTGGCGCGCGCACCACAGCCCTGGACAGCCGGCCCCGTCCTCGCACCCCGCCCCGCCGAAAGGTGTTCCTGAATGTCCCAGCAGGACTTCGTGTTCGTCGCCGACCACCGTCCGCTCGCCGAAGCCGCCCGGGAGATCGCCCGCGCCGTCGGCGCCCGGGTGGACCCGGAGCACTCCCGCCCGCAGCGGGTCTCGCTCGTGCTCAGCAGCTCCTCCCCCGGGCCCGAGGTCGAGGTCAGGTGCCACGTCGAGGCCAACGAGTTCGCCGAGCAGGACCCGCCGCCGCAGGAGGTCAACGCCTACGACGGGTACCCCGTCCTGCTGGACGTCTGGCTTCGGCGCCGCGACGACCGGCGCCAGCAGGCCGAAGCGAAGGCCCTGTTCGAACTTCTGGCACGGGCCAGCCCGACGCCGACCCTCCTGGTGCAGGAGCTGGGCCTGCTCCTCGCCGCCCACCTCCCCGCCCGGGGGGTCCACGAGTTCCCCCCCGACACCACGGTGGACGCCGAGGACCGGGGCGTCTGGGGAGACTGGGTGGTGCCGGTTCGCGTCGGTCGGCCGGACCGGGCCACCAGCCGGACAGTCGCACCGCCGTGCGCGTCGGACGCCGACCGGGAGGAGCGGTGGTGACTGCCGCCCGGCTCGCGCCCGCGCCGCCCGCCCGCACCGCCGCCACCCTGCACCCGGCCGGGGCGGGCACCCCGCTCGACCTGGCAGGCCTGCCCGCCGACGATCCCTCCGTCCTTCTGGTACGGCGCCTCGCCGGCGCGGCCCGGCTGCGCTCGGTCGGCCAGCACCCCTCCCTCCTCACCCCGTTCGAGCTCTACGACCGCCACGGGGTGCACCGCACCGGGCTGGTGGTCCTCTACGCCCTGGCCGGGCACGTCCGGCGCGCGGACATCGGCGCCCGCCGAGGGGCGCTCGAACGCGCCGAGGTCCTCGACGCGCACGCCAGGGTGCTGCTGCGGCTGCTGGCCGCCGGGCCGAGCACCGCCCGCCTCGCGCTGGTCCTCGGGATCTCCCTCCCGGCGGCCCGTGAGCGGATCGCGCAGCTCATGGAGACCCTCGGGGTGCAGCGCCGCCACCAGGCCGCCGCCGTAGGGGCCCTGGCCGGCATCGTCACCGCCGACGACGTCCGCCCCGCCGCCGAACCGCCGGCCGACGCAACCCTCCCCGCCTGGGCAGACGGCCAGGAGGCGTCGGCGCTGCTGAAGGAGCTGGGGCGCGGCCGGGCCCTGGCCGTCGTCCCTCACCCCGGGCAGCAGCACCTGGTCGAAGCCGTCGTCGCGGCCACCCGCCCCGGCCGGGTGCTGGTCGTGGCCTCCGGCGACGCGGAGTGGGCCCACACCGCGGCCCGGTGGCGGGCCACCGGGCCCCAGGGCGTGCCGGTGGTCGCGGTGCTGGACACCGCCGACCGCACCCGGCCCGCCGTACGCGCGCTGCGCGTCGGGGCGCCGCTGTCCGTCGGCGCCGACAGCGCCCCCCGCCAACTCGCCGACCGCCGACCGCTGATCGCCGTCGCCACCCCCGCCGGGGCCGCTGCCCTCGCCCAGGCGCACGAACGCTGCGCCGGGGTCGGCGTGTGGGACCTGCTCGTCGACCTCAACCCCCTCACCCCCGGCAGCGGGCACGCGCACACCGGGCGGATCCCGGCGTGGTCCCGGCTGACGGTGAGCGCGATCGAGGACGCGGCCACCGCGGACCGGCTGCGCCGCACCCAGCTCACCGAGCACGTCCCCCACCCGGTGCTGCTGCGCGCCACGCCCCGTCACCTGGCCGCCGCCGGAGCCTGCCGCCCGCACCGGCTGATCGCCGCCGCCCCACCTCGCCGGGGCAGCACCCCGCGGCAGAGCCTGCACCTGCTGCTCGCCGACCTCGCCGTGCGGTACAGGCTGCGCCGGATCCTGCTGCTGTGCTCCAGCCCCCCGGCCGCCGCCGACGCGCTCACCGGCTTCGGCACCGCACCGGGGCCCCGGGAGTCCGGTCGGCCGGCCACCTGGTGGGCGGAGCCGGTGCCCGTCGACGCCGACCGAAGGGCCCGGGTGCTGCAGCAGTTCGCCGACGGCAGGCGGGAGCTGCTCGTGCTGGCGACACCCGGCCCGCTGCCCGGCGTCACGGCGGACGCAGTCGTCCACCTCGCCCCCCGACTGGCCACCGCGCACACCCTCGACGTCCTCGGCCACGCGCTTGCCGCCGGACCCCAGGACGCCCGCCTGCTGCTCGTCGCCCCCGTGTTCACCGCCCCGGCCGCGCCGCCGGTCGTCGACCACCTCGACTCGCTCTCCCGCGCCGTCGCCGCGCTCGACCCCGACCACCGCGAAGCCCTGCGCAGGGCCCGCCGCCTGGGCCGTTACACCGGCCAAGAGCCATGGCTCGAACACGCCACCACGGTCCCCGCGGCGATCCGAGGCGTGCTGGCCCGCGCCGCGGCCTGGGCGGACACCACGTTGACCCAAGCCGAGCACCGGCCGGTGATGACGTGAGCGATCGAGCCAGAAGCCCGCCAGCGGCGCCCGGACCACCGAGCCGAGGACACCCGGCCGCCGCAGGCCCGGCCCTCGCCCACCGCAGAGCACCCGACGAGACGAGATACCCGCATGAACCTGCCCCACCGGTCCGCCAGCAAGTACTGCCCGCACCGCCTGTGCCTCCCCTTCCACACCGCCGCCCTCACCGCCATGGCCGCGGCCACCGTCCGCGCCCTGCTCGACCTCCACGGATGGGGACCGACCATCGTCACGCTCGCCGCCGCCGTCGTGGCCGTACCGCTCCTGACCGCACTCGCCCTGCGGATCAACAGCCGCCAGGCCGGCGGCGGGAGCAACCCCGTGCAGGTCCACAACGGCTGGGCACGCGCCGCGCTCTGGGTGGACACGCTCTACCTCGCCGCGGCCGTGCTGCTCGCCGCCCGGCCGCACCCCGCGGCCGGTGCCCCGGGCGCGACCCGGCAGGGCCTGGCCCACGCCGGGACCACTCTCGGGCTCTCCCTCCTGGTCGTCGTCGGGCTGGCGGCCCTGTGGGGCGGTGTCCACCTCGCGGCGACCCGGACCTCCCGCACCGTGACGAAGCCGGCCGGCCAGCCGTCCTGACCCACCGTCCCGGGTGGGCGCGCCGAGGCGAGCGTCCTCGGCGCGCCCACCCGGGCCCCGCCCGATCACCCGTCCCGCGACCGACCTTCTGCGAGCTGATCATGAGCGAACGCTCCACACCCCGCCCTCCACACGTCCGCTCCGCACCGTTCGGCAGCCGACCCAAGAACCGCCGACCGCGATCCACCGCACGCCGGACACCGCACGGGTGCAGCAGGCGAGCGGCCCGGATCGAGGTCGGTTGAGATGCCGCAGTCATCGTCGGGCCCGCGGGCGCCGCACTCCAGCCCTGCCTCGGCCCGTCCGGGCCAGGAGGCCGTGCCCGCCCGATCGGGGCGAGCACGCGGAGGCGACGCTCGCGCGGGTCGGGCGCGCCAGTTGTCCGGTGGCCGGTCTCCATCCGAGAGCGCGGGCAACGCGCGCCTTGGCGCGCTGGTCGACGAAACGGGCCTCTCACGTGCGGAGGTGGCCCGCAGGATCAACGCCAAGTCGCCCGCAGCAGGCCGGCGCAGCGTCTACGACCACACACACGTCCGCCGCTGGATCGAGGGGACGGCTCCGAAGAGCGAGGCCGTCGCGCTGAGGATCGTGGAAGTTCTGGGGGAACTGCTCGGTCGTGTTGTCACCCTTGAGGATGCCGGACTCGGCAAGGCGCCCCCGTCGACGGCCAGGGTCGGATTGGATTTCCCCGAGGACCGCCGAGCCGCCCTCGCGGGCGCCGAAACATGCTGGAGCACCGTGCACCGTCGTGAATTCCTCCGTCTGCCCGGCGCCGCGGCGTTCACCACGCCGACGGTGCGCTGGCTGGCCCGGCCCGCTGACGATCCCGAGGCCCAGAGCGGCGGCGTGCGGGTGGGCCAGCGCGACGTCGAGCGGCTGTGGGCCGTCTCGGCCGAAGCCCAGAAGTGGGACTCCCGGCACGGCGGTGGCGACTGGCGCTCCAGCCAGGTTCTGGCCTGCCTGCAGGGCGCGGCCCCGCTGCTGCGCGGCACCTACAGCGCCGGGACGGGCCAGGCGCTCCACGCCGCACTGGCCGAGATGTCCCGGGTTGTGGGCTGGGCGGCCATGGACGCCGGCCACCGTGGGGCCGCGGACCCGCTGCTGGTCCAGTCGCTGCGGCTGGCCCGGGCCTCCGGCGACATCGAGATGGGCAGCTACGTCCTGGCCACGATGGCGCTCTCCGCCATGCTGGCCGGCCGGGCCGCGGAGGCCGTGGAGATGGCGTCGGCCGCCTACGAGCGCGGACGCGGCCACGCCGCACCCCGAGTGCTGGCGTTCGCCAAGCTGGCCGAGGCCCGCGCCCGCGCGAAGCTGGCCGACGGTACCGGTGCCGGTGCGGCGCTGGCCCGGTGCGAGAGCCTGCTGTCCGGCATCCGACCGGGCAGCTACGACCCTCCGTGGATCGCCTACATGGGGTGGGAGAGATGCGCGACGGACAGTGTGGAGATCCACCGCGACCTGGGGCTGACCCGGGTCGCGCGCGGCTGGGCTGAGCCGGCCGAGGTCATGCCGGTGGACCGTTTCACCAGAGCGGTCGGCATCCGGGCAGCCGTGCTGGCGAGTACCTACGCGATCGACGGCGAACTCGAACCCGCGGTCGCCGGCGGGCACCGGGCGGTGGGCGTCCTCACCGCGGTGCGCTCGCCGCGAGCCCACTCCTACCTGCACGACCTGGTGGCGCGGCTGGAGCCGTGGAGGGACGACGTGCGGGTGCGCGACCTGGCGCACCGCGTGCGAGTGGAACTTCCTTCACCAGCCTGACCCTGCCGCCGGCGCGCCCGGGCCGGGTGCGCCGTCAGCAGGCGATACCGATCCGCCGGGCGAGTTCCCGCGCGCCGGATGTGGGCATGGGCGCGTACACCAGCGCGGTGACCATCGAGCGCAGGGCCGGGCGCCGGACCTCCTCGGGGGCGACGCGTTCCACGAACTGGAGCGCGGCCAGGGTGCGGGGGCCGTCGCCGAGGGCGTGCCACATGCGGGCGGTGTCGGTGCCCAGGCGGGCGCGGCGTTCGGCGGTCGGCAGAACAGCGGGGTCGATGCGGGCGGCGTAGCGCACGGCGAGGTCGGGGTGGCCGAGGGCGGTGTGGATGCCGATCCGGTAGAGGTCGGCCTGTGCGGGGGTGGCGTCGACGGTGTACAGCTGCTGGGGCGGAAGACCGGTGGGCAGGCGGTCAACGGCTTCGGCAGCGCCGGTCATCAGGTCGTGGGCGCTGGAGGCGTCGTGGTTGCACGCGGCGGTGTAGGCGGCGGTCATCCACAAGGTGGCGGCGACCGCGCGGGCGGCGGGCCCGGGGCGGGTGTCGAGATCGTCGGCGGTGCGGCGCAGCAGGTCGACGGCGGCGGCGGGGCGGCCGGCGCGGCGCATGGTGATGGCCAGTACGCGGACGGCTTCGCCGACGACGGCCGGTTCGCCGCTGAGCTGGGCGGCCTGCACAGCCCGGTCGGCGGTCGCCCAGGCCAGGTCGCTGTGGGTCTTGGCGGCGAGTTCGGTGGCCAGGACGTAGCCGCGGGCGGTGGCCGCGTTCGCGAGTTCGCGCTCCCGTCCGGTGCAGGAGCCGCGCAGGGCCTCGGCTGCGGCGATCAGGTCCGGCAGTGCTGTCCCGAGTTCGTGGTAGGCGGCGGTGGTGAAGCGGGCGCGGGCGGCGGCCAGGGAGCGCTGGAGCGCTGTGAGGGGCAGCTGCTGGGGCACCGGCGGTGTGAACAGCAGGCGTTCGATGTCGGGGGTGGCGTCGTAGGGCTCGCTCTCGCGGCCTGCGGCTGCGGCGGTGCGCGGCAGGGCGAGCGCGGCGCCGGCGGCGACGGCTCCGGTGAACAGGGTCCTGCGGCGCATGGCGTCGTCCTCCTCGTGCCTCGCCCTGCCCGCCACCATAGCGCCGGACGAAGCCAGTGTGGCGCGATGAGCCACCAACAGCCCTGCGAGGCTGGTGAGTCCGAGCGCGTCGAGATCGAGCGCCAGTACGGTCGTGATGCGTTCGAGCGATTCGAGTGGGGGCTGCAGCCGGCCGGCTTCGATCCGGCTGATGGCCGATGCCGAGTACCCGCACTCGGAGCCGAGTTCGGCCTGAGTCCACCTCAGAGCGGCCCGGGCAGCGCGCATCGCTGCTCCCAGCAGGCGGTATTCCCCGGTTGCGGCAGCCATCGGCGCACCTCCAACTCGCCTTCGCATCAAGGCTACTGGCGTCCGGATGGGTATGGGCCGAATCACAGGATTTGCGGGCTGCGCACACGGCGTGCGGGGTGGGCCGCCGACACTTTCCGGCGCTCTCGGGTCGGCGCTTCCATGAGGGCGGGCACCCGTTCCCGGCGCTACAGCGCGTGGAAAGAAGTGGAGTCAGTCAGTCCGGAAGTGCGGGAAAGAGCCCCCGAAAGCGCCCTGGTGGCACCGGATCGTTCGGTGTGTTCTTGTCCCCCGGCCGCGGAGCACCGAGGCCGGGCCCATCGTGCAGGTCCGTGAAGGAGGAGGTCCGATGCCCGTGCTCGCCCGTGCCGCTCTGTTCGCCGCACTCTTCCCGGCCGAAGGCGGGTCAGTTCGCGGCCGGCGTGCCGAGCAGGGTGTGCTGCCACTGCGCCGGGTCCATGGCGATCGCGGCGTCCGCCAGGCGGCGTGCGGAGTCGGTGACCAGAGCGGCCCGGCACCGCTCGGCCTTGTCACCGCTGGGGTAGCCGACGGCCTGGTACTCCAGGGCCCGCAGGAGGCAGTCCAGTTTGTCGGCGTCCCGGGCGCATACGGCCTCCGGGCTCTCGCCGGCCTCGAACTCCTCGACGGCCGCGGCCACCATGGCCTGGAGGGCCGGGTGGGTGCCGAAGACCTGGTCGGCGATCACCTTGCGCGGATCGGCCGTGCTGACGTAGCGGCGGGTGATCGGCGTCTGGTCGCCGAGCCGGGTCTCGGGGACGTCGTGGTACGTGCACAGCAGGGTGGTGCGCGCGGGGTCGGCGCCCTCCAGTACGGCCAGCACGGGGCCGATGACGGCCGTGCGGTGGCTGTGCTCGGCGACGGTCTCGGGATCGGGGATGAGGTCGTAGCGCCAGCCGGTACGGGGCAGAGCTCGCAGGGTGCCTGTCTCGAAGAGGAAGGCGACCGCGGCGGCGCTCTCGGAGTCGGTCAGCTCGGTTCGGTTCACGGTGGTGCTCCTGGCGGTGTGTCAGTTCATCTGCTGGAGACGGTAGTGGACACGCCCCAGGTCGCGCCGCGATACCGGGGACAGGGTGGCGGCGTCGAGCAGCTCGGTTCCCCGGCCGTGCAGGTGCCGGGCGGCGGCGGGGTCGGCCTGCGGCAGCCACGGGTGGAGGTCGAGCAGGGTCGTGAGGGAGTGCACGTACAAATCAACGGTGCCGGGCGCGTCGTGGAGCGAGCCGACCAGCTGCTGGAACAGGTGCAGCGGGTTCCAGGCGGCCGGGTCGGGCTGGTGCAGGAAGCCGTCGTCGCTCTGGTCGGCGGGCATGGAGCCCAGCCAGTACGCCCAGTAGGACAGGTTCGCGAGTTCGCTGTGCTGGTCGCCGTCCAGCGTGGCGACGAAGTCGTGCAGGAGTTCGGGGTCGCCCTGGCGGGCGGCGACCGTCGCGGCGGTGCGCGCCTCGATCCAGCGGGGCGTGTACCCGCGCAGCGCCAAGGCCGGGCGCATGGTGCGCAGTGCCTGCTCGGCCCATTCCTCGGCGTCGTCCGCCGGGTCGTAGGAGGCGAGGTAGAGGCTCTGCCGGCGCAGGAGCTGTCCGCGTTCCCCCGCCCGGACGGCCAACTCGGCGGTTCGGCGCAGGTGGGTGAAGAAGTCCGCCCGGTCGGCGGCCGCGAGCTGGGGGCCGGCGGGGGCAGGGCCGCGGCGCGGCCGGGCGGCGGCGGCGAGCAGGGCGGGCGGGGTGATACCGCGTACCGCCCAGGCAAGCAGTTGCGCGGTCTCGCGGGACTGCACCCAGCCCGCGAGGGGGTGTCCGGTCGGGTCGCCCGGTGGGCGCAGAACGGCGGTGAGGATCCGGTCAGCGTCCAGCGCGGCGTCGAGCCAGCCGAACAGGGTGCTGTCGGCGCCGAGCAGGACGAGGGTGCGGCGCAGCCGCAGCAGGTCCGCGGCGCGGACGTTGCCCAGCGGTCGGCGCCCGCTCTCCCAGCCCTGGAGGGTGCCGAGGTCGACGCCCAGGTCCTCGGCAAGGCCGGTCTGCGGCCGGGGGATGCTCTCGCGCAGCAGCCGCAGGAGGAACCCCGAGACCGTACCGATCTCCGACCGGTCCCCGATCCCCATCTCCATCCCCGCCTCCCCGTTCCTGCGTACGAGGGGAAAACCCGTACCGGCAGTGAGTCTTCCTCAAAAGGTGGTTCTTCTAGGCTAGTTCGGCGAGCCGGGCTCCAGCGTCCGCTCGGGGTATCGGCGGGGAGATCCGGCGCGCCGCCGATCCGCCGCACACCGGCCGCCTTCCGCTCCCGTGCCGCACCACCGGGCCGGGACGTACGTGCGCACCGGCCGAACCGTTCGATTGTTCGAGAGGAGATCGACATGCAGTTGTCGTTGGACCGGGCACGCCCCGCGCCGCCCGCGGCCGCCGGACCCGGTGCCCAGACCTGGCTGGTGACCCCCGGCATCACGCCCACGCGGTTCGCCTCGGCCGTCGGCTCCGGTGCCGAGGCGGTACTGCTCGACCTGGAGGACTCGGTGCCGGCCGAAGCCAAGGCCGGTGCGCGGGAGTCGGTCCTCACCTTCGCCGGCCGGTGCCCGCCGAGGGGCGCAGGGCCGCTGCTGGGCGTGCGGATCAACTCGGTGGACACCCCCGAGGGGTTGCGGGACCTCACCGCGATGGCCGACCGGGGTCTGTGGCCGGACCTGGTCGTGGTACCCAAGGTGGAGTCGGGCGACGTCGTGGCGAGCGTGGTGCAGTCCGTCCACGCCGCAAGGGCGGCCACGCGGGTGTGGGCGCTGATCGAATCCCCGCGGGCGGTCCTAGCCCTGCCCGACATCGTGCGGACGCCGGGCCTGGCGGGGGTGCTGTTCGGCGCCGCGGACTACGCGGCGGCGGCCGGGTGCCGCATCACGCCCCGGGCGATGTGGTATCCGCGCTCGCAGCTCGTCACCGCGGCCGCCGCCGCCGGGATCCCGGCGGTGGACTCGCCGCACTTCTCCCCCGACCCCGGCGAACTGAGGCGGGAGACGCTGGAGGCGGTCGAACTGGGCTTCGCGGGCAAGGTCGCCGTCCACCCGCGCCAGCTGCCCGTCATCGCGCAGGCGTTCGCCCCGAGCCCGCAGGAGCTGGAGACGGCCAGGGCAGTGCTCGCCGCGGCCACAGGGGCCGGCGGGCGCATCACCACGGTGGGCGGCGCGATGGTGGGGCCGCCGCTCGTCGAAGCCGCCCGCGCGGTTGTCCGCCGGGCCGAACGCGTCGCCGGCCTCACCGCCATCCCGACCACGGAAGCGAGCTGACGATGCAGCAGGCACAGAGGGTTCCTGCCGGGTTCCGGCCGGTGGAGGACGGGCGGATCAGGGAGGTCGTCGGCCTGGGCCTGGACGACCTCGTCCCCGGTCTGGCCATCGAGCACCGGCCGGCGCGCACGGTGACGGAGACCGAACACGTGCAGGTCCTCGCGCTGATGGGCAACGAGGCACCGATCCACTCCGACACCGAGTACTGCCGCCGCACCGGCCACCCGTGCGTCCTGGTGTGCGGGATGCTCACCCTCAACATCGTGCTCGGCATGACGGTGCGCACCACCAGCGGCATGACCTCCGGCAACCTCGCCCTGGACGAGGTCAGGTGGAAGACGCCCGTCCACGTCGGCGACACCCTGTCCGCGCGGAGCACCGTCCTGGCCGCCCGCCGCTCCAGCAGCCGCCTCGACCAGGGCATCGTCACCTGCCGGGTCGAGGGGTTCAACCAGCACGGCGAGGTGGTCGTCACCGGCACCCGGACCTTCTTCGTCCCCGCCGACCCGGCTGCCCACCGCGACGCCACCGGCTACTAGAAGTAAGAGGGGACAGCGGAGCATGGACGTGGAGTTCACCGAGGCCGACGACGGCCAGTGGGAGCAGTACGGGGCGCTGGCCTGCCGGGCGTACGGCCAGCCGGTGCCGGACATCGAGCGCCTGGGCCCGTACGCCGACCGGCGCGTGGCGGTGCGAGCGGGCCGGGTGGTGGCCGGGGGCCTGGGCCTGCTGGTGCCGCAGCACTTCGGCGGCCGGCCGGTGCCCGCGGCGAGCCTGGGCTGCGGCTGCGTCGCCCCGGAGGAACGCGGCGGCCGCCTCGCGGCCCGGCTCGTCGAGGAGCGGGTGCGCGCTCTCCAGGAGCAGGGCGCGGTGCTGGCCACGCTGTGGACCGCCTCCACCGGCTACGTGCGCCGGCTGGGGTGGCAGGCCCCGGCGCAGGTGTTCTCCTGGGCGGTGCCGACCGCCGCCCTCAAGCAGGCCGCCGCGGACACCATGGAGATCACCCACGGCGACACCGGGCAGCTCGCCCGACTGCGCGACCGCCTGGCCGGGCAGTGGAACGGGACCTGGCAGCGCCCGCCGTGGTGGGGAGCCTGGCAGCGGGAGCAGCACCCGGGCCTGGAGACCTACGCCTTCGCCGCCCCGGGGCGGGAGCCGACCGGAGTGCTGGCGCTGGCCACCGAGCGCACCCCTGCCGGGCGGCAGCTGGTCGTCCACGACTTCTGGGCCGCCGACGCCGACGCCGCCGACGCGATGCTCGCCTTCCTCGGCCGCCACCACGGCCGCATCCCCACCACCCGCTTCGAGCGGACCGGCCTGCCGCCCGGTCCGCTGCTGCAGCACCGCCTCGCCAACGCCGGCACGGCGGCGGCCACGTCCTGGCACCCCTGGATGCTGCGCGTCCTGGACCCGGTGCGCGCCGTCGCACTGCGCGGCTGGCCCGAGCACCTGGACGAGGAGTTCGTGCTCGACCTCGCCGACCCGGACCGCGCCGGCACCGCCCGGTACACCCTGAGGGTCGGCGGCGGCCGTGCCGAACTGGCCCCCGGCTCCAGCGGTGCCCGTGACGCGGACATCACCCTGACCTCGGGGCAGTTCGCTCTCTGGTACGCGGGCGGCTACCGCAGCCCGGCCGCCGCCGCGCTGGCCGGCGTGCACGGGGAGCGCGCGGCGCTGACCCGGCTGCTGGCCGCCACCGCGGAGCGCGAGCCCTGGCTCGCCGACTACTTCTGACACACCGACACCCCGCCTGCCCCCGGGCCGTTGAACCGGGGGCAAGACGCGGACCGGACCGAAGCCCGCCTGCTCCAAGCCCTTTCGGAGAACCGCCACCATGACGCCCACCACGCCCGACAAGCCGTTCCCGCCCGAGCTGCGCGACTGGGTCGCCGGCCACCTGCCCCACCCGGCCGCGATCGAGGACCGCTCCTGGCCGCGCAGCACCTCCCGCGTGTGGCACGTGCACACCGAGGACGGCACCGGCGGCGCCTACGTGAAGATCAGTCCCAGCGCCGGCGAGTTCGAACGCGAGGTGGCCGGGTACGCCTACGCCGCCGCGCACCTGGACGACACCCAGGCCCCGCGCCTGCTGGCCGCCGACCTGGGCCTGCTGGCGATCCTCAGCACGCCGCTGCCCGGCCGCGTCGTGCGCGACCTGCCCCTGCCGGCCGCCACCGAGCAACGCCTGTACGAGGACGCCGGGCGCCTGCTGCGCCGCTGGCACGACGCCTCCCCTCCCGGCACCGGCGCCGACCGCGCCGCGGTCCGCGCCGACCTGGATGACCAGGCCCGGGAGGCCGCCGACTGCCTGGAGCCCCTCGCCCCGCACCTGGCCGCCGACCAGCTCGCCCTCATCGAGGCCGTGGCGAAGGAGCTGGTCGGCCTCGCCGAGCAGCTGCCGCTGGTCTACCGGCACGGCGACTACGAGACCCGGAACTGGCTGTACGACGAGGCCACCGGCCGCCACGGCCTGATCGACTTCTCCACGGCCGCGCACGGCGTCGCCGCCGCCGAGTTCGTGTGGCTGTTCGGCGCCGTCTGGGCCGAGCGGCCGGAGCTGCGCGACGCGTACTTCACCGGCTACGGGCGCCCGCTGACGGGCGACGAGGAGCGGCTGCTGCAGCTGCTGACCGTCCGTCTCGGCGCTTCCTACCTGCGCAACGGCCTGATCAAGCAGCGCGAGGACCTCATCGCGCGCGGCCACCTCGTCCTCGACCGGATGGCCGCCCACCGGCCGTAGCCTGCGGCCGTGCGCGGGCCCGCCCCGAGCGCGGGCCCGCGCACCCTCCCGACCGTCCTTCCGCCGCACCCCGGACAAGGAGTGTCCCGATGGCCCTCGCCCCCGATCTGCCCGGCCTCGCCGCGCCCACCGGGTGGAGCGGCGTCCCGCAGCCGCTGCGCGCCGCCGTCGAAGCGGTCGCCGGCCCGGTCCTCGCCGCCGCCGAGGTCCCGGCCGGCCGCACCGCCCGGCTGCGCCTGGTCCTGGACGTGCCCGGCCGGAGGGTGTTCCTCAAGGCCACCCCCATCTCCCACCGCCACGCACCCACCCTGGACGTCGAGGCGAACATCGCGCCCGCCGTCCGCTTCTTCTCCCCGAGCCTGCTGCACCACGGCACCGCCGGCGGCTGGCGGTGGCTGCTGTTCGAGCACGTGCCCGGCCGGTGCGCCGACCTGTCCGAGGGCTCGGCCGACCTGGATGCCGCCGCCCGCGCCCTTCGGCACCTCGCACGCCTGCCGGCCCCCGGTGCCGCCGTGCTGCGGGCCGATGAGCGCTGGGCGCACCTCGGCGCCGGCCTGGATCTCGGCCTGCTGGCCGGGGACCGGCTCGTGCACACCGACCTGAACCCGGGCAACATCCTCATCCGGAGCGACGGCGGCGCCGTCCTGCTGGACTGGGCCCGGCCCGGGCGGGGTGCCGGCTGGCTCAGCTCCGGTTTCCTGCTCGCCCAGGTCGTCGACGCGGGCACCCGCCCGGCCGACGCCGAGGCTTGGGCGAGCCGGGCGCTGCCGGGCTGGGCCGCCGCGCCCGCCGCCGCGGCCGACACCTTCGTCACCGCTCTCACCCGGCGCCGCGCCGAGCAGGCCGCTACCTGCCTGCCCGGCCGCCGCGCCGAGCGGGAGGGCCAACTGCGCTCCGCCATGGCCTGGTACCGCTGGCGCACCCGCACCTGACACCCGACCAACTCGCTCCGTCCCTCTGCCGACCGGTGCCCGCCACGGGCCCGGTCCCCTCCTTCGCCATGCCGTCGAACGGGAGAGCCATGCCCAACGCCGCCCCCTCCAACCGCAGCCCCGCCCCCGCCGAACCGCCGGGTGTGCGGGTGCCGATCGCCGACCTCGCGGACCTGATGGTGCGAGGGTGCGCGGCCGCGGGCGTCCCCGACAGCGCCGGGCGCCGCGTGGCCGAGCACTTCCTGACCGGGGAGCTGCGCGGCAAGTCCTCCCACGGGCTGGCGAAGTTCGCCTTCGAGTCCCGCTTCTTCCCCCAGCGGCAGGCAGCGCCCGAAGTGGTGCGCGAGCGCGGCGTGTTCGCGGTGGTCGACGCGCACCGCGAGATCGGGCCGCTCAGCGCCGACTTCGCCGTCGCCACCGCTGTCGAACGGGCCCGCCGCTTCGGCGTCGGCCTGGTCGGGATGATCAACACCCAGCGCTACGGCATCCTTGCCGCGTTCACCGAGGCCATCGCCGCCCACGGCATGATCGGCATCGCCGCCAACACCTCCCGGCCCGAGGCCCTCGCGACCGGCGGCCGCACCCCCCTCCTCGGAGTCAACCCGCTCTCCTACGCCCTGCCCACCCTCGGCGAGCCGCTGGGCGCGGACATGTCCACCACCCTCGCCCCGATGGGCGTGCTGTGGGAGCACCGACGCACCGGCCGGCCGCTGCCCGAGCGGTGCTTCGTCGACGCGGAGGGCAACGCCACCCGCGATGCCGACGCCGCCCGCTCCGCGATCGTCTTCGGCGGCCACCGCGGCTTCGCGCTGTCCGTCCTCCTGCAGGCCCTGACCGGCTCCCTGTTCGGCTTCCCCATGGGAGCGGACGTCCTCGACACCTGGACCACCGGCTACGCCTTCGTCGCCATCGACCCCTCCTTCGCCGACCCGAACGGCCACGCGGCCGCCGCGAACAGCCGCCTGGCCGACCAGCTGCGCGCCGCCGCGGCCGCCGACGGCACCTGGCGCCTGCCCGGCGAACGGGGCCGCGCCCGCGAAGCCGCCACCCGCAAGGCCGGCACCCTCTCCGTTCCCGAGCCACTCCTTGTCCGCCTGCGCGCCCGCGCCGCCGGCGACTTCTCCTCCGACTGACCCCCAGGAGCCCTCCCTTGAGCCCCTTGACGTTCCACTGGTTCCTGCCCACCGGCAGCGACGGCGCCACCCTGATCACCGGCACGCGCGCAGTCCACGGCCCCGGCCACGACACCACCGCCGCACCCGGAGCCGGCCGGCACCGCGCGCCCGACCTGCGCTACCTCGCCCAGATCGCGAGGGCTGCCGAGCAGATGGGCTTCGACGCGATCCTCACCCCCGCCGGCACGTTCAACGAGGAGGCGTGGATCACCTGCGCCGCCCTCACCCAGCACACCGAACGCCTGAGGTTCCTGGTCGCGCAGCGCCCGGACTCCATATCCCCGACGCTCGCCGCGCAGATGGCCGCCACCTTCCAGCGCCACAGCCGGGGCCGACTGCTGCTGAACGTCGTCACCGGCGGCGACCCGGCCGAGCAGGCCCGCTTCGGCGACCTGCTCGACAAGGCCGCCCGGTACGAGCGCACCGACGAGTGGCTGACCGTCCTGCGCGGCGCCCTGGCCCCCGAGCCGTTCGACCACGCCGGCGCCCACTACGACGTGCGCGGCGCCACCGTCTTCTCGCCCCCCGACCCGCTGCCCGGCGTGTACTTCGGCGGCTCCTCCGACCAGGCGCTGCCCATCGCCGCCCGGCACGCGGACGTCTACCTCACCTGGGGCGAGCCGCCCGCCGCCGTCGCCGCCAAGCTGGAACGGGTGCGCACCCTGGCCGCCGAGCAGGGGCGCCGCGTGCGGTTCGGGATCCGCTTCCACGTCGTGGCCCGCGACACCAGCGAGCAGGCGTGGGCCGCCGCCGAGCGCCTGCTGACCGGGATCGACCCCGCGCACGTGGCCCGGGTGCAGGCCACCCTCGCCGCCGGCGAGTCCACCGGCCAGGCCCGCCAGTCCGCCTTGCACGCCGACTTCCGCGGCAGCGGCCGCGCCGCCGACCTTCAGGTGTATCCGAACGTGTGGGCGGGGGTGGGGCTGCTGCGCGGCGGCGCGGGTACCGCGCTGGTCGGCTCGCACCGCGAGGTCGCCGACCGCATCACCGAGTACGCGGCCCTGGGCATCGAGGAGTTCATCCTGTCCGGGTTCCCGCACCTGGAGGAGGCGTACGAGGTCGGCGAGGGCGTCCTGCCCCTGCTCGGCGCCGGCGCCGGCACCGGGTGTGCGGCGGTGGCCCGGTGAGCGCCCCGGTGAACGTCCTGGTGATCGGGGCCGGGCCGCACACCCGCCTCAACCACCTTCCCGCGCTCGCCGCCGCGCAGGACGCGGGCCTGGCCGGGACGGTGACCGGCGTCGACCTGCCGCACGTCGCCGCCGCGGTCGAGTACGGCACACCCGGCCGGCCGCGGCGGATGCCCGTCGTCCCGGTCGAGCCGTTCCCCCTCTCCCGCCGCACGCTGCCCGGCGCGGTACGACGCGCGCTGGAGGACGTGGTGGAACGTGAGCGCGTCGGCGCGGTCGTCGTGGCGAGTGAGCCGTCCGTGCACCTGCCCTACGCGCTGTGGGCGATCGGGCGGGGCCTGCCGCTGCTGCTCGACAAGCCGCTGACGGTGCACCCGGGCGCGTCCACCGACCCGGTGGCCGCGCAGGCGATCGCCGACGACTTCGAGACCCTGCTGGACGCCTACCGCCAGGCGCTGCGGCGCGATGAGCGGATGGTGGTCAGCGTGCTGGCCCAGCGCCGCTGGCACCCGGCCTTCCGCCGGGTGCGGGAGCTGATCGCCGAGGTCGCCGAGGCCACCGGCTGCCCCGTCACCTCGGTCCAGTCCAGCCACGGCGACGGCCAGTGGCGCCTGCCCCACGAACTCGTCGACCTCACCTACCACGGCTTCACCAGCGGTTACGGCAAGGCCGCGCACTCCGGCTACCACCACGTCGACATCGTGCCGTGGTGGCTGGCCGCCGGCGAGCGCCCGGGCAAGGAGATCGACGAGATCGAGGTCCACGCCGCGTGCACCCGCCCCGGCGACTTCCTCGCCCAGCTCACCGTCGCCGACCACGCGCGGCTGCTGCCCGGCTTCGCCGAGCGCAACCCGTACAGCGAACAGGACCTGCTGGAACTCACCGCCGGCTTCGGCGAGGTCGACGTGCACCTGAACGTCGCCTACCGTAGCCGCGGCCGGGTGCTGGCGCTGGGCAGCCACACCCTCGCCCACACCACCTTCTCCCAGCGCGCCGCGCTCGACCCGGTCCCCGGCAGCCTCTACAAGGGCAACGGGAGGATCGGGCAGGAGAGCCACATCATCCAGCAGGGCCCGTTCCAGGCCGTGCACCTGCGTATCCTGCAGACCCTGCACGGCGGCGGGGAGGGCGTCGACCCGCGGGCGGCGGGTGGCGCCGACCACATCGAGCTGCACGTCTTCCGCAACGACCGGTTGAACTTCGGCTGGGAGCGGCACCAGATGCTGGGCTTCGCCGACCTCGTCCAGGGCAGCGGCCCGGGCGCGGTGCTGCCGACGCAGCGCTCGGCCCGCAACTGCGCCGTCACCGAGTTCCTCTCCTACCTGGCCGGCTGCCTCCCGCGTACCGAGCTGGCCTCCGACCTGGCCGACCACCGGCGCCCGGCCCGCCTGATGGCCGCCGCCTACCTGTCGCTGGCCCGCCGCTGGGCCGCCGGCGACCGGCCCACCGCTCCGGCGGTGCTCGACTTCCACCCCGTCCCCGCCTCGGCGGAGCCCGCCGGGCGGGCCCTCGCCGCTTCGGGGGTGGCGTGATGACCGCACCGCTGGCCACCCACCGCACCATGCCCGACCTGGCCCAGGTGCTGGGCCGGCACCTGTTCACCGTCCTTGCGGCGTGCCGCCCGCACGCCGGCCGCCTCACCCGCGTCGACGCGTGCACCGGCGGCAACGTCAGCCACGTCCACCGGGTCTGTGGCGAGGCGGGCAGCGTCGTCGTCAAGGTCCGCGGCCACCGGTTCGCCAGGATCCCGATCGCCACCGACCCGGCGCTGATCGCCGTCGAACACCGCGCCCTGACCCTCCATCACGCCCTGCTGCCCGACCTGTTCCCGCAGGTCCTGGCCTTCCTGCCCGAGGCGCACGCCATGGTGATGACCGACGTGTTCCCCGACCGCCGCACCTGGCGCGAGCACCTGGACGAGCGCGGCGCCACCGCCGAGGAGTGCACCCGCCTGGGCACCGCGCTGGCCCGCGTCCACCTGGCCACCGCAGGTCTTCCGCCGCTGCGCGAGGGCGACGGCGACGACCTCTTTCGCTCCGAGCACGCCTACGGCTACTGCCTGCGCGCCGCCGGGCACCACGCCCTGGACGAGGCGTGCCGCCGCCTGGACGCCCGGCCCGGCCGCCAGCTCGTCCTGGGCGACTTGAGCCCGAAGAACATCAGCCTCGCCGCGGGGCGCACCGCGATCGTCGACCTCGACAACGTGCACACCGGCGCCCCGCTGTTCGACGTCGGCTACCTCCTCGCCCACCTGGTCCTGCACCACCTGGCCCGGCCCGAGCACCTGCACCCGCTCACGGCCGCGCTCCTGGACGCCTACGCCCCGGCGGCGGCCGGGTGGTGGCGCGGCGACGACCTCCTCGCCGCCGTGGCGGCCGGGGTGCTGCTGTACCGGCTGGAGGCCCGCACCGTCCCCTACCCGCCCACCGCCCCGCCCGCCACCGCCGACCGGGTGCGCCGCGGCCTGCTGCGGCTGCTGGACACCGGGCCGTTCACCGTCCCTGAACTGCTGCAAAGCGCACGGCAGGTGGCGCAGTGAACTTCCCCCTCGCCCCGGCGGCCGGCGACCGGCCGGACCTGGTCGCGCTCGCCGAGCTGAGCGCCCGCGGCATCCACGCCCCCAGCGTCTCGTCACTGGCCCGCGACCAGAGCCCCTTCGCGATCCCCACCCCCGCCTGGACCCGCACCGTCGCACCGGGCATCCACCTCACCGCCCGCCCCGTCGACCTGGGCGGCGGCCGCTTCACCAACACCTACACCCTCGACCTCGACCTGGAACGCGCCCGGTGCCGGCCCGTCTCCGCCCCGGCCGGCTTCCACCTGCGCCGCCTGGTCACCGGCCCCGCCGTCGCCGCGGTCTCCGGTGCCTTCGCCTACATCTCCGACGACCCCGCCTACCAGGCCGCCGAGCCCTGCCTCGACCTCGCCGTCCGCGACCACCGTGCCGCCAGCCTGCCCACCGCCGCCAAGCCCGCCCTGCTCCTGCGCCGCGGCCGCCTCCAGGTACGCGCCCTGGCCGCCGCCGGCACCCTCACCGTCGCCGGCCGCCCGCACACCTGGAGCGGCTCCAAAGAGGCCGGACCCGACCCGGCCCCGCCCGGCCACCTCACCGTCTTCGGCGCCGCCAACTGCCGCATCCGCTACCGGGACGACCCCCGCACCGGGTTCCGGCGCGACGTCGATCCGGCCGCCAACACCACCCCCCTCGACCCGGCCGTCCTCGACTGCACCGTCACCCCCACCCCCGACGGGCCCCGGATCACCGCCCTGCACCCCGGCGGCGGCGCCGACCTGTTCACCGGCGCCTACATCCTGCGCACCCAACGGCCCTGGCCCGCCCACCTCGCCCTCGGCGCGCCCGTGGACGTCACCACCCTCGACACCCTCCCCGTCGCCGACATCGACAGCGCCCTGTCGCTGGGCCCCTCCGCCGCCGACGCCGCCGCCGGGCACACCGCCGCCTGGGACCAGAGCCTGGGGACCTCGCCGTTTCGGCCCGGCGCCCGCTACGCCCGCACCCTGCTCGCCCTCGACGGCCGGCACCTGACCCTGACCGTCCTGGACGGCGCGCCCCTGGCCCCCGGCTTCCAGGGCGCCACCGCCCAGGAGACCGCTCAGCTCATCGAGCAGGCCGAGCACGACCCGGCGAAGGTGTTCCACCTCGACGGCGGCCAGACCTCCAAGATTGCCTACCGGCACGGCCCCCGCCAGGTCGACGCCGTCGGCAGCCTCCACTACCTGCGTTGGCCCCAAGGCGAGCACGAGACCTTCCGCTGGCAGGGCCTCGACGGCCGCCTCCTGCACAGCGCCCTGCAGATCACCACCGAGGAGCCCTCGTGAACGCCCCCCGCACCGGCCGGTCCGTCTTCGCCGTCGTCGCGCACCCCGACGACGCCGAACTCGCCATGGGAATGCGGCTGCTGGAGCACGCCCTGGCCGGCGACCGCGTCCGCGTCCACTGCCTGAGCGCCGGACGCCCCGGGAAGGACGACGGCCAGGTGCGCCGCGCCGAGTGCCTGGCCGCCGCGAAGATCCTCCACATCAGCCGGTACACGTTCAGCCCGATCCCCGACACCCGCTTCACCGACCACCGCGGCGCGATCAACGCCGCCCTCTTCGACGCCTTCGCCGAGGAGCGGCCCGACATCGTCTACACCCACTACCCCGACGACCAACACCTCGACCACGCCGTCACCGGCGAAGAGGCCACCGCCGTAGCACTGCGCGAAGCCGCCGACCTGGTCTACTGCCGCTCCCCCTACAGCCGCAACTTCGAACCCAACATGTTCTTCGTCGGCACCCCCGAGCACCTGGCCGCCAAGCAGGAGGCGCTGGCCTGCTTCGCCTCCCAGCAGCAGCTCGACATGGACACCTTCACCGGCCTGAACACCCTCGCCTACCGGCAGCACGTGCACCACCGCGTCGTCGAACGCTTCCCCGACGGCGCCCACGGCGCCGAGATGTTCCGCACCGCCCGCCAGATCGTCCACGCCACCCACCCGGACGCCACCGCCCGGCCCTAGCCGAGGCACCGCTGCGCCCCTTGACCTCCACCACCCCGCCCACCACCTCGACCAGACAGGCACACCCGATGACCAGCACCCTCACCCGCAGCGGAGAGGAAACCCTCCCCGCCCTGCGGGAGGCCGGACTCCTCGCCGGCTTCGACACCGCCGCGGCGCAGCTGATCCGCGCCCTCGACAACGGCGTCTGGCGCCTGAGCGGCGGTATCGTCGCGCGCGTCCACCAGCCCGGCACCGAGACCAGCGCCCGCAACGAGATCCGCGGCACCTACTGGCTCTACGGCCACGGCATCCCCGTCCCGCTGCCCCGCCGACCGACACCCGTCATCGCCGCCGACCGCCCCGTCACCTTCTGGACCGACCTCGGCCCCGGCAGCCCCGCCAACCCCGCCGACACCGCCCAGATGCTACGCACCGTCCACCAGCTCCCGGCCCCCGCCGACTTCACCCTGCCCACCCACAACCCCTTCGCCCGCTTCCCCGCCCAGATCGCCGCCGCCCACACCACCAGCGAGAACAAGGACTGGCTGACCGCCCACGCCGCCCGCCTGCGCGAGCAGTGGCTCACCCTCGACTGGCCCACCCACAGCTGCGTCATCCACGGCGACGCCGGCCCCGGCAACACCATGGCCACCGCCGCCGGGACGTTCCTGATCGACTGGGAACGGATCTCCATCGGCCACCGCGAATGGGACCAGGCCACCGCCGCCTGGCACCGCGACACCTTCGGTGCCAGCCCCGACGACTACACCGCCTTCGCCCACGTCTACGGAAGCGACGTCACCACCTGGCCCGGCTACACCCTCATCCGTGACGTCCGCTCCCTGTGCACCACCCTGTTCGCCCTGCGCCACGCCACCGCCAGCCCCGAGGCCCGTACCGAAGCCGACCACCGCCTGGCTTGCATCCAGGGCACCGCCGGCCCGACCCCGCGCCCGTGGGCGGCCCGCAAGTGGACCTGGACCCCGCCCACTCGCGCCACAACCCGCCTGGCACTGGTCAGCTGACCCCGCCTCCGGCACACGAAGCACCACTTCTTCCCAGGTCACGGCGGCCCGCTGCCGTCCTCCGATCCCCGATACGAAAGGGCGTCCACGATGCGAAGGACCAAGCCCGCCGAGCAGCAGGATGCACGTGGCCCCGACCCCGGCACCGATGCCCAGGATGTCCTGGCGGCCCATTCGACCCCGCTGCTCAGCGTCCGCGCCCTGGTGCGCGATAGCCAAGGGCTGCTGCTGGTCATCGACCGCGGTGAGCAGGGCGGCTGGGGCCTGCCCGGCGGCCTGGCGGGCAGCGAGTTGCCCGCCGCCGTGCTCGCCCGTCACCTGCGCGAAGCCATCGGAGTCGAGGCCGGAGCCGGACGGCTGCTGACCGTAGACACCGTGCCCTCCGACCGGTTCGGCCAGCCGCTGCTGGAGCTCCTCTTCGCCGCGCACCTCCCCACGGCTGCGAGCACCGTGCGGGCGGAGACCGACGGGGTCCGCTGGGTCGGCGAGGCGCGGGCGCTCGAGCTACTGGGCCCGGGCGCGGCGGCACGCTTGCGGGCCGCGCTGGGCGCGGAGAAGGGCGCGCACACCGCGCTGCTCCACGACGGCGAACCGGTTGAGCCGTCCTCGCAGGACCACTACCGGCAGTTGCCCTCGCCGATGATGGCCGCGACCTGGCTGGTCCGCGACACTGCCGGGCGGGTCCTGGTGCTGGAGCCCACCTACAAGTCGCACCTCGAACTGGTCGGCGGCATGGTCGAGGCCGGCGAGGTGCCCGCCGAGGCGGCTGAGCGCGAGGGCGCCGAGGAGCTCGGACTGTGCCGGCAGTCCGGGCGGCTGCTGGTGGTCGACAACGTCCCGGCCCGCCTGACCGCGTACGGGCGCGCCCTGGTCGTTCACGTCTTCGACCTGCCGCCGCTGAGCGCCGGCGAGGTCGCCGCTCTGGTGCTCGACCCGACCGAGGTGCGCTCGGCCCGGTGGCTGCCGCCGAACGAAGCCCTCGAACAGCTGCCGTGCGTCTTGACCGTCAGGCTGGCGGCCGCGCTGCGCGCGTTGGAACGCGGCACCGTCGAAGTCCTGGACCACGCCGACACCGTCTCGCTCGAGGACCCGGCCCGGAGAGACGCCGAGTGAACGCGCCCGGCCGCCGGAGCGGCCGGAGCGATCCTGCTGCCGGGCCGTTCCCCCCGCGCCGGTCCGGCAACAGGATCGCTCGAAAGAGTGAACCGCGCGGCCGTCACCGCAGCCGCTGCGCCCCACCTCCCGGGAAGCCCTGGAACCGCTCGCACCGGGACCGCGAGATGGGTTCGAACAGGCTCTCGCGGCCTGCGCACCGGCCCCACCCACCCGGCAGAACGTCGACTCAGATGGCCGCCGGAGCGCTGCCAAACCCCCGGGGCAGTGACCGAAACATCCCTTTCGACCAGGGCGCGCCCAGGAGAACGCCCACTTGAACACACCCTCCGAACAGCACCATCATCGGACGTCGCCTCACCTACAGCCGACACCAACTCTGCCTGAAAGGAGACTAGTTGAACCCGTTCAGTGATACCTCCGTGCGGCACGCCAGCCCCGATGCGGACGCACTCGCCACGCCGGTGAGCGATCCCGTCACCCTGGCCGTCGGAGTCCACCTCGTCCTGACCGACGCCGAAGGCCGCGTGCTGCTCGGCCGCCGCCGCAACACCAGCTACGCCGACAACCTGTGGCACACCCCGGCCGGTCACCTGCTGCCCCGCGAATCCATCACCGCCGGCATGGCACGCGAGGCGATGGAGGAGCTCGGCATCACCATCGCCGAAGCCGACCTCGACCTCCTCCACACCCTGCACCACTTCGACGCCGACGACGGCCGCAGCCGCGTCCAGCTCTTCTTCGGCACCTCGCACTACGACGGCGCGCTCCGCAACGCGGAGCCGCACAAGTGCTCCCAGCTGAAGTGGTGGCCCACCGACTCCCTGCCGGCCGACACCGTCCTGTACACCGCGCACGCCCTCGCCGAGATCGCCCGGGACAGTCGGCTGTCCGTCGTCGGCTGGCCCAGCACGGCCACCTAGTCCGGGGCGGCAGGCGGCACCGAGCGGCTTCCGCACCCGACACCGACGCCGGAGCACCCGCCAGAACCATACGGAACAGCAACCGCGCCACCGCACTCCCGACTACGCCGACACCACGGAGGCCGGCAACCGCGGGCCCCGCCCGGTCCGGAACCAGGAACCAGGTACTCGCCAACACGGAGGAGAGACATGGCACAGCACGTCACGATCGGTACCGCCCAGCGGCCGGGTACCAAGTCCCCCTGCGCGGACGCGTACGGCGTCGTACGCACCGGCACCCGGGTCACCGCCACGGTCGTGGACGGCGCGGGCCATAAGCCGGAGACGGTGCGGTTCGTGCAGGCCGCCGCCGAGACGATCACCCTCCTGGGCCCGGACGTCGGCGGCCTGGCCGCGCTCGTCACCGCCGGACGGATGGCCAGGGCCTTCCCCGAGCCGAGGCCGCACGCCTCCGCGCTGTGCGTCCGGACCCTGCCCGGCCTGCCCGTCCTCGTCCACTGGATCGGCGACTGCACCGTCCACGGCTGGGACGGCGCCGAACTCCTCCCGTACAGCACGCCCCAAACGTGGGGCGAGTACCTGCGCACCTACGGCAAGATGCCGGTCGAGGTCGGCGCCCGCTACGACGACTGGCCGCGCTTCGGGCTGGCCCAGGCGCTGGAGACGACCTGCCGGGAGGCGGAGATCCCCGAGCGCGTCCGCCTGGTGATGCTGTGCACCGACGGCGTCTCAGGCCAGGTCGACCCCGCCCGATGGCGGCAGCTGTGCGCGGAGCACGAGAACGACCCGCAGGCCCTGGCCGACGCGCTGGTCGCCGCAGCCGCCCCCGACGCCGAGGGCTACCGGGACGACGCCACGGTCGTCGTCCTGCGGATCGTCCCCGACCCGGCCGCGCATCCGTCCGGCTGACACACCGCCACCTCACGCCGTCGCCCGATCCCGTCCGGGAGGACCCAGTTGCCGCACCCCGAGCACGACGTCGAGGACCGTTCCTGCGACTGCCGACCGGCCGCCGCGGCGGCCGTGGCGCTGGCCGCGTTCCCCGCCGCGGTCGCGGCGGATCCTGACGGGCCGGGGCCGTACGACGCGCGGGTGCTGTCGACGATCGGCCGGGTGCCAAGGCACGTGCTGGTCCTGCGACTGCTCGCGCCGGTCGGCCCCGAGCGGCTGGCGCCCGCTCGACCTGGAGCAGCACCCGGCCCAGCACCGGGCCCACTGCTACGGGCTGGAGCAGATCCTGGTGGAGCTCGACCAGCCGGATGCCGTCCCGGTGGGCGGAGCTGTGCACGGGGTGCCGACGGCCCAGAGCTCGACAACCGGCCTGATCGCCGCCGCCCTCACCGGCCTGGCCCCGGCCCGGGGGAAGCGGCTGGTGGAGGTCGGGGCGTACACCGGCTACCTGGCCGCTCTGGCCGCCGACCTGACGGGGCGGCAGGTGACGGGGGCGGAGATCGACCCGGGCCTGGTGCGGGCCGTCTCGCCGCGGCCGGTGTGGACGTGCGGATGTCGGTGCGGGACAGGCTGCGGGGCCTCGCGGGCTGGTGGGAGGTGATCGCCGTGTCCTACACAGTACGGGGCCTGCCCGCCGCGTGGAGCGGTGCGCTGGCACCGGACGGTCGGCCGGCGGCCACGGCGCCGGTCTGTGCGCCGGGCTGGGGCGCGAGCGCGCTGGTGCGCCGCGGCGAACACGGGACGTTGTCCGGCCGGTTGGAGTGCGGGCGCTGGAGGCATGTGCCCGACCGCGCCGGCGGGTGGCTGTCGCTGCCGCAGGACGCCCCGGGCGGGCCGGGGCGCCGCCGCACCTCGGTACTCGCGCCGCCCGGGGAGGAGCCCGGCTTCTGGGTCGCGGCCGCGCACCCGCTGTCCGGGGTGCGCCGCCACTACCGCCGGCCCGGCGTGGAGCCGGGCGCGGTGGTCCTGGTTGACGACGCGGGCTCGCGCGCCGAGGTCGTCGCGGACGGGTCAGTGATGACCGAGTGGGGCCCGCAGGCCCTGCGGGCGGAGGCCGAGGCGGTGCACGCCCGCTGGGCCGCGGCGGGCCGCCCCGCCGGACACGACCTCGAGTTCGGTCCGACCGGGCCGGTGCGGGCGGTGGGCGGCCCGGGCCTGTCCTGGGAGCGGCCACCGCTCTGACCCTTGATCGCGTCCCCTTTCCCGTCCCGTGTCCGTGCCGACCATCGGAGGCTCCGCTTGACCGACCACACCACCACGACCGCCCCCGTGCCGGGGCCCCGCACCCCCGACTTGCCGCCTCCACCTCAGCGGGTGCGGGAGGTGCCCGCCGACGGCGACCTCGGCGGGCAGATCACCCAGGGCTACTGGGAGACCTTCGAGGGCGAGGCGTCCCGGACCGCTCTGGTGACGATCGCCCGCCGCCTGCCGGCCATCGTCATGCAGGTGTGGGGCACCGCGTGGCGCGCGGACGCGCGGGCGGCCGTCCTGGTCGCCGTGCTGCAACTGGCCTCCGCCGCGATGGCGTCGGCCGGGCTGATCGCCAGCCTGGGCGTGCTGCAGAAGGTCTTCGCGGGCGGCGCGACCGGGCAGCGCATCCGCGCGGCGCTGCCCGCCCTGGCGGTCGTCGCGGCGCTGCTGATGCTCCGCGGCCTGGTCGACGCCGGCATCTCGCACTGGCAGGCCAGGCTCGGCCCCCGGGTGCGCCAGCAGTTGGAGGCCGACTTCCTCGCCCTGACCAGCCGGGTCGAACTCGCCGCCGTCGACGACCCGACCTGGGCCGACGAGGTCCGCCGCGCCAACGACCGCGGCCTGTACTACGCCAAGAACTCGATCGACAAGACCATCGAACTGGCCAGCGCCGCCCTGGCGCTGCTCGGCGCGGCCGGCGTCCTCGGCATCCTGCACCCCGTCCTGCTCGTGCTGCTGCTGGCCGCCGTCGTGCCCAAGGGCGCCGCCTCCGTCCACTCCATCCGCGCCGGCTACCTCTCCGCGGTGCGGCAGAGCACCCTGCGCCGCCGGATGCTGCACTTCTCCTGGGTCCTGTACGAGCGCAACACCGCCGCCGAACTGCGCGCCTCCAACGTCCAGCAGGCCCTGCTGGACGAGCACCGCACGCTGTCCGCCAAGATCACCGACGAAGAGGTCGCCCTCGGCGAGCACCAGAGCCGCGCCGCCCTGCTCGGCCGCGCGCTCGGCGGCCTGGGCATGTTCGCCACCTACGCCGCCCTCGCCTGGATGCTCGGCGCGGGCTGGATGCCGCTGGCCACCGGCGGCGCCGCCTACCTCGCCATCCAGGCCAGCCAGAGCGCCCTGCTGCGCCTGGTGATCGCCGGACACCAGGTGTTCGAGCACGCCCTGTGGGTGGAGGACCTGAAACGCTTCGAGGACAGCTGCCGGGCCCGGCTGCCGCGCACCGGCGCGCCAGCGCCCGCCGCAGTCCAGAAGATCGAAGTGCGGGACGTGCGCTTCACCTACCCGCAGGGCACGCAGGCCCTGCGCGGGGTAAGCCTGACCCTGCGGGCCGGAAGGAAGTACGCGTTCGTCGGCGCGAACGGCTCCGGCAAGTCCACCCTCTCCCGCATCCTGGCCGGGCTGTACGAGCCGACCGGGGGCACCGTCCACTGGGACGGCGCGGACGTGCGGGAGTTCGACGCGGCGAGCCTGACCGGACGGGTCGCCCTCGTCCTCCAGGATCCCGGGCACTGGCCGCTGCCGGCCCTCGCCAACATCACCATCGGCTCCGGCACCCTCACCACCGCCGACCCCGAACGGGTGCTGCGGGCCGTGCGGGCCACCGGCGCCGACCGGGTGATCGCCGGGCTCGACCGGCAGTGGCACACCGTGCTGAGCCCCCAGTTCGAGGGCGGCGCGGAACTCTCCGACGGCAACTGGTCCAAGATCGCCTGCGCCCGCGGCCTCTACCAGCAGGCCCCGGTCCTGGTGATGGACGAGCCCACCGCCAGCATGGACCCGCTCGCCGAGGACCAGCTCTTCCGCGCCGTCCTCGACGAGTACGCGGGCTCCGACACGATCACCGTCCTGGTCTCCCACCGCCTCGGTCCCGCCGTCGCCTGCGACCGGGTGTTCGTCTTCGACCAGGGCCGGATCGTGGAAGCCGGCAGCCACCAGGAACTCATCGCCCTCGGCGGCACCTACGCCGAGATGTTCGAGACCCAGGCCGCCGCCTACCGCACCAGCACCCGGCCCGGTCCGGCCATCTCGGCGGCCAGGGACGGAAAGAGCGATATGTGAGCGTCTGGATCAATGAGACCCTCGACGGCGGCCTCGCCCCGCATCAGGTCGCGAACCGGGCCCTGGAACTCCTCACACCCGAGCCGACCGGCGGCCCGGAAGCTGGTGGGCGGTGACGGGCCGTCACCGGCGGCCACCGGAGCCCGCGCCGCCGGAGCCCGCGCCGCCGGAGCGCGCCGCCGCGCTGCTGCACGCCGCCGGCACCGGCCGGGCCGTAGAGGAGGAGGGCGTCGTCGTCTTCGACGGCAGCGCCGTCCCCTACGCCTACCGGGACGTGCACCACCCCGACGGCCGGTACGAGCGCCACCTCCAGCGTCTGGACCCGCCGCCACCGACCCTGCCCCTGTGACCCGTGCCCCGTCCGCGGGGCACCCCGCACTGTGCCCCCTGCCCCTGCGGCACGACCGGAAGAAGGAGTCGACGACATGATCGAGGGCTGGACCACGCAGGAGTCGGTGGAGGTCTTCCGCGGGCAGCGGGTGGTGGTGCGCCGCGATACGGTCCGGCGGGCCGACGGCAGCCCGGGTACCTACGAGTACATCGAGTCGGTCGACGGGGTGCGCGTCGCGGCCCTCGACGACGAGGGCCGTATCGCCTTAGTGGCGGAGAACGTCCACGTGTGCGGGCTGCGGCTGCTCATGTGCCCCGGGGGCGGGTGCGGGGCGGACGAGGACGCGGAGGCGGCCGCGCGGCGCGAACTGCGGGAGGAGGCCGGTATCGAGGCCGCCCGGATCGAGCCGCTGACGACGATGTGGCGGATGCCCGCCGGCGCCCGGACCCGCGAACACCTGTACCTCGCCACCGGCCTGACCGTCGGCGAGCACCGACGGGAGCCCAGCGAAGCCGACATGGAACTGCACTGGATCCCGCTGGTCGAGGCGGTGGCGATGTGCGGCGACGGCCGGATCACCGAGGCCGGCACCCTCGCGGCCGTCCTGCTCACCGCGCAGCGCACCACCGGCCCGCTGCCGCACCAGGCCACCGACCGCGCACCGTCGCACCCCGCAGCCCGCTGACCGCCCCTCACCGGGACCACGCAGACCGCACCGCGCACCACTCGGCCAGCCCGAGTACGACCTCGAACGTCCAGAAGCACCACCACCGCCCCAGGAGGACCGCCCCATGCAACGCCCCGAGCTTTCCGTCCCCGCCGCCGGTACGGCGGTGCGCACCGGCGGCTGCCTGTGCGGGGCGCTCCGGTTCACCGTGGCAGGCGAACCGGTGGACCCCCACGTCTGCGGGTGCGCCCACTGCGCCCGCCGCTCCGGCAGCCCGTTCCAGTGGTGGACCGCCTTCCCACTGGCGGGCCTGTCCTGGACCGGCGAGCACGGCGAACCCGCCTGGTACGACACCCACCCCGGCCGGGCCCGGCGCGGCTTCTGCTCCCGTTGCGGCAGCCACGTCGCCGCCCTCGACCACGGCGACCCGGCCGAGGTCGGCATCCTCGTCACCGCCCTCGACGACCACCGCGGCGCCCCTGCCCTCGTCCCCCTCAACCCGAACCGCCTGAACGAGGCCGCACCCTGGCTCGCCCCCGCGCAGGCCCGCCACCAGGTCCCCGTGGACGTCCACCTGCTTCTACGCCGCGACGGCCCCGCCGGCCCCGAGGTCCTGCTGTCCAGGCGCGCCGGAGCCGTCTACGCCACAGGACTCCTCCACGCCCCCTCCGGACATGTCGACGGGCCCCACGAGGACGCCGTGCAGGCCCTGATCCGCGAGACGGGCGAGGAGACCGGCATCGCCGTCGACCCGGCCGACATCGTGCACGCAGTCACCGTCCACCACCGCTCTCCCGGCGGCCCGGCCAGAATCGGCCTGGTGTTCGAGGTGCGGCGCTGGCACGGCGAGCCGGCCATCATGGAACCCGAACTGTGCGACGCCATGGACTGGTACCCGTTGGCCGACTTGCCGGCGGGGATGGTGGCCTACTGCCGGGCCGCCCTGGACGCCTACCGCGACGGCCACCGCTTCGCCGTCCACTTCCAGCAGCCGGACGACACAGTCGCGTTCGACCCGGCGGCCGACCGGCTGCGCACCCTGCCCTCCACCGGCACGGACGGTCCCTGTCCGGCGGTGCGGGAGTTCGCCGAGCGGGCCGTGGGCCGCATCGCCTCCTGGACAGACGTCTCCTGGGCCCGGCCGGGCAGCCGGGTGTGGCGGGCCACCGGTGCCGGGGGCGGCCAGTGGTACGTGAAGGTGCACCGGGGCGCGCGCTTCCACGCACGGGAGGTCGAGGCGTACCGCAGCTGGGTGCCGGGTCTCGGGGCGGCCGCGCCGCGCCTGGTGGCCGCCGACGCGGACCTGCCCGCGATCGTCGTCACCGCGCTGCCCGGCACCTCCCTGCACGGCGCCGTCCACACCTCCGAGCGGCAGTGCGAGATCTTCCGCCGGATCGGGACGCTCGCCGCCGCAATCCACCAGCCCGCCGTCGGGCCCGACGACACCCTGCCGGTCGCGCTGGCCAAGCTGGAGCGGCACCTGGCCGCCGCCCGCACCCGCCTTGCGCCCGGTGACGCGGACTTCGTCCGGGCGCTGGTGGCCCGCGCCGAACTGCTGCCGCGGCCCGAGACGGTGCGTACCCACGGGGACCTGCAGCTGCGGAACCTGCTGCTCGACCGGTCGGGCGAGCTGTACGTGATCGACTTCGAGCGCGCCCAGGTGGGCCCGGCAGTCCGCGACCTCGTCCGCCTGGCCGACCTCTGGGCGGGGCGCCCAGACCTGCGGAAGGCGCTGGCCGACGGCTACGGCCGCCCCTTCACGGCCGCAGAACTCGAGTACCTGACGGTGCTGGAGGCCCTGGACGCGGTGTCCGGCATCCAGTACGGCGCCACCGTCGACGATCCCGAGCTCCTCGAGCGCGGCCTGCGCACCCTCACCCGGCTCCGCGCCACGGCCGAGGCAGCGAACCCGCGGGGGGACACGGCGTGACGGGGCTGCTTCGCGATCCTTCCCTCGCCGCCCTGACGTTGGTGGTCATCGACTTCGAAGGGCTCACCCCCGCCGGGCGTCCGGCGGAGCCGACCGAGATCGCCGCGCTCGCGCTGCGCCCCGAGCGCGGGCGCCTGGTGGAGGTCGGCCGGTTCGAGTCCCTGATCCGGCCGCCCGCCGACGTCCCGGTCACCGCCCGAGACGTCGTGCAGACCGGTATCACCGCAGCGATGCTCGCCGGCGCGGACCCGGCCGCCGCCGTCATGGCCCGGCTGGACGCGCACCTGAGCGCACCGCCGTACCGGCTGATCGCCCACCACGCCCCCACCGAGGCCGGGATGATCGCCCGTCAGGCCGAGCACTGCCCCCGGCTGGCCGCCGTACCGCTGCTCGATACGGTCCGCCTCGCCAGGGCGCTGCTGCCCGGCCTCGGCTCCTACCGCCTGGACCACCTCCTGGCGCACTACGCGATCGCCCGCCCGGCCGACCGGCACCGCGCGATGCCCGACGTCACCGCCACTGCTCGGCTCCTTGAACTCCTACTCAACGAGGGGTGCGCCGCCGGCCGGTGGCGCACCCTGCTCGACTTGGACGCGGCCGCCGGGCTGCCGCCCAAGCACCCCGCTCCCCACCGCCCCGGGCCGCAGCAGCACGCCCTGTTCTAGCCACCCGACCCGTCCCTCTCCCGCTCGGAACCGCCGTCTGTCCGCCACCGAGCACGCACCCGACGTGAGGACCCACGTGACCGCACCCACTCTCACCGCCGAACACTGGAACCGGAGCTACACCGACGGCGCCGCCTTCAGCCCGCTGCGCCCGCAGGAGGTCGCCGCGCTCGCCGAGCACGCACCCGCCCCCGCCGGCGGCGGCCGGGCCCTGGACGTGGGCTGCGGCCTGGGCGACCTCGCCGCCCACCTGGCTTCGGAAGGCTGGACGGTGGACGCCGTCGACCTGTCCGGGGCCGCTCTGGAACGCGCCCGCGCCGCCCACCCCGAGGCCGCGGTGCGGTGGCTGGAGGCGGACGTCGAGGACGCCGACCTCCAGCAACTCCTGGGCGATGCGCCCTACCACGTGGTCACGCTGCGCCTGTCCGTGGCGTTCCTCGCCGACCGGACCGCCACCCTGCACCGGCTCGGCCGGCTGCTGGCCCCCGGCGGCACCCTGCTGATCACCACCCCGCTCGCCGCCGCCACCCCCGCCCAGCGCAGGAACACCGCCCTCGACGAGGACGAGATCGCCGCCCTGACCTCCGGCTGGAGCGACGTGCTGCGCCTGGACGCCGGCGGCCTCGGCGTGCTGGTGCTGCGCGGCCCCTGCCGCGACACCGCCGCCACCGAGCGCAGCGCCCCGGCCACCGGCAACGTCGCGGTCGCCGGCGCGCTGGCCGTCGTCACCGACGACCGCGGCCGGGTCCTGCTCGGCTGGTCGACCCGGGGCATGTGGGAGCTGCCTGGCGGGAAGATCGACGTGGAGCCCGCGGCGGACGGCGGGGCGCGGGCCGAGAGCCTGGAGCAGGCCGCGGTGCGCGAACTCGCCGAGGAGACCGGGCTGCGGGCCGGCGGCGCGGCGGTCGTCACCGTCCTGGTCGACCACGCCCAACGGGTGCCGAGGATTACCGCCGCAGTTCGCGGCTGCGACGTCACCGGCACCCCGGCGGTGCGGGAGCCGGACAAGTTCGTGCGCTGGGAGTGGTTCGACCTCGACGCCCTGGACTGCCTGGGACCGGTGTTCGCGCCCGCCGCGCAGGCCCTGAACGCGATCTGGCCCGGCACGGTGGGCCGCCTACCGGCGGTCTCATCCTACCCGCACGACGCCCCGGCCCCGGCCGTGCCTGGCGACAGCCCGGAGGCCGCCAGGCGCCGCACCGCGATGGCCGCCCAGGTCGCCGCCGCCAACCCGCACCTGCCCGCCGAGGTCCTGGCCGCGCTGCGCACCGTCGAGCGGCACCGGTTCCTGCCCGAGGCCGGCCTGGCCGCCGCCTACGCCCCGGCCCGCGCGTACGTCACCCGCCGCGGCGCGCACGGGCAGGCGACCAGCTCCGTCTCGGCGGCCGACATGCAGGCCCTGATGCTCGCCCAGGCCGCCGTCACCCCCGGCGCGCGCGTGCTGGAGATCGGCAGCGGCGGCTGCAACGCCGCCTACCTCGCCCACCTCGCCGGACCGACCGGCCACGTCGTCACCGTCGACCTCGACCCGCACATCGTGCACCGCACCCGCCGCGCCCTCGCCGAGACCGGCACCACGAACGTCACCACCCTCCTGGGCGACGGCAACCACGGGGCGCCCGCCCACCTGGTGCCGCCCGGCGGTTTCGACGCGATCGTCGTCACCCACGCCGCCCGCGACATCGCCCCCGCCTGGCACGGGCAACTCGCCGACGGCGGCCGCCTGGTCCTGCCGCTCGACCTCCACACCTTCACCTGGTCCCTCGCCCTGCAACGCCACGGCGACCGGCTGGCCAGCACCGGCCCGTGGATCAGCTGCGGCTTCGTCCCCGACACCACCGCCGGCCCGATCCCGCACACCCGCCTCGCCGACGACGTGCTGCTGTGGCACGCCGACGGCCCCGTCCCCGACACCGACGGCCTCGCGCAGGCCCTGCACGGCCCCGGCCACGAACGGCGCACCGGCGTCCAGGCCGAGCTCGGCGAGCCGTACGACTCGCTGCACCTGCACCTGCTGACCACCCTGCACGGGCACGGCGGGTGCACCCTGCTCCAGGACCAGAACACCTCGGGCCTGACCCGGCTGCCCGCCGGCCACACCACCCCGGCCCTCACCGCGAACGGCTCACTCGCCTACCTGCTCCCCGAACCCACCCGGGACGGAGTCGAGTTCACCGTCCACGCCCTCGGTGAGCACGCTCCCGCGCTGGCCGAACGGATGGCCACCGCCATCCGCCACTGGGACCGCCACCTGCGCGATGGCGGCTACCCCCGCCTCACCGTCCACCCCGCCCACACCCCCACCCCGCCGACCGGCACTCCTTTCGTCCGCAAGCGCGACGTCCTGCTTACCGTCGGCTGGCCGGCCACCGCCGAGAGCTGAACGGCTTGAGCACCCGCTCCGCCTCCAAGCCGAGTACCGCAAATCCGGCATCGAGGCCCAGGTCCGCACCCGCGAACAAGTCCACGCCCTCTTCGACGGCTGGGACCTCCTGCCACCCGGCCTGGTCACCACCCCCCGCTGGTGCCCCGACCCGGACGCCGGTCAACCGCCGACCGACGCCCAGGCGTCCTGCTACGCCGGAGTCGCCGTACGCCCCTGAACCACCCGTACTTCCAGCATGGCAGGACCGCGGGCCCGAAATGACAAGCCCGACCGGGAGATCCTGGCGTCCTCAGGCAGAGGGCCGCACGGCCCGGCTCGGCCGTGGCCGGGAAGGCCGAGCCGCCGCGAAACCGTACCGGCGGCTGCGGCGGCGCGCGCGAGCACCGCCCCCGGGCCACGCCGCCCCGGCACCGGACCCACCGACCGGGCGCGCGGTCCCTGCCGGGCGATTCGGGGGTTCGGCCAAAACGGGTGACAGCGAGGGCGCCCACGGCTATGGTCTGCGCACGACCTGCTGATCGTGGTGTACCCGGCAGGTTCCGCACGATCCCCGCCTCCGGTGACCCACACTCGCCGCACGGGGCGGTGCGGCCGGTGAAGCAGCACCCGGCCGGTGCCGGCCCCGGGGCGTCCAGCCCCTCCTGCCCTGGACGCCCCGGGGCCGGTCCACGTCTTACCGCAGCGATCACCGCCGCGGGCGGCGCCCGGTACCCGCGGTGGGCCGCACCCGCCGCCCTTGGAGCGGGTCGCGCCGCTCGCCCGTGAGGATGCCGTGCACGACGGCGGCGACCTCCACGGCCCCGCCGTCGACGATCGGCGCGTACACCGGGATCACCGGGGTGCCGGGCCGGTTGACCGTCAGTTCCCAGGTGCCGCGCGTGCGCAGGCCGACCGTGATGCCCGGCGGGGCATCGGGCATCCGGCCGGAAGAGGGGAGCACCGCGTTCGCACCGCTACCCGGGCTGTCGACGGCGGCGGCCCGTGGGAGCCGAGCGGCGCGCGGAGCGGGCGAGCAGCAGCGCCGCCTGCTCGCCCGTCCGCTGCGCTGTCGCCTCCGCCCGGTGGCCGCCCGCCACCTACGCGACCGCGAGGCTGGCCAGCTGTTCGAGGGCGCCCGCCTGGATGCGGCGCTCGTCCGGGTCCAGCGCGCACGCCAGCGATGGCGGCCTCGGCTGCGGCGATGGCCGCGAACAGTGTCGTGTGCATCGCGAACGCCTGGTGGAGAGCGGAGTGTTCGTCGGATGCGGGGGACGTGGTGGACGTACTGGACACGGTCCCTTCGGATGCGAAAGAGACATGACTGTCCGTCAGAAGACCAGCTTAGGGCGGGGAGTCGAGGCTGGTGTCCACACCTGGTCAACGGCATGGGGTTGATGCGGCGTTCGCCGGGCGGCCGGGGCGCGCCGTGTTCCGGGCGGGGCCGGGCGCTGGGTGTTCACCGCCCCCAGATCCGGCAGTCGGGCCGGTGCAGGGTCGTCAGCATCACTGTCCCTCCCAGCGCCACCCGGCGGGTCGTCGTGGTCATGCAGCACTGCGGCACCTGAGCGTCCGCCGCCGCAGCGGTCGCAGGTTCAAGGCGGTGCTCCACGCCGAGCCGGTGGGACTCGATGCGGCGCGGTGGAAGAACGCGTGGCGTGGTGCCTGACTGCCGGGCGCGTGTGCGGCGCAGGCTTCTGCGGGTGGCCATCGCCCCAGGATGCCGGGGACGGTTGCGAGCGCCGCCCTGACACGCCGGTCCGGACGGCGGCCCCGGCGGGAGCGACTGCGCAGGCGTCCACCGGGTGCCGGCCCTGTCGGACGCCGACTCGTCTTGGGCAGAGGCGGGCGGCATCGAAGATGCCGGTGGCCACGCGTGCTCGTGCTGCATCCGAAGCGCAGGAGCAGGATGCCGTTCGCGCTCGAAGCCGCGCTCTGGGATCAGGTCGCACCTTCCGGCGCGGGCACGATCCGCAGTCCCGCGCTGCGGGCCCGGGCGGGGCCGGGCGGTTGCGGGGGAGGGGCGTCGACGGGCTCGTAGGGCTCCCACAGTTCCGGGTCGGCGTGGCCGCGGTGCCGGTTCGGGGCGCCGGTGAGGGCGACGATCCGGTGCCAGGGGATGTATACGGTTCGGTGCCGGCCCCCTGGGTTGAAGCCGAGGCCATCGGCGGTGGCGGACTCCAGGGTGCCAAACAGGCTGGCCCACGATCCGGCCTCCTCCGCAGTGCCGCACAGCACGTCGACGCACAGGGTGCTCCCGCGCAGCCACGAGGTCAGCTTGCCCAGCTGCTCGACTTCCTCGGGGCTGTCCGGCACCCAGCAGTAGTACCCGCCGGTCAGGCTGTCCGCGAGCTGGTAGAGCCGCTCTTCGAACCCGGCCAGGCGCAGGCCGGACCCGGCGTGGCGGGCGCGGCGCTGTTCGGCGACGGCCCGGCAGACGACGGGCGGCTCGTCGGCGCCGTCCCCGGGGAGCAGCGGGAAGGCGGCGCGCAGCAGTTCGAGGGCTGCGCCCAAGTCGGCGGACGTGCCGGTGACCTGGGCGCCGGCTGTGAACCGCGGCTGGTAGGGGGAGGGCTGGGCGGCCTGTTCCTTTTCCAGCTTGGCGACCACGTGGGTGGGGGCCGCGATGACGGCGGCGAACGAGGGGCCCGGTTTGTCGCCGTCGCTCCAGGAAGCGCCGTTGTTGTACTCGCGGTAGCCGTACGGGACCAGCGGGCCGACGACCGGAGCGGCTGCGAGGTAGGCGATCGGCGTGTCGCGGGCGCAGGTCAGCGGCCAGTCGTACACCAGGAGCAGCCGGGTCGTGGCGTCGGCGGCCTCGGCTTCGAAGTCCTCCTCGAGGCGGGCGCACATCGCGGCGACCGCGTCGGGCCACCACAGCGCGAACTCCCCATTCGCCCAGGCCGCGGGGTCCTTGTAGTCGCCGCCGCCGGTGCGCGGCGGCGGCAGTCGGGTGACGTCCACGACCCGCGCACCGGCCAGTTCCTCGCCGGCCGCAGCCAAGACCAGGTCGGCGGCCCTGCGTGCGGAGCGGCCGCGCGAGCGGGCCGCCAGCCATACCCCGCACACCAGTGCTCTGACGTCAAGTTCCGGCGGCGGTCCGTAAAGCCGCTTGTGGGCGCGGGAGATGGCGCCGACGGCCGCGCTGACCTGGTCCAGCTCCCGGCGCTGTGGGGATCCGGTCGAGCGGCGCACCGCGTCACGGGCCGCGTTGTACGCCTCGACTTCGGGGCAGTCGGCGGCGTAGGCGTCCAGGAACCCCTGGTGGTCGTGGGCGAGCTGGCGCCAGGCGCCGGCGAGGGTCTCGGCGTCCGCGGTGAGCGCGGCATCCCTGCGTGCCAGCTCCAGCAGCAGCTCGAGCTGTTCGTCGTCTGCGGGGTCGTGGCGGGCCGCGGCGCGGGCGTAGCCGAGCCAGGTCCTGGGGGCGCGGTCCGCCAGCGCTTGGTCGAGCCGTTCGCGGCGACGGGCGGCGAGCGCGCTCGCGCGCCACAGCGCGTCGGGCCCGGACGGCAGGACGATGGCACAGTTCTTGCAGACCCGCTCGAAGACCTCGAACAGGCGGTGAGTGGCGGCTTGGTCGGCCGGCTTGGAATGCCGGCAGGCACCGTGGTGGTAACGGCTCAAGTCCGACGGCGGAACGTGGAACTTGGCGTTTCCACGGCCGCCGATCAGAGCGATGCGGATCTCGGCGAGGGCCGGCAGCGCGATGTCCAGGTTCGCGAAGCCGCGCGGGGAGATCTCCGGGAGGGAACGCTCCACCCCTCAGCCCTCCACCAGCATCTGGGCGCGCGGAAAGGCCCCTGGCCGGGTCGACAGCGACGCCGTCCACCTCTCGGCGAGGAACGTGGGCACCTGCTCCTCACCCGCCAGGCCCCGCAAGCCGCGGGGAAGAGCGTGGGCGAGGCCGTTACGGGCGGTGTCCGCCAACTCCCTCCGCTTCTGGCACGACCGACGCCGCAGGCCGTCGACTGCTGCGGCCGGGCGACGGCATGCCTGCCCCGCCAGCCCGCGTTGCACCCGATCGGAGAGGGCGGCTCCCAGCGGTGGAAGGTCGACGGTTGCCTCCTTCACAATCGCCGTGGCGTCTGCGCAGGTTTCGGCGCCGGGACGCAGCATGCGAGCGTCGTACACGAGCCGGGCGAGCTGCGGCAGATCGTCGAGCACGGGAGAAGCGGTCACCTCCGCAGCCTAGCGGCGCGGGACGCCCGCCTGAGCCGTCCCTGAGCAGCTGGTATGAGCGGAGCGCTCGACCTGCGGTCACACCGCTCGAGCACCACGATCGTGCCTGCCCCGCGGGCACCCTGGGCCCGCCCCTTTCTGCCTTCTGCGCAGGCCCCTACAACGCCAAGGCGGGCCGCCCTCGCCGCCCGGCTCTCTCGCGGCTCCGCCTGGAGAAGCACCGCCGAGCTGCCCGCCACAACCTTGATGTGATGTGAGTCACAATTCATTCGATCCCGGGATCGGACGGCACGGTCCGCCGACCGGCATGCTGCCAGAAGGCTCGTAGCACATTCCGGCCGCCAGCGGTCTGTCCATCGGAACGATGGGACAGTCCCCTGGGGCGGCACACTGTCTTCACGCCCAACTCACCGGAGGAATAAGCATGTTCAACATGCCCTCGTCCCTGTCGGCCGTGGTGCCCACGTTCGTGTCGGGCGCAGGCTCGCGCACCATCAGCCCGGTCGGCGGCCGCTACGGCGCGGCACCAGACTCTTCGACACTGTCGAGGACCCGGGCGCACGGGGGCCCGGCCGGGTCGGCCGCCACCGCGAACCTCGCCCTCCTCGGCGCGCTGGTCGGCCTGTTCGGCGAGCTGCACCCCCTGTTCGACCAGTGGGCACAAACCTCACGCGATGCCTCCTGTAAGGGCATGTACGGGCGGCACCGGGTCTACAGCGACGGCACTCCCGTAGGGCAGGACGCAGGTCACCGCGCTGACGAGCCGACCATGACCGCCAGCACGCTCGGCCGTCTCAGCGCCGCCCGCCATGTCGCCACCTACACCGCAGGGCAGGTGGGTGCAACGGTCGTGGTGGCGCGGATCTTGGGCTGCCGCCTTCCCGCGAAGGCCCTGCTGGCCGGTGCGGCGATCAACGCGGTGACCCATGTGGTCATCGACCGGCGCGAACCGCTGCTCTGGCTTGCCCGGAAAGCGGGCCAGGCCGGATACGTCGAGCGTTGCGCCGCGGCCCGTGTCAGTGAAGACGGAAGCGTCCGGAGGGAGTTGTCGGGGCCCGGGAGCGCGCTGATGGAGCTGGACCAGTCGCTGCACCGGGCGATCGGCGTCGCTGCGGCGGTCGTCACCACGTGCATCGCAACGCGACGGGCTTGCCGCGGGTAGGTACCCGCCGAATGCTTCTGGCGGCGCCCGCCCGGCCGACTCCAGCAAGGTTCACCGCTGTGCCGACCGGAGGCAGCCCGGCATCGACGAACCCAGTGCGCACCACGCGTAGCGGGGTTTCGGATGTGCCGCTACCACCTTCCCGCGCGGGGTGCCTCAGGCATCGGATGGTCGGTACGCCGTTGCAGGGCCTGAAGGTCCAATTCAGCCGCCGCGGCCTCGGCCCGGACCTGCAGTTCGGTCCAGGCTGCGGGCGGTTCCGGTTCGACGACCTGCTCGCCGTCCCAGACCGGTCCGGGTGTGTGCAGCGCCTGGAGCTGGGCGGCCAGGTCCCGTTCCTGTTCGCCGGTGGCCCGCACCAACTCCCGGGCCCCGACCCCTTCGGCACGTACGGCCGTGATGAGCCGGCGGCCGAGCAGATGCGCCAGCCGCACCTCCCACCAGCGGCAGTCCTGGTGAGGCTGACTGAACGGGGCCCGGGCCAGGTCCAGGGACGACAGCGCGCCGTGCTCGACCACCAGGGCCAGCAGGTCGTGGTGAACGGCTGTCAGCCGCGGCAGCTTGCGTGCCCGCGCGGCGACGGGAACCTCCGCGGCACCGGCCTGTCGGCGCAGCAGGGCGTGCATGCCGGCCAGGCAGGCCGCCTGGTGACGCGCGCACCACCATCCCGGGCGGTCGGGGCGGTCCGCGAGCTCCAGCAGCCCCGAGCAGATAGTGCAGAGGGAGAGGGTCAGCGGTTCGACGCCACTGTCGATCGAGCCTTCGTACGGGTCGGCGGGCCACCACTGCTGCTGGAGCGCCTGCTGGTCGCCGCACAGCACGCAGCCGTCGGCGTGCCGGGGCTCGTCGGGCAGGGTACGGCGCAGGTCGCGAACCGCTCCCCACGGCCATACAGGTCCCGAGCCCTGGAAATGCAGGTCGTCGGTGCAGCCGAGGGCCAGGCACTGCTCGCACAGTCCGATGGGTGAGCAGGCCAGCGGGGTGCCGCGTTGGGCGACCCGCTGGGCGGGCACGTCGCGCCGGCACCAGGAGCATGCCGTCAGCGGCTGTTCGGCCGGGGCCCGGTAGGGGGCGGTGGTGGCGATGGTGACGGTCAGGTCCCGTTCCTCGGCGAACAGCGGCTCGCCTGGCAGGTGGTCTGCGGGTCGGAACAGCCGGACGAGCTTGCTGTGGCCGGCGAGGCGGAGCCGGGTGAGGTGGTGTCCGTAGCCTGTCATGTCCCATCCGCGCAGGCGCTGGCCGCGGTCACGGGCCTCGTCGCGCAGGCGGCGTTCTGCCTTGCGCTGTTCGGCCGGGTCGGCCAGGCGCGGGCGGAGGTCCACGGCGAGGTCGACGTGCAGCAGGGAGGTGACGTTCGAGTCGGCGTAGGGGCCGGCCGCTCGGATCGACTTGACCCACCACAGCGTGGCGTCGGGGTCGCGGTTGACCTCTTCGGCGGCCTTGAGGACCTTGGCGACCAGCGCGTCGGCCTTCTTGCGGGTGGAGGGCTTGCGGCCGGAGGCGTGTGCGAGCGAGCGCCCCGCCGGTGTGAGCGTCCAGGTCCGCCAGTCGTGGTATTCGCAGCCGTCGGTACGGCAGTCGTGGCAGTACCGCTGCTCCTCCAGGTCCTCTGGCGCGGTCAGGTAGCCGCTGTCCACCACTGCGGCGAGCAGCGCCAGGCACTGGTTGCGGTCGAGGTGTACGGCGCGCTGGGCGTCCTTCAGGTGCAGGCCGAATGGGTCGGCGCGTTTGAGCAGGTCGCGGATCTCGCGGGTGGTGTGTCCCAGCAGCGGCGCGTCGAGGTCCACGATCCGCTCGCCCTCCCGTCCGCCGTCGCCGCCCAGCACTAACAGGGCGGGGCCGCGGTCGTCGTCCTCGCGGGGGTAGCGGGCGGCGAGGTCCGCGAGCATGCTCGTGATCCCCCCGAAGTCGTCGGTGCTCCCCATGATCGTTCCTTTCGGCGCCGTGCTCGGCGGGTGCGGGGCTCGGCTGGCCCGCACCGTTGTCGGCGCGGGCCAGTCCGTGGCGGTCAGGACTGTGGGAAGTCGGGCCGGTGCAGGTCGAGGAGTTCCGCGATCAGGGGAACGCCAACCGACAGGGTGAACGCCGGTCCGAGGGGGTCCGTGTCCAGGATGCTGCCGATCTCCTCGAAGCAGTCGGCCAGGTTTCCTTCTTCGAAGCCGTCGCTGAGCAGGTGCCAGGGTGAGTGGCCGCGCGGACGTTCGGCGGCCTGGGTCGCGGCGGTGACGGCGTAGCAGATCGCGGCTGGCAGCAGCTCCTCGACGAGATAGTCGGGCGCGCCCTCCTCGTCGTCCTCTTCGTCCTCCAGGATGTCGGCCAGGCGGGCACGGAAGCGCTCGCGCAGGTCCGGGTGGTCTCTCTCGACGGCGTCCACGAGCTTGGCCAGGCTCGTTCCCGGGCTCAGCGGCTGCAGGGCGGCCGGGAGGTTCCCCGGCGGGAGCCACACCCACACCTGGCCCGGGTCGAACCAGTGCGGCAGGGGAACGGCCAGGGTCTCGACGCTCTCGAGCCGTTCGCGGAGGTCGGGTCCCGCAGCGCATGCCAGGAGCGCCGTCACGGCAGCCCACCCGGCGGGCACCGCCGCATCCTGAGAGCTCAACTCGTCTATGAGGTAGGCCAGGAACAGCGGGTCTGCACCGAGGATGTCGCCGTCGAAGACGCAGAACGGGCACAGCAACAGGCGGTCGTTGCCGGTGGCCGGGAGGAGGTGCGCCTTCGGGTAAGGGTCGCCGCACAAGGAGCATTCGGTGTCCTGGACGAGACAGCCGACCGCGGCCGCGCGGGCCCGGGCGAGCTCTTCGGACACCGCACGAACGAGGCGGGCACCCGAGGTCGTGGCGGGAAGGGTCACCACCATCGCCTCCCCGGTGCGCAGCGGGATCCGGGGGGTGATGAACGTCAGCTCGGGGACGGTGGTGAGGTCGTAGTGGTCCGGATCGTCCGGGTCCGCCTCCGTGTCCCCCCGTCCGGGGCGTTGCAGGAGGGACCACACCGGCCCGAGCCAGCCGGTCCACGTGCCGCCATCCGGGAAGCCGTCGCTCTCCACAGGCCAGCCCGCCGCCGCGAAGGCGTCGATCAGCTGCCGCTGGACATCGGCCGTCAGGACCACCCCCGGGCCGGGGGTGTGGAGGCGGGCGGCGCGGGCGTGGCTGCCGCCAGCGGCCTCGGCGCGGACGGCCAGCTTCTTCTTGCGGTTGCTCGTCATGGGTGGACGTCATCCCGTGCAGGCCCACGTCCCGCACTTCGTCGAGCGAGCACGGAAACAGATCGGTGAGATTCGACAGAACCTTGTCCGCCGGCGCCGCCTGTCACGTGGGGACACGGCGGCATCGGAATCGGGCGGTCACCAACGCCGCGCCGACCGTAGCGCGCACACCAGGTTCCGGGCAACCGGCCTCCCCGCGGCCTGCCTCCGGTGCGGTCCGGCCCGGGGCAGCTTTGCAGCGCGACCGCTCGTTGCATTCGCCCGGCGTCTGGCGGCCCGGTCGCGGTGTTGACGGACCGTCCGGGTGCCGCTGTGCGGAATCGGCCGCCCCGGCGGCTGGCCTGGAGCGGAAAAACGATCGGCCCCGGTCATGCCGCGGCTGCACAGTGACAGTTTCTGCCAGCAGCTCCCCTTCCTCGCTCATTCCGCGACCGGGTGTGCGGCAAGGCAGCCGGAGCGCAATCGAGGGCGGCTACTGGTCCAGCTTCGCCCCCACGATGCGGGAGCGCTGCCGCCGTCGCAAAAGCGCGGCTGCACGGCCACAGGGCGGGCCTGGGGATCGGGTTGGCCGGTTTCATCGGCGACTTCGCCCTGGACGGGGACACCGGCCGGTTCATCATCGACCACGTCGAAGCCAAGAAGTACTGAGGCTCTACCCACGTGCGCTACTCCCAGGACGTGTTGCTGCGGCGCCCGCCTGTACCGGGGCGGTCCTGGGCGGCGCCCCGTCTTCACCCGGTCGAGTGGCACCGTTCGCGCGCGGGCGCGGGGCGAGATTGAGAGCCGGTATGGTGCGGCGAAGGCAGGAGGCGTACGCCAAGGTCGAGGCCCCGCACCCACGCACTCCGGGGCGCATATCCGATCAAGGTCCCACCGGCACGATCCGGCAAACGGGCCCGCCCTCGGTACCCCCTGCCCGCACAGCACACGAACCCGGGCCGGAACGCGTGGGGTTCCGGTTCGAGAAAGCACGTGTGATGCCCAAGGACGGCTCCGCCTCCCACAAGTCCCGCGCCCGCGCGCTCGTCCGCCCGGACCGCCCCTACACCCAGGCCCTCCAGTTGCGCGACGCCCGCCGAGCCGCCGCCCGCAGTGCCACTGAACACCCGGGATTCGTCGTGCAGTTCGAGGGCGTCGACTGCGAGAGCGTCATCGCCCACATCGCCGCCGCGCTCGCGGCCGACGGTGCCCGGGTCCTGACCGTCCACCTGGTGCAGCGCGCAGGCAGGCCGAACTGGGGTGCTGGGGAGCGGCCGGCTGTCTCGGCCGTCGAGCGCGTGCCTTTCGCAGGCCCGGGTGAGCTGCACGAGATGACCATCGAAGAGGGCGCCTTCCACGACGTCCTCGGGGACGGCCGTGGTACGGAGCTGTCCGCCACGCTCAGGGGCGGCTTCGACGTCATCCTCGTCCTGCACCCCGTGCTCGGCTCCCTCTCCCAGCGCGCAGGCGACCTGCGGATCGGCGTCGTCGAGCAGGTGCACCTGCCGCACGCCGCCAGCTCGACGCTCATCGACAACGGCAGGGCGGTCAGGACCGAGACTCCGCTCACCGCGGCCCAGGCGGTCTACGCCATGCACTGGCGCTACCCGCTCCTGTTCGGCTTCGACCTCCTGGCCGAGACCTTCCAACAGCACCCGGACGCCTTGATCGTGATCGGACGCGCCTACGAGGAGCCGCTGCCCGCGCTGTTCCGCGAGCAGCTCGACCTCCATCTCGCCCAGCAGCGCATGCCCGTCCTCGGGCATGTCGAGCTGCCGCCCCCCACCGGTCGCAGGCCCGTCCTGCCCGACGCCGTCACAGACCCCGGCGGCCACCGTGCTGCCGCCTGGCGCAGCACCGCCGACGCCCTGCACGCCCACGCCACCGGCGAAGTCGCGCCCTCCTCCCGGCGGCGCCCCCGGTACGCCGCCCGGTCGACGCGGCGGCCCGCGCAGGTCGTTGGCCTCCTGCCGGCCGACCATGCCGACATCGGCGCGGCCGCCCGGCAGTTGGCCGATGCACTGGCCGACCGGGGCGCCAGGGTGCTCCTGACCAGCGCCTCGCACCATCACCGCGGCAACACCCCGCACTGGCCCTCCACGCCCGTCGGCCCCGGCGTCCACGAGGTTGACTGCGCCCTTTCCCGCACCGTCCTCGAAGGCCCGCTCGCCCGGGCCCGTACCGTCTTCGACACGGTCCTGCTGCACACCGACGAGCGCCACGACAGCGCGCTCTACCTGCACGGTCTGGCCGACACCCACGTCGTCGTGGCCCGTGCCCTGCACCTGCCGACCCATGAACCCGTCGCCGCCGCCTGGAGCGAGCAGGGCCCGGTCCACCTGTGGATCGACCGGCACTGGTCCCGGCAAGGCCGCCGCGACCTCCCTGCCACCGCCGACGACATCACCGGCTTCACCGCCAGCCTCGAGGAGGAAGGACACAACCGGTGGGGCGGACGCTGGCCGGCGGCGGCCGCCACCTGGCAGCCGAGGACCGGCTTGGAGCCCCGCCAGCCTCGTCCCCGCCTTCGGCCGCTGTCCCCCGCAGCTGGCGCCGCGGTGCTGCGCGAGCGCTACCTCCGCCACGCCGGCGGGCCGCTCACCGTCGTCACCGCCGGACTGCTCCTGCAGAGCGACGCCTGGCCGGATCCCAGCTGGCTGGCCGCGGTGCACGCCGAGATGGACGACGCCGGCACGCCGCTGCTGGGCCTGCTGCCCCTCGCCGCGCCGCCCGCCGACCGGCTGGCGGTCATCGCCGCGCGGCTCGCCGCCGCACTCCACCTTCCCCTGCCCGCCCCGCACCCGAGTCGGCGGTGAGGGGGCTGGCCCGAACAGCGACAGGGCCATCCCCCGTATCTCCGTTCGGTTCCGGCGAACTGCCCACCACAGAGGAGCAGCAATGAAGCAGCGCGTCCGCGCCGTCCTGATCAGCCGTCACGGCACCGCCTTGTTCATGAAACGGGTCCGCCCCGGCCAGGCTCCGTACTGGGTCCTCATCGGCGGAGGCGTCGAAGGCGGCGACGCCGACCTCCACAGCGCCCTGCTGCGCGAGATCCGCGAGGAGATCGCCGGCGATGCCCGGATCGTGCGGCCCTTCCATCGCCTCGACCACTCCGACGGCACCATCGAGCACATCTTCCTCGCGCATGTCGACAGCTGGGACTTCTCCGCCCGGACTGGGCCCGAGTTCCAGGACGAAGGCCGCGGCGAGTACCACCTGGAGGAGGTCGCGCTGACCGCCGACGCCATCGGCGCCCTGAATCTCCTGCCGCCCCAGGCCAAGGAGGCCCTGTGCGAGGCGATCGACGCCGGGCGCCTCCTGGCTGGCTGACAGCGGGCGGCCGGTGACGCTCCCTACCGGGCCGGGACCGGAGGGGTGGGCCAGAGCCTGATGTCGGACAGCTTCATCGGCCCCGCACCCCGGGTGCGCCGCCACGCCGCCAAGGTGCGGCGGCGCACCGCATCGCGGTCCAGCGGCCCGGGGCCCGCTTGGCCCCCTGCGCCCGCTGGCGGGCCAGCCCGGCGGCGATGCCGCTGCCATGGGCTGCCCGGATCGCCTTGCTCTCGGCCGTGCTGCGCCGACCGGCCGCCTCGCCCTCAGCGGGGCGCATCAAGGACGTCGAGGGTGTGCCTCCGGTGTGTCACCGGCGTACGCCGTACCGATTCCCGCCATTCAGGGTCGAGCGCCCTGCCGCGTCACGTCAGGGCATCCGGGCAGGCCCGAGCCTCCGGTGCCGGGTACGTCGGAGGATTCTCCCGCCGCGGCACGCCGGTACGCCCTCCGAAAGTGATTCGAACACGCAAGGTCGTGCCCGGTCCGCCCGGGAGGGCGCACACGCCGCCCTCCCGGGCCCGGGAGTGTCCGGAACCCGTCCGCGGCCGGGGCCGTCTGCCGACGATCCGTCAGTTCCTGTCCTGGGCCGCTGGTACATCAGTGGCCAGACGGGCCGCGCCGCGGTCCGCCGATGGGAGGGAACGACCCCGATGACGGTACCGCCGGGCTACCACCGCGTCCGCAGCCACATCCGCCGCAACCCCGGTCCGCGCACGGGCGCCAGGAAGATGAGCGGGTGGACGATCGCCGGGCTCTGCGCGCTGGTGTGGCTGTGGGCCCACTTCTTCGGCTTCGGCGACAGCGGCACCACCACGCCGCCCGCCCCGGCCGTCACCGCTCCTGCGGCCCGCTGATGGCCCGCAGGGAGCGCCGGCTGCGCCGTCCGCGCGGCGCGGTGGAAGTCCTCGCGGCCGCGGCCGTCGGCGCGGCCGCGCTTGTCGTGCTTGCCCCGGCGGTCGCGGCAGCCGGCCGGACCGTCCTGCGCGGCTGGCCCGTCCTGGCGGCCCTCGCCGGGACAACGGCCCTCGGTACGGCCGCCTGGTGGGCACGGCGCCGGGCAGCCCGGCGGGCGGCCTCCGCGCGGCTGGCCGCGCTGCGCCTGAGCCTGGCCGGCATCGACGCCCTGGGTGACCAGGAGTTCGAGTTCGCGCTGCGGGACCTGCTGGTGCGCGACGGCTGGAGCGCGCGGCAGGTCGGCCAGCAGGGCGACCAGGCCGCCGACGTGATCGGCCAGCACCCCGTCTTGGGCCGCATCGTGCTGCAGGCCAAGCACACCAAGGTCGGCGCGAAGGTCGGCTCCCAGGTCATGTACCAGGTCAAGGGCACCGCCAGCCCCGTCCACGGCGCCGACATCGCGGTCGTGGTCACCAACGGCGGCTTCACCCGCGACGCCAAGGCGTGGGGCGAGCGGCACGCCGTGCACTGGATCGACCGCGACCGGCTGCGCCTGTGGGCCGAGCACGGCCAGGCCGTCCACGAGCTGCTGCGGCTTCAGGCACCCCGGGCTCGCCGCAAGCTCGGCCGGTCCGCGGCCTGATGCCCGCCCCTCACCAGAACGAGAGAAGGGAAGGCCGTGCTACGTGAGGACGGCACATTCGACCCGATGCTCAAGCGCATCGTCGGCGTGGTGGTCGCCCTGGCCGTGGCCAAGGTGGTGTGGCAGTGGCTGCGTACGACGTTCTGGCGCTGGATCACCCTGGATGTGTGGGGCTGGATCGCCGCGCACCCCTGGTGGTGCTCCCTGGCCGCAGCCCCTCTGGTCGCGGCCGCCGGCTTCGCACTGCACCGAGTTCTGGCACCGCATCTGTACATGTACAGCGGGGGCGGCGGGTACCCGGCATATGACGACGCGGAAGATGAGGACGAGGAGGAGTTGTTCGGTCCGGTCTACCGGATGCGCCACCTCGATGTGATGCACCCGACCGAGTTCGAGAAGGCGTGCGCGGCCCTGCTCGCACGGGACGGCTTCACCCGCGTCGTGCACTCCGGCGGCTCCCGCGACCTCGGGGCGGACGTCGTCGCCTACGATACGGACGGCCGCAAAGTGGTTGTCCAGTGCAAGCACTACGCTAGGCCGGTCGGTTCCCGGGACGTGCAGATGTTCAACGGCACCGCCCGGCCCGTGCACCACGCCGATGTGCCGGTGATGGTGGGCCTCAACGGGTTCACCGCGGACGCCCAAGCTCTCGGCGACCACCAGGACCTGGCGCTGATGGGCCGCCAGGCCCTGAAGCGGTGGGCCCACGGCACACACCTGTACGACGCTCTCGGCGCCGGGTCGGACGAGGATTGCACCGCCGCCTGAACTCCGCCGCAGGACAGGCGCCAGCGCACGGAAGCGGTCGGCCGAGGATTATCGCTGGCGGAATCAAATTGCCGACCCCTACCATGCGTTAACGAACCAGTTGCTCGCGATGGAAGATCGGTCATGGCACAGCGAATTCAGGTCCTCTTGGAGGACGACCTCACCGGCGGCACCGCCGACGAAACAGTCCTTTTCGCACTGGACGGCCAGTGGTATGAAATCGACCTTTCCAGTACGAATGCCGAGGAGCTGCGCGGAAAACTGGCCCCGTTCACCTCCCGCGGCCGCAAGGCCCGCGGCCCGCAGCAGCGGGCCGGCCGCCAGCGCGCTGCCCAGCCCGCCGCGTTCATCCCGGACGCCCGTGCGATCCGAGTATGGGCCCGGGAAAACGGTCACAAGATCAGCGCACGCGGACGCCTGCCGCTCTGGCTCGTCCGGGAGTACAACACGCGCTCCGCGTGAAACCGGCCGGCCAGCGCGCAGGAGGACAGGCAAAACCGCTTCCCCGTAGCTGCGCCTCCGCTTCCGGGCACCTCGTCTTGGTGCGCGTCGGTCCGGACCGGTGCCGAGCGAGGGCTTGCGGTCCGCTGCCAGGCCGTTTCGGCAGAAGATGTCCGCAAGCTGCCAACGCTGCCGCAGCGGGCCGCGTTGATCCATCACAGGAAGGTGTTGCCTCATGCGGGCGCGGCATGGCCTGGCCAGCCATCACGTCCTCCTTGGAAAATGGGCGAGGTGATGGCGTGTGCGTGGACGGCCGAGTCAGTGGCCGGCGCCGCATCGGCGGGCAGGTGCAGGCACAAGTGCAAGTGCGGACGTCGGGAGGGATCCGGCGCGGGCGGGTGGGCGAGAACCGGCTCGGGAGTGGGGAGTTTGAGGCGCACGGCGAGTCGGGCGAGGTCGGAGAGCGGTTCGCCGAAGGCGGCGAGCTCCCAGTCCAGCAGCAGCCGATGGCCCTGCGGCGTGCCGGGGAGATGTCCCGCTTGCAGGTCGTGGCGGAGCAAGTGCGGCTCGATGCCGAGGTTCATCCGATCGAGGTCTCGCGCACGCGGCGCACGACGCCGACGAGTTCGGGTGCTGCACGTACATGCAGATTCGGGCGGCCGGTGAGGTAGGTGCGCCAGGTGAGATGCCGGGCGGCGCCGACGCGGTCGAACGTGGTCAAGGTGACGTCGCCCTTCGCGTAGGTTGCGGCGATCAGGTCGCGCAGTCCCTGCGGCAGCAGGTCCAGGCCCGGGACCTTCTCCAGTTCCACCCATTGCAGGCCGATCTGGACTTCGTCCTGGGCGTGGTTGCCGAGTTGGTGCGGGTCGCTGTCGAGACGGCACAGGAAGGTCGCCTCGACGCGGTGGTCGGCTGGATCGCCGTCGTGGTGGGCACCGATGTACTCGCGCAGCCACAGCAGGCGCTCGGACATGACGTCCAGGCCCGTCTCCTCCCGGAGCTCGCGGCGGGCGGTGGCGTCGAACGTCTCACCGGGTTCTGGCCGCCACCGGGCAGAAAGTCTCGGCCACTCCAGCGGGCGTACTGGAGCAGGATCTGGCCGTCGGGACGACGGCCTTGGCCGCGTTGCGGATGACGGGGCGATGGATTAGGCCACGGTGCGCTCCGGCTTCTGATGGGTAGTCAGGTTCAGCGTTCAGACTTGCCGAAGCCGGGGCGGCGTTCGGCCGAATTGGCCCACATCAGCCGCCAGGGACCCGCCGGGTGTCGCGTTGCCCGTCAACGCTGCCTCCCGCAGGCCACGCCTTCTGATGAACCCCGAGCCGGTGCGGCCGCTGCAGAGCTTCGGGCCGCGACTATGACGCTTATGCCGACCCGCCCCCGCCCGGTAGCGCGCACTGCCACTGCGCACTCGACCCCCTGCCGCACCGAACCGGTGATCACCGAGACCACCGGTTCGGCGGCGCACGAAATGCGCCTCCACCCCGCTCTCGCGGTGCCGGCCAGTGTCTTCTTCCTCGCCTACGCCGTCATCGCCGGCATCCTGCTGGTCCACGCGACCCGGACAGCCTTGCCCGGCCTTGGCGAGAACGCCCTGTTCATCGGCGGGTTGCCGGTGGTGCTCGCTGGAGCCACCGACGTGCTCTCCCAGCTGCACTTCGTGCCGATCCTGTGGACCCGGATCGGGCTGGCAGTGTGCCTGTCCGGGATCGCGGCCATGGTCGCCCGCAGCGGCGATGTCCTATCGTTCGACGGCATCCTGCTGACGGCCACCTTGCCCCTCGTCGAGACCGGCACGTTCATCACCCCTCTCATCGCGGCCCTCGCCATCTGGCGCGCCGCCCTCCTGCACGCCTGGTACGCCCGCGGTCACCGGGCCGCCTGAACGACCCGGCAGGGCTCGATGCCGTCGGGGCCGGACGAAGGACGGCGGCCTGACCTGCGCAGGGCCGGTACGGTCCGCAAGCGTGCGATCGCTCCTCCCGCAGTCAGGCTCTCGGCAGCCACACCCGGCACAGGCTTCCCGCCGCTGCCCTTCCAGGGAACGGAATCGTTGCCGCGCTCGCGGGTCAGCCCGATCCGATGGCCGCCGCCCCGGGGTCGGTGGGAAACTGGAGCGTGTCCAGAAACTGGAGGCGGCCATGACCACGCGGCAGGCCCGCGCCTACTGCAAGCGCTACCCGCAGCGGGCCATCGACCCGGGGCGGGTCGCCGACGCCCTACGGATTCCCCGACGGGCAGTGCCCGAGCGGGTCCTGCCGATGACCGGGAGCGAAGTCCTAGAGGCCGCGCAGGACCCGCCGTCGTGGCTGGTCGACGCCCAGGACCGCGCCGCGGACGCGTCGGCGCGCGCTCGATCGACTGGACAGGCCAGGGAGGCCGCCCGAGCCGCCGCGTGGACCCGGCAGGACCTCGCGGACGTCTACTACGTGCGGGCAGTCAAGGACGGCATGGCGCCGAGCGAGGCGAAGGACGAGGCGCTGCGGGCCGCCGCGGAGTCGATCCGCCTCGTCGGGCCCGAGGCTGTGGGCGTCCTGCCCTTCGAAGAGTTCCAGGACCGGGCCGCAGCCCTCGAACAGGCACGGACGCCGAGGTCGGCGCTCTGAGCGATTTCCGCGCCGGGCTGCCGGACGTCGGCGGCCCCGATCGCGGTCTCCCGCCCCGGCCCGCAGGCGCATGCCGGGGACAGAGCTATGGGCCTGCGGGGCGGCGACCTACTCACCACTCACCCCCTGTCGATCGCCTGGACCACGAGCTCTACCCAACCGCATCCTGGTGCGCCTGGACTTCACCTGAGCGCCTTCGTTCGCGGTGTGACGTCGTGGAGTCGGTAGATCCGGGGCAGGCCGCAGCGTAGCGTCAGGGATGAGGTCCCGCCGTATCCCACGTCGGCGGGACCTCCCTGGTTCCGGCCGATGGCGGCGCAGGTCCCGCTGCTCCGTTCGTCAGTCGCGAGGCTTGGGGCCGACCTCCGTCACCAGGGTGATGCGTTCGGCACAGACGGACGCGTCTCCCGCACGGTGCCCCGGCTCGAACACCGCGACGGTGTAGCTGGCGCTCCCGGCGGGCAGTTGCAGGAACATCTCATTGAGGCGCGCCTTGGTGTCTTCCAGAGCGTCGGATGCATGAGGCTTGTCGACGGTCAGCATGCGCGGGCCGATCCCGGGGATGTCCACCTCAACTTTCCACTCCATGCGGCCATCCTGGCAGAGCCGGGCGACATAAGCAGGCGGGGGCGCGGAAGACGCATCGCTTCCTCTGATACGGAAGAGGGCAACCGCCGACTGGCTGTGTTCACGAGTGAACACAGCCAGTCGGCTGAAGGATGACCTTCTTCAATGCCCGGTTGATGTCGGGGTTGCGCCCGGGGACGTACGAGCGGACCGGCGTGTAGCCGACTGCGGTGTACAGGGCGAGGGCGGCGGTGTTGTGGACGCCTGTCTCCAGCAGGACCTCGGTGTGCCCGCGGCCGAGCGCGTCCTGTTCCAGGGCGGCGAGGATGCGGCGGCCGAGTCCTTGTCCGCGGGCGGCGGGGGCCACGTACATCCGTTTGATCTCGGCTGTTGTGGGGCTGAGGGCGCGCCAGCCCCCGCAGGCCAGGGGTGGTCCGTCTGCGAGGCGGGCGAGGAGGAACTGGCCGTTGGGGGCGTCGAATTCCGCGCAGTCGGTGGCCTCGGGGTCGTCGGCGCTGCCGTAGGTGGCCAGCTGCTCCTGGTGGAGGGCCCGGGTGAGGGTGCGGGCGTCGGCGGCGCGGTACGAGACGGCGGTGAGCGTCCACTGGGGGGTGGCCTGGAGCAGCGTCATGGTGTCGATAGTGCCGTGCGGAGGGCGTCCAGCGCATCCCCGTGCCCGGCTGCGCGCAGTTGGCGGCGGGCGGCGGTTCGGACGGTGGTGAGGAGGGTGCGGCACCGGATGGACTGCACCTTCGGGAGGGTCGGGGCGAGGGCGGTGATCCAGTGTGCGGTTGCCTCGGCGTCCCGGGCCCCGATGCTGGCGCGGACGAGGTGGATTCCGTGGAGGAGTCCGGAGCGGCGGTATCCGGTGGCTGTTCCCTGGGCGGCGATGGGGCCCAAGAGCTGGGCGGCTTCGGTGAGCAGGAGGGAGCGGCGTCCGCGGGTGTGGGCGGCGAGGTCGACGAGCGCTTGGCCTGCCTCGGCGTCGACCTGGTGGGAGGTGAAGTAGTACAGGGAGGGTGGGTCGTCGCCGTGGCGCTGGCCGATCAGCTGTCGACATCGGTCGGTGGCGCGGCGGAAGGCGTCGAGGTCGCCGGCGGCGGCGTGGGCGGTGGCGAGCCGTCCCCATGCGCGGGCCTGGACCAGGGGGACAGCTTTCGCCGAGTGCTCGACCGCGGCGTGCGCGAAGCGCAGGGCCAGCCGCGGGTTTCCGCCGGCGGCGTGCTGGTAGGCGAGCATTCCGAGGGCGTTGGAGACGGTGTTCGTGTCGCCGGCGGCGCGCGCGATCCGGATGGCCAGGAGCTGGTAGCGGTGGCCTGCCGGGTCGAGGCCCGCGTCGAAGCTCATCCAGCCGGCGAGTTGGGAGGCGCTGGCGGCGTGCCGAAGGAGGCGGTTGCCGGTGGCGGCGTCGTAGCGGCCGGTATGGATGAGGACCAGCGACTCGTGCAGGGCGATGCGGGCCTGGCGCTGGCTCAGGGGGCTGCCGCCGGTGCGGTCGTCGAGGCGGCGCAGCGCGGCGAGCTGCTCGAAGAGCATGTCGGCGAACTCCGGTGCGACGTAGTCGCCGTCGCCGTGCCCGGGGGTGGGCGGGGCCGGGGGTTGGCGGGTGGCGTCCCAGACGGCCGCGGTGAGGTACTCGGCGGCATCCGAGTGGACCAGCGCCGGTTCGACGGATCCGCTGGTCCACTGGGAGGCGGTGCGCAGGACATCCCCTAAGGGGAGGGGGCCGAGGAGTTCCTCGGTCTCGGCGGTCTCGGCGGCGGGCTGGTCGAGGCCCCACAGGTGCGCCGAGGTGTAGCGCCGGCCGGTCGCCTCGGTCAGGACCACCGCCGCGACGTCGCGTACGGCGGGAGAGCGGGGCAGGTGCCCGCGCAGCCATTTGTAGCCCGCGGTGAGGTCCACCGGGGGATGGCCCATGGCGTTCAGCCGCGGGTTGATGGCCTTCACCAGCTCGCGGGCCGACCACTTGGCGTGGTCCAGGGCGTCGGCGAGTACGAGGTGCGCCTGCTCGGGGGCGAGATCAGTCACCACGGCATGACGTTAGGTCACAATCGGTCGGGGTGGGGGGTTTCACGGGATTTCACGCTTGCCGTGCCCACTTCACGTCCTTCACGGCGCGGGGCGCTGCCGGGCACCGGGTGGTGGTGATGGGCTGGGCGGGTGCCCCTCTTCCTGCTCCTTCACGTTCTACGGTGGCTTTCATGATCCCTGCCTACGTTGCCGCGCTGCGCGCCCTGGTGGGCCCTGACCACGGGCTCTGGCTGCCGGGGGTGAACGCGGTCGTCCTGGATTCGGGGCGGGTGCTGCTGCACCGCCGCTCCGACACCGGGGAGTGGTCGATCCTCAGCGGGATCCTCGACCCGGGCGAGGAGCCGGCCGCCGGGGTGGTTCGCGAGGTGCTGGAGGAGACGGGCATCACCGTGGTGGTGGAGCGCCTCGCCGGGGTGACGGTGTCCCCCGAGGTGGTGCACCCCAACGGGCACCGGGCGCAGTACCTCCAGTTGGTCTTCACGTGCCGGCCCGACGGGGCGGGCCAGGTGGCCCGGGTCGCCGACGACGAGTCGCTCGAGGTGGCCTGGTTCCCCGTGGACGCGCTGCCGCCGATGCGGGAGCGCACGCGCGAGCTGCTCATGATCGGCCTGGAGGAGCGGGAGCGGGCCTGGTTCCGACCGGCGTGACGGTGTGGCGGACCACCTCGAACGCCTCGGCGGCGTCGTGGCCGATCTGGGCGCCGCGCAGCCGGGCCGCGGCCAGGACCGCTTCGGTGGAGCGGGTGTGCGGCCAGGGCCGCATCTCCGAGGCGTACACCGCCAGAGCCTGCTGCTTGACGGCCAGCGCGGCGGGGGTCAGGGGCTGGAACCAGGTGGGACGGAAGGGCCGCTGGCCCCATTCGGTGGCGGAGCGGACCTCCCAGGCCAGCACGGTGGCCACCGGGTGGCCGGGCTGGGGCCGGGTGGCGGCGGCGACGGCCTCGGCGGTGATGCGGTGGTCCAGGGACAGGTCGGCGCTGCTGTGGGTGTAGACGATCGAGGGCCGCCAGCGCCGGATCGCCGCCTCGACGGCCTGGGTGACGGTCAGCCGGGGCAGCGTGTCGAAGGCGTTGTCGGGCAGGCCGGCGATCTCGACGTCGGCGCCGTAGAGGGCGGCCGCCCGGTGGACGCAGGTGCTGCGGTGGTCAAGGTCGTCGTGGCCGGGACGGCTGGTGGAGCTGGCGCTCAGGACCAGGACGTGCACCTGGTCGCCGGCGGCGGCGTGCTCGGCCAGGGTGCCGCCGGCGCCCAGGCTCTCGTCGTCGGCATGGGCGGCGACGGCCAGTACGGATCGGGGCATGTTCACGGCGCTCCTCTTCGAGGGGACGGTCCGGGCCGCGGAGCCCGGTGACAGGAAAGGGAGTTGATCGCATGGCGATCGCAGAGTTCCCGGGGGCCGATGTGCGGGCCGGGAGGGCGCGGATCGGCCGGGGTGTGCGGATCGGGGAGGGCACGGTGATCGTGGCCGACGACCTGGTGCTGGCGGAGGGGGCGGTGGTGGGGCCGGGCTGCGATCTGCGCTCGGCCTGCCTGGAGCTCGGCGCGGGCGCGCAGGTCGGTGCCGGCGGCCGGTGGTGGGTCGCGGACTCGGCCCGGCTCGGGGCGGGCTCGGTGGTGGACGGCGGCTCGGACGCGGTGTGCCGGGAGCTGACGGTCGGCCAGGGCACCTACCTGGGGCAGCGGCTGCGGATCGGTGCGGGCGCGACGATGGAGGAGCGCTCGATCGTGCGGATCGGCGACGGCTGCCAGATCGCGCCGGACGTGACGCTGAACTGCACCGAGCCGGTGCTGATCGGCGACCAGGTGGGGATCAGCGCCGAGGTTGCCGTCTTCACCCACGGGTACCACGCCGGGCACCCGGTCCGGGACGGGCACGGCGCGTCGTTCGCGGGTGTCGAGCTCGCCGACGCGGTGTGGCTGGGATTCCGGTCGGTGGTGCTGCCCGGGGTGCGGGTGGGCGAGGGCACCGTGGTGGCCGCGAGTGCCACGGTGACCCGGACGCTGCCGGCCGGGGTGCTGGCGGCCGGGGTCCCCGCGGTGGTCAAGCGTGAACTGCGGCCGCAGGCCCTGGACGAGCGCGGTCGCCGCGAGGCGGTCGCCGCTCTGGTGGCCGCCTGGCTGGAGCGGCTCGCCTTCAAGGGCCTGAGGGTGTGCGAGCAGCCCGGCGGGGCGGGATGGGATGTGTCGGGCCGGGGCGGTGGCTGGCAGGTGCTCCTGGACACCGTGGCGGTGTCGGTGGAGCTGCGGCCGCGGGGCGGCAGCGCGGCGGTGTTCTCCTTCGCCGAGCCGTTGGCGGTGGTGGGTGTGCTGGACGAGGTCGGGCACGATCTGCGGGACTTCTGCCGCCGGGCGACGTGGCTCTTCCCGTACGAGGCGAACAGCCGGGGCCTGGTGCCGGAGCGGTTCGCCCGGCTGCTGGACGGCGGGGCCGGGGCTGGTCATGGGCGGGATTCGAGGTAGGCGGCGAGTGCGGGGGTGATCCGGCCGGCCTGGGCGGCGCCGGCCATGCTCTCGGCGAGCTGGGGGCGGGTTCGGGGGCCGATGACGGGGATCACCGGGGCCGGGCGGTGGGCGCGCAGGTAGGCCAGGGCCAGGCCGTGCGGGGTCATCTGCAGCGCGGCGGCCGTCTGGTGGAGCCGGTCGCGGCGCCCGCGCCCCAGGGCGGTGTCGTAGGTGCGGGCGTGGTGGTGGGTGTGCCGGCCGCTGTGGCGGGCGGCGAGGTAGCCGGCGGCGAGGGTGCGGTAGGGGACGACGGTCATGCCGTGCCGGGCGGCCATGGCCAGGTGGCCGGGGTCGGCTTCGACGAGCCAGGGCTCTTCGGGCGGGTCGGCACGGGGGATGAAGCTCCACAGCGGGGCGGTGACGGTCGGCGCGGCCTTGCGGGCCGCGGCGGCGTAGCCGGCCCAGGCGGTCAGGCGGGCGGCGGTCCAGTTGGAGGCGCCGACCTGCTCGGCGACCCCTTCGCGCACGGTCCGGTCGGCGGCGTCCGCGATCTCGGCGACGGGCACGGCGGGGTCGTCGCGGTGCAGCAGCAGAACGACGGGCCGGCCCAGGCGCTCGGCGCTGCGCCGGGCGGAGGCGAGGATCCGCTCGGGCCGCAGGTCGCCTTGGTGGGGGCGGGCGGGGTCGAGCCCGGCCTTGGTGATCACCCGCATGCCGGTGGCGCCGGCGGCGCGCAGCCAGGCGCCGATCAGGGGTTCGGCGCGGAAGGCGCCGTCGGCGGGGCCGTAGGTGGGGGCGGTGTCGATGAGTCGGCCGCCGAGCTCCTGGAAGTCGTCGAGGAGGAGGCGGGCCCGGTCGTCGGGGATCGCCGGGGTGCCGAACTCGAAGGTGCCCAGTGCCGCCACGCCCGCGAGCGGGGTGGCGGCACTGGTGGAGGGGAGGGTCACCGGGCGGCTCCGGCCGGGGTCCAGGACAGGGCGCGGAGGCGGGCGGTCTCGGCGAGGAGCTCTGGGAGCGGGCGCTGTCGGGGCAGGGGTCCGTAGGTGGCGGTGAACAGGCTGGTGTCGGCGGTGAAGGAGCGGATCTCGTTGGGGCGGGGTGGGACGTGGGTGATGGTGCCGCGGCCGGTGGCGCGGATGACGGCCCGGGCCAGGTCGAGGACGGTGGTGGCCTGTCCGGAGCCGATGTTGACGACGGGCAGCAGCTGGTCGGCGTCCAGGATGCGGCCGAGCATGGCGGTGGTGGTGTCGATGTGGGTGAGGTCCCGGGCCTGGGTGCCGGTGCCCTCGATCGTCAGTGGCCGGTCGGCGAGGGCGGCGTCGATGAAGGCGGGGACCACCGCGTCGGGGTCTTCCCACGGCCCGTAGGTGTTGAAGAAGCGGGCCACCCCGATCTGTCGGCCGGGGCCGAGCTGCGGCCGGTAGATGTCGGCGAGGTGCTCGGTGGTGGCCTTCCCGGCCGCGTACGGGGAGCGGGGCCGGTGCGGGGCGCTCTCGGCGAGCGGTCCGCGCTGGTCGCCGTAGACCTCGCACGAGGAGGCGAGGAGGAGGCGGTCGGCGCCGGAGGTGGCGAAGGTGTGGATCAGGTGCCGGTCGGCGGCCGTGTTGTGTTCGAAGCCGCCGACCTCGAACGAGCGGGGCACGGACTTGTGGGCGGCGAGGTGGATGACGGTGTGGAAGCCGTCCAGGTCGCCGGCAGTGAGGGTGCGGACGTCGCGCTGGAGGAGGTGGTCGGGGTGGGGGCGGGGCGAGTGGACGGACAGGTCGTCCAGGGCGGTGACGGTGTGCCCGGCGGTGCGCAGGGCGGTGGTGAGGGCGGAGCCGATGAAGCCGGCCGCGCCGGTGATCAGCAGGTTCACGAGCGGTCCTTGGCGGTGTCGAGGGTGTCGAGGAAGGCGGCCAGGGCGGCGGGGTCCTGGTAGGTGTGGGCGCGGATCCCGAGTGCGGTGGCGGCGTCGGTGACGACGGCGATGTCGTCGACGAGGACCAGGTCCTTGCGGCGGGCTCCGTGGGCGGCGGCCACGTGGTCGAAGAAGGCGGTGCCGGGTTTGGTGGCGCCGATCTCGTGCGAGCAGTGCACCGCGTCCAGCACCGGTAGGTCCTCGCGGTACAGCTCGCGCCAGAAGGGGGCGTGCAGCGCGTTGGTGTTGGAGACGCCGACGACGGCGTCGAAGCGCCCGCGCACCTCCGGGCCGGCCAGCAGGGCGAGCAGGGTGGGGTCGGTGGTGCCGTAGATCGCGTTCCAGCCCGCCGCCAGCTGCTCGTCGTCGAGGTCGACGGCGAGTAGGTGGCGCAGGTGCTCCAGGTAGACGGCGGGTGGGATCTCGCCGCGCTCGAAGGCGTCGAAGGGGGCGTCGATGAGCCAGCGGTCGCGCAGCTGCTGCGGGTCCTGGCCGGCGGCGGCGGCCCACGCGTCGATGGCCTTGAGGAAGGAGTAGTCGAAGAAGACGCCGCCCATGTCGATGAGCAGGAGGCGGCGGGGTCGTCGGTCAGGCGAGGGCACGGGTGGTCTCCGGTTCGGGGAGCAGGTGGCTGTAGTGGACGGTGATCAGGTCGCGGCGGGGTTTGCCGGTGGAGGTGACCAGGAGGAGTTCGGGCCACCGGTCGGGCAGGACGTGGACGGCGGCCAGGTCGCAGTAGGGCAGCTCGCCGCTGCGCCGGGCGGTCTCGACGCCGCGGTGGAGGTCGCCTTCCAGCGCGGTGACGTCGGCGGGAAGCCAGTTGGCGGTGGAGGGGGCCGAGACCAGGGCGACGGCGCGGGGCAGGCCGGGGCCGAGCAGGCACGCCGCGTCGACCCGGGGGTGGGTGAGCAGGTGGGCCTCGATGGGCTCGGGGTGGATCATCTCGCCGGATCCGGTCTTGAACGCCGACCCGATCCGGCCGCTCAGCCGCAGCCCGCCCGCCGCGCTGTCCTCGCGGCTCACCCGGTCGCCGGTGTGCAGCCAGCCGTCGGGGCCGGTGACCGGGACCAGGTGCGGCCACCGCGCGACGTACCCGGCAGCCACATGCGGCCCGCGCAGCAGGAGTTGACCGTGGTCGTCGATCCGGTGCTCCACGCCGACCGGGCGGCCCAGCCCGGGGGTGGCGGCGTCGTCGTGGTGGAAGGCGGGCACGGTGGTCTCGCTCGCGCCGTAGGCGCCGCTGATCCGCAGGCCCGCGTGCCGGTGCAGGGCGCCGGCGACCGCAGGGTCGAGGGCGGCGGCGCCGTTGACGGCGGTCCCGACCCCGGCCAGGGCCTGCCGCAGCCGGCGGCCGTCGTCGCCGGGCTGCTCGCAGGCGGCGGCCAGGCGGGCCCAGATGTGGGGGACGCCGAGCAGGGTGTCCGCCCGGTGCCGCAGCAGGTCCTCTTCGAGGCGCTGGGGCGTGGAGGTGATCTGGGTGGTCCCGTACAGGCACATCAGGGTGTGGCCCATGATCCGCTGGGCGACGTGGGAGACAGGCAGGTAGGACACGGTGCGCGCCGGGCGTCCGTTCCACAGGCCGGTCCAGGTGTCGGTGCCGCGCACCAGCGCCGCTTCGGTCAGGGCCACGGCGCGCGGCACGCCGGTGGTGCCGGAGGTGAAGACGATGGCCGCGGTCTGCTCCAGCCGGCGCCCAGCCATGCGGCGGGCCACCGTGCGCCACTGCGCGGGGGTGCCCAGAGGCCGGGTGCTGCGCTCGTCCACGGCGTGCACGAGCGTCCCGGTGCGGGCGGCGACGTCGGCGAGCGCCCGGTCGCCGACGGTGTCGAGGACGGCGGCGGGCTCCACCACCGGCCACAGTGCGGCGAGCTGCTGCGGGGTCAGGTCCGGCAGGACGGCGGGCACGGCGCCGGCCAGGAGCACGGCCAGGTCGGCGACGCTGAACAGCGCGCCCGGCCCGGTGCGCAGCAGCACGACGCGCCCCGCCACCTCACCGGTGGAGCGCAGTTGCCGGGCGAGGGTCAGCGCCCGACCCAGCACCTCGTCGAACGTCCAGACGGAGCCGTCCAGGGCGACGACGGCCGGCCGCCTGCCGGGGTGGTCGAGGAAGCGCGGCAGGATGCGGTCGCCCATCACAGTTCCCCGGCGGTGGTCGCGGTCAGGTGGTGGGCGCCGGCGAGCTGGCGGCCGCGGGCGGCGACCAGCGCGTGCCGGGAGATCGTCATCGCGTCGCGCCAGCAGCCCTCCAGGCCCGCGGCGCGGTGGATCGCGGCGGCCCCGGCGGCGTCGAACAGGGTGCGGCACGCGGCCTCGGCGGCCTCGGCCATCTGACTACAGGCGGTGCGCAGCAACGCCCGCTGCCCCGGGCTGACCTGTCCGGCCAGTGCGCTGCTCCACGCGGCTTCGGTCGCCGCGTCCAGCAGGCCGGCCGCGGCGTGCAGGCGGCCGTCGGCCTGGTCGAAGGCCGCCTGGACCGCAGGCTGGTAGGCCATCGGCCCGCTGCCGTAGCGGCTGGCGGTGGTCGAGGCGAGGGTGGCGAACGCGGCCAGGGCCCGCTCGCCGCTCGCGCGGGCGACCTCGGCGATGCAGCCGGCCAGCAGCCCGTAGAGGGGATAGCGGTACAGCGCCCCGTCCGCCAGCGGCGCGTCGGTCAGGCTGATGCTGTGCGCGCCGGGGACCAGGGTGTCGCAGGCCACGGTGTAGGAGGCGCTGCCCCGCAGTCCGAGCGCGTCCCAGTCCTCCTCGACGCTCAGCCGGTCGCGGGGGACGAGCCACCAGCGGGTGCCCGGCGCCTTGTGGTGGTCGGCGGGGGCTGCGAGGGCGGCCAGGGTCATCGCCGGGGCGCCGGTGACCAGAGGCCAGCGTCCTCGCAGCCGCACCTCCTCGCCCTCGGGCTCGGTGCGGCCGACCGGCACCGAGGAGCCGGCGACCACTGGCGCGTCGCCGACCAGGTCGCGGGCCGTCTGGGCCGGCAGGCGGGACAGGAACGCCCCGGCCGGGCCGTGGATCGCGGCCACCCATCCGGCGGCGGGGTCCGCGAGGGCGACCTCGCGTACCGCGGCGAGGATCTGCGGCGGGTCCCACTGCAGGCCGCCGCAGTCGGCGGGCACCGCGGCCCGGGGCAGCGGGGACGCGGTCAGCGCCTGCCACACCGCGGGGTGCAGCGTGCCGTGCCGCTCCCCGAACTCCCGGTGCTCGCCGGCCGCGCGGCTCAGCTGCCCCACCGCCACGAGGGCGGGCTGGTCGTGGACGAGGGTCATCGCGATCTCCAAACGGGTCAGGTCGGACGCAAGGGATGAAGGCGCCGTCGGCGGCGGCGCAAGCAGCAGGGGTGCGGGTCAGTGCGGGCCGGGGCCGGCGATCAGGTCGCGCAGCGCGGGGGCGAGGGCGTCCAGGAGGTCGCCGGTCAGCCAGCCCGGTCCCGCCGTCCGGGCCAGCACCTCGCCGGCGGTGCCGACCAGGTGGCAGGCCAGCGCCGCCGCGTCGGCAGGCGGCAGTGTCTGGGCGAGCAGCGCGGCGGCGACCCCGGCGAGCACGTCCCCGCTCCCGTGCCGGGCCAGGCCCGGGTGCCCGGCCGCCACCAGGCGGGTCTGGACGCCGTCGGTGATCCGGTCCGTCTCGCCCTTGGCCACCAGCACCGCGCCGGTCTCCCTGGCCACCTCGGCCAGCGCCGCCCGGTCGGCCGTCTCGCCCCGGACCGGGCGGGCCGGCAGGCCGGGGGCGGCGAGGAGGGCGTGGGCCTCGGTGCGGTTGAGCAGCACCAGGTCGGCGCCCAGGCGCCGAAGGCGCTGCCGGGCGCGCGGGCCGCCGCCCAGCGAGCCGTCGACCACCAGCGCCGCGCCCCGATCGCGCTCCCGGGCCTCCTCCAGGGCGTCGAGCACCTTCCCTGCCAGCGGACTGCCGCCCAGCCCCGGACCGACCAGCCACACCACCCGCCCCCGCGCCTGCGACTGCGCGAGACCCCGGGCCATCCGCCGTGACACCTCGGCCACCGCGTCGACGGCTGCCGGGTCCAGCTCGGGCCCCAGCCCCGCGAGCAGGTGCGCTTCCAGCGCCACCTGCTGCGCCGCCGGGGCGGGCGGCGCGGCGAGGCGTACGCCGTGGGCCCCGGCCCGGCGGGCCGCCAGCGCCGCCACGTACGGCGGCGCGGGGTACTCGCGCGAGCCGCCGATCACCAGCACCAGCCCGCCGTCGCCCTTCACTCCCCCGCCGGCCACCGCGGCGGCCCGCAACGCCAACTCCCGGGCAGCGAGGGCGTCCACGCGTACGACATCCTTGTCCTCGCCGCCGCGAACTTGGCGGTATGACGATTCGTCAGTCGCTAGGCTCGGAGATGACACCCGCGCCGGCTCCCGGCGCCGGGCCGCTTCGAGGGGACCTTCGTGACCGCTTCCACCCGTACCTGGCCGCACCTGCTCGCCACCCTGCTGCGCGGCGAGGACCTGACGGCGGACGACACCAGGTGGGCGATGCGCACGGTCATGGACGACGACCACGAGCCCGTCGCCCTCGCCGGGTTCCTCGTCGCCCTGCGCGCCAAGGGCGAGAGCCCCGCCGAGCTCAGCGGCCTGCTCGACGCCCTGATGGAACGGGTCGTGCCCCTGCCCGTCGACGGCGCCGGTGTGATCGACATCGTCGGCACCGGCGGCGACGGCGCGCACACCGTCAACATCTCCACCATGGCCGCGATCGTCACCGCCGCCGCCGGCGTGCCGGTGGTCAAGAACGGCGGCCGCTCCGTCTCCAGCAAGAGCGGCTCCGCCGACGTCCTGGAACAGCTCGGCGTGCCCCTTACCCTCGGCCCCGAGCAGGTCGCCCGCTGCGTCACCGAGGTCGGCATCGGCTTCACCTTCGCCCCGGCCTTCCACCGGGGCCTGCGCCACGCCTCCCCCGTGCGCCGCATCCTGGGCGTGCCCACCGCCGTCAACTACATCGCGCCGCTGACGAACCCGGCCCACCCCGGGGCCGCCCTGGTCGGCTGCTCCAACCTCCAGCTCGCCCCCGTCCTGGCCGCCGTGCTCGCCGGCCGCGGCACCCGGGCCCTGGTCGTCCGCGGCCACGACGGCCTGGACGAGATCACCACCGCCGACGTCACCGACGTGTGGAGCGCCGATGAGACCGGCGTGCGCAAGTCCACCTTCGACACCGCCCGCTTCGGCCTGACCCGTCCCGGCCCGGACGCACTGCGCGGCGGGGACGCCGCCTACAACGCCGACGCCGTCCACACCGTGCTCTCCGGCGCTCCGGGGGCCGCCCGCGACGCCGTCCTCGCCAACTCCGCCGGAGCCCTCGCCGCCCACAACACCACCGCCGGACTCGAGGAAGCCTTCGCCGACGGCCTGGACCGGGCCCGCACCGCCATCGACAGCGGAGCCGCCGGCGACCTGCTCTCCCGCTGGACCAAGCTCGCCGCCGAGCTCGCCGCGCCGCACTGACCCCCTCACCGCGGTCACCGCCGGGCCCCGCCGGTCAGCAGCGGGACCAGCCGCGACCAGCGCGAGACCGCCTCCCACCGCGGCCCCATGCCCGCAGCGGCGATGTCGCGCAACAACTCCGCGAACGCCTCCCCCCGCCTGGGCGGCACCCGGCCCCCGCCGGCACCCGGCGCGGCCCGCCCGGGCTCCGGCGGGTAGGACGCCACCACCGCGGCCAGCGCTGCCTCCACGGCCGGGCCCGACCCTTCCGGGCCGGCCACGTGGGCGGACGCCACCAGCGCCGCCCGCTCCCGCCAGGACAGGAACACCGCCAACTCCCGTACGACATCCAGCGGATCGTCGCTGGTGTGCACCATCGTCAGAAGACGGTTGGGGCTGCCCGCCACCTCGCGCAGCGAGTCGGCCTCGCGCCGCCCGGGCGCGTTGCCGCCCTTCAAGCGGGTCAGGCGCCGCGCGGCATCACCGTCCCGGTGCCGGTACAACACCAGCAGCCCCGGCCCCAGCCCCACCACCGCGTCCAGGAGCAGCAGCCGCTCCGCGGTCGCACGCCGCAGCTGCCACCACCACAGCGCCCTCACCCCGGCCCGCTCCAGCTGAACCATGCTCGCGCCCGCCGGCGTGAACCCGGCCGCCTCCACCCTCGCGAGGACGTCCACCGCGGCACCGGCCGCCACGACGTCCGGCCGCAGCCACAGCAGTGCCGTCTCCGTAGCGAACCGCTGCGCCTCCCCGGTTCCGAGGGCCCCGACCAGCGTCGCCCAGCCCTCCCGCACCAGCGGATCGACGGCGTACTGTCGGCGCTTCTCCGCATCCCGCGTCAGCCGCCCAAGGTCGGGGGTGGGCATGTCCGCCCACCCCTGGTCCGTGGCCGCCACCGGCCTCACGGATGTCCCCACCGCGATCCCCTCCCACTTCCACCGGCCGTGTTCCGCGACCAGCACACCGCGGGCGGCGGTCCGGACCCAGTGGGCAAGGGCGTGAAGACCGTGAACGCCCGATCGGTTGCGTGAATCCGCGTGAAACCGGAGCTTGCCCGCCACAGTGCCGGCCCGCTTGGCGCTGCAGACGCTGCCCACGAGGCAGGCACTGCCACCGAACTGACGGTCGCCCGCGCAGGCGTCAAGGCCAAGGGGAAAGGCCGCGGATGGTCGCTGCTGCGCATGACGCCGCAGTCCGCGATCTCATCGTCGGCCCGAGATACTTCGCCAAGGCCGCCGTGAACCTCCACACCGTGCTGCACCACGACCGGATGCCGAGGTCGGCGCTCTAAGCGACCCCCGCGCCGGACTGCCGGACACCGGCGGCCCCGATCGCGCACCTCCCGCCCTCGGCTCGCAGGAAGCCTCTGTAGGCGGTACCCGGCTTCCGGGCGCAGCATCCCGGGTCCGGGGTAACCGGATCTGGTGACACCCGTGCCCGGATGCTTGCACTGCGACCACTGCCAGCGGCACAGTGTGCGGCAGGCCCGGCGGGGGCCCTTCTCCGAGCGCCGGCCGGCCCGCAGGCGCATGCCGGGAACAGAGCTGTCGTCCGCGTCCCGCCGCTCCACTCCTCTTCTCGCACCTCCACGGTGGCGCCCTGGCCGGTTGTCGCCCTCCCGCAGGCCGGCCGGAAGCGGCGACGGATCGGACCTGTCGCATGCCCACCCCTCCCTTCTCCCGCAGGGACGCCCGCCTCTACCGGCACTACACTGGCAACCCCCTGGCCTACCTCAAGAATCTCAGCGAGCGACGGCCGCTGCCGCTGTCCGCAGTCCCCGACGGGGCCAGGAGGTGCTGGAGCACCGGGTGCTGATGGGCCCCTGCGTGGCGGCGATCTGCTCACCGCTCACCCCCTGTCGATCGTCTGGACCCGAGCCCTGCCCGACCGCACCCTGGTACGCCTGGATTCCACCGGCACCGCCGCGGGCGCAGACTTCGACAGCGCCGCCCGGGTCGTGAAGGTCCTGCTGCCCTATGCCCGGCCGCGCGAGAGCCCCGACGAGACGGTTCACAACACCCCCGGCCTGCGCGCCGCTGTTGCCGCCAAGGGCCTGCACGTCACCTTGGTGGAGCATCCGCTCCGTCCACCCTGCAGCCGACCACCTGGCCGTCGAGGTCGAGGCTCTACCCGTCGTCGCCCGGTAGTGGACCGCCCTCCTACCTGCCCATTCCCTTCCCACGGCGGGCGGCCCGATTCCCGGGCTGCGGTACGAACTTCGCCGCGACGGCCTCCATCTCACGCGCACCGACTTCGACGGCAACCCAGGACGCGTCCTGGTCACCGGCCTTTCCGCCGGCGCGTGGCAGCAGGCTCTCGCCGCGCACCCCGGCCCGGCGGCCGCGCCGGACGTCTACTGGAGCGGGCCGGAGGTGAGGCGCTTCTTGGACGCGCCGCCCGGCGGCATCGGCTACTGGACGGGCAGCGGCCCGCTGCGGATGATCCCAGCCACCGCCGGACCCGCAGCCTCCTCCGCCCGGCTGCACCTGAACGCCGCCGACGAGTTCGGCCCCTGGAAGTGGGAACTCGAACTCAGCCACGACCCGGACCACGACACCCTGCTGGACCTGCTCACCGAGACCCACCTCGCCCTCGGCGCCGAGCTCATCGAGCGGACCTGCGCCTGCGCCTCGGGCGCGAGCGGCGACTGCACCATGCTGCTGGGCCGATTCGGCCACACGCTGCGGCTGCGCGACCCTCGTTCAGCAGGGTCGCCTCCCTCAGCGCCTTCGTCTCCGCGTTCGGCATCCACTGCCGATACGCCGCGTCGCCCGCCCGGACGGTGGCTAGCGATAGGGCCGTTACCGCGGCCGCCGCCGCGCCGATCGCCGCCCGCGCCCGGACTGAAAACCGCCCCAGCTCTCCACCGAGCCAGGATAGGGACCCGCCGCCGTAGCCGAGGGAGCGGCCGCCCGTCGGGTGCGGGAGCTGGCCAGGCGGCAGGCCGGGCACCCGCCCGCTGTCGGCGGCACGGCCGGGCGGCGGGCGGGTGCCCGGCGGAGTCCCACTGCGTACCCGTCGGCTACCGCATGAGGTCCCGGACCGGCTCCGCCCTCGCGAACCCGTCACTGCTTCGAGAACGCCGAGGTGGGCGGAGGCACAGAACAGGGTGCCGCAAGCGGGGGCAGCACCACTAGCCTGTCGTGCGAACGGCGGTTCGGGCTCGGGGAAGGCGCGGGGATGCAGGCGCTCTATGTGACGGATTTCGACGTATATGCGACGAGTGCGTCGTCGGACCCGTACGCGCTCTTGCTGGACCACTGCGCCAGATGGCTTGTACCCGGGGACGACCGTGCCCGCGGGAGCCAGTGGCTGCGCAAGTCGGGGGCCATGGAACTGCCGCCGCGCTTCGACGGCTCCGGGGCGAGGTCGGTGATGTGGGAGGTCGAGGGCGACGGCGTCCAGGATGCGGTGCGCATCGAGATGACCCAGCCGCTGAAGGACCAGCCTGCGGCCCGGTTCGTCACCAGGATCACCGTCTCCCGCGGCCCGCTGAAGGCCGGCCTGAGGGTGGCGATGGGCAGGGAGGTGCTGGACGGCTGGCTAACGGGTCCGGCGGAGGTGAAGAGGCTCGCCCAGCCTGGCCTGGTGGGAAGCGTCCTGCGGGATCCAGCGCTGGAGCTGACAGTGCTGGGGCAGAAGGCAGACGGACGGTACGAGCGGATCCAGGACGACGCGGCCGCGCGCGTGCTGGTGGACGCGCTCGCCGAGCGCACCCGACTGCCGATCGCGATCGTGTGGCCGCAGGCCGACCAGGGCTGGCAGGCCGCGTCCCGGCTGGCTGGACATCTCGCGGGCCTGGCCCAGGTCGTCACGGTCAACTCCCTCGTGGCCGGCATCGTCCGGCGCGGCGCGCCGGAGGTCGTCGTGCCCAGCGGTGGCGCGGCGCTGATCTGGCCGAGCTTGGCAGGAGCCCCGCTGTCCTGCTCGCGCGAGGAACTCGAGGAAGGCCGAGGCGAGAAGGTCCGAGCCCAGTGGGTGGAGTTGCTGGGCGACGTGTCCGTCACCGCCCGCGGAACCGATGCGGGTTGGGCCCGCGCTCGCCGGGCCACCCAGCAGGCCGCCGCGCTGCGGGCGGAGGCGGCTTTGATCCGCGCTCGACAAAGCGGGGACAAGCAGCAGGAGATCGAGGCCCTCGCCACCACCATCGAGGGGCTGCGCGAGGAAGTCGCGCTGTGGGTTGGCGAGTTCGAGCAGGTGGAGATCGAACGGGACAAGTACAAGGAGGAGGCAGCCGACGCCGCCCAGGCGCTCCAGGAGGCGCGTTACTGGCGCGAGATGTACGAGAAGGCCAGGTCATCGACGGTCGCCGAGGCCGACCCGTGGGAGCGGGTTCCCCCTCTCCGGGCGCGGGACGCCGCCGCGACCTACCGGGCGCTCGAGGCCGCGGCCGAACAGCGGGTCGTATTCACCGAGGCCGCAGCACGGACCTGGAAGAACTCCCATTACCCCTACCTGCAGGAGATGACCGACTACTTGGTGCGGTTGGCCCGAGCGGCGGTAGACCTCTACAGCGGGGAGCCCGGGCGCTCCCTGCCCCAACTGGACGACTGGTTCGCCGAAGAACACGGGCTCACTGTCGCCATGAGCGACCAGTACCTCAAGACCCGTCGGGCACTGCGCGAATTCAAGTTCGACGGCAAGACCCACGACAGCACCCCCCACGTGAAGGTGCGTGACGCGACCTCGCCCAACGAAGTCGGGCGGATCTACTTCGCGCTGGACGCGAGCGTTGGTCGGCTCATCATCGACCACGTCGGAGCCAAGAAGTACTGAAAGCGACCGTACCGCCGAATTGCCGGTGCCCGAGGACCGGCCGGTGGGCAGTCAGCTGCCCGATCCGCTGCTGCCGTCCGGTCTTCTCGGGGCCGTCCAGGCCACCCGCGACGACCGTGTCCGGGAGACAGGCACCGCCCGCAGCCTGGTCCGGCGCGAGTACGCCGGACCGGCGAGAGCACAGCGCCTGGACTCGTGCGGCTGTGGATTCGAGGCCGCCGGGCATGGGATTCGGCCACGGACAGGGTACCGACCGGCCCGGTGTCTGCGAACCCGCCTCCGTCGTGGAGTCTGCCTGCCATCCTGTCCCGCATGATGAACGGCAACGGCGCGGCGCCACCTCATGGCGGCGATGTGGTCCACCGGCTCCTCCTCACCCTTGTCGGCGCAGCCGCCTCGGCGGGCTACCTCTCCTGCGTGGCTGGGGCGGCCTGGTACGTGGGGCAGCGCTACGACGGCGGCAATCCTCTGTGGTGGCTGCTGCCGCCGGTGCTGGTCGCTGGGAACGTGGCCGCGGCCGCGAGGTTAGGGTCGAGCGCGTTCGCCGGCTGGGGTGTGCGGGTGCTGTTCGCCATGCTGGCGGCAGGGGTGTTCTTCCTCTACCTGCACGCGCATCGCGACGCTCTGGTGCAGCCGGCGCTCCAGTGGGTCGCGCCGCCCTGCGGGGCGTTCGCGGGCCTCTACGGCCTGCAGATCGGCAGGCTGGGCGCAGCTCGCCTGTTCTGGAGACGCACGGGCGGCAAGGGCTGAAGAGTGCCGCGAACCGGTGGCACGGCACCGCCGGTTCGCGGTCAGGGTGTCACCGCGCGCGGCCGGGTCCGGGGCGGTGTGAGGGCGGGTCAGACGCCAGACCTGTTCCTCTCGGCTCTCTGCGGGGCCAGCATTCGGCGGGGCGGCGTTCGTGCGGGACGGAGCCGAGGCGTGCCGCTGCCGCGCCGCTGGGGCGGTTGGCCGGGTCGTGGACGATCTCGACGTGGTCGACGCCGGGCAGGCGGAACGACTCCTGGGCCAGGGCGCACGCGGCCCGGGTCGCGATGACCGGAGGAGCGCCGATGCAGAAGTAGTGGGCCGCGCCGGGGTTTCGGGAGCCGGGCTCCGCAGCGGGCGAGCCCCTGGCCCGCCCCGCTCGATCGGGTGGGCTCCGGCCTTATGTGTTGTCCGGGCGGGCTGCCGCCGGCAGCAGCCCTCGGCACCGGCAGGGTTGTCGGGGCCGCCGGAGGCCGTGTAGGCCTTCGGCTCTCATCGGCCGGTGCGGGCAGGGTGTTCGGTGACGAGGGCGCGCCAGTCGCCGATGTCGATGCCGAGCCGGTGGGCGGGGTCGAGGGACACGCCAGGCCTGGTGGCGGTGATGTGGACGGCGTGGTCGAGGGGGGTTTCGGGGACCGGGGCGCCGGCGAGCAGGAGTCGGGCCCGGTCGGCCGCGGCGTCGACGATCTCCTGAAGGGCGGCCTGGGTCGGGAGTCCTGCGGGGGTCGGGGGCAGGTCCTGCGCGTCGAGCCGGGCTCCGGCGGCAACCTCACTGCTCTGCGCCGCGGTGTCGGGGCGGGTGTTCCAGCGTTGCAGGGCTGCGGTGAACGTCGTCCAGGACGCGGGTTCCTGTGGCGTGGGGGCCGCGGCCGGGCGCGGGCGGGGGACGGAGGCGGCCGGGACGGTCATACCAGGGCTCCCAGGGACACGAGTTCGTGGAGCTCGTCGTTGCTGAGCTGCGCGGGATCGAAGGAGGTCTGCGGGTCGAGCGCGTCGAGCAGCGCGCTCTTGCGGGTGAGGAGAGCTTCGATCTTCTCCTCGATGGTGCCCACGGTCTGCAGGGGGTGGATGTGCACGGTGCGGCGCTGCCCTGGTCGGTGGAGACGGTCGACGGCCTGGGCGGCGAGGGCGGGGTTGAAGGGGCGGTCGACGAGGATCGCGTGGCTGGCCTCGACCAGGTCCAGGCCGGTTCCGCCCGATCCGTAGGTCACGATCAGCAGGCGGTTGCGCCGCCGGCGAAACGCGCTCAAGGCGGCGTCGCGGGCGGATGCGGTCATCGAACCGACGTACAGCAGGGGGCGCAAGCCCCAGACGGCGGTGGCGTGGCGGCGCAGGAGCATCGCCATGGTGGCGAACTCGGTGAAGATGACCGCGGATTCGGGTCCGTCGTCGAGGATGGAGGGCACGAGGTCGTCCAGGGCGGCGAGTTTGCTGGACTGCCGGCTCTCACGGTCGGGATCGTAGCCCGCGAGGAGGGCCTCCAGGCGGCCGGAGTCGGCGGAGCCGATGCGCTGGTGCAGCGGGGAGTTGCAGATCTGCCGTAGTTGGGTGATCAGCCGCAGGACCGCGCCTTTGCGTTCCCGGGGCGCAGTGGAGCGGATCGCCTCCATCGCGATGCGGGTGGTGCGGGTGTACAGGCCGCTCTGGGCGTCGGTCAGGGCGAGTGTCCGCACGGTGGTGATCTTGTCGGGCAGGTCGAGTGCGACCGCCGGGTCGTCCTTGCGGCGGCGCAGCATCACGGCGCCGGTGACGCGGTTCAGGGCTGCTTGCTTATGCGGGTCGGGGGCGCGGTCGAGGGATCCGAAGGCGGTGGTGAACGTCTTCAGGTCGAACAGGTGCTGGTTGGAGAAGTTGAGGAGGGTGCCCAGGTCGCGCAGTCGGTTCTCCACGGGGGTGCCGGTCAGGGCGATTCGGGCGAGGGCCTGGATGGCGGCGATGGCCTTGGTGCGCTGGGTGGTGGCGTTCTTGATGAACTGCGCTTCATCGGCGACCAGCAGCGAGTACCTCTGTGCGGCCATGGCCGTTCGGTCTTCGAGCAGGGTGGCGTAGCTGGTGACGACGACCTCGTCGGCGCCCAGGTGTTCCAGGGTCCGGTCGCTGCCGTGGTAGGCGCGTACCGGCAGCGTGGGGGCGAACTCCTGCACCCGGCGGACCCAGGTGAGCACCATCGACGCCGGGGCGACCACCAGGGTCGGCAGGCCCTGCGAGAGACCGGTCTCCGCGCGGTGCAGGATCAGGGCGATCGTCTGGATGGTCTTGCCCAGCCCCATCTCGTCGCAGAGCAGGGCCCCGAAGTGGCGGGTGACGTTCGCCAGCCAGCTCAGGCCCACGGCCTGGTAGGGCCACAAGGTGCCCGCCAGGCCTTCGGGCTGCGGCACGGGGGTGTGGGCGGTGCCGGTCAGTACCGCGGCGAGGGTGGCGAGGTCGCCGTCGGCGACCAGGTCCGCGCTCTCGCCGTCATCGAGTTCGACCGTGCCGACGAGCACCGCCGACAGGGCCTCGCCCGCCGGCACGCCGCCGCGGACCCGTCCGCCGCGGGCGCGCTCTGCGGTGGCCTGGTCGACCAGCACCCACCGGTTGCGCAGCCACATCAGCGTTCCGGCCGCCTCGGCGATGCGCTCGCACTCCTGCGCGCTCAGCGCGCTGCCGTCCAGGCGCACCTGCCAGCGGTAGTCCACCAACTGCTCCAGCGACAAGCCGCCGCCCGCGGGCGTGGAGGCCACCACCGTCGGGCGCAGCCGCTGCGCCCACTGCTCGGGCCACAGCACCTCCACCCCGGCCCGACGCAGGACCCGTCCCAGGTGCCCGAGCAGCAGCGCCGCCTGCCCCGGTTCGACACGCACCCGATCCTGGTCCTCGGCGCCCGCGAGGACGGGCCACAGCCGTGCGGCCTTGCGCAACGCCCGAAGGGCCCGCAGCACCGCCGGGTGCTCCGCGCCCAGGCGCTCGCGCAGATCCGGCAACGCCACCAGGGCCTTATCCCGGCCGGACGGGCGCAGCCGGACGGTGACCTGCAGGGAGGAGGCGGTGGCCTGGCGGCGCGAAGGCGGCATCACCTGCAGCACCAAGTCGGGGGCCGGCGTGGTGTCGGCGATCTCCTCGACCTCGTCCAGCCATCGCGCCACCGCGCCGCTCACCGGCTGGGCGGTGCGGGCGGTCAGCGGGCTGGCGCCCCACACCGCGGCGGCACCGGGGCCGCGCACCAGGGCGTCGGCGAGTTCGCCCAACACCAGGGCGGCCGCCGCCGGGGCCGTTGGCATCGCCTCGCGCCGGCCGGGCAGGACCTGGCTATGTGCCCAGGGCGGCAACGCGGTGGTGAGCTGCTCGAATCGGGCGTGCTGCTCGTCGCCGAGCGTGCCGAGCCTCCACAGCGCGCGGCCGTCCGCCCGAAGACCAGGCCGCACCTGGCCCTGGGCCACGGTCTGGCATCCGAAGCGCAGCACGGCACGCCACGCGGTGGCGGAGATGTCCCAGCCCTCGTCCGGTTCGGCGGCCAGCAGGTGCCGCGCGGCGTCGGCCACCGCCACCGCCGGGCCCGGCACGGCCAGAGCTCCGCGCTCCGACCACACCCGCCATGCGCCGTCCTCACCGCCACGTTTGGCCTTGCGCGCGGTGCCGGGATCGACCGTCACGAAGCCGGCCTCGCTGCCGTCGTCCGTTCCTACCGCGCACAGGCGCGCCCCGGTGCGGACCGCCGCCAGCAGTACCTCACCGGTGCCCGGCTCTTGAAGGGGAGGCGGCTGCTGCCGGGGCAGCCAGTGCGGCTGGGGCAGCCCGCACTCCGCCGCCCAGGCATCCGTGGGCGATGCGAGGTGACAGCGCGCCGCCGCCAGCAGATTTGCGGCCGCGGTGGTCCGGTCCGGGCCGGCCGCCCACAGATCCCGGTCACCGCAGGCCGCGGACACCACGACGGCCTCCGCGCCGCCGGGGCCGTCCGCGAACACGGGCACGGTGAGGACTCCCTGCTCGTGCAGGGCCGCCAGGGCCTGATGCGGCTCCTGCTCAAGAGCCGCAGCCGGCAACGTGGTGGCGATCTCCTGCGCCAGCAGCCAGTTGGCCGCCAGGTCGGCGAAGGCCTCCTTCTCGGAGACGGTCGCAACCCGCACGCTCCGCTCCGCGATCCGGCATGACAGCTCCACCCGCCGAGAGCGGCTGCTCGTCTTCTCCAGACGCCGCTCGCGGTCGTTCAGCCACGGCTCGTCGAAGAACGCGCCCAGCCGCTCACGAGCGTGCTGCGCGGACCAGTCCAACAGCCCGAATCCGCCCTCCCCCGTCAGGGCGCCGAGCAGGCGCCGGGCGGCCTGCTCGACGGCGTCCTCCTCCGAATGCCCCACGGCCCGCACGCCCACCGGCCCCCGGGTGGAGCCGGCGGCCAACTCCACAACGACCCCGCCGTCCCCGCCAGCCGTCTCCACCGTCTTCGTGAAACCGGGCAGCACTCCCGCCTTCACCAGTTCCGCCACACACGGCCACGCCTGCTGCGGGGCCAGCATGTGCCACACCTGGAGCGAAGCGGAGGCCGTCGTGCACTCCGGCAGGCCCGCCTCGCGCCGGGCGACGACCGCAGCCGCGCACAGGGCAGCGTCCTCGGTCAGTTGCACGGGCCCCTCGACCACCAGGTCTTCGCCGCCGGCCGCCCCGGCCCACCGGATCCTTCCCACCCATAAGGTCTGGCCGTCGGCGGTTGCGACCTGCCGCGCGGTACCGTCGACACCGCTTTCGTCCGACGCGAGCTCCGCCCGCGTGCAAGTCCACTCCCCGGCCCACCGCTCGGCGGGATGGTGCTGCGGGCGACCGGTCCATTTCACGATGTGGGCGTGCAGTTCTTCGTCGCTGGGAGGTGCATTGCCCGCCTCCTCGGCGGCCTTGAACAGATGGTCGGCCTCGGCTGCGATCTGTTTTACCAGGGCGAGTTGCCGATCGTTGTGCTCCTTCTCGGTCTTGGCATCGTCCACCTCCTGCTGGAGTCGGAGGACTTCCCGGTCCATCGCGGCGATCTTCTTTCCGAGCCGACCGCCCGTACGCCGGCTGGAGCCCCGGAGCCCCGAGGCGGCGGCGACACGGACAGCCGGTTCGATGGCCCAGTCCACCAGTCCCGTCGCCTCCGACCAACCCGCCCAGTGCGGCATCGCGCTGCGCGGATCGTCCTTCCCCAGTTCCTCCAGCAGCGTCAGCGCCGCACGGTGGAGGGCAGATCGGGCACTGTCCCCCACCGCCACCGCGCCGACCACGCCCTGCCCGCTCCCGCGAAGCGCCAACTGGCAGACCTCGAGCCCCGGTCCCAGGCGGGCACTGCGGCGCACCAGCGGCATCCCGACGACCCAGGCCACGTCCTCCAGCGCCGTCCACGCCGCCCCCAGATCGGCCCGCAACACCTTCCACACCAGCGCGAGCGACCGCGGCAGCGCCAGGGAGCAGCACGCCACCACCAGCAGATCCACCGGCCTCGGCTTCTCCAGTGACGCCAGCACCCGCGCGTCGAGCCGAGACAGGTCCGTGTGCAGCCCGGCCTCTGCCCCGGTCGCCAGGAGACGGGACATCCCCGAGGTACGGACCCACGGAAGCACGTCATCGGCCACGACCGCCGCCAGCAGACCCTGGCGCCAACTGCCCGGCTCCACCCGTGAGGCCCACGGATCATCAGCCGCACCGTCCCCTGCCGGCAGGAGTGGCGCGTCCGCGATCGGGACGACCCGCGCCGGTCCCTCTCCGGCGGCGACGTGCATCTGAGCGGCAATGTCGGGCGCGAACGCATCCCGCAGGGCAGGCAGGATGTCCTGCGGGAACAGCAGGACCAAGTCCCCGGAAGCGTCCAGGTCGTTGAACACCGCGCGGTCCTCGGCCAGGTACACGGTGTCGGCCGGCAACTCGTCCGTGGCCTGCACCACGACCGTGCGCCCGGTGGCGGTGGCGCCGACAGCACTCAGCGCCTTCCTCGCCACGGCTGTGCAGCGCCCGGGAGCGAACAGGGAGACGAGACTCGCATCGGAGTGCCGGGCGACCGCGATCAGCAGCCGATCGTCGCGAAGGCGGACCGTCAGATGATGATCCGGGGCGTCGTCCACGCCCGTGTGCGAGGCGACCTCGACGCTCTTCCAGGGGCCCCGCAGGCGGGTCTCGCCGCGGATACTGGCCGCCGCGGCGAACGCACTGCTCCCGAGGAACTCCACTTCCGCTGCCGCCACGGTGGCGTCCGACGAGTGCTGGCACACCAAGCACAGGAACGGCCCCTTGCGGGGGTCCCCGTCCCACAACTCCCGGTCGCCGGTTTCGCGGTAGCTGCGGCCGCAGCCTGAACAACGCAGGTCGGAGAGGAAGGACTGGGACAGCATGGTGACCATCTTGCCGAACTGGCGGGCGACAGACCGGACTTTCCCGGAAAAGCGAAACCGACTCCACCAAGGACGGTGCGGTGCGCAGGGAAGACAAGTGCGAGCTACTGCGCAGGTTAGCCCCGTCCGGCCGGGTCACCCCCGGCAGCGCCGCTCGCCAGACCTTCACCCGGTTGAGCCGAGCACGCGATGGACAACGGATGCGGCGTGTTGCGGAACTCGGTCCGGTGCAAGGGTTCGCCCGCGCCCCGGTGCCGCGCCACCCGGCCCAGGTCCGATCTGAGGCGCCTCGACAGCGCCCCGTTTCACTGGCTTCGGCTGTCCGGGCAGTTCCGGTCGGCGGTACACGATGGTCAGGGCCGGCGGTCACGGCAGCCTGAGCCGGAACCGAAGTCTCGACCGGCCCCGGGACAGCGGTGATCGACAGGGCGGGGCCGGGGCGGCGACCCCGGCGAGCACGTCCCGCTCCCGTGCCGGGCCAAGCCCGGATACCCGGCGTCCACTAGCTGGCTTCGGGTGCCGTCCGTGATTCGGCCGCCTCGCCCTTGGCCACCAGCACCGCGCCGGTCTTCCCTCGCGGGCGTCGGCCAGCGCCGCCCAGTGGGCCGCCTCGCCCCGCACTGGGCGGGCCGGGAGGCCGGGGACGGCAGGAACTGACGGGCTCCGCCGGTGCGGGGTTCCAGCGGGCAGGAGTCACCACCCGAACGAGTGAACTCCGGCGTCCCGGACTTGTCCCGACGTGCTGTGGTCAGTGAAGATCTCCTCCGGGCTTCGGCAGGAGTCCGTTTCTCCGGGTGCCGGCCGGCCTTGCAGGCACCGAAGGAGTCGAAGCCGCCCGACCGCAGCCTGCCGCAGCACCCCTCTTTCCTTTCGCGTGTCCGCGGTGATCTCTTGCCCCGTCCGTCGCGCACCCCTTGGCCGGCCGGGAGGCGCGACCGATCGGATGAGCACCCGTGACCCCCGAACACCGTCGCGCCCTCGAAGCGAAGACCTTCCGCCGCTACACCGGCGTGCCCAGCGGCGCCCGCATCCCCGACCCCCGCCCCGAACTGCTGCACGCCGCCCACCCGGGCCAGGAACTCCTCGAACACCAGGTGTTCCTCCACCTACGCGGCAACGGCGGCCTGTCCACCGGCCACCTCCTGGGCATCGCCTGGACCCTGCCGCTGCCCGACCGGACCGTGGTGCGCCTGGACCCCGTCGCCCTGGACACCCGCGATCACCGCTACAGCAACACCTTCCTCGCCCTCCAGCGGCTCCTGCCCTACCAAGGCCCCGAGGGCCCGACCACCCACCACTTCCCCGGTGTTCCGGGCCTGCGGGTGCGCGACATCGACAACGCCGGCCTGCACCTCACCCTCACCCACCACCCCAACTCCCACCTCGTCCTCACAGGCCCCAGCCCCAAGGGCTGGCACACCCGCCTGGCCCAGCACGAGGCCGACCTCGCCGACAGCGGCTGCCAGCCCCTGTGGAGTAGGACCGACCTCGCCCCGGCCGAAATCCACTGGCAGCAGCACTACCCGGTGCGCCCCTGGACCTGGGTGGGCTCCGGCCTGCTGCGTCGGGTGGGCCTGCTCACCGCCGCCACCAACGCCCACACCGCCCACTTCCAAGACCGCAGCGACGAGGTGTGCATCTCGCTGGAGCACCTGCACCCCGCCCTGCCCGCCCACGACCGCCACGGCGGCCGCACCACGGACCGCCTTGTCGAACACCTCCTGGACACCGGCTGGGGGATGCCGGTCCGTGTCGAGACGCAGCACTGCGACTGCCGGCACACCCGCCCCGACCGCCCCCACACCCACGACGACACCTACGACCGCCACTGCCGCACGATCCTGGCCCACCGCGACGGCCGTCCCGGCCGCATCCAACTGCGCTTCCTGTCCACCGAGGCCCGCGCCCCCTTCCCCGCCGGACTCAGCCTCGCCGAGGCCCGCGACGAACTCGCCGGCGCCGGCGCCCCCGCCAAGTGGATCCGCCGGATCCTGCCCGACCCGGCCGCCCCCACCAGGCCCCTGCCGTCCCTGCCCGCCCGCCGCGCCGCCTGCACCGGCGAGAGCCTCGCCGAGGCCATCGCCGCGATCACCAAGAACCGCTGCCACGCCTTCCCCGACTACACCTTCCCGCAGATGCGCCTGGAGAGCGACATCGCCGAGGCCCTCGACAACCTGCGGGACCGCACCCGCAACCCCTTCGGCATCCGCGCACTGCGCCCCGCGCCCGACCACCTCGTCGTCCGCCTCGACCACGGCGTCACGCCCGCCCGCCACTGGGCCAGGCTCCTGTTCCGCGTCCCCGGCCTGCGCCAGCAGATCCACCCCGACGGCGTCCACCTACTGCGCGAGACCGATGAAGGCACCGCCCGCATCGTCCTGGCCGGGATGGACGCCACCCTGTGGGGGCTCACCCTGGCCGGCGGCCCGCGCCCCGCGCAGAGCCCGCAGTGGAGCGCTGCCGAAACCGCCCGCTACCAGGCCGCCACCGACCCCGCCAAGGAGCACCATGTCGGCAGCGCCCTGCTGCGGATGGCCGGCGCTCTTCGCGGGACAGCCCAGAAGACCTCGGCCCGGCTGAGCTCCGGACCCTACACCGACAACCGCGGCCGACGGCACTGGCAGTGGCAGCTCGACCTGACGGGGGCACCGGACCACGACGTCCTGCTGGACTACCTCACCGACACCTCGCTCGCCCTCGGATTCGAACTGCGCGAACACGCCTGCCGGCCAGGGAAATCGGAGGGCGAACGCTGCACGATGACCCTGCACGACGGCATCGGCCAGATCCTCGTCGTCCGCGACCACCACAACCCCGACGACGATCCCGCGCCCGCGGGCGCAGCCGGGCGGCCGTGAACCGCACCGTCCACCGACCAGGCGGGCCCGCCCGGCGCCTACCGCTTCGTCCCACGCCGGGCCGACAGGGCGGGCACCAGGTCGGCGAAGCCCGGTGCCAGCTCGGTGACGACGGACAGAGGCGGCCGGTCTTCGACGTGGCGGCCAAAGACCACGAGGCCGGGCAGTCCGTCTCCCAAGCCCTCCGTCCGGCCGTCGGCGAGGACCCGCCGCGGCGGGGCCGTGTCGGCGGGGTCGTACACGCTGACCAGTAGCCCGTCGCGGCCGTCCTCGAACCAGGTGAGCCGCCGCCCACCCGTCCCCTCCACCGTCCGGAACGGCGAGTAGGACGTCCTCGCCTCGGCCCGAGGGTCGACCCGCGGCCGCCCGGCCGCCGCCTGCGCCCCGGTGAGATCGGTGACCGAGCCGTCCGCGGCCAACCGCAGCACCCGGTCGGGGACGCGCAGTTCATCGGGTGTCCTCGGGCGCGCCGTCCACAACCAGAGCTCGGAGCCGGCCTCGGCTACGAGCAGGCCGTAGCGCGCCGGAAGTTCGGGCGCCGCGGGCACCTGGAACATGTGCACCTCGGCGCGCCCGCCCAGGCCGCGGCGGTCGACGAACCGGCGGGCGAGGTCGTGCATCCAGCTCTCGGCCACCGCGGCGTTCGGCAGATCGATCAGCTGCCGGGCCTCCACCTCGCGCCATCCCTGCTGCTGTTCGGCGGACAGCCAGGCCTCGGTGTTCCACAGGCCGAAGAGGCGGGGGCCGGGCTGCGCCCGGTGCCGGCACAGCGGGCAGGGGGCCGGGTGGATCTCGACCTCGCGCCGGGAGCCGGGGTCGATCAGGCCGAACACCCCACGCAGGTCGTGGTGGAGGCCCTTGAGCAGCAGTTGCGTCAGGATGTTTTCCTGTGGGCTGCCGGGGAGGAGTTGGATGGTGCCCCAGGGCTCGTCGGTGCTCCTGCGGGCGCGGATCTCGGTGACCGTGATCCGCATCGGGCAGTCGGCGGTCGTGGGCTGGCGGTCGTCGGCGGTACTGGTGGTCACGGCGGTTCTCTCCAGGCAGGGGCGGCCCGCGCATGGCGGGGCCGTCGGCAGGGGTCAGTTTCGCCCCTCTCGGGGCGTCACTTCCGTCCGGTGCTGCACGTGTTGGAATCCTCGGCCCCGCTCGGTGCCGCCACCGCGGGGCTGGGCCCGCTCGGCTCAGCGTAGCGCCCGGGGCGGACGCTCCGGGGCCCGATGGTGCCGCCCGGTCAGGGCCTGTGCCGCCCCGCCGCAGCCCGCCGCCCGGGACCAGGGCTCGGCGTGCCGGGCGGGGCTGGTCATCTCCAGGCGTAGGTCCGGTCGTCCATGGCCGGCAGCCGCACGGCCCGGGCGGGGACGGTGCCGGCGGCGAGGGCAGTGAGCGCTGGTGCGACGGCCGAGTACAGGTGCAGCCGGGCGGCCTGGCGCAGGGGGATCCACCTGGTGCGGGTGGTGTCGTCGGCGTCCTGCTCGCGGTCGGCGCGGGCGGCATCGGGCAGGTGCAGGAGGTGGATGAGATGCCGGCGGCGCAGCAGGTCGCCGCCGGGCCGGGTGGTGGCTTGGTCCTGGATCCAGCGCAGCACCGGCGCGTTGGGGAGGGCGGTGGCGTCGAGAAGTAGCTCCTCGGCGAGTTCGCGGGCCAGGGCGCTCCAGGTGCTCTCTGCGAGTTCGGTCAGGCCGCCGGGCAGCGTGTGCTGGTCGAGGCCACCCGGGCGGCGGCGGTGGATCAGCAGCACCTGGCCGTGGTGGAGCAGGAGAACGCCGACGCGGATCCGGACGGACGGGGTGCCGTTCACCGGCTGGCCTCGGGTGCGGCCGTGATGGCGTGGTCGCTGGCGAGGGTGGCCAGGAGGCGGGTGTTGGCGTCATGGCTGTGGCCGAGGTCGACGGCGCGGGCGGGCAGGGCGGCGAGGTAGGCGAGGACGGCTTCGCGGTACTCGGCGTGCCGGTGGGCGCCGGGGAGGGTGAGGCCGAGCAGGTCGGGGTAGCGCTCGGGGCCGTCGGAGACCGCGAACGGGGAGTGGGTGATGCGGGCGTCGCAGCCGGTGTCGGCGCGGGCGGTGGCGCCGGGGGTGATGCGGGGCAGGAGCACCGCGGTAGCGACCGCTTCAGTGGCGGGGGTGAGACCGAACCAGCGGGTGAGCTGGTCGGGCCAGATGTGGGCCTTGCGCTCGCGGCCGACGGGGGTGTGCGGCGGCGCGGCGCCTTCGGTCAGCAGGGCGGCGGTGACGTCAGGGTGCTGGGTGGGGTGGGGGTGCTCGCCGCCGCTCAGGCGGGCGCGGGCGATGCTGCTCCAGCCGAGTGCGTGCAGCAGGCCAAGTCCGATGGTGGCCGCGGACGGCCACGGCAGCAGGTCGAGCCGGCCGCCGGGGGTAGGGCGGGCGAAGGCGCAGTCGGTGGCGAGGAGGCGGGCGCCGGGGAAGCTGGCGAGGGTTAGAGCGGTGGTGGTCTTGCCCGCGCCGGAGTCGCCGAGGGCGAGCAGGGCGGTGCCGTCGTCGAGGACGGCGGCGGCGGCGTGCAGCAGGACCCAGCCGTCGTCGAGGAGTTGGGCGCGCATCAGCTCGCGGGTGAAGCGGGTGGTGGCAGTGGCCAGACGGCTCGGCCGCCCGGGCGGCGCGGGGGCGGGCGGGGTTTCGGCGGTGATGGCCAGATGCCCCTCGGCGGGGGTGTAGCGGTAGCGCAGGTGCGGGACGGCGGTGGTGCGGGCGTCGACGGTGCCGTCGCAGTGGCGGGTGTAGCCGATGGCCTCGCGGGCGTAGTGCGTCTGGTGCTCGAAGGCGGCCGGTGCCGGGCCGGGCGGGCCGGCGGGGTGGGCGGTGGCGGTGACGGCCGGGCCTTCGGCGTGTCGGCCGGGGGTGGTGGGCCAGGCGGTGGCGAAGTAGCAGCCAGCCCAGTCGGTGACGGAGGCGGTGTCGGAGCGCACGGTGACGTGGTGGCGGCCGGCGCGGACGGTGAGGGTGTGCACGGCGGTCCTTCCGATCGGGCCCCGGTCCTCGGATACCGCGAGCCGGCGCCCGGGGCGGGGCGGGCTACGCGTCGGCGGCGCGCTGCTGGGCCGGGTGCGGGGAGCGCCGACGCAGGGCGTCGGCGAGGTGAGCGATGCGGCGCAGCGGGGCGAGGTCGGGCGGGGACAGCGGGGTGTCGGCGAGCAGGGCGCGGACGGCGTGCCGGACGGAGGTGTCCAGGGGCGAGTCGTGGAGGACCTGGTCGTGCAGGAGCTCGCCGCGGCGGGTGGCGGTGAGGCGGTGGTGGTTGCGCTCCAGCTGCCAGTGGCCGGGGGCGGTGACGGGGTCGAGGTGGAGGGTGAAGCGGGTGGCTCCGGCGTGGACGGTGATGTGCCGGTGGCGGTCGTCGACGGGCCGAAGGCCCTGCCGCCAGGGCCCGCCGACTACGGGCGGAACACCGTGGTCAGCGGGTGCGGGGCCGAGGATGGAGGAGGTCAGGGTGAGGCGCAGTGGCGCGCCGCCGGGCCCGTGGAGGGTGGTGCGTTCGGTGAGGGCGGCGACGAACAACTGCTCGTGCCAGGTGGGGGTGAGGTCGGCGCGGGCAGGGTCGGTGGCGAGGTAGGCGTTCCAGGCGGTGGGCGGCAGGATGCCGCGCACGACGGCCATTTGGTGCAGCCACTCGTAGCCCAGGACGCCGTAGGTGCGGTCGACGAACCGGCCTGCGGCGGCGTCGGGTCCGCGGTCCTTGGTGAAGGCGACGTCGACGGCGTCGATCGGCGTGCCGGGTTCGAGGCGCGCGATGAGGTCGGCGAACGCGGCCACGGCCGCCGAGTGCCGGTACTGGTCGTTGACGATCACGCGGGCGGCGGGGTGGCGGGCCAGCAGGTCGGTGAACTCCTGGATCTCGTGGCCCTGGCAGGCGGGTTTCTCCAGCAGGATCCGCGCGGCGGGGTTGCGGGCCAGGACAGCGGCCAGGACGGGGAGGTGGTCGGCGGTGGGGCAGCAGATCGACCACACGTCGATGCCGGCGGCGACCCGGGCGGGCAGGTCGGCCACCTGGCGGTGGAAGGTTCCCGGTGCGGCGGGCAGGTCCTGGTGCTTGGGGTCGATGACTGCGATCGTCGCGCCGAGACCGGTGAGGAGGGCGGCGTGCAGGCGTCCGGCCACGCCGTAGCCCACGACGGCCGCCCGGCCGAGCACGGCGGCCGCCGGCGCGTCTGGAGCCGGTGCGGGGATGGCTGGGGGCGGGGGTGCGGGGGCGAGGTGCAGGTCGTAGTAGGCGTCCAGCAGGCCGGCGGCCGCGATCGCCTCGTCGGCGGGGGCGGTGTGCAGGCCGGGCGGGAAACGGGAGGGGTCCGCGCACAGCGCGGCGGCGGCGATCAGGGTGCCGGCGCGGTAGGCGTCGTAGCCCTCGTTGGGGATGGAGTCGGCCTCGAACAGGTTCATCGAGCGGCCGTCGCCGAGAAGGCTCGCGCCGCGGCCGCCGGGCAGGGGCAGGTGCAGCCCAATGCCGGGGATCTCCTGCGCGACCCGGCCGCGGGGGCCTTCGGTGAGCAGGGAGAAGTCCCGGGTGGCGAACGGCGCGAGGAGCACTCCGTCGGGCAGCAGCGCCAGGTCGTCCTCGGCCAGGGCGGCTTCGCCGGTGGTGCCGGCCACCAGGAAGGGTGGGTCGGTGGCCAGCACCTGGCGGGCGCTGCGGTGGGTGGCGAAGCCGGCTTCGGCGGCCTGGATCAGCGCGAGGATGTCGGTGTCGACGACGGTCACGCGGCAGCCGAGGGCGCGCAGCGCCGGGGCGAGGCGGGAGCCGAGGGTGCCGTAGCCGAGCAGCAGGACGGGGCGGCCGCGGAACTTGCGGTCGGGAACCAGGTCACGCAGGCGCCGCAGGCAGGAGTCGGCGATCTCCGGGTAGCCCAGGTGTGTCTTCACCAGGGAGCGGGCCAGGTTCAGCACGGGGATGGCGAGCGGCCCGGCGGCGGTGATGCGCTTGATGCCGCTCACCGTCAGCTCCAGCGCCGCGTCCGCCCGCCGCCTGGCGTCGGTGCGGCCGTAGCCGCGGGCCAGCAGGCCACCGTCGTCGACGACCAGGACCCGGAGCCCGGCGGCGTGGGCGCGCTCCATAAAGTCGTCGACCAGCGTGGCGGCGCGCTCCAGGTCGGCGGCGTGCGAGGCGGGGGCATTGATCGCGGTGTTGTCCAGGATCCCGGTGGTGTAGCCGCGGGCGAGGAAGGTGGCGCGGACGCGGTCGCGGCCCCGGGTGCGGTCGCCCTTGTCGAGCGCGAGGATCCAGCGGGCGGGGATGCCGGCGCGCTCCATCGCCAGCACGAACCCCACGGAGTGTTCGAGGAAGTGGTCGCGGAAGACCAGCGCCCACCCGTCGAAGGCCAGGTTCGGGGCGCTGTAGTGCTCCAGCAGCGGCATGGAGGCGCGGATGCCTTCCAGCTCGACGGCCGCGTACGGCAGGGTGAGCGCGCACAGGCACTGGTGCAGCTCACCGGGCAGCTCGGCGCTGGCGTCGGGTGCCGGGTCGATCAGTACCTCGACCGCCGGGGGTGCCGGGCGCTGGAAGCCGAGGGTGCGCGGCGCCTGCGCGGGCAGGGACCGCCAGCGCACTGCGGCCAGTACCGCCCTCGAGCCGGGGTCTGTGAGGAGCAGCGCGCCGTCGCCGTGCGGGGTGCAGGTGAGGCGGTGGCGCTCGGCGAGCGCGCGGACGGCGGCGCGTATCGCGACCGGGTCGGCGGGGCCGCGCACCGCGGTCCACGACGCGCCGGGCAGGGGGTGTGCGGTGATCACGGCTCCCGTGGGTCGGCCCGCCCCGGGCCGGAGTCCGGGGCGGGGAGGCGGGTCAGTGGGCGGCGGCCTCCTTCTCCAGGGCGGCCTCCACCTCCTCCAATCCGTTCAGCAGGCGCTGCGCGGCCTCGTGCCGCAGCAGCCAGAACGCGTCCAGGTCGCCCTGCAGCAGCCCCGGCCGGACATAGTGCTGCTTCACGCCGTACAGGCTGGTCACTAGCTGCAGCAGCGCCGCCCGGGCGCACGCGCGCACGTCCGCGGCCGGCAGGTGGGGGTTGGCCTCCAGGTAGGCGCCGACCAGTCGGGTCCCGGAAGTGATCCAGTCCTCGTGCAGCGCCACCGCCCTCGGGTCGAACGCGATCCGGCCCAGCTCGTAGGCGACCACGAACGGCGCGGGCGGCAGGAAGTCGAGGACGGCCGCCAGCCGGCCACCGTCGAACAGGAGGTTGACCGCGGAGTAGTCGCCGTGCAGGACCTGCGTCGTCAGCTCCGGCAGGCCCGCGATCAGCTCCGGCACCCGGTGCAGCACCTCGCGGCGCTCCCAGAGCGTCCGCGCCGCCTGCTCGTCGAAGTCGTCGCGCTCGCCCTTGCCGGCGATGGCGGCCAGGAGCCTGTCCACGTCCGCGCCGAGCTTGGCCAGGTCCGGATTCAGCCACTTGTCGAGCTTGGCGGACGGCGCGGCCGACAGCGGGTGGTCGGCGAAGGCCCGGTGGATGGTGCCCAGCGCGCGGCCGGCGGCGTGCTGCTGCGCCGCATCCAGGCCCTCTTCGACGGTTTGGCCCTCGACCCACTCCCACACCGAGACGGCCGTTCCGGTGTGCCCGGTGATGCTCGTGCCGTCCCGGGCGGGGCGCAGGGCGGCCACGGGCACGCCGTGCTCGCCCGCGCGGCGGCTCTGAGCGATCGCGGCCCGCTCGCCGGCCAGGTCGGCGCCGTCCTGGTAGTGCTTGACGAACAGGACCGTGCCGTCTGGCAGTTGGGCGCGGTAGTTGACGGTCACCTGTCCGATCGGCAGGCGCTCCAGGTCGGCAGCGGGAAGGCCGTAGGCACCGTCCAGGGCGGCGACAACGGCGGTGTCGGGGGTGGCGGGCATCGCGCTCCTTCCTGACTACGTTTCGTGAGGAAGTGCACACTCTAAGGTCTTCCGGTCGAGCGGTGGGCCCGATCCCAGAAGTCGACGGCCTGCTGATGGAGCGTCAGGAAGCGTGCGGGGGTACGGGGCTGCCCGGTCCACTCCAGCGCGACCTCCACCGTCCGCCCCCCGGCGGCCAGCGCGGCCGCCGCCTCGGCAACCACCCGCCGTCCCGGGGAGCCGTCCAGGCCGCTGCCGTCGTCCGACAGGTGCACCACCCGCACCCACTCCATCACCCGCTCCAACCGGCCGCCCGCGCCTGCTCCGGCCGCATCCACGGCTGCGCCGAGCTGCAGCGTGTCGGCCAGCAGCCGCAGGTGCGGCGTCCGCCCCAGCAGGCCCTCCAACGCGGCCAGCCGGCCAGGGTCGAGCCAGCCGGGGTGGTGCAGCTCGGCCAGCAGCGGCACCGCGAACTCCGGCACCTCCGCCGCCGCGAAGCCGCCCGCACCGGGCGGGCGGCGGGCCAGCAGCCGCACCCAGGACGCCCCCAGCTCGCCCGCCGCCTCCGCGAGCACCGCCACCTCGCCCGTCGCCCGCCGTCGCACCGCCGTATCGGGCGAGAGCAGGTCGGCCAGATCGGTGTCCGCCGTCACCCCCGTCACCACCACACCCGCCGCCTGGGCGCAGGCCCGCCACGCCCGCAGCGTCGTGACCTCCCGGCGGGCCAGGTCCGCGCCGCGCGGCCCACCGCGCAGGTGCACCACCGCAAGCCCCTGCCGGGCGCACCACGCCAGCAGCTCCGGCATCGGCAGGCCGGGCACCGAGATGCTGTACACGCCGATGCCGCCCGGCGCCGTACCGCTCACTGCGGCCGCCAGTCGAGGATCAGCACCGGCTCCGCCGGCCGCGACGGCGCACCCAGCAGCCCGTACAGCTCCACCGCCCGCTCCCCGGGCACGATCCTGCACCAGGCGGCCGGCAGCGCCCCGTCCACCCGCTCGGACAGGTACGCCGCCGCGACCCGGTAGGCGTCCTGGTAGGCGGCCGCATCGCGGTTGGCGAGCTCGTGCATCCCCACCACCGTCCACCCCGCCCGGTGCACCTGCGCCGCGCCCAGCTCCGTGTTCTCCTCGGGGGTGCCCAGCAGGCCCAGCACCCCGCCCGGTGCGACCAGCGCCGCCGCCCGCACCACGTCGCCGGCCGCGTCCAGGACCAGCCGAGCGGGGCGCGCCTGGCCGGGCGCGACGACCTCCACCCCCGGCACCGTGCCGATCGGGGCGTGCCGGCGCTCCGTCGCCACCCGTACCCCGCGAGCGCCCCGGCGCGCCAGCTCCAGCGCGCACCCGAGCGCGACGGGCCCCGAGCCGACGACCACCGCCCCGTCCAGGCCGGTGCCCGGCAGCCGGTCCAGGCCGAGCAGGGCCATCATCTGAAACCTCGCCAGCGCCGCCTCCCGCAGCCCCGTGCCGGGCGGGGCGTGCACCGCGCCGGGGTGCCCGGGGTGGAACGCTGCGCCGTGCGGCACCGGCGCCAGCACCCACGCGCCGCGGGTGCGGCCCAGCGCCATGTAGCCGGCCTCCCGGTTCGGCCCGGCCAGGTGGCGGCGCTCGGTGCCGGGGCTCAGCACGCTGAACTCGCACTCCACCGCACCCTCCAGGGCTGTCGCCGGGGCGGGCAGCAGGCGGGCGTGGCCCGCGCCGACGCGCACCCGGGCCCCGATGTGGGTCCGCGGGTCGGGCATCCGAGCGGTCATCAGCTACTCCCGGTCGAAGAGGCGGTGGACTGGTTGATCGCTTCGATCCGGGCCGCCATCTCCTGGGGCGGCCCGAACGCGGTGTGCAGCGGCACTCGGGAGGCCAGGGTCCGCACCAACGCCAGGCGCCGGGCCGCCAGGCGGGCGTCCTCCAACGTGCGCAGGACCCGGTCGTCGCCGTCCAGCAGCCGATCCAGCAGGTGCCCGCTGGCGCGCCACCACACGGTGGCGGCGGTGTGCGGGTCCACCAGGCCCCCTTCGGCGGCCGGGCCGCTGTCCACGTCCACCAGCACCGCCGCCACGACCGGCGCAGGCGCGCCACCGTCGGAACTGGCCAGGGTCTCGGCGAGGTCGAGCCGCTCCGGCCCGGCCGGCAGCCCACGGTCCGGGAACCAGCGCCGGACCGGCGACCGGCGCACCACGAACGCGAACGTCCCGCCCAGCACCACCGCCCGCTCCCCGGGCCCGGCGGGGACGTGCAGGACCGTCACGTCTCCGGCCAGCACCCGCCATCCGTGCGCGGCCAGCGCCAGCGCAGTCAGCGACTTGCCCGCACCGTGCCCGCCCAGCAGCAGCACCGCCCCGCCGCCGGGGTGCCGCACCGCCACCGCGTGCACGCACAGCGCGCCGTGGGCCAGGTGCAGCAGGTGCAGGTGCGCGTTCACCCACCGCCGCACGTCGCCCTCCCCGAAGGCGCCCGGCACCACCACGACCGGACCCCGCCCCGGCGGGACGGGGACGACGGTCCCGGGGGCGACACCGGGCAGGTACGGCGCTATCCGCGCCCACCCCTCCGCCGGCACCCCCGGTGCCCGCACCTCCAGCGCCCGGCCGGCACTGGCAACCCGCACCCGGCCCGTCACCGGCCACCGACCAACGGCAGCAGCTCCTCCAGCGCCGGCCACACTCCGGCCACCGCCAACTCCCCTACCGGCGTGACCAACTGGGCGACCGGCACCCCGTCCAGCAGCCCCGCCACCGACCCTGCCCCCGCGGCCTGCTCGGCCAGCCGCGGCCCGCCCATCAACCCCAGCGCGTCGCTCACGTACAGCACCTGCTGCGGCACCCGCGCCGCCTCCTCCAGTGCCTCTCGCACCCGCCGCACCGACGGCCGCACCGCCCGCACCGGCCCTCGCCCGGCACCGTCCACCAGAACGGCCGCGCCCAGCGGCACCGGCGCCGAGTACGCCACTCCCAGCGCCGCCCGGTGCTCGGGCGGTGTGAACAGCACCCGCTGCCGCGGTACCCCGCCCACCACCGAGCTCTCCTCGCGGCCCACCGCGACCGGCCCGCCGAGGACTTCGCGCGGCACCGCGACCCGGGTCGGCCAACCCACCACCAGACCGTCCGGGCCGACGAGCACCAGGTCGTCCGCCATGAACAGCGCACCCCGCTCCCGCGCCGCCCGGTGCGCCAGCGTCGACTTCCCGCCCCGCCGCCCCGCCAGGAACACCAGCGCCCGCCCGTCCAGTTCCACCGCCGAGGCGTGCAGTACCCGCCAGCCCGACGCCAGCAGCCGCGACGCGAAGAAGACCCGCGCCAGCCAGTCCGCCCATCGCAGCCCCACCCCGTCTCCCGGAGTAACCACCAGCCGCGTCCGGCCCGCGGCCGTGTCCACCTCCAGCAGCACCGGCGCCGCGCCCGGCCGGTAGCACGCCGCCAGCCGCAACACCCCTCCCTCCATGCCCAGCACCGCCAGCCGGCGCCCGCCGTACGGGAGCGCGAGCGTCAACCGTCCTTCGCGGAACACGTCTTCGTGGACGTCGGGCTGCGCGGTGTCCACGACCAGTGCCCAGTCCGGCTGGCCGGCTGCCGCCTCGTCGAAGCCGCAGGCCGGAGTGAGGACCTCCGACACCGCGGCCAGGTCTCTCCGGGCGGGCGCTACGACGCGCAGCCGCAGCCCTGCCAACAGCAGGTCGCCGTGAACGGCATCGGTCGGTCCGCTGGCCGTCGATGCGGACTCCTGCATCTGCTTGCGCTTCGCTCCTCTGCTGGATCTCGAACAGGCAAGCGCCGCAGGATGCCAGCCTGCGGCGCCTCAGGGCCCTACTGTCCGTCCGCCATGTCCCTACCCGGTAGGGCACCTGTTCAGCCCGCGCCGAAGTGCGCCGTCCCGCGGCGTGGCATCGGGCCCGGCAGTCGGCTCAGGGCGACGGGCGCCGTGGACCGCAGCCTGCAGGAACAGGTCGAAAGGTTCTGCAGCCTGATCTGGCACGGCGGGGATTCCGGCCCCGACCAGGAGGAAAGTGGCTCGGGTCAGGTCCGTTCGTTGTGCCAGGTGCAACGAAGCGCAGCGCCCGAGAAGCCGGGGCCGACGCCGACGAGGACGCCTTGGGCTCCGTGGGCGGGCGGGCTGTCGAAGGTCCGGCGGAGGACGTCGATCACGCTGCCTCCTCCGATGTTCCCGAGCGTGCGGAGGCTTTCCCACGACCGGTCGAGGTAGTGGGCCGGGACATCCAGGACGTCTGCGAAGCTGTTCAGGATGGCGGGTCCTCCGCTGTGTGCGACGGCGAACTCGAGGGGCCAGGGGGTCTTGTCCAGCCAGCGTTTGAGTCCTGCGCCGATCTCGGGGACTGCGCTGGTGGCTTCCTTCGTCGAGTAGAAGTGGGCTCGAGAGGGGCTGAGGTCCTTGCGGTAGCGCTGGGTGCTGTGGGGCAGGACGGCTTCCCATGTCTGGGGTTCGAGAGCCAGGCAGGAGGCTTGGAGGGGTGTACTGCTGACAACGAACGCGCTGGCTGAGTCCCCGAACAGGGTGTTGAAGATGTGGCCTTCGATGTTCTGGGTATGGGGATCGTAGATGGTGCTGAGAGCTTCGCCGAGAACGACGAGTACGTGCTGGCCGGGGTAGAGCCGGGCCTGCTCGAGCGCGCGGATCATGGCGTGGGCGCCACCGACACAGCCGAGCTGTGTCATCGGGATCCGGCGTACGTCCTCGGGGAGTTCAAGGGCGTTGACGAGGTGGACGTCGAGCCCGGGCAGTACGTCGCCAGTGGAGTGGCTCGTGATGACGGCGGAGATGTCAGCCGGCCGCAGCCCGGCGTGAGACAGGGCCTCACGTGCTGCCCGCTCGGCCAGGGCCTGTATGTGGGTCCACGCCACGGCGTTGCGTTCGTGATACTTCCGGTCGGGGTCGACCGTGCTCTCGAAGGGCTCGACGAACCAGCGGTTCTTGACCCCCGTGTTACCCATGACCCGCTCAATAAAAGCCCATTTAGGGTGATTCGGATTTCTGCGCCTGGTATCGGCGATGATGGCTTCGAGGGAGACCTGGTAGCGCGGGAGCGCGACCGCTGGCCGGGTCGCGAATGCTGCTGGGGGCATGTCAGCCGTTCCTCATGAGGCGATGTGGCGGATGTGAGCGAACAAGGTGAGTGGATCGTAGAGCAAGGGAGTCGATTACCAAGAGAAGGTAATGAAATTCTTGCCCTCGCTCTCGCCGTTCCCTCCCCGCCGATCCTCAGTAGGGATCGAACAGGAGCATGAACAGGCGCACGTCGGGATGGCCGACCGGTTGGGATGCGCAGATCGTGAGATCGCCCCACTGACCGGCCCCCGCGTGCCAGAACGGCCGCACCATCCCGTCGGGGTGTTCGTACGCGGCCGTCGCCTCGGCATAGGCCGCGCCCGCGGTCGGGTCGGCGGAAATCTGGCGGACCAAGGCGTTCAGAGCCGCGTTGTGGGGGTGCTGCCCGGCTGAGAACCGAAGGTGAGCCAGTGCCGGCCCCAGCCAGTACCTTCGCCACTCCTGCTCATCCCTGCCTAGGTGCAGCTTCCGGGCCTGAGGGTCGAGGGTCATCCACTCCATGATGTTCGTGGGTATCGTTCCGGCGCCGAACAAAGCCTGGAATCCCGGGTTGAAGGTGATGATCCTCCAGGAGAGGTCGCAGATGTAGGCCGCGGCGGTCGTTCGGCCAACCAGGACCCGAAGTGCGGGCGAGATCAACTGCCCGTCAGCATCAGACATCGAAGGGCCGCCGCTCGCCTGCTGGGGGACTCCCCGCGGGCCGGGGGACGATGACGAAGACAAGTCGCGCTCCGGGAGGGGTGTACAGCTCGGCAACCGATATCGCAGCCACCACGTACTGTTGGCGGGCCGCATGCCAGAGCGGCCGGCATGCGCCGTCGGGAAGGCCTGGATCAGCCGGGTCGACGCCCTGGTAGATCGGTCCGGCGAGAGGGTCCCGGGCGACGCGCTCACCGAGCTCGCCGAGCTGTGGGTCCTGGGGCCGCTGGGAGATCGCGAGGCGCAGTTGGGCCGCCATCGGAGGGGCCCACACCTGCGCCCAGTCACCCAGGTAGGTCTTGGCCACAGGATCGAGCAGAGCCCACTCCATGATGTTCCTCGGTCTGTGGCCCGCTTCGAAGATCTCATCGAACATGTCATTCGAATCTCGGAGGTCCCAGTTCGCATCGCTCACGTATGCGGGCACTCCCACGCGCTCGAGGAAGCCGGTCCAAGGCTGCGTCGACGGCGTCGAGATGGGGTTCATGGATCTCCGTATCGCGATGCGTCCGCAGCTCGGCGAAGGGCGCTGATGCATCGTAGTCGTCCCGGTAGGTGCGTTCGGCAGGTGTCCGGACTTACGCGCCAGCGCCTGTGTCGAACAGGAGGCACATCAGCAGTTGGCCTGGGCTGACCTGTGGCATCGCGGCGCACAGGGTGACCTGCGTCCAGCCGAGCACGGGATGCCGGAAGGGTCTGGTGTGACCATCCGGGGTGTCGAGCGAATCGGGGCAGGAGCGGTAGAGGGGGCCGGCCTCCTCGTCGAGGAGCACGTCGTGTTCGAGCTTCTGGAGGGTCTCGTTGTCCGGGTGCCGCGCGACGGCCGCGCGCAGCTGGGGAAGGGCTGCCGTCGCCCAGCTCGCCGCCCAGTCCCCGAGGTACAGTTCCCGGGCCCGCGGGTCGAGGATCATCCAGCGCATCATGTTGGACGGCTCGTCACCGGGCAGGAAGAGGGCCTGGAACCCCGGGTTGGTCGCCAGGATGTTCCAGCCCGGGCAGCTGATGTAGCCGGGGACCCCCATGGCGCCGAGGACCTTGATCCAGTGCGGCACGACGATGTACGCGGTCTGGGGGTGCAGCGGGTACGGCGGCTCGCCGCCGAAGGAGTAGCTCCAGCCGTTGCGCCAGTCCTCTTCGGTGAACTCGAACAGCCGGGCCAGTTCCTCGAACCGCGGTGCCGTGAGTTCGAGGTCCCCGCGCTCGACCTTTCCGTAGGTGCCCTCGCTCCAGCCGAGGACCGCGCACGCCTCTCCCTGGGTCAGCCCGGCGACAAGGGTCCGCCCCCGGCCGCCCCGGCGGCGCGCGATGCCGAACTTGGCAGGGTCGAGCTGCTGCCGCTTCAGCATCAAGAGCTTCTGCAGAGCTTCTTTGTTGGCCACGTCCGCCGTTGCTCCTTGTGGCCTCCGTCACGTCACGGAGAGCTGTTCGTCGTCGGTCGAATTAGAGGTGATGGAAACACCGGGAAAAAAGTTCCCCTAGTGCCGTTCTGGCCGGGTGGTCATAATCGAGCCTCAGCAAGCGGACCGTTCGCGTCGTGACGATCCCGTCGACAGGCCGGACCCGCGTTCGCAGGGGCCTGGGGGCTCCGCGGAGAGAGGGGGTGGAGGATGAGTTCGAGCCACATGGCGGCCTCACCGGCGCTGCGCGGACGTCCCACCGTGCCCACCTCCCTTCCGCGTACCGGTCCTCGTGTGCAGGTCCCCGCCCACCCGGCCTCCGCCGGCGCGGGGGCAGGCGCGGAACTGCGCCGTGAGCGGCGCTCACCATACATTGGCCTGGATGCCTGTCCGGGGCTTCGGGTTCCCGAGCAGGCCCCGCTGCGGTCCGGCCGCCTGCGATGCTTGCCGCCTACACCGGCAGCGGCCGGCAGGTACGCAGGTGGTGCACCAACGACCCACCATGCTGCACTGGCGCAGCCCGCTTCGCGAGCCCTCGGCCCGCTTGCAGATCCCAGTCGGCCGGGTGCCGAGGTCTCGGTCTCGGCTTCTTTTTTTGGCGCCCGCTCCGTTACTCTGTGTGTCCACAGGAGTCTTTCCCTGCAATCGCCCGAGTTGACGGATGCTCAGGATGCTGGCAGGCAGGCCGCCTGCATGCATGGCGGCAAGGAGGTCCGGTGAGTCGCGTCATAGTCGTAACGGACGGTGGCCACGGGTTCGCCGACGCCGCAGCGCAGGTATTCGCCCTCCAGGGCGACCGCGTGGCATTCGTCAGCAGGAGTGGCGGCCTCCCGCAAGACCTGTCCGGGCTCGGGATCCTCGCAGTTGCGAGCGGGCTCGAATCCGAAGCCGAAGTGGGCGCCGCCTTCAGCACAATCGAGGGTGCATCCGGAGTCCCGCAGGTGGTGATCGCCGACCAGTGCGTGACTGATATCACATCAGCGCGTGGAAGAGAAGCGTTGCTTCCAGGCGGCCGTGGGCTGGTCGGGTTCGCCACTCATGCGGTCCAACGCATGGCTCAATACGACTACGGGCGTCTGGTCATCGTGAACGGCGGTGCTCCGCACCGACGGACCGGGGACGGCGTAGCCGAACTGGTGGAGGAACTCGCTCTCGGGGGAGCGAAGTACCGGGTCACGGTCAACGCTGTGGACGCGGGCTCCGAGTTGGTGGCTCCGCGTCCGACTCCTTACTACGGCGGGGTCTACCCACCGAGGGATTCCACCCCCGGTGGACCTGCCGACTTTGCCGATCTGGCATTCGCGGCCCGGTTCCTCGCCGGCCGCGGCGCCGACTACATCACAGGTGCCGTGATCCCCGTCGATGGGGGTGCGCGCTTGTGCAGAAGCCGCTGAACGACGCGGATCGCCTTTGGGGGGCACATGGTTGGGACCGGGAGATGGCCGCTGCTCGGAGAGCTGCGCCAGGCAGCGCGTCAGCGCCGGGGCCGGAGCCTGCAAAGGGACCTGTCGCGAGCCCTGGCTGACCTCCCGCTTCCGGAGGGCGAGTTCACCGTGGAGGGGCTGATCGCCAACATCGAGCGGGTACGCGGGCGGCGAATCTTCCTCGTCCCGATCGACGCCTGGGAACCCGACGTCACAACGGCGTGCGGCCTGCGCGTCTGGACGCCGGATGCCTCGTTTCTGTTCTTCCGCCCCCGGCCGACCGAGTACCAGACCCGGCACATCATTCTCCACGAGATCGTCCACGAGTGGCTCGAGCACGGGGAGTCGCTGGACACCCAGGAGTCGCAGGAGGTGCTGTCCGCGCAACTGCAGGCCTTCCTCGAACAGCAGGGGGTGGGACCGCTCGTCCAGGCCCGGACCTCCAGCTACGCGAACCTGCAGGAGCAGCAGGCTGAAGTGGGCGCCTCGTGGGTCAAGTACATGGCGCAGACGAGGTACCAGGAGGGCGAGGACCCCTACGGCCGCCTCGTCATGTCGCTATCCCGACCGATGGCTCCTCCCTTGCGCTTCCGAGGCTGAGAACTGACCGTGATGTCCTTCCTGTCGTACGCAGTTGCACTCCTGATGACCGCGGTGGCGGTGTCGCGGGCTCCGGCGATGGTCCATGGCGATCCGCACCGTCGGGCGCTGTTCGGGTGCTACGCCGGTTTCGCGGGCGCCCTGTGGCTGAAGACCCCGGTGGCTCAGGCAACGCTGAACGATTCGCGCATCACCGACCTGTCCGTCCTCCTCAAGCACTACGCCGCGGCCTTGGCGGTGCTCGCGATCCTGAGCTACATCGCCACGATCTTCGGCGGGGACGGGAGTGAGGAGAAACCTGAGCATCCCTTCGACAGTTGGCTGCACCGGGGCGGCGCTGCCAAGACCGCTCTCGCGGCGATGGTGCTGATGACCGCGCTGTTCTTCACCGTGGTCGACCGCTCCCGTCCGTCCGTGGAGTTCGTACCGGAGCACGTCGGCCAGCTGGGGGCGACCGCCTACATGAGCGTGTTCTACCTGTACCTCGGCAGTGCGACTGCCCTGTGCGGGTACCGGTGGGGCGCCGCTCTTCGGTGCGCGAAGTCAACCCTCATGCGGCTGGCGCTCGGGCTGATGACGATCGCGATGGCGATGGGCGTCCTCTATGCCGTCATCCGGATCTCGTTCATGTGGCTTGCGGTCTGCTTGTCCCCGCCGAGCGGTTCCTTCAGCCACTCGCTCGCCATGTGGACGGACGTTCTGCAGATGGCCCTGTTCGTCCTCTTCGCCGCCGGGGCGTGCCTTCCCTCCTCGCAGGTCGGGTACGAGCGCTTGCGGACGGCCCGGTCCCTGTGGGGCCTTCACCCGTTGTGGCGGGACCTGCGGCGGGCGTTCCCGGAGATGGAGCAGCCGTTCTTCCCGACGGTGGGACGGCTGCGGGCGCTGGCGCGGGTGTCCGTCCCCCTCGACGTCCGGCTCGACCGCGTGGTCCAGGACATCGCCGACGCCTTGGAGCAACTGCGGCATTTCGCGCCGCCGGACCTGCTGACGGCCGCGGGGGAGGCCGCCGAGGGGCAGGAGGCGGAGCAGGCTGCGACCGAGGCCTACTGGGTCCGGGCCGCAATGGCCGCCAAGTCGTGCGGTCTTCACTGGGAGGTGGCCTCGGCCGCGCTTCCCAGCAAGCCGATCAACAACAGCGTGAGCGAGGCATCGTGGCTGGGCCTCGTAGAGCAGCACTACAGGAGCGTCACGGTCGAGCAGGCCCACCGTGTCGTGGCGCGAGCCGTCGAGCTGGAGGCGGTGCAGTAGACCGCAGCAGCGGCTCCCCTCGGGATCGCCGCGGGGCGTCCCCGCCGACGCCGATCACCCGAAGGAACGCTCCGCGCGGCTCGGCACGTGCGGGGGTCCTCTGTGCTCGTTCCCGGAGGCCTGCCCGGACGGCGGGGCCAGCCTCACGGAGATCCGCGGTGCGGGGTTCGGCCGGCCGCCGTGGGGCTGCATCGACAGCGCGCTGGGCGTCGTCCGCGGGGGCGACGGCTGGCGAGGGCGCTGCGACGAGCCGGTCTAGGCCTTCCGCCTGGGCTGGCTGGTGACCGCCCTGAAAGCGGCTTTCATCATGGCTCGGCCCAGTGCTCGGCCCTCACCGCCTCGGGCGGCCAGGCGCACATCGCCCTTCTGCAGGGCGCTGAGTGCGAGAAGGGTGTCCTGGAGCTGCCGTTCGAGCTCGTCGCGCTGCTTGAAGACCGCTGGCGAGACGTCCAGCACCTGGCCGAGGACGTCGAAGAGGACCCCTGCGTCCGCTACGAGCAGGTGGGGAGTGATTTCACCGCTGCGCAGGCCGGCTACTCGACCCGCTGTCAGCGACGGGGACTTGGCCCGGGCGTTGAGCTTGTCGGCGACGAGGGAGTCGAGTTCGGCACCCGGTCTGCCGTCGGTGGCGTAGAGCTCGTTGAGGATGGAGCAGAAGCTCTGCTGCTCGGGCTCGGCCTGTCCGGCCTCTCCGAAGGAGCGGTCCTGAGCTGCGGCCAGTTCATCGGCGGTGACCTTGTACAGCTCTGCGAGCAGCGCGGCATCCCCGGCGGCGAGCCGACGCGTTCCCTGCTCGGCGCGGGCCACGGCGATGTGGGTGTTCATCCCGATCGCCTCGGCTGCGGTCTTCTGCGTGTGCCCGGCGTCGTTGCGCAGGTCGGCCAGGTCCGGCTCGCCGCTGCGAGGGAACGCCACGTCGAGGGGCTTGCCAAGGATCTTGGCGAGTGCCGGGAGCCGGTGGAGTTCAGGGAAGGCGCGTCCCTTCAGCCAGTTGCCCACCGTGGCTCTGGAGACGCCCACCTGGTCGGCGACGTTCTGCGGCGTCAAAGCCCGCTCCGAGCACACCGCTTGGAAGGCGGAGCCGTCGAATTGGCGTGCGGGCATGCAGAAACTCCCAGTCAGTTCACTGCAAATTTGGGAATCGGCTTGATCACCAAACTTACATCACGTAGCGTGCCTGTCGAGGATCTTGGCGTGACAGCCCCTAGGGGATCGCCATGCCTCTTTCCTACCCATGAACGCACCCGCGGGTGCGGATGACGCGGGACCGGGCCGCTTGACGGCCTAGGAACCTGACGGCCCGGTTCTGCGTCACCAACTGATGGAGCCGAGGATGAGTTTGCCACCCGCCACCGTCCCCCCGCAGCACCATGGAGTGGATCGACACCGGATCGTGCCATCTCGTCCGGCTTCATGGGAAATCACCCCGCTGCCGAGCGGAACCACCCTCCCCATCGCTCCTCCGTTGCCCGAGTCGCCCTGCTGCGGACTCGCCACCGCCTACGAGGCTTGGACAGCCCAGGCGGCCTGATCCGCATGCGGAGTGCGGCCGCCGTGCTGCCAGGGTCACGACCCTAGTACCCGCATCGCGCGTCCGGCACCCCTTCTGCTCGCGACTCCACAGACAAACTGACGCCGGCCCAGCGGGCGGGCGGGAGCACAGAGGAGCACCAGCGTGTCGGCCAACTCCACGTGGCCTCAGTTCAACTCCGACCGCGCCCACCGCGAACTCCGCGCCATCGAACTCCTGACCCAGGGCGTGTCCGAAACCCGGGTTCGCCAGCAGACCAAGCTCTCCGAACAGGACGTAAGGGAGCTCGCGACCATGTGCGCCGAAGAGGCCGCCAACCCGCAGAGCCCGCAGATCGTCTGCCGCGCCCCGCGGTTCCAGCCCCGGGCCACGGGAGCACGGCGCCGGCCGGCACGCGCGAGCGGCCATCAGCGCATCCCTCTGACCGAGCAGGAAGTCCACCGCCGACAGCCCCCCGAAGAGCTCTCCCTCTTCTGACGCTCCCCCACCTCCCCACCGGCCGTCGGCCATAGCGCTCGGACCCCCGGGTCCGAGCGCGGGTCCAACGCGCCCTTCGACAGGACGATCCGTGCCTCCCAATGCCGTTCCGCCGCCGCCGGTCACGGGCGAGCACCAGTGGCTCGAAGCGACCACAGGCCGCATCGCGCCGTCGGCCTACGCCTGGCTTCAAGCAGTCCACTGGATCGGGGACCTGAGCGGGTACGCGCCCTCACGGGGCCACGGCCCGCAGTTCGGGCCCACCACGCTGAGGATCGCCCGGCTCCTGGCCCACCTGACACCGTGCCGGCCCGGGGTGGCATTCCTCGCCCGGACGCTGGCCGTCTCCGAGCGCACGGTGCAGTACCACCTCGACATGCTGCGCGAGAGCGGGTTGATCGCGTACATCACCAAGGGCACACGCCGCCGCGGGGAAACCGCGATCGCCTCCGTGTTCGCCCGCCTCATCCCCGCCTCGTTCGACGCGGCCCTCGACCTGCGAACCACCCCGTCGACCACCCACATCCGTACCGTCACCGGCGCGGCCCCCGCCTCGCGCACCGTGCTTGCCCGCCTGGGCGCCAAAGCAGCCCGCACCCTCGCCGGACGGGCGCGCCGGCGCGGCCGCAAGGCGCCGCCCAAGCGCCGCCTGCGTTGCACCCCAATGGAGTCTGGTACCTGTTCTGTTCCCCGTGACGGATCCATAGGCCTTCCCTCCGAGAGCACGGCCGCACCGCACGGGCCCAGGGCCCTCAACGCGGTGGGGCGACGGCACCGTCTCGCCCAGAAACTTGTCCGGCAGGTGCCGTGGCTGCATCTGAGCGACCCTGCCCGGGTGGCGTGGGCGGTCCGGGACGTCTCCGACTCCGGATGGCGCTCGGAAGAGGTCCTCGCCGTCCTGGCCCAGCAGGCCGTCCCCGCCCTGGTGCACCGCCCCGTGGGCTTCCTCACCGGCCGGCTCGCCGGCGCGCACCTGCTCTACGACACCGCGGCCAAGCGGGACCGCGTCGTTGCCTGGTGGCGTGACTCCCCCACCGCCGAACACGAACGCCATGCCGCGTGGCAGGCAGAGCTGCCCGTCCCCCGCAGCATCGCCGTCCGCCGCATGGTGGCCCTGTCCCTCAGCACGCCGCAGACGACCGAAGCCGAAGCCGTCCCCTCACGCGAACAGCAGGCCCACGTCCGCCAGATGGCCTGGAGCCAGTACCTGGCAGGCCGACCCGACCTGGTGCTCTCGGCCGTGCGGATAGCCGGGCCGAGAACGGCAGCCGACCTCTACGGAGAGGATCTCGTCACCCGCGTCATGCGGCTGTCCACAACCGGCCGGTACCTGCGCACTGGGCCCGTTCGATGAGCAGCCACTCAGACGAGTCCTCGCGGGCGGACCTGGCCCGCCTCGCGCTGCGCCAGGCACGCGCCGCAGCCGCTTCGCGCCGCAGCGAGACGAGCGTCCAGCAGCCGCGCAAGCACGCCGTCAAGCGGGTCCGGGCCGACGGGCGCGAACCAACTGGTCTCCTCGGCGTCCTGACCCAGCTCGTCTCCGGAGAGGGCTGGCAGGAACCGCTGTCTGCCGGGGACGTCGGCGCACAGTGGCGCCAAGCGGTCGGCGAACTGTCCGACCACGTCGCGTTCCTGCGCTACGACCGCACGAAGGGCGAACTGCACTTGCGCGCCCTCTCGCCCGCCTACGCCACCCACGTGAAGCTCCTCGCCCCGCAGTTGCTCGCCACGCTCCGCTCCAGGCCCGGACTCCTCGGCATCACCGCCCTGCGGGTCCAGGGCGGTACCGCATCCCCCCTTTCCCCGTCCGGGGTGCCGCCGGCCCCGCGGCCCGAAGTGCCCGGCCCGCGACGGCCCCACCCGGCTGGCTACCTGGACGCCGTGGCCGCGGCACGCGCCGCACGCAGCTGCGCGCCGACCAACCATCTGATCGCAACAGCAGTCGAACGCCAGAACCGGGTGCACCGCAAGCCGTCCATGCGCGAACCGGAAGAGGACTTCGCCCGCTTTCTCGGCGCTGGCCGCACCGGCAACACCCGCGCTGGAGGTTCTGCCCGGCGCGCCTCCGGCCCCCGCCTCCTCGGCGACCCGAAACGCCCGACCACCACCGAAGGATGAGCTGTGAACTTTCTCGACCACCACGACCAGCAGGTGACTGCCGACATGCTGCCCTGCGCCGAAACCGACCCGGAGATGTTCCACAGCACCGACGCCAAGGACGAGGCCTTCGCCAAGGGAGTCTGTTCGACGTGCTTCCTGCAGGTGAGCTGCCGGCAGAGGGCCCGGGAGGAACGTCGGTGGGGCACCTGGGGAGGCGAGACGGAGGCCGAACGAGCCGAAGCCGGCTACGCCCCGAAGTACTGACCGGCAACAGCCGCCAGCTGCGGCCCGGCAGCCTCCCCCGCGGGCAAGTCGCGCTGGGGCAGGGCGGCAGCACGCCCGACGCTGCCGGACCTCCTGTCACCCGCGGCCCAGGGACCGCGCCGAACCGGCACCAGGCGCTCCGGCGTCCTTCCCATGGCTCCGGCAGGCTTGCCGCTGAGCCGACCCGACCCTCACCCCCAGGACAGCAGCGCATGAGCGACCACTCCCCGACGCACACGAACTCGCCGCTCCACGCCGCCCTTGGAGCGGCGGACCCCGTCACAGGTCGCGTGCGGGCCTCCCCTGCCGCCGTGGCTGCGCTGCTGAAGGCGGGCCTCGCCGCCAGGTACGGCAGACTCGGAGACGCCTACCTGACCCCGGCAGGCCTGGCAGCCCGCGCGGAGGCAGTCGCAGCAGCGTCCGACGTCACCCAGGACCGGCCCGCCACAGCACCACCCGCGCCCCTGCTCCGCGGGCCCGGCGCATGCTTCGGCAACCGGCCGGTGACTGCGGATCCCCTCCTGAGGAAAGAGGAACTGGCCCGTACCTGGGCTGCCGTTCTTGAGGTCCGACGCGTCCACGGCGCACCGGACCGTCCCGCTCCATGGGAACTGAACCAGCCTGCAGCGGCGATCGCCTTCGCACTCGAGGCAGAGGGGATCATCCCGAGTGCCGTCGACGAGACCGGTGCCTGCGTCCGGGAGGGATACCTCGTCATCGAACTTCCGGCCGGCTCTGTCCGTGTCCACTGGACGGGCCCACAGGGCCTCGGAGTTCGCTACCGGGCACAGGAGGCACTTGAGAAGTGCCGGGCAGTTCTCGGCCCGCTCGGATGGGGCTCGCTGCTCTACAACGGTGGACGCGGGGGCTTCTACCTGGAGGTCGACGTTCCGAGACCGGACTCACCGTGAGCCGCTACCGCATTCGGCTCCCCCGGCTGGATGGCTCGCCGGCGAGATGTCGGCCGCCGGGTTCAACAAGAGGGTCGCGTGAGTTTCATCAGCAGGATCCACACCCCGCACACCCCCGCCGTGACCGCCTGCCAGTGGGCAGGCTCGACGGCGACCTCGCCGATGACCGTGAGAGTCGGGTAGAGGACCTGGCCGAACGACGACCCGTGGGCCAGGCGCCGAGCCAGAATGAGCACCCCCAGCATCGCCCACGCGGTGATCGGGATGAGTGCGGCGGGAACGGAGCCGTCCGACACGAGGGCGAGCAGCTGACGTGCGGCGGTGAGGAGCAGTTCGGACATGGTCTTCTCCAGAGGGCAGGGGGTGGGGGGCGGGCAGGGCGGGGTCCCGGCCGCTTGTGCGCCAACTCCCTCGGCCGGGATCAGAACAGGTTCACGAGCCAATGGAGCGCGAGGTAGCCGGCGCAGATGACGAAGAGCCAGACCAGGTGGGCCGGGCTCTTCTGCGACTTCCTGGCCGGGCTGCCCGCGGCCTGCCGGCACCCGCACTCGGTGTGGGCCCGGCAGCAGGAACAGCAGTGGGAGGCGCAGCCCCGGTGCGTGGTTCCGGCCGGGTGCGGTCGGTCGTGCATCGTCACAGCCTCCGTACGTGCTGACAGGATCAGCCGACCGTAGCTCAACTACGTTTCAGAGACGCCGGATTCCGCCGTCCGGTTGCCCGGGTTCGCGGGCTCGTCGTGGACTGCGGGGACGGGCTGGGCGGCTTGGAGCGGCCGGCGCAGGCTTTCCGCCAGGTCCAAGTGGTGTACCCCTGCCCGTGTCGTCTTCTTCCCGTCGATGACGGCACCGAGCCCCTCGCGGACCGGTACACCCAGGGCGCGCAGGCGCTCGAGCAGGTGCTCCTTGGTGACGCTATGGCCTTGCTTCTCGAGCACGCTGACCATCTCGATGATCTGGAGACCGGTGCGTCCTCGCCGGAACGCGGCGACGATGGCCGCCTCGGTCCAGCGCAGCAGTGCCGCGTCGTCATCCACCGGGGAGGGTCCCCGCGGCGCCTTCGGCACAGGGGGCTTTCCCTGCTCCGCAGGGCGGGCTGCGGGCCGCAGGGGGCTGTTCGCGGTCGCAGCGACCGCCCACGCGAGCACGCACGTCGCCACGACGATCATCGCGATTCCGGATCGGGCGATGGCGCTCGCCAGGTGCACCATCGCGACGACGAGCGGGTAGCCGAGGAGCAGCACGCTGAATCCCGCCAGGCCGATGACGTCCCCGGCCCGTCGCTTGCGTCGGCCGGCAGGCCGGGCAGTTCCGTCCTTCACGTCCTTGGCGGGTTCCCCACCGTCCTCCGCCCCATTGACCGCGGTGCCGGCGTTCTTCACCGCTTCGCGCTTGGACAGCCGGGTCCGGATCCGGCGGACGAGAACCGGCGTGCCGGTGGCGGTCATGCGCAGCAGCAGTCCCACCCTCAGGTAGGGCCGCAGGGAATGTGGCTCGGGGCGCCTGATGGACGGCTTTCGGAACCACGCATGAGCGAGGTTCCGCAGGCTGCGGCACAGGCCGGTTGCGAGAGAGGCTGTGCGCTTGCCGGCACGGCGTATCCAGGCGGTGGCAGCCACTAGCCGACCCCCAGCATGTGCTGCAGGGCAGCGGCCAGGAGTCGGCCGGGAACGTCGATGGGACTGCCGGCGAGCGCGCACTGGGTGACCAGCGCCATGCCGAGGAAGACCTCCAGCCACGGGGGCAGCTTGTCGAACCCGTAGATCACGATGGCGATGCAGAGGGCGAGGGCACCCGGGAGGATCGTGCCGAGGCCCATGTCCTGGCTCGTGAACGTGTCGTTGAACGACCGGGTGAGTTCGGCCGGCGTCTGCCAGACCGTTCCGGCGGTGGTGAACAGCTGACCCGCGACGTAGCCGAGGACCGGCCGGGCGCCGGGGCGGATCTTGATGCGGCTGCCGCCCCAGAGTCCGGCGATGAGGTACACCGTGATGACGAGTGCGAAGCCGCCCGAGCCTATGGAGGCGCCCAGTTGCTTGCCGATTCCGGTGCTGCCTTCGGCGAGTGGGGTGAGGGCGAGGTGGGTCATGGCGAAGGGTCCTTGTTCCTTGGTCAGGCGTGGTCGAGGGGGGTCAGGAAGAGCACGACGACAGCAGTGGAGAGGGGGACCCGGATCAGGACCAGGTACAGCCAGCTGCCCGGCGTGTGGAAGTCCGAGGCGGGGCGGCCGAAGCGCAGGCCGTAGTCGAGGACGGACCCGGCGGCTGCGTAGGCCCAGGCGAGGAGCGCCCCGCCCGTCGGGTTGGTGTGGGCGACGGCGGTCATGCTGGCGGACAGGACCCGCCCCAGTTGTAGGGAGTAGCCGATGGAACTCCCGAGCAGGAAGGCGGCGAGCTTGCGGTACCTCGCCTTCCGCTCCTCGCTGATGCCCTCCGCCAGATCGTCGACTGCCGCGTCGTAGCGCGCCCGTGAGTCGGAGACGACGACGTGGATCGTCGTGTCCTGCTCGGTGTGGGCTTCGACGGTCTCCGGAGCGGGTGGCGGCGGATCGGGCCGCAGCCGCTTGAAGAGGGCGTGGCGCTTCGCGAGCGCGAACACTAGCGGTTCGACCGGGTCCTCCTCGTCCCGGCCGGCCTCCTTTGCTTCCTCCTCGGGGGCGGCCGGGGCTGTTTCCCTGCCGACCGGATTCTCCTGAGCGTTGTCGGCCTGCTGGCCGGAGTCACCAGTTGCCGCGGCGGGGGCAGGCGGCTCGGAAGGTGCCTCGCTCGCGGGAGACGGTGTGCCCTGGGGGACGGGGCCGCGGGTGCGGTCCCACATGTACGGCCTGCGGATCTTGGAGACTCGGGGTTTGGGCGTCCGGTCTTGTTGGGGCGTCTCAGCAGCGGTGTCAGCCGCAGGAGTCGCCGCCGGCTCCGTGCCGGTTGCGGATTCGTCCTCGGCCATGGTTCAACTCCTGTCCCTGATCGAGATGTCGTGTCGAAGTGCTCGGCGCTCTCGGTGGTCAGAGCCGCCTACTTGGTGGCGGCCCTGATCTGGTTGCGGACCCACTCCGGGTCCTCCTCGAACTCGCTGGCGATCGTCGAAGGGCTGGGCTTGCGCCTGGCGTCCAGGTCGGCCTGGATCCGGGCGCGGACCGCTGCGATGTGCTCCGGAGCCCGGAAGTGCCGTCCTCTCCCGGCAGGCCGGCCCCGGGGAGCCTGCGGGGCCGGCTGCTGCTGGCCGCGGGCGCCGGCCGTCGTGTGAAGCTTGGCCTTCGCCGGCACCGCAGGGGTCTGGGCGGCGCTGGGTTGGGGCGCGGGTGGGCGGCGCGGAGCGGACTGTTCAGGCATCGGGGGCTCGACAGGGAACTGGCGGGGCGTGGCTGCGGCGGTGCGGCCGGCGGGGAGTTGCTCCTTCGCTGTCTGCGGCAGCGGCCTCAGCAGGACGTGGACCCGCATCAGGACGATCGGCAGGATGCTGGGGACCGCCGCGATCAGCCACGCCTGCGTGTGGTGTTCGACGATGCCGTCCACCACGACCCGGTCGGTGGCGATCACGTTGGCACCGGCCAGATGGGAGACAGCCATCAGCGCGACCATGAGCATCACTGCGGCTCGGTCGTCGCGGTGCTTGCGGAAGGCCGCCACCACGTAGCTGTCGATGGCCACCGGGAAAGCCCATGCGAGCCACCACGGCCAGCCGACGAGCTTGGCGAGTTCGAACTCGCCGGTGGACGTGAGGATGATGATGGTCGCGAGAGCGAGACGCGGCAGGGCGCGGTCCGTACGCGCCTCACGCGCCGCGCTCCGCGCCTCGGCCTTCTCCGCCTCTGCGATTCGCCGCTCGGCCGTCCTGCGCGACTCGTCGGCGGCGTTGATGCGCTCATCTGCTCGAGCCCGCTCTGCAGCTGCGGTGTTCCTCTTGGCCTCGGCATCTTGCGCGATCTTCTCGGCCTGGACTTGGGCCGCCGCGGCCAGGGCCGCCGCATCGGCCTCGGCGGCCCTGGCCGCGGCGGCTGTGACCCGCTCCGCGTCCGCGTGCGCCGCCGCCCTGATGGCGGCGGCGCTCTCCTCCGCGCTTCGGAGGAACGTTTCTGCTGCCGCAGCCTCTTCTCTGGCACCAGCGAGCAGTTCGGATGCCCGGTCGGCGAACGCCTGGAGTTGCTCGGCGATGTGGGCTCCGAGCGTCTCGACCTGTCCGTGCAGGGCTTCCCGGTGTTCGACCAGGAGGCCCTCGGCAGCCATAGCCCAGTCACCGGCTGCCGCCCCTTGGGCCGCGTCTGCCTGCACTCCCCCCGCCCCAAGGCGCATCGGCCCGGTCTCGGCGTGAGGCTGCACAGGCAGAAGGAGGGCCCTGGTGGCGTCAGGGACCTGCATGCGGGCATCCGTGGTGGTCATGAGGTGGCTCCGAGGTGACGCCCTTGGCTCCCGCCCTGGCGTGCTGTCAGGCAGGCACCGCGGAGGCAGTCGGGGAAGGGATGGCTAGTGCGGGCGCGGGGTTCTAGCGGCGACCGGTCCCCGCCAGAAGGCCGAGGTCCGCGTACCGCTGGGCGGTGGCGCGGGCGGTACCGAGGACGTCGCGCATCGTTGCGCGAGTGAGATGCGCAGGCACCGCGACCGCACGAGCGGGCAGGCCAGTGCTGCTGCTTGCCGCGGCAACCGGTTCGAACATGGCGACCTCTCAGGTGGATGGGGCCGGGCGCCCGTTGCGGTCCGGCATGCCGGCTTGGAGCGATCGGCCGTTGGGCAGCCCGTGGGTAGTTGGCGGCGGGGCCGGCACGGCGGGAGCACCGAGACTGCGGTGCGGATTCATCAACAAGGCGCTGCTGATGCGAAGTTGCCGCGCCAGGACACCTCACTCGGCGCAGAGAGACTACATGGAATTTTCGGAACTTTCAACAGTTTCGACAATTTCAGCAGTTTCGGCAGTTTCCATACTCTCGTCACTTTCTGTGTTCACGCGATTTTCGCTGCTTTCGGCAGCTCCGTACGATGCACGGCATGGAGATGCACCCCGCCAACGCGGTCCGGAACGCCTGGGCAGCAACAATCGAGTACGTGTTCTTCGGTGGCCGGGCTGTCGGAGTGACCCGCCGCAGCGCCACGCCCCATGTCGTACTCGTTCCGCCGAACTGGTACGAGCAGGCGTGTGCGGCAGTGAACGACTGGCCGTTGGTCACCTGGCCGGTCTCCGAATCGCTCACCTCGAACGATGCGAAGAACTCCATCTCTGCGGTCATCAGCATGGCCAGAGGCGGCTCTCGTGCGACCGGCATCACCTACCACGGCACCCTGCGCGCGGTCGCAGTGCCGCTCGGGTGGTACCGACAGGCGGCCGACGCAATCGGCGCCCCCGGCGGGGCCGAGCCCGCCCAGTAGGATCCGTCCCGGAGCCGATCGTGCGCCGCGGAGCCCGGTACGACACGCGAGGCCCAACCGGCCCTCCACCTCGCGGCAGCGGTATGCACCAGCAACCGCCGACGCAGCCCGAGGCGATCCTGGCCCCAGCTCGACCGAAGACGGCAGTCACTGTCCACAGGCCGCCGGCTGCATGATTCTTCTCGTCCCAGTACCGACGAGAGCGGGCTGCAGCGCATGTTCCCCACCAACCCCCTGCGGCGGCGCCGGCCGCGCGCCGCCGCCTTCCGGCCACGGCCCCGTGTCCTGCCCGTCACGTCTCGGCAGGCTCACGCCTGCTCGCTCCCCGCGCACGGTGCTCGCCGCCGGAGGGACCGAACCGCACTTCGACTGGAGGCTCCCGTTCCGTGAACCCGCTGATCTTCGCCACCGCGGCCGAACCCGCTGTCCTGCCCGCCCAGTTGCGCGCCGGAGACCTCTTCACCTTCCCCGGGGAGAAGAACCCGAGACTGTGCAGGGTCGAACAGATCACCTCCCTCGGCGACGGGACGCTGTTCCGGCTGTTCGTGGCCGGCGTGGGCGAGCCCCACTACCTCGCTTCGGCGCGCCTTCTCACGGCCATGCAGATGCGGCGTCTTCTCCACCTGACCTGCCTGGTGTGCGAAGCAGAAGTCTCCTTCGAGTCGGACATCTCGCAAATCGTCGTCGAGAAGGTGCTGTGCGGCATCTGCGTCTCGGTGATCGTGGAAGTCGCAGCGGCATGAATCTCCGGCGGCGCGCCGCCCAGCACGCGCGAGCACACCGGTCTGAGCACCTCGCATACCTCCACCAGGCAGAACTCCGCCGCTGAGCGCCGCAGTCGGCACCTGCCCATCCACCGACTCCTTCGCCCACGGCCGTCCTCGCCAACGGAGTGCCGCTCGCAACCCACCAGGGCGGCACCGGCCACGACCGCCCCGGCCCCGGGCTGCTTCGAACCCAGCCCCCGGCACGCACACGGCAGGCCGCCCGCAGGGTCCCCCTCATGCGGTCGACCGTTCAAGCGCCCTGCCGCGGACCGCCCTCTACACACTGGACCTGTGACATGCCTTCCTTGAGCCGCCCTGCTGACGCCCCGACCCGCCCCTCTTCCACCACGGCCTCCGACGACAGCCCCCGTTCGGGGCTCGCGGCCACAAGCCGCCACCGGTGGCTGCGAGCCCTCGGCGGAACATCCGTCCTGCTGGGCCTCGTGATCGTGGCCTACCTCGTTCACCTGCTGTGGTGGACCAACGTCGAGGCCGAAGCCTCCGCCGAGCACACCCTGGTCGAACTCCAGCAGCAGTGGCGCGACCCGTCCCCCGGTACCAGCCTCAGGTCCTCGTTCTCCCCCGGCGAGGGCTTCGCGATCCTTCACGTGCCCAGCATCGGCATCACCTACCCGATTGCCGAGGGCACCGGGAAGAAGGACGTCCTGGACCGCGGACTCGTCGGCCACTACGGCGGCACGGCCCTGCCTGCCGACCCGGCCGGCAACTTCGCCGTGGCAGCGCACCGCACCACCCACGGCGAGCCGTTCCGTCAACTGGGGAAGCTCAAGGCCGGCGACCTGGTCGTCGTCGAGACAGCGGAGACCTACTTCACCTACCAGGTCGCCGGGTCCATTCCGGAAACCGACCCCGACGACGTCTCCGTTCTCGAACCGGTGCCGCATGGCTCACCGTTCACCACCTCCGGCCGGTACCTCACGATGACTACGTGCACCCCAGAATTCAGCGCCCGCGGGCGCCTCGTCGTCTTCGGGGCCCTGGTCGCCCAACAGCCGCGCGCCCAGGGCGAGCCCCCTGCACTCGCCGGCCGGTAGACCCCCTCCCGACAGGCCCCGCCCGGAAACGGCAAAGCCGGCCCCCACCCGTCTGCCGCCAACGGCGCGCCGGCCCTCGTCGGTACACTCATACGAACTTCGTGAAGGGCTGACATGGAACCCACCGCAACCGACGGTATGAGCCTCCCCGAGATCACCAAGTATCTCGGCGTCTCCCCGGCCACGGCCGCTCGTTGGGACAAGGCCGGTATCCTGCAGCAGTACGGAGCCCCGCTCCACCGGACCCGGCCGAAGATCTACCCCAAGCCCGGGATCATTGCTTTCGGGAAAGCCGTCGGCTGCCTGGACCACAGCGGCCAGCCCACCGACGCCGCCATGGACCGGACCGGCACGCCGGTCGAGCACCGCCTGAAGCGGTGGCTCCCCCTGAACCCCACGATCGACCCGACCGGCGACTACCGCTTCTACCTCCCGCACGTGGCCATCGCCTTCGCCGTCAAGTACGAAACGGTCAATACCTGGCACTCCGGCAAAGATCGCGCGCAAGACATCCCGGTGCTCTACGCCTACAGGACAGGTTCGGGCCTCGACGAGCTCGGTCGGGCCTTCTACCTCTGCGGTTCGCTCGCCCAGTTCGCCAAGGAAACCAAGAGGGCGTTCAACCCGGAGAAACTCGTCTGACCGGAAACATCCCAAGACCGGATCCGATAACTTCACACCGCATCTGAACTGCGAAAACGAGCCAAGTGTGGTACACTTATATAAGAATTCGGGTGGTGGGCTCCCATCCTCGGGAAACGGTTGGTGGGGGCCCCCCCCCGGGGGGCGGCCCCCCCCCCCCCCCCCCACCCCCACCCCACCCCCCCCCCCCCCCCCCCCCCCCCCCCCCCCCCCCCCCCCCCCCACCCCCCCCCCCCCGT
>NZ_JBIVKJ010000009.1:174679-178915 GCF_044750705.1 Kitasatospora sp. NPDC088783
CCGGTACCTAAAAAACCCCCCCCCCACGGCACCGCCAAAACCCCCCATTGGGGTTAAAATTATTATATCATGCGGGGGGGGGGCCCCCCCCCCCGGGCAGCGGGGGGGGGCGCCCCCCGGGGGGGGGCCCCCACCAACCGTTTCTCCCATTCGCGATCTGACCCGCCACGACACGACGCGCGACCACCCACCGCCGACCGGACCGAATCCCCGTCCCCCGCAGAAGGAGGTCCGCCCTGTTCATCGACGCCCTGCCCTCATCCATTCCGCAGATCCACCGGCGCATCACCCAGGCCGTCATCCGCCAGGCCCTCGGCGCGCTCAATACGCTCCGCGCGCTGATCGATGCCGCCCAGACGGCACTCCTGCGCAGAGACCTCCCCCGCCTTCTGCGCATCGAGCTCGCCCGCCCTGACAACCTGTCGGAACTGCGCTCCGACGCGCCGGCCAGCCGAATCCTCATCGACGGAGAGCTCGATGAGTACTACGGATACTGCCGCTGGAACACCGAGAACTTCACCGTGCACCACGTCGACGGCACGGTCAGCACCGAACTCTTCGTCGAAGAGGGCAGCGCCGCCTACGAGTGCCTGGGGCGCCTGGCATTCCTCAAGCCTCCCGCGCCCGGAGACCGCCTGATCATCCAGGTCGCCCCCGGCGCACCCACGGTGTGCGGCGTGTGCGACAACCTCCGCTGCGCTGCACCCGACAGGGCCACCGGCAATCTCCTGTGCACCTCCTGCGACGGCCCCTTCAAGCTGGTCCACAGCGAACACCGCTGGAGCAAGTGCCCGGCGTTCACGCTGTAGGCCCGGCCGACCAACAGACGCTGCGCCACCCGGTCCGGATCCGGACCGGGCCGTCAGGCAACCATCCGGGCAGCCGCCACGGCAAGCCGATCACGGGCCTGCTCCAGCGAGTCCGCCACGACCACAGCGAAACTGAGACCCTCGGCTTGCTCTGTGGCGGTAGCCGAGCGGCGGGATTCCTGAGGCCCTGCCGGATCACCGAGCAGGAGGTACCTGCGAAGCCACGGCATCCCGATCGGCACCCGCCGCTCACCACCGCGAACGAGTGGTTCGCTTCCAGGACGGAAGATCCGCGCGGCCGCGGCACCGCTGGCAGCTCCCCCGGCGGTCCGCGCCCCGGACCCGCAGGCAACCGCCGCGCTCTCCCTGCCGAGGCTCACCCCCGTGGCCAAGAACACGAGATACGGGCCGAGCCCTGCGGCGACCCGCGAGGTCACCCGCAGAATCTTCGGCCCCCTGCCCGTGAGTACGAGGTCGACGCTGCACAGCGTCCTTCGCAGTCCCAGTGCCCAGACGGCGCGGACTGCCAACGGCGCGAGGTCCTCCAGCAGAGGATCGTCCGCGGAGACACTAAGCTCCATGCAGCGCGCTCGCCCTACGTCGACGGTCCGGTGCCGGGTCAAGGCGATCGCAGCGACTGCCCCTGCCTTGCTGCGGACTGCGACATCCACCGTCACGACCTCCCCCTCCAGACACTGCGAGACCAAGACGCGCCGATCGGTGCCGGGTGTGTCATCCGGGGCCGATGCCAGAAACGCCCACGTCCGCAGGAGCTGCTCCTCGTTGTCGGCCCGCACCGGCCCGTCGACGCTTCCGACCCGCTCCACGAGAACCGGATAGCCGAACCGTGCTGCTGCCGTCCGCGCGAACTCCACGCCGCCCGTGTGCACCGACGCGCGGCACGGCACACCTGCCGCAACCAGGGCAGCAGCGCTCAGCGACCGGTCAAGGGAACGGCCCACCGACTTCGGTGAAGGTCCCGGAAGTCCGAGGCGGCGCGCCACTGCCGCCGCCGCATGCGTGCACTCTTCGTTCCAGGTGGTGATGCCGGCGATCGGGAATCGCGAGCGGAAGGTGGTTACTGCCTCTGCCAGGGCCCGGTCGTCGTGAACGTCGCACCGCATGTGTCCTGCGATGTGCGCCCTCTCCCAGGTGGGCAGCTGGTCGTTGAGGAGGACAACCGGGAGTTCCTGCGCTGCGCCGTGCAGGAGGTTGTCCTGTACGGCGTGCGGCACAGGGCCGAGGACAAGAAGTACGCCGCGGTCAGGTGCCATTGCCGCCTCTCCGAACAACAGGGGGGGGTTGCCCCCGACGGTGTCGGGGGCAACCTGGGATCGTGGTGCATGCCGGGGTTACGCCCGGCGGACGAAGGATCAGTCGAGGCGCAGGACCGGCGAGCCGGGCAGCGAGCCGATGAAGCCCCAGCTGGCCTCGTTGTTGCGGAGACGGGGGGTGAGGTTGCCGCCGCGGCCGCCCGGGATGAGGTTGGAGTCGCCGGTGAACCAGGGCGACACCCAGACGCCGAGAGTGCTGTAGCCGGCGTTCTCGACCGAGGCGGCGTTGTTGCGGACGGCCTGGCCGTAGCCGGCGGAGCCGATGTAGTCGGTCTTCCAGAAGGTCTCGCTGATGGTGCTGTCGTACATGCTGTACCCCATGGTGAACGCGCCAGCGGCGTTGGGGCTGTAGTAGAGGCACATGGTGACGGTGGCCCCGTTGGAGTCCTTGCAACGGACGGGGTTGCTCCAGGTGCTCCAGCCGTTGACGGTCGTGCTCGAAGCGCTGGCCTGACCGACACCGGTCAGGAGGCTGGCCGCGGCGATCGTGCCGACGGCCGCCGAGGTCGCCAGGCGGCGGGTGAGACGGTTCACGATGCTGGTCCCTTCGGTCGGTGCGAGTTGCTTCGGATGGTGGCGGGCACCGTCATGCGCCCTGTGCCCGCCTTGTCTGGGAGCTCGAGCTCTGGGGCTGCTCAGGCAGTCGTGGTCCAGTCGCGGCTGACCAGCTTCTGGAGTTCGGCGCTCTCGGCCTCGAGAGTCGCCTTGACCTTCTGCAGCGCCTCGGCATTGGCGTTGATGGCCTTGTTCTGCAGGTCGGTTTCGGTTGCGAACCAAATCCCGGTGATGTTGGCCTCTGCCTTGCAGGCCACATCGGCGTCCGCCTGGTGGATCTCGTCGGGGCTGGCCGTCGACTCGCTCATCGAGGGGAGGTTCGCCGGTGCCTCCATCGGGTCGGTGAACGAGTAGCCGTGGCGGGCCATACAGGTCGACCAAGCGGCCGCAGCGGCCACCACCCGCTGATCCGCCTTCGCGTCGGACCAGCTCTTCGCCTTGATCTGGGTGACGATTCCTTCTCCGCCGCTGCCGGGCCCCATCGGGCCGCCGTCCGCGCCAGGCAGGAGCCTGTCGAACTCACCGAGGCAGCCCTGCTCGGGAAGCTGCTTGCCATGGAGTTCCGTGACGCGCTCGCCGGTCTTGGGGTCGAGTCCGAGAAGGACGACGCGGGCGTCCTCGGGCAGTTGGTTGATGGCCTGAGGCGACGGTGCGGCGGATGCCGAGTCGCTCTCGTACGGCAGGTGGTAGCCGAACTTGTGGGCCTGTTCCGGATCGGCGACGCCGTACCGGCGGGGCATCATGTCGTAGGTGCTGCCAGCCGTGTCCCAGTTCGCGGGCCTGGCCGGAACAGGGAACTGCTGGCCGTAGCGCTTCATGCACGCCCCGGTGGCGGCCAGGCGGACCCAGTCGAGCTGCGCGGACTGGCGGGACGTCAGCATATATGCCGAGATGGGCAGTTCCCTGCCGCTCGCGCCCGAGGAGAATGTGGGAATCGGGACCGGCTCGGTGGGGGCAGGACCGGGCCGATGCTCGGTGCAGCTCGCGAGGAGCGCCGTCGACGCGATGACGAGTGCCGCCGTGGCCAGCCTGGTGGCGTGCCGGGTCCGGGTGCTGCACCCGGTTTCCGCTCGGGGGGCCCTGGGTCCCGACGTTCGCAGTGCCATGTGCTTCCTCCCTGTCGGGACTGCCAGGGCCGTCAAGGTCAGCCTCGACCTGGCCTGTTGGCTGCTGGATGGGGTCAGGCCGAGGCGTCGGACTCACCGCGCGAGGCGCGGCTGCGGTGGTGGCCGGCGCCGAAGGCGATGGCACCGCCGGCGAGGAGTCCGAGGGCGGTGAGCGCCAGCGGCACGACGTCGCCCGGGCCCGTCGAAGCCAGGGACGCCTGCACGGCCTTGTCGGGGGTGCCGGTCGCCGCGGAGCTGGGCGCCTCGGTGCTGCCGCCCTTGTCGCCGACCGGGGTGACGCCCTTACCGCCACCGGCGGGCGGGGTCGTCTCACCGCCGCCACCGGCGGGCGGGGTCGTCTCACCGCCGCCACCGGCGGGCGGGGTCGTCTCACCGCCGCCACCGGCGGGCGGGGTCGTCTCACCGCCGCCA